>CAZACW010000001.1:0-50519 GCA_964483785.1 uncultured Planctomycetales bacterium
AACGCGATGATCCTCAGTTAACATTCATCTAAAACTTTACCGGACAGCACTGATACAAAATAGTTTCTAATAATAAACCGGTTATAACGGTTGATTTGATAAAAACGAATACGTTTTCCGTAATAGACCAGGCCGCGTTGGGTCAGGTCTTCCGAAGTGATGATGGCGTTCTTCAAGGCCATTTGGGCATTATCTTTGGATAATTTGGTAAGCCCTAATTGGCCGTAGATATACGCCAGGTTCAGATAAGCAGGCGGATAGGCAGGATATAGGCTTAAGATTTTTTTGAAATCTGCGATGGCCTCATCATAGTTGTGGCCGCGTTCAAGAATCACGGCCTCCGCAAATTCTCTTTCCATGGGACATTGGAAGCCCGCGTAATAAACGGCCAGGATCAAAAACGCCGCAGTCCAAACAGCAATCATTCTCATAGTCCGTCGGATACCTTGATCCAATTCAGCCGGATGGGATAGGTCGAGTTCAGGGCCTTGACAGGCACGGTTTTAAACTGCCTCAAAGACAGCCAGCCGATGCTGTACAAGCTCACACCCTCCTGCATGGCCCTGCCTGAGCAGTAGGTCCCCGTCACTTCCGGGAGTCCGGGTTGGATGTTCCCGGCATTGATCTTGGCACGGAATAATTTCAAAAAAACTAAATTGCGCTTCACCTGGACCTTAGGAAATAGATGGTTCGAGAGGAGTGTATAATTTAAGGTAACACACCTTTGGGACGGCAAAAAGGCCGATGTTTCCAGCGCCACCCGGCAGTCGGTGTCAATGTCCCAGCCGTTGTATTGAAACATCAGACCCGGATGGGCATAGGTATGTCCGCAATAAGAGGTTTCCGGAAGGTCCGGTCTTAAGAGGGTATTTTGATGGAACTCATCGACGAGCTTCTTGATCCCTTGTCGGTCCGTCACTTTGGGCTGATGGCCCTGGGCGAACCTGGCATCTTGGAGCGTGTACCAAATCAAGCCAAAATCTTCCTTGGCAATGTTATAAACCACGGCAGGATTTAATAAGCGGTCCGGATTAAGACGGACATACGCTTTGGACTCATCCTCCACGATGCCCTCGCCTGTCATCTGCATGATGACCTTTTGTCCATTAGGAAAAGCGGCCAGAGAAAGCAGGGATTTCCTGATCCAACCCTTATTATAATTTTGAATCAGGCTGTTATCGATGGCAAAAAATTGTTTGTTGGAACAATAAAAAAGCAAGGCCAGACCTAACATGAGAAGCGCCGGCACGCCCATGCCCTTGCTGCGGGGTCTCAGCATCAAGGCAAGACCCATCAGCTGCGCAATGAATATGGCGTTAAACGCCGCCGAGAATTCCGCAAGATAATTGCTGTTGATAAATGGCGTACGCGCGTAAAACATAAAAAGCAGGGCCCCGTTGAGCACGCCCCAAGCCAGGGTCAGAAATATAATATTCCAAAGAGGGCTGTCTGCTTTGGGGGAAGACCGGGGCCTGATCCATTTTTTATAAATGAACAATAAAAGCAGGACCATGCCCGCCAAGCCAAGGACGAGATACGGCCAGCTGAAAGGCGGATTAGCGCCCACAAAGCCCCATCGAAACCTGGGCGTTGCACAGCGCCAGGCATCGTGGAAAAACATGATGCCCACCAGTTCCCTGGCCGCGCTTAAGATAGGCTCATAACGGAACGGGTAATCGAAATGAAGGGAATAATCCAGTGTCGGGATGCCGCCCAGATTCCCCGAATGGCCGAATTCAAACGGTGCGCCGAAGCGCAGGGCATTGCACCAACAATTGACAGCCACGCCTATCCAAAAAAGTCCGGCCCCTTGAAAAACCAGTATCCAGCCGCGCTTATTGCGGACCGCCCAATAAGAGGCCAAAAGCAGGGTGACCGCTCCATAGCCGATCAAGGGCGGGCAGATCAACCAGCCCAGGCCCGAGGCCAAGCCAAGGGCCAAGAAGGCCGCATCTGTTAACCGGGTGATATAAATCCAAAATAGGGCAAGCAAAACATAACTGAAAAGAAAATCATAAAAAATGGTTTCATGATAGACCGTATTGATCCTCACCTGGATCAAGGCGCCCAGGGCCGGAGAAATAAAAATCCAAAATAACAAATACCATCGGACCAAGAGGCTTTGGATGCTTTGAGGACTTATGCCCATCGCGGCGCTGAGAGCTCTTAAAGACAAATTTATGATGAGGATCGTCAGGACCAAATAAAACATGAGGACGATCCTGTCCGGAAAAGGGCCCTGGCCCATGTGGATGGACAGCCATTCAAAGGGAAGCCTTAAGAGGGGCACACCCAATCCCCAAGGCTGCTGCAAGCCATGGTCTGTCCATATAAAATCCCGGATATATCCATACGGCACCGGGCTTAAAGACAAACGGCCGTTTAACAAGGCATCAGTCTGCAGACGGTGGGCCAGGGCCGTGGAATAGAGTTTACTCCAGTCATTCAGCAGGGCCGAATGCTCGAGTAAAATCACCATTAAAGCGGCAATGCAAAATCCTTCGGCCAATAGATATAGAAAGGAACGCATGTTATGGAGGGAACGGTCATTCATCAAGAATTCAGGCCAAACGAGATCGCATTAAATCCTGGCCAAAGAGGCCACCTGCCGCTCAATCCACGGATAGGTCTTGGCCAATCCGGCAGCGATATCAATCTCCGGCGACCATCCTGTGATTTTTTTAAGCAGACTGTTGTCCGAATTCCTGCCTCTGACGCCTTGCGCGCCAGGCACATAAACTTTTTTTAAGGAAACACCGGCGATCTTCAAGATTTGGTCCGCCAAATCATTGATGGTCAACGCTTCATCGCGCCCAAGGTTCACCGGGCCGCTGTAGGAAGAATCCATGATCAATCCCAGGCCTTTGATGCAATCCTCGATGTAGCAGAAGGTGCGGGTCTGCTGACCGTCGCCCCAGATTTCAATATGGTCTTTCTTTTCCCGGACGGCCTCAGCCACCTTGCGGCACAAGGCCGCCGGCGCTTTTTCCCTGCCGCCCTGCCAGGTGCCTAAGGGCCCGTAAATATTGTGGAAACGCACCATCTTCATTTCGATGTGGTGTTCTTCATGGTAGTATTGGCACATCTTCTCGGTATAAAGCTTTTCCCATCCATATCCTTCGGGCGGAAGGGCCGGATAGGCCTGGTCTTCCTTCAAGCCGGCGGCAAATTCCCGGTTTTGCCAAAGCTCAGGATAAACGCAGGCTGATGACGTGAAGAGGTATTTCTTCACCTTCGCTTGCGCAGCCGCTTCCAGGGTGTTGATGTTGATCAAGGCATTGTTGCGCATGAGATAGGCATGGTCATGGGAAATAAAACCCATGCCGCCCATGTCCGCGGCCAGGGCCCAGACTTCTTCCGCTTCATAAACAGGCCTTTCCCAATCCAAGGAAGATTTACGCAGATCATGGATAATAAACCGGTCTGCCAGGGTCGCTTCAAATTCCGGATATTTAAGGTCTATGCCGGTCACATGATGGCCTTTGGCCTTAAGGGCCTTGACCAGGTGGTGGCCGATGAACCCGCCGGCGCCGGTGACAACGATATTTTTCATATGGATAGCATTTTAATATCAATTTTGTTAATATCAAGGATTAGAAAACGAAATCCCCCAAAACAGCGCCATGAAGACCGCACTTGTCTTAACAACCATCCATGTCCCTACGGTTTTAAAAAGCTACATTGACAATTGCCGCAGGTATGGACACCGAGACGTCGCATTTATTGTCATAGGCGACCTTAAAACACCGCCCCAATGCCTGCGCTACCTCAATTCCTTAAAAAAATCCGGATACGCCTTTATTTACCTTGGGCCCAGGGAACAAAATGAATGGCTTAAAAAACATCCGGACCTTAAAAAAATGCTCCCTTTCAATTCCATCCAGCGCAGGAACATAGGATATCTCCTGGCTGTCCAGCGCGGGGCTGATGTCCTCATTTCCATCGATGACGATAATTACGCGGTCCCCGGCATTGATTATATCAAGGCCCATGGCAAGGTGGGGACCATCCGGGAAACGGCCGTGATCTCCTCTTCTTGCGGCTGGGTCAATCTGTGCTCTTATTTGAAGACCTCTCCGGCGCATGCTTTTTACCATCGCGGGTTTCCTCTGAATAAGCGCTGGCTGCAGGGACGAAACCGCATCCATAAAATGAAGAAGCGTGTTGTTGTCAATGCCGGCTTTTGGCTGGGTGATCCGGATGTGGACACGATCACACGCCTGGAAGAGCCCTTCAAGGTCATCCGGTCGGCCATGCCCTGCCGGTCCATGGCCCTGGCCAAGCACACGAGCCATCCTTTCAACAGCCAGAATACGGCCTTTTATAAGGATGTCCTGCCCTGCATGTTTTTGATCACCCTGGGCCGGGTCAACAGCCGCCTGACAATTGATAATTTCCGTTTCGATGATATCTGGATGAGTTATTTCTTAAAAAAAGCGGCCGATGTCATGGATGATCTGGTCGCTTTCGGAGAGCCCATGGTTGTACAGCGCAGGAACCCGCATGATCTGCTCAAAGACCTTGAAAAAGAATTCCTGCCTTCTTTGATGACCCCTAAATTGGTTGAAATCCTTGACAACATCAAATTAAGTTCCTCGTCCTACAGCCGCCTATATGAAGAATTGTCCTTCCGATTGCAGGACAGCGTCCTGGCCAAGAAAATCTTGACCCCCCTTGAGCAGGATTGCCTGCGCAAAACAGCCCAGGGCATGCGCATCTGGCTTAAATCCTGCGCCGCGCTTTGAGGGGCGAGCGGTAGACCTTCATGCCGGTCTTGAAATACTTCACAAAGCTTGGCCACGGCGGCGCATTTTTCGATGTCCCTTCAGAGCGCCTGACCCAAAGCGTCGGTATTTCCTCGATCCTGCCCCCTGAGCGGATGATCTTTAACATGCTTTCAAAGACCATTTCAGGACCTGAGGATTCCAAGTTCAACATTTGAATGATCCCTGCCTTATAAAGTTTATAGCCCAAGGTCAAATCCGAAACCGGGGTCTTAAATAACAGCATAAAGTACTTCTGAAATAAAAAATTGGCGGCGATCTTCCAGCCTCCATACCCTCGAAATCCGCCGCCTTTAAGCCATCGGCTGGGTGACACCGCCGCGCAATCGGTCTCCCGGACTTTCTTGACCATCCGCTCAACTGTTTCCGGCTCAGTTTCCAGGTCAGCTGCCATCACGACCACATGCGTCCCCCTGGCCATCTTAATCCCCTCCCGAAAGGCCAAACCAACACCGGGATTGTTTTCTTGGATCCTGCATTGGATGCGCGGATCATCCTTGGCCAGTTGGCGGCATATCTCTAAACAAGCGCTGGTGGAGCGCGGAGCAACGACCAAGATGATTTCCTTAATATAGCCGCTGTCCATCTTAAAAAGACGGCGGATTGTCTCTATCACGGATTGTGTTTCAGAGTAAACAGCGATGATGATGGAGAGCTCAATGTTCATTTTTTTGTATCAGAGACCTTGACCCAGCTTAAACGCACGGGCAAAAGATCGTTTTTAACTGCATTCAATGCCTCGGGCATGACCCAGCCTATCGTGTAATAGGCCTCCGGATAGGGCGATGTTTTTTCCTGGCAGAACGTCTTGATCTGGCGGGCCGGGCCATCCGCATGATCGAAGACAAGTTCATCGTTATCTCTTTTGACCCTGACCGTCGGCCCTTGGTATTGAGGAGTGGCCGTTGCATTAAGGGTGAGGCATTTTTTATTCGGCAAAATAAACGATGTGGCTGCCCGCACAAAACAATCGGTTTGGATGTCCCAGCCGTTGTATTGAAAAACCATTCCTTGAAACGGATACGCCCGAAAAAACAATCCGGGCACAAGATTGGTGCTGCCGCAGTAAACCTTGACCGGCAGCTGCGGCCGTGCTGAAAGCCCCTGCCGGAATTGAGTCATCAGGTGATCAATGCCTTTTTTGTCTGTCAATTGATCATCTCTTTGGATGGCCGGATGGTCAGGCATAAAAAAATCTTTATTGCCGAAATAGAACACGAGGACCAAAACCAGCCAAAAAATCCAAACGCCTCCCTTGAGATGACGTTTCACTCTAAAGGCATGGCCGGCGGTCAGGATCAATACCGCCCCGACGGCAGAAACCGCGGGCGCGAATTCCGACAAGTAGCGGCTTTGGATATACAGTGTGTGCGCGTAAAAAACAAACAGCAGGGCGAAACTCATGAGGGCCCAAGGTACCGTGGTCATGAGGATATTTTGGGCCTTGGTCTTGCACGCCGCATAAAACACACCTAAGCCCGACAACAACACCAACACATGGATAAAATTAAAAGGAGGCCTATACCCTCCAAAACCCCACCGAAACCTCGCCGTCGGTGATTCCCAGGGGTTTTGCAGGAACAAGGCCCCGAACAGTTCCTTGGCCGCGCTTAAGATAGGCTCATGGTGAAATGGATAATCAAAACGCAGGGAATAGATCAAAATCGGAATGCCGGTAAAATTGGCCCCCTGGCCGAAGTCCAAGGGAGAACCGAAGCGAAGGACATTGGTCCATGCGGTGAAGCCTAAACCAAGGCCAAAAGATAAAATCCCGGCCATGACCAGTTTGATAGGGCGCTGTTGCACCATGACAACGATGGAGGCCGCCATCATGGACGCCAGTCCGTAAGCCAGCAGGGTCGGCCTGATCAAACATCCCAGACCCGCGGCCAAAGATAACCCTATATAAACCCGCGCATCACGTCCTGAAATGTAAACCCACAACAAGGCCAATAGAACATAAGCGTACAAACAACCATAAAAAATGGTTTCATGATAAACATTGTTGATCTGCCGATGAAGCAGAATCCCCATGGCCGGGGACAAAAATATCCAGGCCATCACATACCAGCGAATGCATAATTCAGCCGCGCCCCCTTCCCCGCCCAAGGATTTTTGGAGCGATTGCATGGCAAAGTGCAGTATATAGATCACCAAAAAAAGATAAAACAGCAATACCAGGCGGTCAGGAAACGGACCAAAACCCCCTATATTCGCCAACCCCTCGAAAGGGAGCCTTAATAAGGGAACGCCCAGGCCCCACACCTGCTGCAAGCCGTGTCCTGACCAATTAAAATCAATCTGGGCGCCGAAAGGCAAGGGGGCCAGGGAGAGATGGCCTTGCAGTAATGCTTGCGTTTGCAGCCGGTGGGCCAAAGACTTGGAATAGAGTTTGTGCAGGTCTGTGCATAAGACCGAATTTTTAAAAAGGACGGCCGTAAAGACGGTGAACAATACCAGGTCCAAAATCACAAGAGCGGGCTTTTTCATGGCTTCCTGAATTTTATTTTAAAGGCTGTCCCTATGAATTGCCGCACGTATTGGCCGCGGCTTTTGATCAAACGCGTGGGCCGGGTCGGGTAACGGATATCAATGGGCACATAGGCCACGCGCATCTTGTTTTTAAGCAGAAGGCCCAGCGATTCGACGGTATAGGTGTAATCATTTTCCAATTGAGAGACCAAAAGCTCCGCCGCCTTTCTGTTAAAGGCCCTAAAGCCTGAAGTGGCATCGCGGACAGGGAATTGAAACAGCAGGGACATCAAGGCATTTCCCGAAGATTGGGCCATCCGCATATACGCAGGATAACGGCTGACCTTAGACAATTTACGGTCCCCGATCACCGCATCCGCCAGACCGGAAACAATGGGCGCTGCCAAAAGCCCTATCTGGCCCGGCTGGTATTGATGGTCCGCGTCCAAATTGACAATCACGTCCGCCCCTTGTTTAAGGGCATAGGCCAAGCCGCTGCGAAAGGCATGGCCCAGGCCATGGTTCTGCTTAAAATCCAGGACATGCTTTACCCCCCATTGTTTCACGGTTTTTAAAGTCCCATCAATAGAACCGTCATTGATGATCAGGATTTTGACCTGCCTGAACCCTGCCACCATGCGGGGGACTTCATCCAAGACTCCGGCAATGGTGTCCGTCTCATTCAACGCGGGGATTTGTATGAATAACAGCCCAGGCATAAATATGATTTTTTAAGACGGGGTTTCTTCCCCCACCAAATGTCGGCTCAGCAGAAAATCTCTCAATCCCTCGGCAATTTTTTGATACACCCTGGGTTTATAATGTTTCCCTCTTAAAAACACATTCCCATCGGCCATGGGAATGGTCAACGGCCCCAGGCGGGGGCACAGGACGCCCTTGCTCTCCCATGTCGCGTAAAATCGATTCACCTGAGACTCTATTGCGTCCGGTTCATGGGGCAGGATGAAGTCCGTCGAAATAGGGGCAAAAATAATTTTAGCGCCATGCTCTCTGGAGATTGAGACGATTTGGTCCAGTATGTGGTCCGTGATGTCTTGGGCCTGGCGCTCGTACTTTCCGGTTTTCCTTAAAATATCAAAGCGAAGAATATCCAGCAAATCGCAGAATTTGGACCTGTAAAATTCATGGTGTAGATACCACGATCTGTGTCTGACCTGAGAACGGACAAGCCAAAGCCTGCCGCCGACCCATTGGAACCTTGGCTTGGGCCTGTACATGATTTCATGCAGGTTGCGGGCATTGTCCCAGCTGGCATAGCCCAAGATAATAATATCCGGATGATATTTCAGCCCTTCTTCCTGCAAGTAAATGAGCATCTGGTCCTGGCCGTAGGCAGAGACCCCGAAATTGATGATCTGTGTCTGGGGGAGCATCTGTTGAAGAAGATACGGATAGGTTTCCGTATCGCTGACTTCTTCACCGAAGGTGAAGGAATCTCCCAAAATCAGGACCCTGGTCTTGCCCGGGACCTTGTCATAGCTGTACTCCTCGCTGCCCCGGATGCCGCGGCTGTTTGTATTCATGAATTTGCCGTCAAAAATTTTCAAGTCCTTGAGCTTGGGCCGCAGGGCCCATCCGCGGGTCGGGCTGAAAATGGTATAAAGATGGTGGCCGTCATCATCCTTCTCCTTCGGCTTCGGACGTGTGAACTCCAGTCTCATGCCGGCATCAGAGACGCGCTTCACATAATGCTCATAAAACCAGGGGTTGCTGATGATCCACCGGGAACAAAGCTCCAAGGCCAAAAACCAGCACAGCAAGACCATCAGAATTTTAAATAGGGGCCCCTTCAACATATCATCGTCCGTCGAATCTCCCGAAATGGGGGAATTCTTGCGTGATGTCTATGCGCCAAACTGCGCGGTCTTTGAAATAAGCGCGCAAGGCTTGATTTTTTTCCTCACCCAAGTCCCTGGCCCATACAATGGCGGCATGGCCGATGTCCGCCTCATTGAAGACCCATTCCCAATGGCAAAGGTGCCAGGCCGGATAATGGACCATGACCAAATGCCTGCCGCCCTGCTTTCTTAAGAACCTGGCCAATTGTTCCCTTGTGAAAATTTTAGGGGCCGCACTGTGGGCCGGCTGGATCACCGTCGCCAACGGATCATGGAATATTTGAGGCGGCAAAGGCTGAAGGTCAAGGATGAGCTGGGTCAGCATCAGGGCATACACCGTCCCCCTTCCCAGTCGCCATTGCCAAAACTGGACAGCTGCAAGGACCCTCAATCCTTGGACCAGAAGCAAAATGACCAGGCAGGTCAAGGGGGCGTAATAATGGGCCCTGGCCCGGCAATAAGCGCAAGCCATCACCATGCCTACAAGCGCAAAAACCCCGGCGGTCCTGGCCAGCCGCTTGAAGTCCAACGGCCTTAGACAAAAACAGAGCAGGGCAGCCAGGCCTAAAGGATAGCCGAAATAAAAATGAAACATATAATCCAGGTCCCTGCCCAAATCCTCCCAAAAGCCTTCCCAGGTCCTCTTGTGTACAAAATAATTCTTGATCCATGTCTCTTCGTACTGGCGCATCTCCTCGAGATCAAGGCGAGGCATGGGCTTTAAGGGCTGCCAAATCAGCATCGGCACGCTGGAATACATGCGGGCGTAAGTCTGGTGCGGGAAATCATAGGCTCGACCCGTGATGCGCTGATTATAAAATCCCATCAAAACGGTCATCGCCAGCAAGCTTAAAACAAACGTCACAAGGAGATCGGATTTTTTAAGGCAGTCATAAATATCATTTTTTCGAAATCGCCTGGCCCCTGCCCAAAGCCCTATCGGCAAACCTAATAATATCCCTTCCAAGGGACGTGTGATCAATAAAAGTCCGATGCCTAAACTAAAGACCAAAACATCCTGGGCTTTTTGGCCCCGGACCATCCTCGGCAAGGCCCCGAGCATCAAGGCGCCGCCCAAGGCTGCCGCTGCCCCGCCCCAAAAACTTTGGCTCCAATAAGTGAATATGCCGAATTGAATGGCCGCGATCAATCCCCCGACAAAAGCCCAGCGCGGGGGCACCCAGGCGTATAACATCCATACAATGGCCGCGCACATGCACGCGTCGCTGATCCACACGCCGAAGATGGGACTCTTGAATAAAATTTTTCCCAGCGCCAGAAAGAGCCCCTGGCCCGGCGGATACTTGGACATATACGAGGGCTTGATCAATTCCTGAAAGGTCTCAAAATGCTCCCAAAAAAGCGGCGTAGGATTGGTGATGCGGCCATGGGCAAAGGTATCTGCGGCCAGCAAATAACTGAATTCATCCTGCACCAGGGGCCTTGGCATCCCCCGATGCAAGGCCAGCTCCCAGCTGCCTAAGAATGAAAGCAGCCCTATCAAAAGCATGGGGACGCATTTTTGCCGAAGGACACGCTGCAGCAAGTTCGGCATCATGGGCCTTCCTCCAAGGGGAGACGTTTCAAAAGCATCACCTCGCTGTTTTCAGCCGGCCAGACCCGTTGGTAATGGGATAATATCCAGTCCCTGATCTTGAATGGATAAAGGGATTGGGAAGTATGCACCGTCAACGGCCATTGGCGCTGGACCAAAAGCACATAATCCGGCCGGCTGCCTTGAACGGATTTCAGCAGGGCTTCCTGGCCGTAGGCAGAGATTTCCGATGATTTAAAAATGAGGTACGGCGAGGGGCTGGGTCTTCTGGTCAAAAAATTCATCATGAGACCGTCGGGGAAAGCCAGGAAATTGGCGCGGGGCCCCATGATTTTGTCCGAGACCTTCAAAAATTGCGTCAATCCTTTGATCACCGGATCAGACACCGTATTGCAAACAATGGTATCCGGTCCGGTCCGGACACGGTAAAACCGGAATTGATACAAAGAGAGCGTTGCCTCCAGTCCAATATAGACCATGGCCAAAATCATAAGACCGCACAGAACCGGCATGAGCCTGGCCCCTGGAAAAACCCTCTGCAGATAGGACACAAACGGGCCTTGAAGAACGCCCGTGATCATCATGACCGCGGGCATGGCGTAGACAAACCCTTCGGTACTGATCTGCACCCGCAAGAGCACCTTAAAAAGCATCAGCAAGGCCCACAAGGCCATGGCCCATAGGGGCAGAAGACGGCGGATTTCACCTGCGGCCCGCCGATGGAGCCAAAGGACCCAGGAATAATATCCCAAGATCAGGACCAAGGCCAACGGCAAACATCTAAACAGGTCCCCAAATAAAAGCCGCATTTTAAAAAAGACGATCCACGCCAGGCCTGCTGCCGCGGCCAGGACCATCGGCACACCGGCCCAACGGCGACTGCTCTTGCATAGGAACATTTGACCCTTGCCAAAACAAAGAACGCAGATAAGCCCCAAGCTCCAGAAACCGGACATTTTGAACATGACCGCCATATTGTGCCAAGGATCATTGAATCCTGCCATATACTGGTAATATCCATTGCTGAAAATTTCCTGCCACCGGCCGTTAGCGCCGAAAATGCTGGGCAAGACTTGGGGTAGAGGTATTTGAAAGGCAAAATAAAAAAAAGCCGCCCCCAAAGGCATGAGGAATCCTGCAGAGACCCATAGCAGCGCTTTGGCAGTCCTTGCTTTTGTCCATCCCTCTGTCCAAGCAAGGACCATCAAGCCAAGCAGCAAACTGAAACTTAAGGCCATAAAAATTTCAAAACGGCAGAGGGCTGTCAGCCCTATTAAAAATCCCAAGGCCCCCAATAAAACGGATTGACCGCTGCGGACATAAGCGCCAAATACATCAAAGGCCCAATAAGAGAGGAACAAAGCGTAGGTCACGCTGTAGGTGTAGGGGCAAAGATAAGCAAAATTGCCCTGGTCCCAATAAGGGATGCCCTGGCGAAAGGCAAGGAGGCCCAAGAACACAACGCAAGCGTATAGGGCGGCCCGGTGCCCGCCGTGTTCTTTAAAAAATTTATACACCAAGGCCGTGAGCCCGGCGAGCAGAAGGACATTGAATTGGACCAGGGTCATGATGGACGTGCCGAAAATCTTAAAAAGCAAAGCATTCCAATAAGGCGGCAACGGTCCGAACAAAGACGCCATGTCCTTATAGAGGACCTGGCCGCACGTGATGCGCCAAGGCAGATACAGTTCCCTGCCGTAATCTTCGGCGATATTGAGCCACTTATGCCAGGACACCCTCAATAAGCCCTGGCCCATGACCAACAGGATCAGAGGATTGATCCATTTTGAATATCTGTCCATTTAATTGATTTTGAGCACGGTGATCATGCCCCTCCCAGGCGGCCGGGAAGACCATACAGGATGGTAGTGGGCCATGATCCATGCTCTGATCGTAACGGGATAATGATCAAAGGACGGCCCCCGGGTGCCGGGATAAACGACAGGCCGCCAACCGTCATTGGACAACACGATAAAGTCCGGTCTATGGTTTTGGAATGATGTTAAGATCCTTGATTCGCCGTACCTGATCATCTCCGTCGGCTTAAAAACGGTGAAGGGCAGCGGGTTTAGCCTGCGCGTGAGAAAATTCAGCATGGCCCCGTCGGGAAAAGCCGTGAAATTGGCGTTTGGCCCCAGGACCCGGCCCGCCTTTTGGAGAAAATCGGCTATGAAGACCGTCTCCGGATGGAAATCCGCGTCCGCGATGATCTCATCCGGGCCGGAATGGACCTTAAACTGACGGGCCGCGTAGACGTCCATGGAAGATTTCAAATCAACGGCTAAAATCAACAGGAACAAAAAAGAAATGGCCGCGGTGATGACGAGCCTCGCAGGCCCGGCCATGGACAAATGACGCGGCAGTATATCCTGAAAAAACACGATCATGACGATGACAGACGGCAAAGCGTAAAAAAACCCTTCTGAATCAGGATGGACATTCAGGAATATTTTTGACATCATCAAAAGGCCCCAAACCCCCAAGAGCCAAAGGGGCCATAGGGCCTTGGTGCTTGTGGCATCATGCCTTTTGTCCCAAATCATCCACGAACAATAACCCGTCATAAATAAGTCCAGTAAGGGCAGGCCCCGCCAAATGTCCCGTTCATGGCCGCCCAGGATCCAACTGCAGATTAGCATTAACACAGCAGCCCCAGCCAAAACTAATAAAACCCCTCTCAGGCGCCTGGATTTCTTTTGAAGAGTCTCTGCTCCTATCCCCAAGACTGTCACACCAAGACATGCCAGCCCATAGCCGCAGGTCGATGTTGCCAGCATCCATGCGTTTTCCAAAGGGCGGTCTGTGCCCAGGACATATTGGTAATAGGGTAATCTTAAAATATTTTGCCATCGGTGATTAAAACCTAATATGCTTTCCCAGACCGCGGCATGCGGCAATTGTGAAGAAAAATAAAAATAGGCCGCGCCTACCGGCAGAAAAATACCTGTGAGAAGCCATGCCGCTTTCTTTAAGATGAGGGGCCAGTCAGGGCCTTGCAGCCAAGTTTTGAAGATGAGACCCAGGGCCAAGGCCGCCGCTAAAAAAAGAAAGATTTCAAATCGGCACAAGGCCGCCAAACCCATCAAGACGCCCAAAAGACCAAGCCGGCCATTTCGGCCGCTGCGCACATAACAGCTGAAAGCACCGAGGGCACCGAGGCCCAGGAACAAGGCATAGGTCACGCTGTAGGAATACGGGCAGATGCAGCCAAAAAGCCCCTGCTCGCCTTTGTTTTGGCGCAAGACAAGCAAACACAGAAAAAAAATCGAAGACCATAACGCGCTTCTTCGTCCGACGTTGTCCAAAAGAAATTTATAAATGACGGCCGTCACAAGGCCTATCAAAAAAATATTGAAACCGGCCAGGGCCATGATGGAAACGCCGCATATTTTGAATATCAGGGCATTGAGATAAGGCGGCAGAGGACCAAATAAGGAAGCTATGTCTTTATAAAGCACCTGGCCGCAGGTGATGCGCCAGGGCGTGTAAACCTCCCGGCCGTAATTGAGGGAAAGATTCACCCATTTATGCCAGGACATTTTAAGCATCCAGCCGCCCATTAAGGTCAGCATGAAGGAGTCAAAATATTCAGGCTTAAACGGGTTTTTGAAAGCGGGTTTGGATTTAATCTTCGGTCTTCCTTTCCGCCTAAGAACAATCCATTGACTAAAAAATTATTTTAATATACCATTCCTCAAATGCCTATCTTTAAATCCTTTTTGCCTCTTTTTTTCACGGTCTTCGGCCTTTGGATCTCTCCTTTTCTTCCCGCATCATTGGCCCAAGCCAATATGGACAGGGATTTGCCGCTTCTTCAGGTCCTCTCCGGTTTGGACCAGCATGTGCAATGGCTGCCCATGACCATGCCTTGGCATGAACCGGTGCGTTCCAAAAAAAAATATGATGACGGATATAATTTATTCGTGTCCGGCCATGCGCCTGAGGCTGATCTATTGGACATGGACGGCCATCTCCTGCATCGATGGCAATATCCCACCAGTGCCTTGCCCGGTGACAAGCGGTTCATGGTGGACTTCTGGATGAGGGCCAGGCTTTTGCCCGATGGAGACCTTTTGGCCATGGTCCCCCACGGCGGACTGCTCAAATTAGACCGGGATTCCCGTCTTGTATGGTTTAAAAAAATCGTATGCCATCATGATTTCGATCTCGGTGCCGGCGGCGACATCTACACCCTGACCATCAAAAGCGCAAAATCAGACCAAAATCAAGACATCACCGTGGATTCCATCGTCATCCTCTCCTCTCAAGGCCAAATCAAGAAAGAGATTTCCCTTTATGGTCTTTTCCAGCGTTACCCTGATCCCTCCTACATCCGCCGCATCCAGGCCCTGGAACGGCAAAGGGGCATTTTTTATACGCAAAACGGCAGTCCAATTTCATTGAGCCCGCCGGGCGATGCCTTCCATGCCAATTCCATCCAGGTTTTGGACGGCCGGCAGGCCGCCAAGGTCCCGGCCTTTCAAAAAGGGAACATTTTAGTCAGCCTCCACCATCTGGGGCTTTTGATCGTCGTTGATCCCGGTCAGGAAAAAATCG
This sequence comes from uncultured Planctomycetales bacterium, assembly GCA_964483785.1. Lineage (GTDB taxonomy): Bacteria > Omnitrophota > Gorgyraeia > Zapsychrales > Fredricksoniimonadaceae > JABDGZ01. Next base: position 15,228 of record CAZACW010000001.1, read on the forward strand.
TATGGCTCATGGACACCAAATTCTGGGAGCAGGGTCAAAATGACGCCCGGCTCCTTGAGAACGGCCATATCCTGCTTTTTGACAACCATTATACCCCGCAATCTTCCAGGGTCGTGGAATTCGACCCTTCCGTCCCTCAATTCCTATGGGCTTACGATGGAGGGAAGGCGCCCTTTCATTCTGTGATCGCCGGAGAGTGCCAGCGTCTGCCTAACGGCAACACCCTGATCGTAGATTCCACCCAAGGGCATGCCTTTGAAGTGACTGTGCAGGGGCAAATTGTTTGGGAATATTATAATCCACATCAGACCAATGTCCCTCGAAAACAAATTGCGATGGTTTTTCAAATGCAGCGCCTGCCATTGCATCCTTCCTTAAATTGGCTTAAAACAGACGCATTTCTCGATATCATCGCCAAGGCCAATCAGGAAGCCCAATGGGAGCCGTTTGTCGGTCAACAAGATATGACCCCAGCGCAAGCCGATCCTGCCCAGGAGCAAAGCTTGATCTCACTCTCCTACCTTCAAGCTTATGTGCCGACGGACAAGCGCAAAAACGTGGTCTTCTATGACAAAAAAGATGCCTATCCCGGCTACAATTTGATGGTCTCTTCTCACGCGCCTGAAGCGCTGCTGTTGGACATGAACGGCGCCATCGCACACCGCTGGCAATACCCCTGCCGGTCCCTGCCCATGGACCAGCGTTATTGCGCCGGTTATTGGGACAGGGTCAGGCTCCTTAAAAACGGCGGGCTGCTGGCCATGCTGCCTTACGGGGGCATGCTGAAAATGGACAAGGATTCCCGCCTGATCTGGTTTAAAGCCATGCTCTGCCACCATGACCTGGACTTAGACGGCAGCGGCAATATTTACACCTTGACCGTCAAAAATGCGAAACCCGAAGATCCCTTGGGCATGAAAATCGATGCCGTCACGGTCCTTTCACCCGACGGAGTCATTCAAAAGGAGATTTCTCTGTATGACCTCTTCAAGAAATATCCAAACCCCTCCTATCTGGATGAAATCGACCGCTTGTCAGGGGCCCAAGGCCCCCTGACGGCCGTCAGCGGCGCCAAATTCAATATTTTCATTCCCGGCGATGTGTTCCATGGCAATGCCATCCAGGTCTTGGACGGCCGTTCATCCAGCCTGGACCCTGCCTTTCAAAAAGGAAATGTATTGATCAGTATCCGCCATCTGGGCCTGATCATTGTCGTAGACCCCAGGCAGGAAAAAATCGTCAAGGTGATGGACAAGGCCTTTTGGAGCCAGGGCCAGCACTTTGCCAAGATGCTTGAGAACGGCCACATCCTGCTGTTCGACAACTTTTTTAAGGACAGGCTCTCCCGGGTGGTGGAATTTGACCCTTTTTCCAACGCCATGGTCTGGGACTATGCCGATGACAACGGCCCCTTCTTCTCCAGCATCATCGGCCAATCGTACCGCCTGCCCAACGGCAACACCCTGATCACGGAATCCACCCGCGGACATGCCTTTGAAGTCACCCCCCGGAAAAAAATTGTCTGGGATTTTTATAATCCGAACCAGATCGACGTCAACAGCAGGCCCTGGCCGGCCTATATCCAAATACGCAGGGCACAGACCACCAATATCTTGATCGCCGTCCTCTATCAAATGCAGCGCATTCCCCTGAATTCAGATTTGGATTGGCTGGTCAAAACCCCCACGGAGACATCGCCTTGAGACCCTTGGTCCTGGTCTTTTATTGGTTTTGCCTCTTGGCATGGCCCTTCAGGGCGCCGGCGCAGGACATCGTCGATAATTCGCCCGAAGACCTTGACCATATCGCCAGAAAATTCGACGCCCCCCGCTGGATGCCCTTAAGAACCAAGGAGCCAAATCATGATCCCGGGTCAAAAGCAGAAGACCTGGACAGCCTGCGGTCTCTGTCCTACCTTCAAGGTTATAACCCGCCTTCCCATTATCAAAATGTGACGATCTATGACCAACGCCAAGCGTATGACGGTTATAACCTTCTGGTCTCCGCGCACGCGCCCTGCGCGACCCTCATGGACATGAACGGCAGGACGCTCCACCAATGGTGTTTGCCCACGAAAAAACTTGCCGTGGACCCGCATTATTGCAGCAATTACTGGGTCAGGGTGCGTCTGTTGAAAAACGGGGATTTGCTGGCCATGATCGATTTCGGCGGGCTTTTAAAATTGGACAAAAATTCCCATCTGTTATGGTTTCATAACATCATCTGCCATCATGATATGGACCTTTCGTCCGACGGGGACATCTATATCCTCACCGCCGATATCCAGACCATCAACGGCAATGCCGATTTTAAAAACAACAACATCACCATCCTCTCGCCCGGGGGCCAAATCAAGCAGGTCCTGTCCTTACATGATCTTTTCAGCCGGTACCCGGACCAGCGTTATATCAAACAAATCGACGCGTTAGCCATCAAACGCGTGTTCAATGCAGACCACGGCCGTAAAACCTTTTTTGTCGTTCCTGGAGATTCTTTCCATGCCAATTCCATTCAAATCTTAGACGGACGATGGGCCTGGAAATTCCCCGCCTTTCAAAAAGGCAATCTGCTCATCACCATCCGCAGCATCGGGGTGATCATCTGCGTCGACCCCAGGACAAAAAAAATCGTATGGCTGATGGACCCGGTCTTATGGAGCAAGGGAGAACACGATGCCAGGCTGCTGGACAACGGCCATATTTTAATTTTTGACAATTTTTACCGGTTTAATATGCAGGGCTATGACAGCCCCTGGAACACCAATCTCTCCCGCGTCGTGGAATTTGACCCCGCTTCCCAACACATCGTCTGGGATTATGCCCAGGAGAACGGCCCGTTTTTTTCCCTGATCTCGGGCCAGGCCTATCGCCTGCCCAACGGCAACACCCTGATCACGGAATCCACCAACGGGCATTCCATGGAAGTGACACCGGCTAAAACAATCGTTTGGGAATATTATAACCCCCACCAGGTTGATAAGAACAATGACCTGCTGCCGCCGCCCTTGCAGAAGCGCCCGTTGGGTGAATACCAGAAGCTGGTGGCCATGGTGTACCAAATGCAGCGCATTGACAAAAATTTGGTGTCTGACTGGCTTATGGACCAAACAAAGGCGCCCCGTCAAAATCAAAAGACTTGATCGCTTTGGCAGAATACCCGATCAGTCCCAAGATCGAAGGGGTCAAATCGTAGATGCTGGGACCTTCCTTGGTGATCTTGCGGTTGGACAACAGGATCCCGGGCACCAGGCCGGGATCATTCAGGTGGGACCCTGACCACTTTTTAAGATTGTCTTCCAGCTCCACATTGGGTGTTTCGCCCAAAGCTGTCTGAAAAGAAGCCTCGTAGCCGAGATTAAACCCGACAAAAAGGTCCGGCGCCTCGTCGGCATAGGGCCCTTGGAATATCTCTTGCCGGCGGTAAACTTGGCGGATGGGCCGGGAGTCCTTTTCCGCATCGGCCCAGGATTTCAGATGTGTGATGATTTCGGTTTTCAAATCCTCCGTGTCCCGGCCTGGAAGGACGGTCCCGTCACGTTCCCTGCCCTTTTGATTGATGTAGATCCCGCCAAACCCGAGGGCGTAGGCCTTTGTCCTGGACCAGTCCACGCCTCTCAACAGAGAACCGCCGCTGGTGGCTGACGGGTCTTTCAGGGCCAAATACCCATGGTCCATGAGCCAGGCATTGATATGCACGGAGCGCCGATAGGTATTGAAACCATGGTCGGAAAGGACGATCAAGGTGTCTTGGGGGCCAAGTTTCTGCATCGCCTCCCCTACAACATCATCCATCTTCCGATACCAGGCATCGATGGTCCGCGCGTAAGCCTGGTCTTTGTCCGTATAAAGCGGATGCCCTGGGTCAATGAAGCGCCAAAACATGTGCTGGATAATGTCCGGCATCCCGAAATAACAAAATAAAATACCCTTATGCACGCGCTGTAATTCCCAATCCAATAAAGCCCGCCGCTCTTGAAAAGCCTGGTTGACTTGGTCCAGAAAAGGCCCTTCGGACAAGGCCCCTTCATTGACGCCCCAGCTCTCAAAGGGCATGCCCTGCGTATAAAACAGGCCGTTGTGTTGCGCGATCCGGCGGCTGTACGACGCCGGGTATGAAATGGGGTACAGGGGCCGGCGGGGGTCGAAATTAATAGGGCCCATATATAATTTAAAGTCCGGCTGGATCTCTGCCAGATACAGCTTCATGATGCCGCGGGTCACTTGAAACAATCCTGTCGTAAAGGAAATGTCCAGCCAGGGGCTCCATTGCCCCTTGATCAAGATCACTTTTTTGTTTTGGTAAGAAAGTGTCAGGCGGTCCTGGCCCTGGTTCGGATTGATCTCAAAAGGGACCCTGGCCTTGAGCGTTTTCCCCCCCAAAGAAAAATATTTCGGGCCCCAAAAATAAGAAGACATCCTGGTCCCATAATCCATATGGATGAAATGCCCCATCAGGACAGGCTGAATGTTTTTGTCCGACGTGTAATAGGTGAAGGTGCCTTCCGTGCCGCGGATGTCCGGCACGCCCATGCCTGAAAGCATGCGGCCAAAAAGTTTTTGAGCGGGGAAGGTCAGAGGACAGCCGATCACCACCGACGGAACTTTTTTTCTGGACGCATACCACCAAAAACCCTTGGCCCCCAGCACAGATTTGGGATTTCCTTGTTCGGCATAGGCCAAGGACAGGGAGATTTTATAATCTTGGGGGTCGCGCTTGAGAAAATCAAAGACCCCGTTTTGGCCGGGATTTTTGCCTGTCGCAAAGCCGCTCCAGGCCACCGGCGATTGGGGAGGATTGCTCGTGGCCAGATGACGGTACGAACCTGTTTCCTTGAGCTTAAGAAAATGCGGCAATTGCCCCGCAGCCATCATCCGCTCTGTCATGGCCGGATCAAGACCGTCAAGCCCGAGGACGATGATTTTGTGGGGATAGGAGCCTTGTCTGTCCTGGATCATGCCATGGATGATGTACAAAATGACTGACGCGGCAAAACCTATCAACAGCCAAAGCAGCCAAGGCCTCTTCTTAAAAATTAACCAGAATCTTTTTAAAAATGCCAAGCACAGGCCGGCACCAGCCGCAAGCAAGGTCAGCAAACCGTTAATGCCGGAGGCCAGGGTATATCCCCCTGTGCCTGGGTCAATGTAACCTAAAATCATAATTTTTGAAAAAATCGGGGCAGTATTTTCAGGAAAGGCCTGGTCATCAAAAGCAGCATGTGGGACCCGAGCTGTCCTCACAATACGCATAAACGCAAGGGCGGCAGGAGTGCAATGTGCCATCGTAGGCCCGACCGGCAGCGCAGGGGCACCACCACCAATCTCCGCCCCCGTATTCTCCTGGACCAGCGTCCGCCAGGGGCCCGTCGGAGTTGCAGACGCAGGAACAGATGGAAGAGTCCCAATGGGTATTTACGCCGCAATTGGCTGCGCAATCCGAGGGATTAATTCCGATCGGGCAGGTATGGCATCCGGGATAATTGGATCCGTTGCAAAGAGGGCCGCTAAAGCTCCCGCATCCATTGGCCTGATTGATTTGCGTCACGAAGCAGCCGGCCGAAGTCGCGCTGATGGAACAATTGACCCCCGCTGGAGATCCATTGGGACAAGATGTTGAGGCTGAGGAGACAGGATTGGCATAGCACCACTGAGTGCTTTGGTCACTGACTTCAGTATGCGGATGCCTGGTGTTCCAGACCACGGTAGCGGTCGTATAGGAAAGACCGCAGGAACAATTAAGTGTCCCCCATTGCAGATTGCCGCAGCCGTCATCGCATTGGGTCCCCGTGCATGTGCTCAACTGGCAGCCGTTGGGCGTGCAGCAGGTCCCATCGGTTGGATTGCATTCCTGGGGGGCGCCGCAGTTTAAAGAACACGTGGCCAGGGCTGAACCGGCCAAGCCCCCCGGATAAGAAGGCAAGGTCGTTCCCAACACAGCGTTGGGTAACTGATTTTCATAGGTGCTGGCGCCGGTGCAATTATTGGTGCTTGGAAACCAGAGCCAAGGGATTGTATGCACGGTTAGAATACCGGTTGTGCAATAGGTATAGCTGGTCCTGCAATCAGGGGCGCAGGAATTTGGATAGGGTTGCGCAAAGGCGGCGGACGCCGGCCCTAGCAGATAGGCGAGCGCAAGGACAAACAAATGGGTAAAAACTGAGCGCCGGAAGGTCATCAATGTCCCTTGTCAATAACCACAATATACTCTAATTATATTCTTGTAGCAAGTCAAGTTTGGCCAATATCAAAGTTTAGGGCGCAATAAAACAAATTCGCCCTTTGGCGGATGGCGGGTAAAATGCGCGATAAGCTCTCCGGCCCTGCCCCGGCGGATCTCCTCGAATTTCTTGGTCAATTCGCGGGCCACCACTAAAACGGGATCATCCCAAATTTCCTGCATGTCCTTTAAAGTTTTAAATAAGCGGTGCGGCGATTCATAACAAATGACCGTCGCCTCCGTCTCTTTCATGGCAAGCAGTTTTTTGCGCCTGGCCCCGCTTTTAGGCGGCAAAAAGCCTTCGAAGATAAAGGCATGGCTGGGCAGGCCTGAGGCGGTCAGGGCGCAAAGAAAAGCACTGGCCCCTGGGACCACGGTCAAAGGAATATTGTTCTCCTTGGCCAGGCGGATCATCAAAAATCCAGGGTCGCTGATGCCGGGAGTGCCGGCATCACAGACAATGGCAATGTGCTTGCCTTCCTTAAGAAGGCCCAAAATATGGCCTGCTTTTTTCACCTGGTTGTGCTCAAAAAACGAGGTCAGGGGTTTTTGGATCTGGTAGGCATCGAGCAGGACCTTGGTGTGGCGGGTGTCTTCAGCGGCGATGAGATCAACGGACTTTAGGGTCTCAAGGGCGCGCAGGGTGATATCTTTCAAATTGCCTATGGGCGTAGACACAATGTATAACATACACATGGTGATAAAAAACTGGGACACATTGAATTAATTCAATGTGTCCCAGTTTTTTTTATTCTACGGTCACGGATTTGGCCAGGTTGCGCGGCTGATCAACATCACAGCCGCGTTTAACCGCGATGAAATACGCCAGCATCTGCAAAGGCAAAACCACCAGCAAGGGACTCAAAAGCTCGGGAACAGCAGGCACTTCAATCACATAATCGGCGTTGTGCTTGGTTTCGCTGTCCCCCCGGGTGACGATGGCAATGACATTGCCCCGCCGGGCCCTGATCTCCTGGATATTGGAGGACATTTTTTCATAGACATGGGACTGCGGGTTGATGCAGACCACGGCCCTGTACTCGTCGATCAGGGCAATGGGCCCGTGCTTCATTTCCCCGGCCGCGTAGCCTTCCGCCGGAATATAGGAAATTTCCTTCAATTTCAAGGCCCCTTCCAGCGCCGAGGGAAAATTCACGTGCCGGCCCAAAAAGAGAAAACAGCCGAAATGCGAATTGGCCTCAGCCGCTTTTTGGATCAGATGAATGTCCTTAAGAATCTCCCTGCACAAGGCCGGCACCCGAAGCAGGTGGCGGATGAGCTCCTGCCCTTCCTTGGGCTTTAGGCTTTTGCGGGCCTGGGCCAGTTTCAGGCTCATGAGATAAAACATCATCAGCTGGGCGGTGTAGGCTTTTGTGGAAGCCACCCCGATTTCCTGGCCGGCATAGGTGTACAATATCCCGTCGGACTCGCGGGCCAGGGACGAGCCCACCACATTGCAGATGGCAATGACCTTGGCCCCCTTGGCCCTGGCCTCGCGCACCGCGGCCAGGGTGTCCGCGGTCTCGCCGGACTGGCTCACGGCCAAAACCAGGGTGTGACGGTCGATGATGGGATTGCGGTAGCGGAATTCGCTGGAGGTGTCCACCTCGACCGGCATGCGGGCCAAGGACTCGATAATGTACTTGCCCACCAAGCCCGCATGATAGGCCGTGCCGCAGGCCACGATCATCACCTTGCGCATCCGGCGCAGAACATCGTCGGACAAATTCAGGCCTTCCACATTCAGCCGCTTGTTCTTCAAGCGCAAATTAAGCATCTGCCCCAGCACATCCGGCTGTTCGTGGATCTCCTTGAGCATGAAATAAGGATAGCCTTCCTTGCGGGCGGCTGTGACGTTAAAGGACACGGTGTCGATTTTAAGGGGCGCTTTTTTGCCGTCAAACCCGAACACGGCGATCTTGTCCTTGTTTAAGGCCGCGATCTGCCCGTCCTTCAGATAAATCACCCGGCGGGTATAATCCAGGCTGGCCGGCACATCCGAGGCTATAAAATTTTCCTGACTGCCCACCCCCACGATCAAGGGCGATCCCACCCTGGCCGCGATGAGCAGGCCGGGATGCGCGCGGCTGATGACCCCTAAAGCAAAGGTGCCTTTAAGCTTTCCTATGGCCAGGCGCACGGCCTCGAGCAGATCGCCCTTGTAGAACTGGGCGATGAGATGCGGGATGACCTCCGAATCCGTCTCGGAGACGAATTTATGGCCCTTGGCCTTTAAAAAATTCTTGAGTTCCTGGTAATTTTCGATGATGCCGTTGTGCACCACGGCGATGGTGTGCTTGCTGTCTGTATGGGGATGGGCGTTCTTGTCGGAAGGAAAACCATGCGTGGCCCAGCGGGTATGGGAAATCCCCACGTGGGCAAAACCCGGCGGCTTGTCCTTGAAGAGCTCCTCCAACTGGCGGATCTTGCCCTTGGATTTGCGCACGATCAAATGCGGGCCATTGTCCAAAAACCCCACCCCGCTTGAGTCATAGCCGCGGTACTCGAGTTTTTTGAGGCTCTCGAGCAGAATGGGGAGGGCATCTTTGCTGCCCACGTAGCCGACAATGCCGCACATAATCTTTTTTTAGGAAGGCTTGATATTAACGAGCGTGATGACCTTGTTGGAGCCGTTCTTGCGGCGGGTGAAATACACTTCCCCGTCGCATGCGGCCGTCAATGAATTGCGGCCGATCACGTTTAAACCTGGCTTCCAACGGTCGCCCTGACGGGTCAACAGTGTGCCGGACTTGACCTTCTGCCCGCCGCTGACCTTGATGCCGGCGGTTTCCCAATAATATTTGCTTGTAATGCCGCCTACCCGACCACCCATAACCACAACCTCCAAACGTAGAGCCCCGGTAAAGTCCAGGGATTTTGAAAGGGGTATACTATACACCAAATCCCGAGGGCCGTCTACCTATTTTAAGGACCATCACAACCCCCGGGGTTGTGATGGTTATTTTAAGAGCGGGTCGATCTGGGACTTGAAGCTGGAGAGATCCCGGGCATTGGTCTTTTTGCCGTTGAGATAAAATGTCGGCGTGCCGCGCACATCGGAATTTTCCGCCAGCTGCATATCCTCCTGGATCTGTTTTTCCCAGCGGGCGTCCTGGTTTTTGTAATCCGCCATCAATTTATTGTAGTCCAAGCCCAAATTCTTGGCGTATTCCTTGATTTTGTCGTCCGAAACGTCCCCGCTGTTGTTTAAAAGCGCCTCCATCATGCCCTGAAATTTGCCCTGCTCATTGGCAGCCATGGCCAGCTTGGCCGCGGGCCTGGCGTTAGGGTGAAACGGCAGGGGGAAATTCTTGATCACCACCCTGACCTTGCCCGGATAGGCGCCCAGAACGTCCTTGATCACCGAATAAAAGCGGGAACAGAACGGGCACTGGAAGTCGGAAAATTCGGTGATGGTCACCGGCGCGTTGCGGTCGCCCAGGATGGAGGAAATGCCTGGATCGAGATTGTAGACCTTGTTCATGTCCTCCGGCGGCGGCTGGGGCGGGACCTGCTGGCCGTTGAATCCGTTGCCGCTGTTCATCCTGTTTTGGATCATATTCAGCTGGTTCTGGATGGCGGCCAGGGCCGTGCCGCCTGCGCCGCCGCCCGCGCCGCCCATGGCATTCAATTTGTATTCGATGCTGACCTGCGCCCTTTCGATGGCGGCCAGTCTGGCATTTAAAGGACTGACCGCAGCATTGACCGCGCGCTCAATCCCGGTCAAAAGCCCCAAACCCGAGACAATGCCGATCAGCACGATCAGCAGTACGATGAAAAGAGAGTTTTTGTTTTCCATAAATCCTCCTCAAAGTGATTTAAATGTATGGTTTATAGTAGCCTAAATCAAAAAAAGCGTAAACATAATTTTTAATTGGGACACATTGAATTAATTCAATGTGTCCCAATTTTTACAGATTGATGTGCCCGAAGCGCTCAAAAATGTATTTCATGTCGCTCCAGCGCCGGTGGCAGCCGTACAGAGCGATGATCAAGGTGTGATGGTCGCGCGGCAGGTACCCGACGAAACAGGACTGGGCCTCGATGGTGTATCCGGTCTTGCCAAAAATATGTTGTCTCCAGTTTAAAAACAAGGAACTGTTGTGCGACTTTAAAAAGAAGCGGTGCCCTTGCCGGGAATACACCACCAGGTATTTGTAGGTGATGGCCTGGCGGAAAAAATCGTTTTTAAGGGCCTGGGTGAAAATCAAGGCCATGTCCGCGGCGGTGGTGAATTGCGGGCCTGCCGAGGGCAGTCCGTGGGGATTGGCGAAGTGGCTGTGCACCGCGCCGAGCTCCTTGGCCCGGGCATTCATCATCTCGACGAATTTTTCCTCGGAGCCGGCCACCGCCTCAGCCAGGGCCACGGCCGCGTCGTTGGCGGATTTCAAGATCAGCCCGTACATAAGATCACGGACGCGGCAGGACTCGCCAGGCATCAGGCCCAGCTTGGATTGAGGCGCCCGGGTGGCGTGAAAACTGACGGTCACGATTTTATCTAAGGACAAATTTTCCAGGACCAAGAGGGCAGTCAAGACCTTGGTGGTCGAAGCTGGAAAAACCGCCTTGTCCGCGCCAAGGTCAAAATAGCGCGTATGCGTGTCCGAGTCCCAAAGCAGGGCCGTGTTGGCGGTCAAGTGATAGCCGGCCCTTTTCTTGAAGAAAAAACGGTGGTAGGCCAGGGCTTGGCTTGGACAGGCCAAGGCCACGGTCAATAATCCAATCAAACATATATGCAATACTCTTCCCATAATCTTAAATAAGGGACCATCACAACCCCGGGGGTTGTGATGGTCCTATTGAGCGGCTTGGTGCACACATTCCAGGGCCTTGGCCACAGCCTGGGTCGGCATCAGCATGGAGCCCTCGGCCAAATGGATATGCCAGCCCCGCGGCGAATGGGCGATCACAATACGGACATTCTGGGCCAAGGGCCCGTCGCAGGCCATCACATGCACCAGGGCCACCTTCTTTTTAGGGTCATACAAAATGTCCTTAAACGAAACCGCCAGCCCGTCCTGGGAATAATCCTTGAAGCCGAACCCTTCAGGTTCAAAATGTGCGATGGTGTAGCTTTGCAAAGCCGCGTCCTCCTTAAGCCCCACATCCATATGCCTGGCCTTGGTCAGGCGCAGTTCATAAAACTCTTTTTGCCCGCCCTCCACCCATTTTTTCTCGAATTTGGTGCCGTACTGCGGGCGGATGGTATGGACTTGCGTGTCAAAGCCGGTCTCAGGGAGATTCTCCCGGATCCACTCGGAATAAGGGAGATGGTCCGTGACGATCTTAAGCTCCCCTCCCTCGACGAGACGGCTGTTGGCCAGCTTCAAAAAATCCGTGGTAAAAAGCCGGTGTTTGGCCCCGGATTTTTTGGGCCAGGGCGGCGGATACAGGCAATGCACCCGGGTGACGGACCAAGGATGAATGAACCGCTCAAGGCCCGCCCTGGCATCCAGGCGCATCACCCTGACATTGTTCAAGGGACTGCGGCTGAGTTTGCGCAAGGTCCTCTGGATGCGCTCACAATACTGTTCAAAACCGAGAAAATTGGTGCCCGGCTGTTGTTGGCTTAAATGGGCCAGATACTCGCCGTTGCCGAATCCGATTTCAACTTCCAGGGGCCTGCGGCTGGCAAAAACCGCGGACCAGTCCGTCGGACGGCTGAGGCGGTTATGGTCCAAAAAGGATTTAAGCGAAACGTACAGGGCCTTCATATCAGCGCGCGATGGAATTGGCCAAAGGCCAGCCCCGTCCGACGAGTTTGCCGTCCTTATACACCAGGGGCATTAATTCATCGTCGCTGATCACCCCGTCCGGCTGGCGGATGGCTTCCACATAATATTCGATCAGATAGTCGGTCGAGACGGCCTGGGTCTTGTACGGATTGGCCACGGTCAAGGGTTTATAATCCGGCACCTGGAATTTATAACCAACGACCAAGGCCTCTCCCATGATTTGATGCACTTGGTCGCGGGTCATCCCGTCTTGAAGGGCCTTGAAGCCGCTTTCATTGAGCAGGATCTCCTGCTTGAGGGTCGCTTGCATGGGATTATAGGTGGGCGCGCTGGCACAGCCGCTGAGAATCAAACAGCAAGACACTGCACATTGGGCAAGAAATAGGTCTTTACGCATTTTGAGGATTCCCATTATAATGGAAAGCAAAAGGATTTTCTATGGAACTTTATTTTTTACGCCACGGGCTTGCCGGCCAGCACGGCGATCCCCACTACAAGGATGACAGCCTGCGTCCCCTGACCCTTAAGGGCCGCAAGGAAATCCACCGGGCCGCCTTAGGGATGCGGGCGCAAGGCCTTGCATTTGACCTTATCTTAAGCAGCCCTTATCTGCGCGCCAAACAAACGGCCGAGGCCGTGGCCAAGGTCTATAAAATCAAGGCCCAAAAAATCCATTTGACCGAAAACCTGCTTCCTCCGGCCAAGCCCCGCCAACTGCTTAAAGACATCAAGGCCCTGGGCCCTTCTCGGCATGTTCTTTGCGTCGGCCATGAGCCTCATCTGAGCGTGCTGGTTTCATCGCTTTTGAACAATGAGGGGCCTTTGAACATCGATTTTAAAAAAGGCGGGCTTTGCTGTCTAAACGTGGAAGGCCCGGTTTCGCGTCCCCTCGCCCTCCTGCGGTGGCTGTTGACCCCCCAACAGCTGGGGCTGATGGCTTAAAGCAGGATCACCACCGCACCAGCGACGATCAAGCCGGCGCCCACGACAAGCTGCCAGGTGATTTTCTCCCCTAAAAACAGCACCGCCAAAAGCACGGCAAAGGCGACGCTCAATTTATCGACGGAGGCGACCTTGGAGGCCGGCCCCAGGCCCATGGCGCGCCAATAACAGAGCCAGGAAAGTCCGGTGGCGCAGCCGGAGAGGACCAAGAAGACCCAGGATTGGACGGTGCCCGTCTGGGGCCAATGCCATTGGTGGCGCCAGGAAAGGATGAGTGCCGTCATCAGCAAAACAACGACGGTGCGGATAAAGGTGGCCAGACTGGCATTGACATGCATCACCCCCATCTTCCCCAAAAAAGCCGTGAGCCCCGCGAAAAAAGCGGAAAGCAAGGCAAAAAATTCCCATCGCGCGTACCATTTCATATATTAACGTCAGTTCGACATAACGCTATCTATGGGCATGCAAGGATATGTTTTGCAGACCGTCGGGTCCTGGCCTCGGGTTTCCCCGTTTCGCTCGCGAAAAGCCTCGCTCAACGGGCGATGCCCCTCCCTCGGCCACCCGACGGTACGCATGGATACCATCACAACCCCCGGGGTTGTGATGGGCCCTGAGCGCCGCTATGAAAGTTCATGGATCCAGGATTTCAATTTATCAAACAAGACCTTGATCTCCTGCGGGGTCAAGAGCTGGTTTAAGATGGCCTTGTTTTCATAATCTTCGAATTCCTTGTTGCGCCGGCCCACCACCACAATGTCCTGCCCCGCGTATTTATAGCGCCGGTTGGCCGCGATGACAAGGATAAAATTGTCCTTGTCAAAATGGCCGTCCACCGAGGTCACGGAAAAGGACAACAGCGCATCGTTCTTGATGTACAGCGGGATGGCCTGGTCCACGTTAAAAGAAAGGTCATGGGACCTGTCCTTGACAAAAGAAAGGGAGTCCTGGATATTCACCACCTGGTATTCCTTGAAATCCTTAAAAACCCCGTATTTATGGAAGCTGGGGTCGATCATATACACCTGCTTGTCCGTTTTGTCGACGAGCAACAGCACAATGTGATTGGACTGGCCCTTGGCGAAAAACCCCGATTCCGTGACCATGGCAAATTGCGCCTCATAGCGGGCGTCGAGCAGGGGCTTGATCTTCTCAAAGACATAGGTGGCCAGCTCCGCGCAAAGGCCATAGCGGCCCTGCTCCAGGATCACGGTGCCCTGGCTGTCATATTCATGGATATTATGCAGCACCCAGTGCCAATGCTCAAAATCAAGGCTTAAGGACACCTGGGGCCTGACCATCACCGGCACCCCGGAATATTCCAGTGGATCGATGATCTTCATGATCTCATCATAATGCGGAGGCAGGGGCGCGGGCAGGGGTCCAGAAAGGCTGAAACTTGGGCCAAGCATGATCAGGACCGCGGTCAAAAAACATTTCATAGCTGGTCATTATACCAAAGTATTCCCCTGGCCATCGGAATTATTGTCTGTTCTCTTAATTTGTGCTATAAATGACCCCGTGCAGACTTCCACCCCCATGATCAAACAATACCGCGACATCAAGGCCCGCCACAAGGACGCCATTCTCTTTTTCCGCTTAGGCGATTTTTATGAGATGTTTTTTGAAGATGCCACCGAAGCTTCTTCTTTACTGGACCTGGTCCTCACCTCGCGCGGCTCTGATGCCGCCGGCAAAATCCCCATGTGCGGCGTGCCGTATCACTCGAGCGACAATTACATCGCCAAGCTGGTCAAGGCCGGCAAAAAAGTGGCCATCTGCGAGCAGGTGGAAGACCCGGCCCTGGCCCAGGGCATTGTCCGCCGGGACGTGATCCGCATCATCAGCGCCGGCACCTATCTGGATGAATCTGTTGATTCCCGCTATCTGATGGCCATTAATAGGGAAGATCGCCCTGTTTCCAAGGAATCCACACAAAATAGGGCGCTGTCCCCTATTTTTGGGATGGCCTTTATTGACAATTCCGGCGGCACGATTTGGGCCAATGCCTTTTCCCTGCATCAGGCCGTCGAGGTTTTGGCCAAACTGCCTGTTTATGAATGCCTGTATCCGGAAAGCCAGGAAGAAGCCGTCCAGGAACTTTTTTCCCATCCCTTGATCAAGGCGCGTTCCATGGCCTTAAGCCCCCTGGGTGATTGGGCTTTTAACGCTGAGATGGCGCAAAAAGGACTTTGTGATCATTTAGGCGTCCATTCCCTCAAAGGGTTCGGCATCGACAATCTCCCTCAGGCCGCGGCCAGCGCCGGCGCCTTGCTGGAATATTTGAAAACCATGAACAAGACAGGCTTAAAGCATATCGATAAAATTTCCCTGTATATGCAGGATGAGCATGTCTTTATCTCCCCTGCCGCGCATTACGGCCTGGAATTGGAGTCCCTGCTTTCAACCATGGATTTGACCTCAACACCGATGGGCCGACGGGCCCTGCGGTATTGGCTGTTTCATCCGCTGAAAGATGTTGCTCTCATCCAGGCACGCCAGCAGGCGGCCCAGGCCTTGATCGGCAATGCCCGGCTGGGCGAATGTTTGAAAAATTTGCCTGACATGCAGAAGGCGCTTTCGCGGATTTCCTGCGGCTGCGGCTCCATCAAGGACCTGCTGCATATCCGCCAGGGACTTTTGCGCGTGCCCTTGATCGCAGAAACCTTAAACAGCCTCTTTCTTCCCTTACTGCAGATCCGGGACTTGAAATCTCTGCGCGAGACCTTGACTAAAACCATCAACCCCGACGTGCCCCTGGCCAAGCCCGAGGGAAAAATGATCCAGCCGGGCCTCGATGCCCAGCTGGATGAGCTGAAAGAAATGCTCGACAACGGCAGGGTGTGGCTGGCCCGGTACCAGGCCGAAGAAATCAAAAAAACAGGGATCTCCTCGCTTAAAGTCGGTTTCACCAATGTCTTCGGCTTTTATATCGAGATCACCCGGACCCACCAGAAACATGTGCCCGCGCATTATGTGCGCAAGCAGACCCTGGTCAATGCCGAGCGCTATATCACCCAGGAACTTAAAAACTATGAGGAGAAATTCCTGACCGCCCAGGAAAAAATCATCGGCATCGAAAAACGCATCCTTGAGCAAATGCAGGCGCAAATCCTCGAGCAGGCCCCGGCCCTGCACGAGGTCTGCCATCAATTGGCCACGGTCGATTGCCTGCACGCCTTTGCCGCCCTGGCAGGCTGGGACCGTTATATTTTCCCTCAAATCAATGCCTCCACAATCCTGGATATTAAGGAAGGCCGCCATCCCGTGGTGGAGCGCGCGGTAACGGATAATTTCATCGCCAACGACACGCTTTTGGACACCCAGGACAATCACCTGGTCATTTTGACCGGCCCCAATATGGCGGGCAAATCGACCTATATCCGGCAAAGCGCCATCCTGGTGATCATGGCCCAGATGGGCGCGCCAATCCCGGCTTCCGGCGCCGGCATCGGCATCGTCGATAAAATTTTCACCCGCATCGGCGCGCACGATGATATTGCCCGCGGCCAAAGCACCTTCATGGTGGAAATGACCGAGGCCGCGGACATCCTCAACAATCTGACCGCCCGCTCCCTGGTCATCCTGGATGAGATCGGCCGCGGCACCTCGACCTCGGATGGCCTGAGCCTCGCCTGGGCCCTGGCTGAGCACATGCATGCTCAAGGCGTGCGCACGCTTTTTGCCACGCATTTCCATGAATTGACCGCCCTGGCCCATCAATTTCAAGGCATTCAAAATTACAACGTGGCAGTGCGCGAATGGAAGGACAAGATCATCTTCCTGCACAAAATCGTCCCCGGCGGATCGGATGATTCTTACGGGATTTACGTGGCCAAATTGGCCGGGATCCCCGAGGCCGTGATCCGGCGTTCCAAGGAAATCCTCTGCGAGCTTGAAATCGGCACCCCGCATCCTTACGCGCACAAAGAAAAACAGCTGAATTTGTTTGTCCCCAGCCCCAAGACAGCGGCCGATGAACTGCGCGGGTACTTAGATGACATCGACATCAATCATCTGACCCCGATGGAAGCATTAAAAAAACTGGAAGAACTGAAACGTATCCTGACAAGACCATCACAACCCCCGGGGTTGTGGAGGTAATATGAACACTGTACGCGTTCTGGCCCCTGATGTGATCGCCAAGATCGCCGCCGGTGAAGCGGTGGAGAGGCCGGCCTCTGCCGTCAAGGAAGTCCTGGAAAACGCCATCGATGCCGGGGCAGACAAGATCGAAATCCACCTGAAGGATGCGGGCAAGGAATTGATCCACATCAAGGACAACGGCGCAGGGATCAGGCCCGCGGACCTGCAGAATATCTTCCAGCGCCACGCCACCAGCAAAATCGCGGCCATCGAGGATTTGGAAAAATTGAATTCCATGGGGTTTCGCGGCGAGGCGCTTTACTCCATCGCGGCAGTAAGCGATATCACCCTGCAATCGCGCACCCTGGCCGATGAAGGCTGGCAGATCCGCCTGCGCGGCGGCGTGCGCCAGCTATGTGAGCCCATGGGCCTGGCCCAAACAGGCACGGATATCAAGATCGCCGAGCTTTTCTTTAATACACCTGCCCGCCGCAAATTCCTCAAAAACAGCACAGCGGAATTAAACCAGATTTTAAATAGCGTTTTGCCCTATGCCTTGATTTACCCGCAGAAACGTTTTCTACT
Organism: uncultured Planctomycetales bacterium; assembly: GCA_964483785.1. Lineage (GTDB taxonomy): Bacteria > Omnitrophota > Gorgyraeia > Zapsychrales > Fredricksoniimonadaceae > JABDGZ01. The sequence continues at coordinate 32,792 of CAZACW010000001.1, forward strand.
GACCCATGCCGGCCGCACCATCCTGGACCTTCGTCCCGCGCCTTCGGCCCTGGACCGCGCGGCCGCGGCGCTCAATCTTCCTTTAAAAGACCTGATGGAAACCAGCCAGGAATTGGCAGAGGAAAATATCCGCGCCAGGATGATCTTGGGCAATATCAATGTGCAAAGGCCGCGGCGCGATTTGCAGTTTATCTTTATCAATGACCGGCCGGTGGAGAGCAGGCACTTGAACTTCAATATGAATGATGTCTATAAGCTCATCCTGCCGCCGGGCGTGTATGGGGCCTTCATCGTCAACATCCATCTCAACCCAGCCCATGTGGATGTCAATATCCATCCCACCAAGCGCGAGGTGCGCATCAAGGACGAGGCCAGGGTGATCAGCTTACTGCGCCGGATGGCGGAATATCAACTGATGCAAATGGGGCAGGCGAAAAATATTTCATGGGAGAATCCCGGCAAGAATATGTGGGGGCCTGCGCTTAAAATATCCGGGGATGACCATGCCGGTATCGTCGGGGATGTCAAGAGCGATGCCTCCCGGAAAGGCCAGGCCCTGGAAAGCCTGCCTCTGGATTTTCAGCTTTTTGGCGGGGAGAATGATCTGCGCAGTAAATTCGGCCGGGCCAGGTTTATCGGCTCCTTCCTGCACAGATACCTGATTTTTGAATCTGACCAGACGCTGTTGATCGTGGACCAGCACGCGGCGCAGGAGCGCATCATGTACGAAAAATTCAAAAACCAGATCGAGGCGGCCAAGGTCGAGGCCCAGCCCCTGCTGACACCCTTGTTGATCAAATTGACCCCTCAGGAAAGAATCGCGTGGGAAGAACGGCAGGAAACCCTGAATGCGGCCGGCCTTGAAACCACCCTTTTTGACGAAGATACCATCGCAGTGCAGACCCAGCCCCTGCTGCTCAAAAATATCCAGGCCGTGGTGCGGGCCTTGTTGGCCGGTGAAGCCGCCGGACGCCTGGACCATCCAACCCTGGCCCGCCGCGCCTGCAAGGCCTCCCTTGTTGCCGGTGACAAGCTCGACAGTTCCCAGGCGGATTTTCAGCGCCGGCAATTGCTGGAATGCCAGGACCCCTTTACCTGCCCCCATGGCCGTCCGACGCTCATGGAAATCACCCGGGACTTTTTAGACCGGCAATTCCTGCGCACCTAAACCTCATCCAAAAATCGTCAGGCCCACCATTTGGTCTTGAACTGGTCATAGCAATTGGTGGAAATGTACTGGTAAATCCTGTCCTTGTCGTTCTCCTCGACCTTGTCAAAGGCCAGGCCGTACTTAAACCGTCCTTCCTCTTCCTTCATCCACGGGACATGGGCCTCGACCTTGATGAAATCGTAATTGTCTCCGAGGGTAAAGGACAATCTTACGTTTTTCTCCGGGGGCAGCTGCTTGGCAAACGATACGCACATGCCCTTCAAATGCATGTCCTCGATCATGCAATGGCTGAAACCCTGCAGGAGGGGTATCCACACCTTGGCTTCTCTTTTGATTTCCCAACGGGGTAATTGCCTGCGTTCATCCATGCCTTACGCTCCTTTCTGATGGGGGTTTGGGGTCTGCTGTTTGGGGTAAAGCGGCAGAATGGCGCCTTAAGGCCCAGACATACTTTAGGAATGGGCCGGTTAGAAAAATTCTGATTATGCCCCTCAAATTATTGACAACCGGATTGACCGTCTCCAATGGAAGCTCGTCATGTCCAGGTCCGGGTGAAATAAACCCACCCATTTCTATGACAAAAGAGCGCAGACGGGTCATGCCGAAGAATATGTCATAAACAACGCGCAGTTTCTCGGCAGGATTTAAATCAGCTGTCAGGACTACGCCCGCGCCCAAAAGATATTCATGGGCCTTTTGCAGATAAGGCTCATACGCCTCAGCCAGACGCGGAAAGCCCTTGAGCCATTGCAAATTCCCGTTCAATTCAATGGCCAGGTTTTGCAGGGCAGGTTTGAACTCGCCTTCGGCAGCCTCGGCTGTGAGACCGCTGGTCTGGGCCTCCAGGGAAGCCTGCAGAACATCATCGGAAAACCCCCTGTCTAAAAGGGCCTCCTGCGGGTATTCATCCATAAGGCCTGTGATCAGGGCCAATTCGCCGTAATAGGCATCGCTGATCCGCATTAAATCCAAAATTTTCCTTACCGCATAGGCCCTAGCGGCGAGCCCTTCCCTGTCCTCCAGTCTTACAAGATCAACTTTATTGAGTCTCCTTTTTTGCCGGCGGGACAAATTCAAGTGTATTAATCGCTGATTGACAAGGGTATGGACCAATAAGGAAGGATTCAGTAAACTCACTCTGAATTCTTGAAAAGCCTTTTCTCCCTGTTCCACATCGGAGGGCGATCGCGCCTTTTCAACAAGGGAGGCCAGGCCTTCAAATCGCTCGACGATTTGAACGAAGGTCGCAAGCCTGGCATCCTGATGTGCGATGAAAGTTTCATGCATGGCATCAAGCCATATAAAATAGGCCGATGTCAACTCATGCGCTTCCTGCAGTGATTTGATCTCCTTGACCACATCCTTCATCCAGGCCGAAAACAGAAATTTAAACATATCTATGGGCGCCCCCTGCACAAGATCGGTTTTTATTTCTGCCGGTGCCGGCTCGCCGGAGGGATAAAGAAAACTGAAATAGGTCCTGGCACCCTGACCAAATCCTAGTCCAGCCAGCAAAGCCACGGCCCTGGAAGCAATGGCCTGTTCATGGGCCCCGACATCGGGCCTTGCGACGTTGCGGTCCTCATCGATCCAAAGGCGGTCCTGTCCATCTTTATGTTCATGGAACATCAACGAAGAAATGATTTCCATGGTCCCTCTGACCTGATGCAGTGTCTCTTGCGGCCCATAGGCCCCTTCGCGTAATTCTTGTTCGTGAACGCTCAAGAGGGCGTAAGTTTTTCCCCAATACTGGGCCGGCATGGCAGCTGCGGGATGCCGCGCATAAATACCGCACAATGACCGGATATCTGCTTTTAATTGCCCCACGCTTTCCAAGACCGGACCGCGGTCCCAATCCTGATTGGCCGTTTCATCAGGGCGCTGTTTTGACAAATAATCCATGCGGCGATAAACGGCGTGCGCCAAAACCCCGTTCATAATGATCGCATTGCGGGCAAAGACCTGGTTGGCGGATAAACGGTTCCGGGCCCCGCGGCCATTGGGCAAAGGCCTTGGCGTATTGAGCCTGGATACTGTCGCGGCAAACTCGGTCAGGTCCTCGGAAATATTTAACATTCTTGCAACAGCAAGTTGAGGCGTAAAGGCCGCCCCTTTGATCTGGATCTTTCTTAGAACTCCCACATGCTGGCGCAATCGCCTCAGCCGGGCCATATATTCCCTGAAATCTGATAAATGATGTTCTGAGGCTTCCCGGACAAGGCTGGACACTCCATCCAAATCTCTTAAGGTTTCCAAATGCCTGATGGAAGGCTGGCGTAAAAACAGATCCAGAAGAAAACCCGCTTCATTAAAAAAACGCTCTTCAGCTGTCAGCTGCCGGGTTGTTTCCTGGGCAGGCTGTACTGCGGCCTCCCTGTGCCTGCGCTCCATCAAATCCAGATAGGATATTTCAAAACCACCCTGGGTGCCTTGATCCAGTTCATGTGCAATGAGCGCTGCCAGGTCTTCATCACTTTCACGCCGTGCATCAGCCCAATCCAAAAATCCACCCACAAGGGCTTGCTGTAATTGCGCGCTTTGTATTTCCCCTGCCAAATTAAAGGTGCTGATGACATCTGCAACAGCTAAAGCTTGGGGAGCCGGACGATAGCCGTTAAGGCCGAACAAGGTCTGTGCGGCGCCATGCAGCTCTACCTGTTGCCGGCCCCACAAAGAAATAAGCTGCTCCACCAAAGGCCCTGCCCCATTGGTCAACCCCAGGACCTGACGCAATTGGGCTTCGGATTGAGCCTGGTCCAAGGTCCTTAATGAGGCTGAAATCAACGCAGAGACCGCACGGCCCTTATAAACAGCCTGGGCCTGGCTGTCAGGTGAGGCCAAAGCAGATGTCATCCTGGCCGCATAATTGCTAAGATCAGTTTCAGACTGCAGTTGGGCCAATACATGGACTAATTGTTCAATGCCTGCCTGGACCTCCTGTGCCCCGATTAAAGTATTGAAAATTTCTTCCTGACCAAAAATAGCCTGGTTATATTCAGCGATCACTGCGCTTTCCCTTAAAATGTCATTGGCGATCAGGGCTTCCAATTGTTCTGGGTCCCTGACAATATTGGACCAGGACAGCCAACGGGACCTGAATCCTCTATTGTGGGCCGCGTTTGCACCAAAAGCCGGCCCTAATATGATGTTTTCAATGTAACCTGTTTCTGAATAAAGAAGAATAACCAATATCCTTGAACCTTGATTGATTTGCATCTTAAGGCCCACTGCCCCGCGGCCGTGAGCAAGATAGTGAACTTGATTTTCTCCAATTTTAACCACAGTTCTAAAATCATTGGTCCGGGCCAATAAGTCGAGTCGTCTCCTGAGGGCAGTCCCATAGGGTCTGGCTGTGTCCGGATCAAAATCACGGTGATAGGACACCCTAAAGGGGAAGGCAATCCGGCCTGCGCTGACAGACGCAGCCGCTAATATTAGGGAAGACCAGTCCGTATGCATGGCCTGGGAGATGATTTGGCTAGTGAAATCAGCCGCATCTGCGGCAGCAGGGCCCAGCACAGCCAGCACTAAACCAATAAATATCCGGCGGCCCCAAAGGTTAATGGGTTTTGAATCAGGCGTGATTTTCTTAGGGGTCAGAAGCGCCGGTCCCTTGGAGCTGGTCGGGACATGGGTCTCGTTAAATTGGATACTATATTGAGGGACATCCCGGGGCAAGGTCAGTTCAAGGCGAGAGCCCCGAACTGCCTCTATTTTTAAATCCGTGATCTCTTCCTGGGTCGAAGCATCGACAATCCGGAGCCAGTCCCAATATTCAGACAAAAAGCCCTGTGGAACGGCTAGAAATAGAAACTCAACGACAACGGTCCTGTTGTTGCGCACTTCGACATGGACCGGCAATCTGATCATCATCTTTTCTTTAAGCTCCGTATAGAGAGCCCGTCTTTCTGTCCCCTGGTAGCGTTCCAATAAAATCCGGTCTGCCTGCTCTGCCGCTTCTTGGCCTTGCAGTCCTGATTCTTCGATCAACTTCAATTCCAGCAATTCTTTTTCTGCAATGATGGATAATAAAGTTTCAAAAAGTTCCTGTGGATATTCGAGTTCGAGAAAATCAAGCACCGGCTGATTGGCATAGATGAAGACTGAACCATCCTTTTGCCGCTGGGCCCAGATAAAATACTTGGGAAAATATACAGAGTAATAGATATTCAAGCCATACAAGTTAAACGGCCCGGCCGGCACGTTGATCTTCAAATCATCAAAATATCTCCACGTCAGGCGGACATCACCGGATCTGCCCATACGTTTCTGGGCCACAGTCCAGGAAAGGCTGTGCGGCCTTAAACCTCCCCGGCTTAAAATCTGCCTGTGCGTAACACTTAAATTCCCCATAAACCCGGCCGTGCCCATATCCCTTTCACCTCTTGACGGATTTTGGAAATTCATCGGAATTATCCAAAAAGGAAAGAGATGCAGCCTGGTCAGCCAGTAAAAAAACCTCAACAGCCGTGGATGCATGACTCCAACGACGACCACCCCGAATAAACCTATGAAGGCTTTAAATACGCCTGCTTCACCGTATTTCTGGAACTGAGACCAAGGGATATGCCATTTGACTTCCGGATCCAATGCACTGCCGTATTCTGACAAGGCCTTTTCTATGTGGTCAAAAACATGTTTATTATGGAAAAACATGTAGATAAAGGCTGACCAGGAAAGGGCCGTTAAAATGCCAAAATAATCAGTCAAGAAACCGATGAGCCCCCAATCCATTTCCAACACTACCACAAAGGGCCCAAGGAACAGGGTGCCGGCGATGACCGTGCCGTTTCTGACCCTGTCCCACGTTTCCTTGCTTTCCCCTCCGGTAAACTGCCAAATCTTTTTGATAGAAAAATTTGTTGTGGTCAAATAGAGAATCGTCAAGAAAAGCAAGGCCCCTATGAGAAGAAAGACAATCTGGCCCAAGAAAATCCGGTATAAAATCTTTGGCGCGGGCAGCCCGAAGAAGTATCCGGCGGCGGCTGGTATAAAAACAAATCCGGTTGACCATCCCAAAAATGACCATGTTTGAGGGGAACGGATGAGCCGCCAAAATTTTATAAGACCCGCCGATGCCAAATACATGAGGATGAAGGTGACCCAAAAATCATTGATCCCATAGACCATATGATTTTGAGCATATACTTTTAATATTAAAACCGCCGAGGAACCGACCAATACAACCCAATTGATCTTGGAAAAATTGTCAAGGCCTTCAAAATATAATCTTGAAAAATTCCAGAATACAACACCGTACAGCAGGAAGCCTTCAGCCCGAAATTTCCTCTCATAGATGAACTGCCAGATGGCATTAGCTTCTGAAGAAACCACATGCCACTGCGCGCCCTGGGCCCAGGCATGGCTGGAAAAGAAGACCAGGCCCGCAAACAAGGCAGCCAGGGCCATAGCCCCGCGCTTGACAAAGGGATGGCTTGCAATTAATCTAATCAAAGAAAGGAGCCATCGATGAATCCGCTTCTTCCCTTTTACATCACGCTGCCCATAGTCGCCGTGATCATGACGGTGATTGTTTTGATCAGCAATCGCAACAACGCCAAGGACCATAAAGGTCAATAAAACCATCCCCCCATGAAGGAGCCTATTATGTTGGGTGTCTATATAACGTATGGCACTATCACCTTTGTTGCGGTACTTTTTGTGTCCTATGTCCTGTGGTCTGAACGTCACCATAAAACCAGCCACAAGAGCCAGTAACTCCACCCCCCAAGACATAGACCCGATGGACCAGGTTTGCTCCTGCGCGGCGTTGGCTAAAACTGGGGCCAGGGTAAAGACCGCGGCCAGGGACAATAACCGGCCTAATTTTCCACTATCCTTTTCAACAACGGCCGCTTGGGAATCTGCTCTTTGATGCATGGATCTTCGCCATTCGCCAATGAGGAAAGCGGCGGCGATCCAGATAATGCGAAGCACAAGCCCTGCCGCCACCACGGCAAGACCGATCCCTGCCATCTCGGTATAATGTGTAAACGCATATCTTAAAAAGTCCCCGCCAAACACCCTGATCATCACCAATAAAGTCGGCGCTCCCAAAAGCACCACCAGACCCCAAAGAGCCATTTCCGCCCAATGGGCTTGGGGAGTTGCTTCGGATGATTGCCGCTGTACTGAGTCGAATTGCTCAGTAACAGCCGGCCAGGATTCCGGTAGCGGCACAAACCTGGCCAGCTCTAAAGCTGATCTGAAATCATCGATGGTCAAATGGCCTTCGGGATCGTTGAACCGGATATTTAAAACAAATTTGTCCGGATCAACAGCCTGATCGAGCTGGACCAGCAAAGGATGCTGGGCGTTTGTATCAACCGCGATGCGGTCCAATTGCTCACCCAAGGCGCTGTTTAATACCTCTTCAATAAATGCCCTTAAGATGGGAAATCTCCATAAGGCAAGCTGATGGCCAATGATCTCCGCCCTATCTAAGCGCGTCCCTGTCCTTGAATACAGCCTGACAGGAAATACCGTGCCATCCACGTCATAGCGCATGACGATCAAGTCCATGCCTTCATAACGGCCATCAGGTATCCGTCCAAAACTAAATTGGATGGCGCCATTATGTTCGTGCAAGGCCTTGGCTGAATACGGACTTAGGGTCAGGACATAGGGGACCCAGTCCTTTTTGGCCTGGGCCGCTTGCGCCAGGATCAATCCTTTGAATAACCCGGGCACCACCGCACCCACGGCGAAATTGATCATGCTGTTGCCGTCAGGGTCGATGTTTTCTCTTAAGAATCCCCCTAAACTTGCAAACATCGTGCCCTGCAGCCTTCCCTCTGCAATGGCGCAGATCAGATCAGGGCTTAATGTTTTTCGCCAGCTCCAGATCAAGGCGCCGAGTTTAGGCTGTCCATCCTCTCCTTGAATACCGGGGATCTCGGCCACGACATGGCCCACAGGATGGTGCGCAATCTGGGCCAAAGCCTGATCTAAACTGATCTTTTCCTGGGGTGTTCTTCTCCAAGATTGATTATGAAGCGCCACAAGTCTAGGTGCTTCCTTCATCAAGGGCCATCGGTAAATGACAGATTCCTGTTTACCATTGATCCTGACCGATCCATAATCCACAAAAACCAATTCTGAAGCTGGAATCGAGGGCTGATCGCGGAATCTCAGGTCAAGATACGGATGTAATTCTGCGGGGACATCGTTGCGGTAGATGAAAATTTCTCGGAGGGGCTCATTCTCAAGCAGTTGGCGCCGCACCATCGCGTAATACTCTTCCAAAAAGGTAAACCAGGCTGCGCGGCGGGCTGCGTAATCATTTAGCTCTGCCTGCCTTTGTTTGGCTGAGCGTTGGGCCAGATAGGCGCTTAGGCCGCTGTTGGACAAGATGCCCAAACGGTATATCCCCCATAATCCGGCCAATAAAGCTAAACCAAGCACCACAGGCAGGACAAAGGCCGCGCCGCCATGCAGGACCAAGGTGAACAAAACCGCGATGGCCATGGCCCAGGAAGGCGTATGTAATCTTGCCCCGTTTTGGTCTGAGGCAGAAGCCGGGTTCTCGGCGCCTGTTAAAGTCATATCACGCCCCAGCCAGATTGATTCATGTTCCCTGTCAAATTGCTGTAAGGTCCCTCTGCGTTGTGCCTCGCGGCGCTGATCAGTCAAAACTTGCAAATCATCCTCTTGACTATCTTTGAGAATAACAAAGGTCAATGTCTTGTTTTGCCCCGGCCCCAGGGCTGTGGTGTATCTGGCCACATGCCGGATGAGACGTTCATCTACCTTGACCACAGGTCTTTCAAAGGCCCAGTCGCCATCCGGCTGTTGGACCCATGCCAGGACAGTGGTGCCTTCTGGCAGGGAGACAGCGGCAATGGCTGCCGGTTGTCTTGTATCTCTTCTTCTGGTTAGATTGGACCTGATAAACCTGGCTGATTGCACCTGGATGGGACGGACAATAGCTTCTTCAACACCAGCGGCTTTCATGGAAATAAATTCATGTTCATGGCTCCCGGCTTCCCTGGGATGTTGCAAAATGCGCACAGCCGTTGCTTGAGGCATGGCCAGCAAATCAACGGTTAATTGCTCCCCCATGGAACGGTCTGTTTCAAAGGTGGCAAAGGTCCGCCAACCTGCATTAACAAGGTCCACGGTATGATAGATGTCCCTTGGCCCGTCGGGATGATGGACCCTGGCCAGGACGGCATAACCAGGCGATACCAGGACCTCGGTCCTGATCCTGACCGTCCTATTCTGGTATTCCACCATGGGTCTATTGACAAAGGTCACCGGCGCCATGCCTTCGGCTGACCCAATCTCCCTGAACTGCCTGTCAATGACCCTCACTCGGCCGCGGTCAGTGATATCCACAGCGGCCGCAATGTCCGCAGAGGTATAAGGATCAAAGATGGTCGAATACTCAAAAAACGCGGGGAAATATACAGTGTTGTGAAGATTGATGATATCGTCAGGGTCGCGCCAAAAATCCCGGTCTAATTTAACGGACAGGGATTCTGCCAAGCTTATGTCCAAATAGACCTTCAGCCTGTTGCCAGGCCCTGAAGGAAATTCATATTTGCTGTTATCATCGATGAAAAACCCGGTCACGATGAAGATCGTGTCCGCATGGACCTGATAGGATTGCTCATGATGGGTCAGGCCGTCCTGCGGCCTGTAAATACCCTCGATTTTAATGTCCTGGGAGCCTTGGTCCTTGGCCAATACCGCCGCCCTTCTTAAGCGTTCCATGTCCTCACGGTACTTGTCCCAACGGTGCCAGGTTTGGCGGTGCTTGAGCCACTCCTCCGGCTGTTCCTGCCGAAGCCTCTCCCGTTCACTGCGCGGCTTATGGACAAAATCCTCTTCATACACAATCACATGTTTGCCCCGGCTTTCCAATTCAGCTTTCAGGGCATAGGCCAAATAGGTCTTGCCCGCGCCCTGCCTGGCCGAGACCGTGACAAATATCGGCTGTCCTCTGAGCTGCTGGTGCACCACGCGCTCTGCCGTGTTACTGACAAATTCTTGGTATCCAATGTCTTGGTAATTTCTTTCCAAGACCAAGCCTGTACTTCTGATTTCCTGGTCAATCAGCGCCTCAAGAAGATGAATATTGTCCTGCTGGGTGACGATATCGATCCTTTGCTGTAATTGCCTGTAATTCAGCCCTGTTTCCCTTAAGCCTTCAAAATTCAGTGTATCAATGTCCTGGCGTGTAGCGTTGTAGGGAATGGTCACCCGCACCTGCCGGACTTCACCCTGATCATCGCGGGCCATGATCATGATGGTTTCCGCTTCACCGGCAAAACTTTGGCGCTCGGCCGGATAAACCATCTGGCCGCGGCGGCTGAGCACGGCATTCAAAAAGCCGTTTTCCCCCTCAAACACACACGCCGGGCATACAAAAGAATCCCGCAGCACCCAGCCTGAGGGAATGGCCAATCGTCCGCCTTCCTCTAAATCAATGATCACATTGTCCAGGGTCACATTATCTCCGATAGTGAGCATGCCGCTGCCGCGCACAATGATTCGGCCTCCCCTTAATCCATGGGCGCCGGCCATTTCTACTCCAGGATATTTCTTCAAATTCGAGACCAGCCCTTGGCTGCGGATCTCACCTCTGACGCGCTCCTTGTAGGCATGGGAATGTCCTTCATCCACAAAACTTCCATGTTCAATAGACAAAAATGCGACTTGTTGTCCTTCGCTCTGTAAATGGCGGCCTGCGATCTCCCTGATATTAAGCCAGTCCTCTTGGTCCATGCCTGCCGGTTTTCTTTCTATCCAGGCCTGTTCATCCTGAGTAAACAGTCCCTCAATGACTGCTGCAAAGAAATCCGCCGGAAGCTCAAGGAGTGATGTATCTGACCCTTCCATGGGCGTATCATTGAGCTCTTGAAGGAAACGCTCCAAACTGTCCTTTCTCCATAAATGCAGGAAAGGCAGGGTCCATAATCCGCGCCCTGCCTCGGCCCCGGCGGCCTGGGCCGGCGCCATGCACCGTTGATAAAGCCCCTGGTCCGGCTTGGCCAAAACACCTGTGACCCTGCCGCCTTCGGTCGCGGCGATGACCTTATTTGCAAGATTATCTTCCTGCGTAGGATAAAGGGCCAAAGTCAGCGGGCTTTGTTCATTGACTTCGACCTGTCCAAAACTAAAAATGCCGTCGCTGGGCACCACCAGATAATGCCTTTGCCCGTAATGCGGCAATTGCAAAAGCAGGGCCCCGGCATTGAGGATGACCTGGTGCACATAGGTGCGCTCATGATTATAGGGCATCAGGCCCTGATATTGATGGAACAGGGTCATCGGAGAATTACGGGTTTTCCAGCCGGCATCAGCCACGTGGATGATGGGCCTGGCCAATAAGCCCCGCCTTCCAGGACGGCCCAAGACCTCGTGAATGGAATGATAGGTGCTGGGGAAATCATGGTTGAATTGGTTGACATCCTGTTCTACGACCAGCGTAAAGGTCAGATGATCATGGTAAAGCCTGGAGAGATGGATCATTTCATGCAGGTAAAGGACAACGGCCTCCGGCGAGATTTCCTTGACGTGGACAACAATATGCGGCTGGAAATGGCCGGTTTTAAGCAGTTCCACAAATAAGTCTCTCAAGGTCTCTTCCTGGACATCATGGAAAGGGGCCCTCTCATGGAACCTGTCCATATACCCTGCAAAAGGCCCGGTCACGGCAGTGCTTCTGGGCTGGTGGAATCTGGCCACCCGAAAAACATTGGGCGCCACCACATTGATATGATCGTTCCAATGCGCCTGGGCCGTGTCCAGCCTCTCATTTCTCTTTTTAAGGTCCTGATAGACCAAAAAAAGCCTGATTTGCGCGATAACGCCGTCGATGATCGGAAGGTATTCCTGGTCCAAGCCGCTCGTTTTTCTTAAAAATCCATGGACCAACTCTTCCCAGCCATTTTTTGAAAATCCCATCTGCTCTGCAAGCACAAGCGCCTGCGGCTCGCGCGGGTCATCGTACATCAGGGCCGCGGCAATGGCCGCACAAATATCATTCAAGGCCAGCCCCTTGTCGGCGAATTCCACGGCCACGCCGATGAGGCGTTCATGCCCAGCCAATTTGTTCAAGGGGCTTCGGGCGACCCTGAGAATGGGATCGAACATTTCAGGATTGCGCAGGCGCGCGATGATTTTTTGGCTGGCCTCATCCTCCCAATCCGGGTGGACATCCAGCACGCCGTTTAAAACATGCTCCACAGCCATGCGGATATAAAGATCCTCCATGGCCTCGTGGATGTAGGTGTATCCCCGCAAATGCCCCAGAAAGGCGGCCACCGCATGGGCCGTGTTTAAGGTGTATAATTTTTGCAGCCTTGCCTCATCCATGTCCTGCACAAAGGTCAACTCGCTGATATCGCTGACAAGTTCCTGGGGCCCTTTCCATCCACGGGCTGAAACCTGCAGGCCCGCGCTGTAATTTTCAACCACCATGAAGGCATTGTCCTGGTTGGTCTGACGCCTCCTGCTGCGGCTGGTGACTGTCCTGCTGAAGGGAACAATGCGGTCGATCAGGCCGCTGCTGACACCTAACAGCTCCTGGGCCCGGGGTATGACCTCTTGCAGTTCTCCTCGTGCCAGGATAAGCCCGCGCAGTTCGGTGTCAGCGCCCGGCGTATTGGCGATCACGATCACATTCAAGGGCCTTGGGTCTTCTTGGCTGATCCTTTGCGCCAGGGCCCTGCTCAAAACTTCGGATACCTCACCGTTGGTGCTGCCGTAGATTGAAACAAAAACAATGTCCGCCGCAACAATCGTCGATACTGCTTGCACATCATGGATGTTCAATGCCGAAGCGTAAACCCTTTTATTCTGTGATACCTGATAGGCCGCGGGATATTCATTGCCTAAAAGCCAGAGATTGTATCCTCCGTGACCTTCAACGAATGCCACGGAATCCTCATGCCTGTCCACAAAGGTAATCGCATAATTGGACTGCTGGAGCATGTCGGCCAAATATCCCCTGGCAATGGCGCCGATGCCGATGACCACGGCCTTTTTGGTGGAGGTCCTGCGCCTCTGCAGTTCCGTTTTCCAGGCTTCGTTGGCTTGCGGATCATGGAACTGCAGGGCGGTCTCGTGATTATTGGTGAGCAATTCAATCCATTCGTGCAGAAGGATGACCAGCAAAGGCAGACGATCATAGTCAAGTTCTCCGATCGATAGGGTGTGCTGATGGATAATGGCATCATCCTTGCCGGCGACTAAACGGACGTCGGTGACGGGAAGGTGCTCGCTTAAAAATCCCGGCTGGGCCGTCACCTGGATCAAACCTGTTCTTATTAGAAATTCGATATAAGGGGCCGCGTCATTCAAGATGGAATGAAACACAGCCGTGACTTCCTGGTCCTTGGTATGGGGCACCAGGTGATTGAGCAGCTCCTCCCTGCTTCTGCGGCCGTGTAGACCGAAACGCTGTTCTCCAGCCTGCGGCTGTGAGCGTCCGGCTACCCATTGACGGTAGTCTTGCACGATCGGCATTTGATTATTCCATGGGGCCGCGCACCAATACGATTTGGCCCTTTCCAACGGATGCTGATGGCTGATATGCCCCCGCGGAATACCGAAATATCTTAAATTCGCTCTGTGATCATATCCCCCTAAGTTCAAGCGGGGATCAACGGCAAACAGATGGTCCGGCTTGGCCCCGAAACGGTTGATGGCGGCGATGGCCGGCTGGGGATGGCTGACCCAGACCATGGCGCCGTCAGCGCTTCGCATGATCAACCAAAGCGCCTGCCTATTATTAGAGTAGAATAAACTGCGGTAATGAGGGCCATAAAGATTTTCATGGCCCATATATTCGTTGATGAATCCGGCCTCAAAATCCGGCCCATATCCATCCAGGGTGTACTGACTTGCGGGATCTTCTGGATTAGTGAAGCCTGCAATCATCAGCGCCTGCCTTGTTCCATTTCTTCTTACGATTGTGAAGTCCGCTACTTCGGGTGCGATCTGGGACCCGGTGTCTTTTAATATGGGGTTGGATATCCCCTCTTTGTCGGTGTACAGCTCCTCAGCCCCCATCCCCCGGATGGCCTGGATGAACTCGTCAATTTCAAAAGGAAGATCAATGGCCTGCTCGCCGAAATTGCTTTTGCCGATCCAGTCAAAATTTTCATTGAAGGTGCTGTCGCGATGGGTGGGGATGCGCGGCAGCGCGGCTGAGGCGCTGAACATAAGCTTTCTTAAATTTAATTCCAGGTTGCCCTGATCATTGGGCCGCACCAAATACACGACCACGAACGCCCTGGGGAAGCTATGGCCGTTATCTTCCAAAGCGGGCCGTGAACAAAAATAGGTTGCCCCCGCATAATCTTTTTCATATACGGGCGGGAAAGTCCTGAATATCTGATCAATTTGATCTTGGGTCAAATCCGCATCATTTTCAAACCATAAATTAGGCGCAAGGGCCCTGAATTTGTCCGTGACCTTGGTATCGGCCTGCACCGGCGCGCCCTTATCCTGGGACGGTTCTGCCGTGCCCATGACAGCCTCGATCGCCCTGGCCTCAGTGGTCTGCAATTGAGCGATCCTATCGTTGACCAATCCAACCAGCCCAGGCTGACCCTTTTGCGTAAAATCTGTAAGAACGCTTTCAATGCCAACCAATCTTGTTAAAAGCGCGCTGATTGTTTCTTCCTCGTGCTGGCCCACAATCCTTCTTAATCGTCCAACAGCTTCTCTCATTTCCCGTATAGCTCTTTGCTGAACCCCAAACGCGGTGATTTTTTGGGCTCCGTATTGGGCAAGTCTTTCCTGCAAGGCATTGGCCAGGGTCAATGGCTGTTGGCCAAAGGCAATGACTTGGCCGATGGCTGAATGGGCCCAGCGAACAGCCTCACGCACTTGGTCTTCGATGGTATTGATCAATCGCGAGGCGGCCAAAAGCCTCTCGCGCTTCTCCTGGGCTGTCCTTGCCATTTCTTCTTGTTCCTGGGCTTCCTTGATTGCGCGGTTTTGAGCTCCGGCCCTGTTTCGGATCAAGGTATTGGTCCCTTGAACTTCCGCTTGCAGTTCCCGCCAGGCTGCCCACACCCAGGAAATATTTCTGTCTAAATCTTCCCTGGCCATGGACATTTCCGGCAAGGCCTGGACCGTGGTTTCCCATCGGCCTGCATTTTCTTCGATTTTCAGCGCAGACGCAGGTCCTGAAATATCTTCAGTCACGACCCTGACAAAATCCCGATAAACCGCAACAAGTTCATCCGTTGTTCTTGCATTGTTCACGCGCCTGGCATACGGCTCATGTATGGCCCTTGCTTTTTTAGTAAGTTCTTGCAGCGTGACCAAGGCGGCGCTGGATTCAGAAAAGGCTGTTCCAAATGCTTCTTGGCTTGTTTCCACCTGCGCCTCAGCAGGGGCCGGGGTTGCGCTGCTTGCTTGGCGTGCGCGGTTTTGCTCATATTTTATGGCCCCTTGTATCTGCACTTCGACTCTTTGAACATGTTCAGGATTGGCTATCCATTGCCAACTATCGGGGACTTCCTTATCACCCGCTTCTTTGAAAGGATTGATTGTGCTTTTGAGGGTCTGCAGCTGGCCGATCAAGGCGCGTATCTCTGCTTTAAATGCTTCATGGGTCAAGGTGCTCAACAAATTTTCAAGGCTATCAATATATCCTTGAACGGCCCCAACCGTTAGATCTTGCGGCTGGGCCAATACTCTTGCCGTCTGGGCCTTGGCTCCTTCTACTGCGCCTCTTTGCCGTCTTTCTTCACGTTCTAATGCTTGGACATTTTCTGCGCGAAGCCCTGCCGCATGGGCCTGCACCTGGGCCAGGGCTGTTTCTGCCCTTGATCTTAAGCTCTCAATTCTTGCTTCAATGCCGGGAATGATCTGGGCCTTACTGCCTGCCTCGGCTAAGAGCCTCGTATAAGTAGGAATATTTCTTTGCAGTTCGGCCAACGGTGCATCGACCCTGCCTTGCTTAAAAGCCCCCGTAAGGGCTGCTATACGTTCTGCTATAGCCAGGTCAGTGATATGGGATAAATCCTGATCATCCGTCATCTCTTTTACTGTTTGCTCCACAGTATCCAGGATCCCGTTGCTTTCATGACGTACTCTGTTTTCCAAGGCCGTAAGCTGCGCTTCGCGCAATTGTGTAAGCGCAAGATTAATTGATCCCTCGGTTTCACGCGCAACAATGGGTCCTGTCGGGACATCCTGCATTAAATCTGTTGTTGATAATTCCCTGGCAATGCCGTTCACAATCCTGTGCGCCTGCGCGCGCCCTGCTGACTCCTCCTGTCTTTCTTGGGCGTTAGCTTCCAGCCAGCTGTCAAATGTTCTCCTTCCAGCGGCTGATAGCGCCTCGATTCGGGCATTGTCCCTGGCCCTTCGGGCGCTGGCTGTCCTGCTTCTTTCGATGGCACGCTTTAATTCTAACCTTAACATCAACCTCTCAAAGCTCTGGCGAGCTGCTTGTAACCCTTCTTCAGTTTCAAAACCAGTTGTGGCCATCTGTCCATGCCAGAATTCTCCGGTTTGTTTATCGCCTTCTTGGACAAAAGGATTGGCTTCCGGCTTCTGTTCCATGGGCTTCTCTTCTATGCGAATCCTTACCGCGTGGGCCTGCACCTGGGCCAGGGCTGTTGCCGCCCCTGATCTTAAGCTCTCAATTCTTGCTTCAATGCCGGGAATGATCTGGGCCTTACTGCCTGCCTCGGCTAAGAGCCTCGTATAAGTAGGAATATTTCTTTGCAGTTCGGCCAACGGTGCATCGACCCTGCCTTGCTTAAAAGCCCCCGTAAGGGCTGCTATACGTTCTGCTATAGCCAGGTCAGTGATATGGGATAAATCCTGATCATCCGTCATCTCTTTTACTGTTTGCTCCACAGTATCCAGGATCCCGTTGCTTTCATGACGTACTCTGTTTTCCAAGGCCGTAAGCTGCGCTTCGCGCAATTGTGTAAGCGCAAGATTAATTGATCCCTCGGTTTCACGCGCAACAATGGGTCCTGTCGGGACATCCTGCATTAAATCTGTCATTGATAATTCCCTGGCAATGCCAGCCGCAATTCTGTGCGCCTGCACGCGCCTGGCCGCTTCCCTCTGCCTCCCTTGGACATTCGCTTCCAGCCAATTGTCGAACGCTTCTCTTTCAGCGGCTGATTGTACCTTGATTCCGGCAATATCCCTGGCCCTTCGGGCGCTGGCTGTTTTGCTTCTTTCGATGGCACGCTTTAATTCTAACCTTAACATCAACCTCTCAAAGCTCTGGCGAGCTGCTTGTAACCCTTCTTCAGTTTCAAAACCAGTTGTGGCCATCTGTCCATGCCAGAATTCTCCGGTTTGTTTATCGCCTTCTTGGACAAAAGGATTGGCTTCCGGCTTCTGTTCCAAGGGCTTCTCTTCTTGCCTGGCCGCTTCTCCAGTCAATGCCCTGGCTGCCGCCTCTTGCCGGATTTGCTCTTGTTCAACATCAATGGCCATGATTAATTCAAAAATATCATCGATCTCTTGATTTAAAGCCTCCTGCAATTCTGCGGCCCTTAATTCTTCTGCGTCTCTTTGCCGTCTTTCTTCACGTTCTAATGCTTGGACATTTTCTGCGCGAAGCCC
>CAZACW010000001.1:50619-115156 GCA_964483785.1 uncultured Planctomycetales bacterium
CCTCGGTTTCACGCGCAACAATGGGTCCTGTCGGGACATCCTGCATTAAATCTGTCATTGATAATTCCCTGGCAATGCCGGTCACAATTCTGTGCGCCTGCACGCGCATGGCCGCTTCCTCCTGCCTCTCTTGGACAGCTTCTGCAATTTCACTTGCGCTTTCATCCAATTTTCCTGAGGCAAGTTCTAACCTGGCCCTGAGAGTGGAAATCTTATTTCTGATTGGTCCTTCTGTGATGGCGCCGCGGTTGACTAAATTCGCCCGGCTTCTATCAATCGTTTGTTGTACGACCGCGCGCGTAGCTTCATTGACACGATTGAACCTTTGGCGACTACCGATCAGCTTCAGTTGTTCATTCACAGCTTCTGCAATTTCCCGCTGACGGTCAAATTCCGCATAATCTGCCTCGAGGGACATTTGGGTGATAGGCTCAACGGTCCTGATGATGAAATGAATACTGCCGAATTCTATGCCGATGATTTCATCCGGCGCCAGGGCGCGGGGGCCGTGCGGCGTATCAATATGGATGACCAGACGGCCATGGTCGATATCTTCTCTAATATGCGCCCTGGCTTGGTCTTGGTCTGGCTCAGGTATATTGACGCCCTGCATGATCAGTCTGTAATTACCGTCATCCCTGCGCTCAACGCGGTCAAGAGGTACAGGTAGATTGGCATCCAGAGGACGCTGCAGCCTTTGCGCCAGCCGCTGCCTTACTTGCGGGCCAATGACGACGCTGATCGGCCTTGCGGGAACTTGCTGCTGTTGCCGACGGGACCGGGCTTGCGGCAAAGAACGCGCCATCACCGCTTCCACTTTATCCAGCTTCAGATGAGCATTTTCAAATTCCCTTTGGGACATGAAGGTCTGAGCTTCAGTCACCAGAGAACGGACATCGGCTATACGCCCCATGGCCTCATAATTTTCATGATGGAAATCCAGCAGACCCGCTTCCCATATCAACATCTCATTATAAAGCTCATTGAAACGCCGCCTTAATTCCCCGCGTTCAGACAGGCTTAAAATTTTATAGATAATGGCCGCAAGATACATGGACCCGAAGAGCAGGCCCATGAAGACAAACAATTGGTTCTGGCTTAATAAAAATTTCCTCGTGTCCGCGGCAAAGGTGATGATGGCCGGCAGCGGGGAAATCAAGAACCAGATGACAACAGGGCTTGAAATGGACAAATGCCGCAGATACTCTGATCGGATGCGCTGGATCTCATGAGGCCTTAAAAGACTGTGTAAAGGCAACCCCAACAATCTCCCTGCCGGCGCCAGCAGCCTGACGAAGAAAGCCACGGGAAGCCAGAGCCGGTCGGAAATGATCTTGGCTATCCAAAGCACTGTCAGGACCATGGCCTTCAAAAGCGCTAAAATGCCAAATCCCGATGAGAAAGACGGCGGATTCCTCTCAATTAACGGCCCCCAGAACCAGGAATATAATTTGCCGATCAGCGCTACGGTCAACACGGCTGAAACCCAGGCGGCTATTCCGCCCTGCCTCATCAGCCCGGCCAGCACCGCATAGAGGAGCCCGACGCTCAGCCAAGCCGCGAGATGAGTAAGAGGCTCCAGGATTTTCTTCTTCCCTTCCAAATGCCCCAGCTTCACCGACATGGTCAAGGACCCCTGCATCGCGCCTACATAAAACATAAGGCCTGAAAGAAGCAATAATACGTTTTTCTCGTCGCCCAAGGAAATGATCACCAGAACGCCTGAAACAAACAAGGCCAGGCCCATCAAGTGCGTTGTCCTGTTATTGACCAGCGGATGGGCGCTCCTGCCGCGGCTGTCCTCGGCAAAAACGGTGATCCTGTTCATATCAACACCCCTGAAATCCGTAGCATTGGCCCCGGACAAATCAAATTTCGGAGACTGCCTGACGCTTTGGGAAAGGAATTGGATCATGGACAAGGGGCTGAACAATATAACGTCCTTGCCGCGGGTGGAAATCCACTGGCTTAAGCCCAGGATAAACCCGCCGGCCCAAAGCGCAATGATGGTCCAGGACATCATCTCTGATGGGGTCATGGTCAAATATCCCATGTCTATCGCGTATTTCAAGCCGAGCCAGGTCACGAGGCCCGCGACCAAACTGTGTTTATTCTTGAATCCGGCGCTTTCCATGTAGGCGGCCAGGCCCGCAAAGGTCAAAATTTGATTAAAAATAAGGCCGATGTTCCAGAGAATCATGTCCACCCCGGTAAACGGCAAGAAACCGAATAAAATGGCAATCGGGGTCAAGGCAGAATTTAAAATCGCATAGAGGACAAACCCGAAGAACCGGCCGTTGCTTTCGCGCACTTCCTTGGCTGTCATGCTGATGGGGCCGTAATCCGAGATCTGCTGCATAATGGGACTGCTTTTCATCTGGACATATCCGCCGGCCCAGCGCGGCGGGGCAATATATAAATCTGAGTGGGAATAGGTTTCGCGGATCTTATGCGGGAAGCTCTTAGACTGAATAAAGCTCGGGCGATAGCCCAAGGCGATCATGGTATGCGTGGCCTGGGTCACGGCCCAGATGTCCTCAGAGATCCCCGGCGCGTGCGGGGCAAAACCAATGAGACCGTAGTTAACGGCCCAGTATCTCTGGTACCAGCTCAGACGGCTGCGGTTTAAGGAAGTCAAGGGTTTCAAGGTGGCATCCCGGTGCATGAAGGCCCGCACGCTCATCCCATAAGTATTGCGCAGCTGGTTCTCCCAGCCGGTCCCGATGGATTCGCCGGCGGCCCCGCCGAAATTCATCACCCCGCGCAAAATGGCGCGGTGCCCCTCTTCGATCAGGCGGCTGTATTGGCCCATGGGCGTATTCACGTTGGTGGTGCCGCGGCCTGGCACGACAATCACCAAATCCTCATTGCCGCGCAAATTCATCAGATCATAGTTATGTTCTTCGACGTCGTTATTGACCGCGCCGCGGTCAATGATCTTCATGGTCGTCATGCCCAAAACAACATCCGCGGGTGCGGCATCCATGCCTGCCCCGGTCAAGGCCTTGTTGCCAAAGGCCGTATGATCGTGGATCGTGAACATCCTTCCTTGCCTCTGCTGCATGCCTAAACTCGCATTCATGGCCTGGATCAATAAAGCGATCTTTTCCCTCTGGCCGATTTCAGATACAGGGTTGGTATTTTCACGGCTGGGGGCAAGGCCTTCATCCGTATATTTATTGCTCGCGAAAATGACCACATTTTCATCGCCATGCAGAATTTCGTTCAGGCCAAAATACATATTCAGCTGGGCCACAGACAAATCCTGCGACTGGCCCGCGGCGGCGGTCATGGCCACAATCCAGCGGCGCGCATGCCAGGCATCCAAAATCTGCCGGCGGCTGTTGGCAGGGACATACACCCGGACATTCCTGCCCAAATTGACATCTGCAGGAATGGGACCTTCCACGATCTGCCATGGATGCAAAAGGGTCATTTTGGAATTGATCTCCGCTTCGATCAGGCTTTCCAGGCCGGCCCTCAAGTCAGGATGACGCCCGTGCAAATACACGGCCGCATCATCGCCCCAGGCCACCAATTTTTCAAAGCGTTCCATAAGCACGTCAGCGGATATTGAATTCAGTCCCCTGAGGGCGTCGCCGCCGATGATGACATATCCGTGGACCTGCCTGCCGCGGCCCGGCCGCAAGGGATTATTGAATTCTTCGAATCTTTGCTGAATTTCTCTGCGCTTTAATTCCTGCACCCAGCGCGTCATTCTGTCACTGATGGACCTGCGGGCCTGCGGGAAATAAATAATGGCCCACGCGGCTATGACGCCTCCCAACACAAAGACATTTTGGACCAATCCCTGCGTTCCCATGACGGCCAGGCCTAAGGCCATGGTCTGCAAAGGCCATTTGGCGAAGATGGACATGAAATTGTAAAAGCCCATGGTCTGGGCGTAACGCACCAGCCCTAAAGCGTTAATCAGCATAAAGAGGGCCAGAAAGATCCTGACGTAGTCCCATCCGCCGTCCATCGTCGCATACACCTGGGAGAACCATCCGGAAAATACCGCCGGAACAATCAGATAAGAGCCGACGGCGATGAAGGCCGCGATAGAGGCGGCGAAATTCACCACGGTCATGCCCCAGGCCAGCCAGCCCTGTTTGGCCGCCACATAAATCGCGGCCTTCATAAATTTGGGCAAATAGGGCAGCTGCCTCAGCCAGGTCCCCCAGCCGCCGCCGGTCAAGGCCGCTGGGGTGAAATTGTATTTGAAGACCAGCCAGGTGAACGAAACAGGTTTTGCCTCTGTGATCATCAGCATGGCCCATCGTCTGAATACGCCGCCGCGGGCCATGTTACGGCTGACCATGGTCAAAGCAATGGGAAGAAGCAGGGAAAAGAATTCCAAAGAGACCCACACCACAAATACGCCCCAATTCAAATAGGAGAGATAAACGCTGTGCACCTCTAATTTCATCAGAACAAACAATAATCCGGCCAGGGAAACTATGCGCACGGCCAAGGAAGACCGCACGGCCAAATGGAAAATACGGTTCCATCCCGCCTTGATGGTCAAGCTAAAAGGAGCTCTCCTGGAAGGATGCCGAAGATGCTGGGCCATCCACGCCATGAAGGAGAGGCCGATCCCCGCGGCCATCCCCCATAACGGCCAATTCAGCAGATTAATCAGGCCGCCCGCATTCATCTGCTGCCACATGGTGCCAAGCCCGGTGATCATCGGCTCTCCGCCGTCGAATTCGTTTTTCAAGACCAATCCTAAGGCCAGGCTCAAAAGGAGCCAGGGAGCATATTTGATCTTTTCATTGAGTATCCAGTGGACCGGACGATGGTCATGATTGGCGATAAACTCCGTCATCATGCCGGTAAAATGCCGGAAGGAGCCTCTTTGTGCATGGAACACGTTTTCAAACAATTCACCGATGAGCGTTAAATCAACGCCGGGCAGTCTGGTCTCAACGCCAAGCTCTTGGCGGTCAGCGGCTTGAGGCGCAACAGCTTGACGGCCCAGCAAGCCATTCACCACCGCCAATTCATCGACCCTTGATCCGTCCTGGGCCACATAACGCCAGGCCGTGGCCTGCACGATGTTGACCAGGGCCCTGACTTGAATGAGATCATACGTTGTCGCTCCCACCGCCGGGACCCCGATATTCTCAAAGACCTGTTGCAATCTTTGTCCGGCCCTGTCGGTCCGGTCAGCGCCTTGGATGAGCTCTTCCCTTAAAAGCCAGGCGAATTCCTGGTTCATCATCATCAAGGTGTCCCAGGTGGTGTTGCTGTCAAAGGAACGCCCGTTGCCGCTGCCGCGGTTGGCCTCCAGGGCCACCCGCCGCGCGATCAAAGCCTGCATCCAGACATAAACCAACATGCGATGCATGAACACCGCGCTGTCTTCTTCTGTGATGAAGCCGGCCTGCCTCGCGTGCTTCAAATATCCATAGGTCAGTATGAACACATTCTTGAGCTGAGTATCGAAATGGAAATCAACAGCGCCATCCAGCAGGATGATGCTGCCGCCTCTTAAGGTCGGCAGATAGATCTCCTGCCAGGCCGACACCGCCTCTTCCATGGTCCCGGCATCCATCAACCGGTTGCGGTCTTGGCCAACGGTTTGCGCGGCGCTTTGTTTGGCCCGCCGGTCATAGAACAAAATTTTAACCGTCATGGTCAGGAGGCTCCAGGCCAGGATCAGGCCTGTGAATCCTTCGATGACCAAAATCAAGATGGAGGATTCCTTGGCATTCACATGCAGGGCAAATTGTTTTTGGGGCAATACCACCGCTGCGCGGCTTTCCATATCCGTCAAAATCCTGGCCGTGGCTGCCAGGGCCGTTCCACCGTCGGATTTGTCCCCTAAAGGCAGGATATCATTGTCCATGCCCGTTGAAATGCCTTTTTCATGGATCATTTCCCGGCGGTCAAAATCAGCGGGCAGGGCAAAGACTGGATACCGGCCCTCAACGCCTAGGGCATTCAGCGACCGGACGGCAAAATCCCTGCCCGGCGCATATCCGAGGGCCTGGGCCGCGGAAAGATATTCGGCCGTTGTCTGGGAAAATATCACATCGCCCTGGCCGCGCGGGGTGCTGGTGTCCAGCCCCTGCTTGCCGTCGATGCGCACACCGAAAATTTGATAGGCCCGCTCCAAAATTTCCTGGCCGTTGAGACCCAAATCGTTTGCGATACGTGCCGCCGCGATATAATCACGGGCATCCAAATCCAGGCGGGTCCCGAAGAAACGCTGACCCTCATTATTACTGCTTTGGATCTCATCCTGGCCGGAGATGATCACCCCGCGGGATTCATAATTGTGTTTGACGTTGGCCAGGAGCCACCTTAAGGCCGTGTCCCTGACCTTGCTTAAATCCTGGACCTGGGCCGCGGTCAAAAGGCCCTGGCCTTGAATCAAGGTGTCCCGCGTTTCCCGGAATACAACCGCATTGTCCAAGGTCCTCATATGAAGCGGATTGTCCTGGATCAAAATTCCCGCGCGGCGCACGGCCTTTCCCGACCGGTCTTGCGCAATGCCGGAGAGCCCCTCATTGGGGATGAATTGATGGGTGAAACTGTGCGTTAAGTTGGTCAAGAATTCCGACGGTATTTGATTTTGGATTTGTCCGTTAGCAGCCTGGACATACAGCGAGACCAGATGGATGAGGCGCGCCTGCGCCGCCGGCGCGTAGGCGGAGGTCGTGTAATTGGTGTTATAAGCTTTGGATTCCTGGGCGTCCCTGGTCACGGCATTGTAGCTGCTGCGCAAAGGCAGCGTGCCTGCGCGGGTCACGTCCATGTAAAACTGGATGACACCAAAAGCCAAATCCAAACGCCCCTGATCGATCCAAGCTTCGAGTATGTCCATCTCTCCCATGGTTTCAACGATGGGGCTTGCCGGATTGGTCCTGAATAAAAATGCATCCGGGTCATATTGGTTTCTGACGACATTGCCGGCTTGGGCCCCGATCAGCGCATTGATCAAAGCATCGCGGGAGACGGCGATCTGGGCGGCTTCCCCTTGGATGGCCGGAGGCAAGGGGCGGCTGGACACATGGGGGAACAGCAAGGACGACCCTAAGAAGCTGGTGGAATATCTCGATTGTTCCAGGGCATCGGCCAATTGCAACGCCCTGTCCGACGTGGTTTGGTCCAAGTCGACCCCATTGCCGAAAATCCATTGTGAAGGCAGGGAAAGCGCGCTGTTGGCCGTGTTATTCTGGACCCTGCCAAAGGTCGGATGTGAAAGAAATTTCAGATCACGGCCGTAGACTTCAAAGGCCGGGACCTCATATTCGCCGTTTAAAAATACCTGGGTGCGGGACGATTCCAGGAAAGGATTGCGGATGCCAAAGACCTCAATTCTCCCCGGGGCAGGACGGGCGATGAGATTATATTCCAGGGTATCGCCTGTATGGCTGTTGAGCACCGCAAAGGGATCGCGGCGATGGACTAAGTGCCTTCTGTAAATTTCCACATTGGTGCTTTTTTCCTTCTGGCTGGCCTGGATGCTGTGCAGGCCATCGTCAAAATACATTTCGCTGTAATGATTGTCCTTCTCCACATAATGAATGGTCCTGCCGCCGCGGGAATCGTCACGGATAAAGGCCTTGACGCGTTTCAAAAACGCGGTGATGATGATTCTTTCAGGGGTGCTTTGGGCGGTGTAGACATTGATCCACACCTCGCCTTTTTTGCCGCCGGAGACCGGCTCGACAAAGATGGCCTTGTCCTCCAGGATTTGGCCGAGGATTTCGCCGTTGCCCTCTTCGCTGGCATTCACGATGTCCCCTTCATGCGTGGCGCGGCTGATCACGGCTTCCCAATCCTTGGGATTCAATCCCTGCACCCTGCTTTCAACGGCCTTGATGTCCAAGACCTCGATATTTTCCTCCACCAGGATCACACCACCGGAGAGCCTGCCGCTATGGACAAAGACCAGATTGCCGCTTCGGATGGCCGCCAGATTTTTGCCTAAATTGACCTGGCCTGAAAATCTCCCTTCGCGGGAAAGATTAATGACATCGCCCTTGCCCGTCGTGCGGCTGATCACCGCCCTTAAAACTCCGCTGCTTTGGCCTTCCGGCACGCCCACGAGCCTGCGCAGGTCCATGGTGTCTTTCTTGGCGCCGATGGCCATGACCGTGTTGTCCAAGCGTGCCTCATACAAGCCTGTCACCGTCACTTCACCCTCGGCATCGCGTTCCTGGGCAAAGCTGGCGCTGTTGTTTTTGGTGTTGATTTGACCGACGGCATTGCCTTCGGCGGCCGTGTCAATGATGTCTCCCTTGCCGGTTTTACGGCTGACCAAGGCCCTTAAATCCTCGCTCTTGTACCCGTCAGGAGCATTGCTGACCTTGCGCACATCAGCCCTGTCCTTGAAGGCTCTGATTTCCACGGTGCCGGCGTTTAACCCGGCCTCGTACAACGCTGTTACCGCGGCCCCGTTTTGATCATCCCTTTCTTCAATAAAGCTCGCCCTGCCGGCCCCTTCATTGAATTGTCCGACGATATTGCCGTCCGCGGCCAAGTCCACAATATCGCCCTTGTGGGCCTTGCGGCTGACCGCGGCCCTTAAATGATCGCTGTTAAAAGGGGCCGGAGCGCTGATCACCGGACGGACATCCATGGTGTCGATTTTCTCTTCAATCACGACCCGGCCGTTCTCCCGATGGGCCTTGAATACTGCGCTGACGGTCTCATTCTTTTGGGCATCACGCTCTTCTACCAAGCTCGCCCTGCCGGTCTTGCCGTTGAATTGGCCGGCAATCAACCCGGCCCTGCTGATATCCACCAAATCGCCTTTACCGGTGGTGCGGCTGATCACGGCTTTGATGTCCCGGCTGTTCATGCCTGAAGGCAGGCCCTGGACCCCGATGATATCAACGGTGTCTTTCTGCTCGCCGATGGTCAAGATGCCCTGGTCAAGAGCGGCCTTATAGATCCCGGCAACCGAAGCCTCGCCTTGCTCATCGCGCTCCTGGATCAGGCTGACAGTCAACTCTCCCGTATACGTGTTGGTCACGATCTGGCCGGCCACGATGCCCATGGTCCTATCGATGATGACGCCTTTGTGCGTTGACCTTCGGATGGCGCCCCTGATTTCATGGCCGGCTATATCCGACGGCGCTCCAGCCACGGTGTGGATGTCCACGGTATCAAATTGCGGGCCGACGGTTTTCTGGTTCAAATCGATGGACTGCAAAGGATGCGGCTGATCACCCATGTCAAATTCCACGAAATCCCCTTCAGGCGTATCGACGCTGACTGAGCCTATTTCCACACTGCCCTTCATGATCCGCGCAGACTCGGTCTTGTTTTGGCGGTCCACATGAACGTTCAATATCAAACGCTGGCCGGCTGTGGTCAAAGCGGCTGGAATTTGTCCGGTGACCTCGCTGTTGATGGAATACCCTTCCACATCTCCCTGGTTCTGGGCATTCACGAGATCGCCGTGCTCGGTCAACAGATGAAGTTCGCTGTCATAGTAATAAACCGGCTGGCGGCCCAAGGGGGCCAAGGGATTGGAAAGCACCGCGTAGCCCAGGCGGCCTGAACTTAAATAGGCCCTTGGATAAAAGCCTAAATTCTCCTTTCCCGTGCGCAGGTCAACGCCGAAGATGCGGTCCTTGTTGGTCCTTAAATCGTGGCGCCGGATGACCAGGGCATTGACCACCCCCGGGATATCGATGATGCCCAGCATGTCCGAGGTGGCGATCTTGGCACCCGCCTGGCCGTCGATCACCTCAAAAATATCGCCGTCCTCAACGTGTTCCATTTCCATGCGGCCGGGAATGCCGGTCAAATACAGCCGGGCCACACGGCCCTGTTCGAAAGTATATTGTTCGATGGCGATCACATCGCTGTCCTTGATGCCGCGGTCCTTGATCTGCTGATAGGTCAACAATTCCGCGTGCACCGGGGCCGCGGCTGTGGCGTTAAAGACCACCACCAAATGGCTCTTGAGATATTCATTGATATACTTCTGGGCCGGCGGTATCAGGGTCATGGTGGCGGCCTGCACCGGCGAGGTGGCGGCTTTCTCGCCGGGCTCGAGGCCGATCACCATGGTCTTTAAAGGCAGCCACCCCTCGCGCAGGGCCTGCGGATCATCATTGGGTGTCGGGAAGGCCTGCGTGGGCTCTTCGCGGTCAAACTTGCCGTTGCCGTTGGTGTCCTTATAATACAAATATTGCTGACGGCCGTTGGTCTTGATGGGCAGATGCAATTGCAGCCAGCCATAAGGGGAATTCAAGGCCTTGACCAATTGGGCCTTGGTCAATTTCATCAATTTAGGCTGGTCCAGAGGTTTGCCGCCGGCATCCACATGCACGGCCATGGCAAAGCCGATGGGCTGATTGTCCGCAATACTGTCCCAGGGTACTTCAGGGACCTGGGGCCTGACCAGGGGCTGAGCGCGCACAGGGATTGTTATCCCTTCCGGCATGGCCATAGGATCTTTGCCGGCCACAGCCAAACCATAATAGGCCCCGGCGGAAAGGGAGGCCGTGGCTGACTTAGGCGTGCGCCAGCCATGCATGGTATCCACGTAGGCGATACTGCCGTCGGGATGCACCGCATACGGCGCCACCCACATATTGTTTTCCAATTTAAAGAACCTGCCCAAGGACTCCATCAAAAGCCTTCTCTTCATTTCATAAGATGCAGCTTTGTCAGAATCGCCCAAACGGCCGGCGATCTGACCGGCATGGCGGTATAAGAAGCTCAGCTGGGACGACCATTCCATGGAAATCGCCGTGTGGCGGTTGCCGAAATCAATGCCGAGCAATCGGCCGTTCTCATAAACTCCGGCGCGCTCTTCGAGGGCGTTGATCATCGCTTCGATCTCCTGGAAGCGCTCGGCCGCGGTGGCCCCGAAGAACGGATCTTCCATCATTTCATCGACAGGCGCCCAGGTGGTGGTGTCTGAGGCAAAAAATTCAGGGCCGTCCTTGACCCAGGCGCCGTTTTGATAATGCGCACCGCGGGAGAAGGTGTGCGTCCGCTTATCGTACATGCCCCTGATCCAGATATAGGCCTTGTCGCGGGCGGACGCAAAGCGGTCGCGGTCAGCCTGGGTGGCGCCGAAGCGGGCCAGTTTACGCAGTAAATTCAAGGCACTTTCATTGTTTTCCGTGGATTTCAGGTTAAAGAACACATCATTGCGCTGGCCTGGGCCTGCCACCTGGCCTTTGGGACCGAAACGGATGCCGCCGTCGGCATCCTGCAGTTGGATCAAAAAGTCTGCGCGCTCCTGGGCCAAGATCAGGTTTTTCAAGTCCCTGCCCTGCAGATACTGGTCCAGCCCCGCGGCGCCGATCCAGGCATTGGGGCCTGCCCCGACATTCCAGGGCCATTTATTCCACCAATCGCCGTATTGTTCGCCGAAGCCGGCGACCCGGATATCGTTGAAAATCCCCTCCTGGATAATGCCTAAATTGCCCTGCGGCATCACCTGCGGATGGGTCTCACCGTCGGGGAAGCGGAAGCCGTTGTAATAGGTTTCCAAAATTTTTGCGGCTTTGCCGCCTTCCAAAATCACGCGCAGGCCGTTATCATAGGTATAGGACACAAAAGACAGGTCAAGATCGTTGAAGTAGCTGGGTGACATCCCCGCGGCCTTGGAATTCCTGTCGAAGAATTCGGTGTATTTCTGGCCCGCGGCCAAATTAAACTGCAGATCATTGGACGGCGCCGGCGCGCCGAATTGGGCTGGAATGATGGGGTTGGGAACATCCAACAAATGGCCGAGCCCAAGACCTGGTTGATTGGCCGCCAGCTGTACTCCGGTCAACCCTAAAGGATAAATGATCCAGTTGCCGTTGATTCTGGGCGTGGCTTCGAGCTCACCCACCGCGAAACGGAGTGGCGCAGGCGGCGTATTCATCCCGTGATTAGACATCATGCGCAAAAATTCATCCATGTCCTGATGGGCGCGCCGGATCTCCCCTTCCATGCCTTGGGTGGACATTTCGATGATGATGGGGAAGCGGCTGGTGAATTCAGGGCCGATCCTTCCCGTGTCCTTGGGCAGGACGATCCTGGCCTTGCCTGAACCCAGCGGCACCTTGGTGTGCTCGTCCACCTTCAAAAAATATCCGAACACCGACGGCGCGTTTGCGACCCTCGGCAATTCTTCGCTGATGATCCCTGCCTCGTCCAGGTCTTCCTGGGGAATATTTTCGATGGCAAAAACAAGGGTGTCGTGGATCGCTTCCCATTGGGCCGCGTTGATGGGCTTGGGCATGTCCCCGAAGAACCTGGCCACTGCGTAGCCGGACTGGGCCTCCTGCTCGGTCCTCATTAATCTTAAGGAAGGCATGAATATTTTCTTGCCGTCCAAGGACATCAGCCATTCCACGGAAATGGGCCCCTTGGGCATTCTGTCCTGGCCTGTGAGCTCCTGTTCCTCGGTGTACACTTCCGTCGGAAGATAGCCGTGAATAGGATCATCGCGGGCTGCCGGGGCCAATCTCAGGCGGTCCTTGACCTGCTTTAGAAGCTCCTCGACCTTTTTGGGATCGCGCAATTGGTCTGAACTGACGCCGGGCAGGCGGTCGCGGCCGCTGCTGACATCATAGCCTATCCCCAGCGACGGGGATATGGAGCCGGCCAAGCCGCCGCGGCCGCCGGCCGCGATGCTGGGCTGGGCATAGGCCCCGAAATTCACGGACCAGCGATCATAAATCCTCTGGGCCGCATTCACGTTGACGCCCCAGCCGGCCGGGCTGCCGAAAAGGCCCACGCTTAAACTCGTGTCTTCCTGGATCTTGAAATTATAACCGACGCTGCCGCGCCACTGGCCGTTGATCATGGACGCCTGCGCCTGAAGGCGGCCGGGGCCGACGGGAGCTGAGACAGATATGCCGGCGCGCTTTTGGGCCACTTCAGGATTGATCATCACATCATAAATTTGGAAACCCGCGCCGATGGAGGGGAACACGGTATTGTAATGCCCGCCGAAAATGGTGGTCATCTCATGGTTCATGAAGAACCTCAACGACAACTTGAAATGGTCGCTGTCATAGACTTTTTGCTCGATGCCGATCTTATCGAACAGGGCCACATTATCCGCTGTCAAAAGACGTGTGGTATCAGTGACGTTGCGGTTGGTATAAGGATCTGTGACCGTGATACGGGTCTGGTCCTGGCGGTTGGAGAGAAATCCGCCGGCCTCGATGATGAGCCTGGTGTCCTTGGTGAAATCATAATTGAAGCTTAAATTCATGCCGCCCATCATGCTGGATTTGGTGTGCGCGTTGTTGGCCACGTCTCTTAAGAAAATACCGCTGACCGCAAAACCCCATTTATCGTTAGCCAGGGCCAAGGTATTGCCGATCAGCATATAGGCATGCCTGACTTCCTTGCCGCCGCCGCCGAAATTCTGCTGGAATGAATTGGTCAAAAGCATGCCGATGGAGGCGCGGTCAACGGGATTGGCATTCAAGAGCCTGCCGATCAATCCAGCCTGCTTCTCGGTCAAAAGCACGTTGAACACCGCATACCATTCGTTTAAGCCTTCAGCCTGCACCAGGCCGACATAGGCATCGGTGTCCTTGAAAATATTGTTCATCACAAATTGGTAGCCGGCATTGAGATTGCCGAGGCTGGTGCGGCCGACCTGCATTTCCAGGCTGTCGCGGGCCTGGACATTATTGAAGCTGAACCTGAAGGTACTGCCGTCATTGAGCAAAAGATCATTGTCCCCCAAATTCAAGACCGGTATCGGCCGCATGTATTTTCTTTCGATATAGCGCTCGATCTCGCCCTCACTGCGCGGATTGACAATCTCAGGATGGCGGACCCGAAACTCATTGAACCTGGTCGTGACCCAGGTGTTTCTGGCTGCCACCGCGGTCTGATAAGCCCTGCCCGCGGCCTTGGCTTCATCTTTTAAGGAGGCGGCCCTGCCTTCAATCTCCACCTGTTCGCGGTTGAGCCGTGATTCGCTGATGGCGCTGGCGTTGATGGTCCTTAAGGCCTCGACCAAATCGCGTTCAGGGCTGAACACGCCGCTGCGGTTTAAATAAGCGTCCAGGGCCTTCTGGACATTGTTGAGCACAAAATTGATATAGCTTTGGGCGCTGCTGCCGTTAAAATCCCTGGCAAAATTGGCAAGCTGGGCCAGAAGTGCTGCGCGGGCATCGAGAATGGCTTTTTGCTGGGTGCCCACGGCGATCTTGCGCGCCACCACCTGGTCCACGGTTTCTCCGGCGGGATTGGCGTAATAATTGATGTCTTTCTGAAGGTCCGGCAGCTGCACACTGTTGATAAAGGCCTGTTCCTGGTACAAATTCTGGACCAGCAGGCTGATGGGCCCGACATACTGCGCCGGGGTCTTGGGATTGTTTTTGACATCGGTCAAATAACTGATCTGCGCCGGGAGATCGCTGTTGGCACGGTTGGTCAAATAGGCCTGGGCCACTGGGATCTGGTCCTTGGCCGTGAGCGGCACCTTGTTGGTGTAATCCACCACCTTCTGATTGAACGCGGAAGCAAGCAGATTGGCAATCACTGTCCTGGTATTTAAGTCCTGCTGGGCATTCGCGATTTGTTCCGTCAGCATCTGGGTGACCAGCGACGGGTTATAGACAATATTGGTGAGCGTATTATTGGGATCAAAGGCAATGGCCAGGATGCTGACATTGAGATTGGCCAGGGCCAGCTGGGCCTTGGCCACGGCCAAATTGTCTGTCAGGGCCCTGGTCATGATCGAAGGATCATAATTGGTCTTGGAAACGGTGCTGTTAAACGCGATGGTCAAAATGGCAACAAGCTGATTGTCCAGTGCCTGCTGGGCCTTGGCCACGGCCAGATTGTCCATCAAAATTTGATCCAGTGTCACTGCCGCGCTGCCGGCTTCGGCGTTCGCGGCTTCCGTCAAATACGCGATGGTCTGGCTGGCCAGGGCATTTTGATTATTCAGGTAGGCCAATATGCCGTGGGTCACCTGGCGCACCGGATCGCTAAGAGGCAAGGCAGTGTATTTCGCATCCTGGGCGTTCCAGGCCGCGACCGCGGCAGGATAATCCGCCTGGACCTGGGTCGAATGAGCTATGCCGCCGCTGATAGCGCCGGGGCTGGGCAAAAATCCGATTCCATTGATATGCGTCGTCTCCCACTTGGTCAGAAGGGCCTGGGCCGCGGCGACATTGCCTGCGTCCTGGTTCAGCGCGTTTTGGGCGTTGGACAAATCTCCAGAACCAAAACTTAAGGCCTGCCACACCGGCGTGATGGTGACTGTAGGTGCCGGAATATTTTTGACTTCAGTTAAAAAGGCGATCGTCTGGACAGCCACGGCATTTTGCTGATTGAGTATATTGAGTTCACCTGCGATCACCTGGCGCACCGGCGCGCTGGCCGGAAGCGCCGCGTAAATGGCATCCTGGTTTTTCCAGGCCGTGACAGCAGCGGAATAATTGGCCAAAATATTGTTCGAAAAGGCCAGGCCCGAGTTGATTTGGGCCGGGCTGGGCAATAAATTGCCGGTATCTTTTTGGGTCGCGATCCAGCTGGCCAGGTTGGCCGCGGCAGTGTTGGCATCCTGGGCTGCCTGAGCAGCCGCGGCCTGGGCATTGGGATAATCACTGCTCTTGAAACTCAGGGCCTCCCATACCGTGCTGGTCTTGGTGACAATGGGCAAATTGTATACGGCCAGTTCATCGTTCAATTCCTGGATCTCTTTGGGAAGTAAAACAATCTCCGATTGAATATAGGCGATGAGCTGATTGATCCACACGACCACGTCGCTGTTGGCGGCTGCACCGCTGTACTTTTGAAGCTGGCCCTGCCAATACGGCAGGGCGGTATTGAAGGTCTGCAATTGATCGGTCAAGGAAGCGATCCTGGCCTTGGCATCCGCGATGCTGGAAGCGATCAAGAGGTCCTGGACTTGCTGGGTGGATTGCCATTTGGCCAGTTTGGCTTGCAGGCTCGCCAGACCAGCCTGGCCCTGGGTCACGGCGGTCTGGGCAGAAGTTAAATCCGATGGTTTGACGCTTAAGGCCGTGGCAATGGTCGTCGTGGGCAGAGTGCCGGCCAGATTGCTTAAGGTGTTTAAGTTTGTGGCCAGGGTGGCGATCTGCTGCTGCAAGGCGGCCAAATTGACTGCGCTGAAAGGATCTGCCGTCGGATTATTGTTAAATTCATGCATGATCTTAGTCACGGCATCGCGGGCGCCGCTGGTGCCGCCGCGGCTTGCCTCGCTCATGAATTGATCGAAATACTGCGCTGCCGGGACCCCATAAACCTGCTTTTCCTGCAGATAAGCCTGCAGCCAGACAAAGCCGTAAATGGCCATCAAATCTTCATCCTTGTTCAGCAGCTGCACCGTGGAGCGCAGAACGGCGTTCCAGCCCTGATTGCGCATATTTTCGATCTCCCCGCGGCGCTGAGGGATAGAAGCAGCCTGCCTGGCCGCTTCCTGATAGGCAGCCAGTTTTTGTTCATAGGTCAGGCTTTTCTCATCGACAGAAGGCGCGAAAAGCCCCAGCTGCCGGTAAAATTCCTGCAGGGGCCTGTCGCTGATCGTCGGGGAAGGCCCGATCTTGATCTCGACCGGTTTCAAGAAAGGAAGATGGTCGGTCACCGCGGTCAATGTTCCGCTTTGCAAGTCCTGCCAGAGGCCGATGTCCTCATTATGGGCCTCTTCCTCGGCGACCCATGCCTGGCCGAATTCCAGCAGGGCAAACTGGCCCCTCTTTAAATAAGCACCGCCGGTGACGATCAGGGGCGCGCCCTGGCCGGCGGCTTTTCTGATCTCCACTTCCTTGACCAAACGGCCGCCCAGCGAATACTGGTGCGCGTAAGCTGATCTGCCTTTGCGGACCTCTGCTTCCGCGTCGGTCATGGCATGGGTAAAGCGCACGACCTTAGCCACATCCTGCTTGCTCGTCAGATAAAGGGCGTTCTTGTTATAAATGATCGCGGCCAGCGGCGTTGCCCGGGGCTTGAGTACAATCCCGATGCGCTTGTTCTTGGTATCGATGTACACCTCGCCGATCTGGGCCTTTTGCAAAATGGGCCAGATCTTGTCAAAATCCTTGCCAAAGGCCGTGCGGATCTTGGGCTCTTCGGCCTTCAGGTCCGCGGTGAGGCGAAGCTGGGTGGATGTCTCGGTCCGCACGGCCCAGTTGTTTTGGGTCAAAATCTTGGAAACCGCGCTCCAGTCCAATTTGACCTGCTCATCTTCCATCTGGGCCCGGGTGATGCGGGCCGTCGGGTTCATGTGAATGCTGGCAGACTGGATAATGGCCTTTTTAAAGTATTGATCGAATTGCGCGGGGGTGATCTGGTTGTAAAAATTCACTTGTATAGGCTGGATAGGCTTGCCCGCTTCCAAAAGCGGCGCGATCTCCTGCATGGCCTTCTGGGAAAGGATGACGAATTTGACATCGTCCTTGCCGACGTGGGCCATCACCGCGGCACTGCCGTATTCGCTCCCTAATAAACCGTCGTGGTCCGCCAAAATATACCTCGCGTCCTTATGTTCCTGGGGCAGGGCGTCGTATACCTTCTTTAAATGATCGCGCAGGCGTTCATTGCTGAAGCTCCTTGGATTGTAAAGAATGGGCTGGTTTTGGGCATTGGCAAAGGTGCTTGGCCCTAAAACGCTGATCCGCGTCTCTTGCGGGACGCCCTGGGGCGTTAATCCGTCGAGGCTTGACAAAGGCTTAAAGACCATGGGATCAATGGTGGCGCTGTCATAGGAATACCAGGCCACGGCTTCCGGCGCGCGGCTGACCTGGCCGAACCTCATTTTGAAGGCCTCCGGAGAGAAAATCACGTACGCCAAATCTTCCTTCGTGCCGTTCTTTCCGACGGAGATGGGCGCCACGTCCGCCCAGCGGTTGTTTTGATAAACATGGTCCAGCACCACCGGCACTTCATTATCGCGGAAAAGGCCGGGGATGAAACGGCTGGTGGCCGGGTTGAATAAGCCGGCATTGACCTGGCGGCCTTTCTCGTCATGGCCGGCCTGGATCATGGCCGCGGTCTGCAAAGTGTCCTCCAGCTCAAACAGCGACGGAACGCGGTAAAGGCCGGGGGTCTTATCATAGACAAAGGCGCGGAAAGCCTCATAAACCCCGCCCTGGCCCTTGGTCTGTGCGCGCTCCTTCCAATTGACGATGAAGGCGCGGGTGACGGCGATTTCATGTTCAAACTTTTCAAATTTGGTCCCTTTCAAGGAACCGGCCGGGACCTTGGTCGTAAGCATGACAAAGGCCAAATTGCGGTCATGATTCAAGGCGGCATAACGGTTGTATAATCTTTCCGGCATGCCCCATTCCCTGACAACGGGCAGCATTTGCTCGATGGGCATGAGCTTGTTGGCATCGCCGAAGAAATTGCCCACCCCTCCGGGCCTATTCCCCTCCTTGTCCCGCTCGCCCCAAAGCAAATCGCCTAAGCCCGGGGCCTGGCTTAAGATCCTGGGCACGGCGGTTTCCATCATTTCCACCGGCCCCAGACGGTAAAGTGTGGCTTCTGCCCTCTTGGTCCATCGGCCGTCTTTGTCGATCACGGAATCCCAGAGAAAATCCTTATGGTCAATCAATAAGGTGTCAAAAAGCCGCTCCAGAAGGGTGTCCTGATTGGTGCGGATCAAATGGCCCACGCCTTCATGGTCTGACTGGACGTAGCCGTTATAAAGCTGAAGGAAGCGGTCGACGAGGACCGGATAGCCTAAAATGCCGGCCTTGGTGATATTGCTGGCGATCTGGCCGATTTCGACGTAGGTATTGTATTGGCTGGGTAATACAGGCGTGAGACGAATGACATTGCCTAACTGAAGGCCGAGAATGGCATTGGCTGGGACTGTATTTAAGCCGATATTAATGCCGATGACACTGCGCTGGGGGCCGATGGGTCTGAAGGCATTGCTGATGAGCTCGCCCGTGGCTGTATGGTCAACGCCGGGGATGGGTAAATTGGCAAAAACATCCGCAATCCCGGCGGCAACACCAAGGGCTGCAGCCGGATCTTCCTTGGTTTGACCGGATAATCTGATCCTGATGGTTTCCGCTAATTGCTGGTCCCTGATCCTCTGAGCTTCCTTGTAATGCCACATCTCGGATAATTGCCGGTTAAAATCAATGGCCTGCTGGCGCGCGATTTCATTGTCCGGATGAAACTGCAAGGACGCAGGCACAGGGGCCTCGCCAGCCCTCGCCATAGACGGGGCCAAGACGGCCGAGAAACCTGCAAAGAGCAAGGCGAGAAAAGCAAAGGAAACAAAGATACCGGATACAGCTCTTGCAGGCAAAATCCCGGAACCCAGGATAAATCTCTTGATTGTTCTATATATGGAGGCGATTACGGCGCCACCCAAAGCCATTGTGCTTGCCCAAACACTTCCTACAGCTCGCACAGTTCCTACACCTTGGGCGCTTATGCCTTCTTGGCTATTCAATCCGCCAATCGGGCTAGATTCGCTGCTAAATTCAGCATCAACTGCATTTCCTACATACGTACTGCCGACAAACCCAGTACGAGAACGGGTATAGCTTGCTTCTACTGCATCGCTTGTATCATTCCCGCTTACCGCGGAAATGTCCATTCTGACTTCTGGAACTGCTGGTACTGCTTCAGTTTCATTCCTGCTGAAACTGGTTGCTGCACTTGTGCTGATTTCACCTTCATCTACGACTACTGCACTTCTTGCACTGCTTACTTCTTCTGCTTTTTGTCCTGCTTCGGCTTTGTTTTCGGTGGGCGGAGCTCGCGCTAAGCCACTGTTTCCAAAACCGCTTGAAACGGTACTATTTTCCTCAACTACTGTACTGCCAACTACTTCGCTTCTATTCCCTTGTCCTTCGCTTTCTACTGTCAGACCCATCGGGAAATGGGCGACAGTTAACTGACGACCCGAGTCGCCGCCAAAGGACCGCAGGAATTTATCCGACGGTCCGCCAGGCGGAACCTCCCTATAGGATCCCGAAGGACCAAGATTTACTAATCTATATCCTGCGCTATGTAAAAATACATAGGCTGGAGGCGGTAAAAACCCTGGGCCATGGCCTACGGCAGGAATTTCACCCATGCCTATGGTCAATCCTGGGATATACGGCAAAACCGGCACATAAGGCCCGCGTGGAGTGTAGGGCGATGCGCCAACAGGCTCAAGTTCTCTCTCAGGCGCTTCAGCTGGCTGCGGTGCTGCTGTAGGCTCTGGCTGCGGAGTGGCCTCAGGCGGCGCCGTGGCCCCAGGCTCCTCTGCGAACACAGGCAATTCTTCAGAAACAGGCGCTGCTGTTGGCTCAGGCGCCGGCGTCTGCGGCAATTCTTGCGGCTCAGCCATGCCTTCTATAATAAGGGATGTCTCTGGTCGTGCTTCTTCAGCCACCAAACCCATGCGTCCCACAGGTCCAACAGGAGCTTTCGGTTCCGGCAA
Source organism: uncultured Planctomycetales bacterium (assembly GCA_964483785.1). GTDB lineage: Bacteria > Omnitrophota > Gorgyraeia > Zapsychrales > Fredricksoniimonadaceae > JABDGZ01. The sequence goes on from CAZACW010000001.1 coordinate 70,976, forward strand.
CATGGCTGATTCCTCAGGTACAAAGGGCGCGGGTTCAAAATCAAAGATCATTGGGTTTGATCCGGTTGAACCTGGTATAGGCCGGGGCGGCAATACCCGCGCAGGTTCAGGCCCTTCATGATTCGGCCCTTGGCCTTGCGGAGGATGCTGAATCCCCAGGCCCTGCGGCAAAACAGCTTCTTTGCGGAATCTCTTGATTAAATCTTGGACATCCGGAAAGGCCGGAACACTGACCCTGCGCCAAATCTGCAGATGTGCCAGCACATCCATGGTCATGACCGGCACGGCGCCATAGGCCAAAAAGAGCATGGAATGTAAAATTTCAGGAAGCAGGGCTGGTTGAGCTTCCGGCACATAATGTCCAAAGACCACCGCGGCCGAAGCCTTGGAAGTGATGTGCACCAGACCCATGGCGCCCAAGCCTATGGCCCCTACTATTAGAGAAGCCCTGCGGCCGGCCCCGTTCATCCAGCTTGAAGCTGATGAGGCGGCCCTGGCGCTCTTGACCAGTCCAGCCAAACGCTGCAGCCTGTCTCTGTCAAGTTTCATTCTCTGCGCATACTGCACGATCATCTGCTCGATATCATCCGGTAAAACATCCGCGGCAGGCAGGGCCTTGATCTTGTCAATGGCCTGGCGCTCGATATCTTCGATGTTCAAAAGATTCAGCCGTTGCTCGAGCACCGCAACGATTTCATCCATGATGCCGAGCGGATCCTTGCTGTAATCTGAGTATCCATCCAAAACCGCCTTGATCTGCTGCGCCAGGGTCCCGGGCTTGACATCAGCCATGGCATTGATCAGCGCCGCAATGGCCAACAAGCGCTGAGTTTGCTCAGGCTTATCTTCAGCCCTGGTCCACCCGGACAAAACAGCCTCGATCCGGTCGCTGACATTTTCATCCGCCGCCGCCATGGTCCATTTGACCCGCAAGGCCATCGCTTCCGCGAGCGGATTCTCGACGATGGGCACAAAGACCCAGCCGCTTTGCCTGTATTTTTCTTCCAGATACGCAAGGGCCTGACGGAACACCCTTGCCGGCAAATCATCCTGGTCAGCCGAAGACCGGATGGACCTGGCCAGGCGCTGTAATCGCTGATCTGTACCGGCAGCATAGACCACTGGATCTGCCTGGATCGCCAGGATAAGTTCCTTGGCTTCCTGGTCAATGGTGTCTGTACTCAAGGCCCTGGCTTTACTTTCCAAATCCTTCACCAAATTAATCAAGGCATGGCGCAGGGCCTTCTCATGCGTCCTGCTGATGACACCCATAAGATGTCTATCCAGATCATACAAGCCCAGGATATTTAAGATCTCATAGCTGCTTAAAATCCCGGCGCCGGTTCTCTTCAACTGTCCCGCGCTTAATCCATTGACCGCATTCCTTAAATCGCTGATGGCGCCGCTTAAGGCCCTGGCCGCTTTCCAGCGGTCGATCGAAACAACGCCGTGCGCGTCTTGGTTACCGAATCTCTTGTGCAATTGAACATACAATCTTTGCGCTTCCATCCATCGCTTGCCGGCTTCGCGCAGGGCTTGCAGGTTTTTGGCCACATCCTGCTTGTCCTTGGCTTCAGCCAGCGACGACAAAATTTCGATTTGCGGCATGAGATTTTCCGCGGTGCGCAATTCCTGCAAGATCTGGGGCAATTGATCAGCCCCGGCCAAACCCAGGGCCAGGACAGAGGCCGCGAAACGGATCTCATGAGGACGGATGCCTGATCTTAAAAGATGCTCGGCTTCGGATACAGCGTCCGCGCCCTTGGCCAGGGCGGACATTTGATCGGCCAGGGCCGGGCTTAACGCGGCACGGGCATTGATCATGGCTATCACCCTGCGGCCCTGAGGCGTTATCCTGTCGTTTCTAAACAAGGACCCGTTATTGATGATCAAGGCCTTGACCGTCTCAGCAGCGCCGTTATTGATCTGCGGCCAGCCGCGCTGTGTATTCCAATGGCTTATGGCCTTCACAGGCTCCAAGGCTTCTCTTTGCCGGTTCTCATTCCAAGGCACCTGCATCACGGCAACGGCCCTGGCCATGGAATTGCCGGCTTCGACGTAATTTTTGATTCCTAAATAATCCAGGACGAGATCATTGATCTCGTTTTGAATGCTCTGCCGCTCGGTATCGGTGGCAGCGGCCTGTTTCTTGGCCGCCAGATCGCGCAATTGGGCGCGGACAAAGGTGTTCATCTCCGTGTCATCGGCATCCAGCACGATGTTCCAGGCATGTTCTCTGGACGTATAGCGGTTATTGTCGCCGGCGGCTTTTTGCGGATCACCGACGCGGCCCATGACCTGGCGCATCAGGGTGGCATAGAAAGGATCCAAGGCATAGATGGAGGCATTCAGGGCCCTGAGCATTTCGATGCGGCTCATCAAATTGCTTCCGGTCACGTCGCCGACAAAAAGCCCGACGGCGCTGGCATATTCCCCGCTGGCCAGCCTGGACCTGATCTCTGTGATGCGCTGATTGGTCAATACTTCATTGTCGCCGCCGTTGGCAGCAACCCCGAGCACAGGATCAGGCAGATAAACATTCTTGTCGATCCTTCCATTGTCCTGGGCCTCCCTTAAAAGTCCGATGATGACTTCTGCCCTGGCATCACTGTAGGTCACGCCTCCTATCAATTCGCCGATGCCTTGTCTCTTGCTCTCTGCCAATTTGGCGATGATCTCTTGCGCCGCTGCCTTGGCCTGGGCATCAGCGCCGACGGCAACGGTGATGTTGAGATGGCTGCGTTCAATGTCTTCTGCAGCCAGCAATTCGCTCTTGGTGATGGTGACGATGGGCACATTCAATGTATCGGCCGCAGCGCCGGATATCGAAAGATTGCCTGACATGCCGTTGAGCCGCTCTTTAAGAAGGGCCATGGGCTCAACCGCGGAGACCTCCTGAAGGTCCTTGCCGCCGGAGAGATAGGCTTCCATCATCAGCTTGCGCAATTCTTGTTTGCGGCCCTCATCCTGATCATCGTAATCGAGATTTTCCAGGGCCACGCGGCCGTTTAAGAGGGTGCCCATCACATGGTCAGCCAAAATCAGCTTCTGGCCTCCCTGGCCGGAGCGGCGAAGCGCATACGCCCCTTGTTGATCTTCGCTGACATCGTAATGGCGGCGGTTTTCCAATTGGCTGACGCGGGCCCAGACATCGGCCAGCGCCAAAAATGCGCTCGTGCCTTCCTGGTCTTTATCGACGAGCTTGCCGTCCTTGCCCATCTTGCTGCGGTTGGCAAAGCCTTCAAGGTCTTTGAATTCTGCTTCAGCCACCAGGCGTTTGCGGATATCTTCCACGGCCTTGAGGACAAATGGATTGCGGCTGATCTCAAACATCCCTTCCACAGGCTCATTGTTCTCGGGATTGATGGTGCTTGTAACCAGCGTACGCTCAAATTCCGGCTTCATTTTCAACGCATTCAAGGCCCGGATGGTTTCAAGGAAAAATCTCATCTGCAAATCATTTTCCTGATAATTTTCATCGGAAAGCTGGTCGGCAAAACTGCCCGGGCTCTGGATCTGCGGCGGGGCCACCACATAGCCTGAGAATTCATCAATGATAAGGCTGAATACGCCTTGGTAGGCGTCTTTATAATGGTAGACCCTGTAGGCGCGCTGGCGGTTGAGCACAGACTCAATGTCCACAAACAGAAGTTTCAAATTGGTGCTGGGCTGATTGGAAGTCTCAATGCCCTTGATATCCACGGTGTTGAAATCATATTGCCCGGCCTGGGCTCCGGCCGTGACCTGCAATTGCCCGATCTGCATATAATTGGAGAGTTCCGCGAGGATGGCAGCGGCGATCTTATCATTCTGCAGGGCATCGATCAGCGACTGGCGCAGGGTCCAGTATTCAATGGTGTCTTTATCTGCCAGCACCTCCGGCGCAATGCCCATCTGCACAGCTGCTAAAACGCCGGCCAGGGTGCCGGAGGTTTTACCGCCGCTGGTTTCCAGGCCGCGCAAACTGCGGTATCTCAAATCCTGCAAGGACAGGCCGGTCAAGACGCCCAAGACCACTTGATTGTCATCCTGCCGGTAATTGGCGCCTAACTGCTCCCTGCCCTTCTCAGCGAGGATCTTGGCAACATGGGCGATGATGTCTTTTTGCATGGCCACGGTCTGGCGCGGGCCTTGGCCAAGCCGTAATACCTCGTCGCTGCCTTCGATCTTGACCTTGCTTTCTTGTAATTTGACATTGGCCTCGGCGATGATCTTGTTGATATAGGCCTTGGTGACATTGCCGTTGCGGTCAAAGACCGTAATGGGCTTGCGCGCACCGATCATGGCCTTATCTTTTGGCTTGGAAACCATGGCTGCGCTGGCGGCCTTGGCCAAATGATGATTGCCATTCGCTGAGGTATTTTGGATGCGGCTTTCCTGGTTACGCGCCTTTGTCCACCAATCTTTGAGCGTTGCCAGGGCCTGCCAATGATGATCTGCGGCCGGGCTTTCAGGCACGTCGGAAATCACTCTGTCAGGCCCGAGTTCTTGGGCATACTCTGTTCTGCCCTCGGCAAAATCCCTGCCCGCGGCCAGGGCCAATTCTAAGCGCGCCGGCATGATGATGATCACAGGCGGCAATGGCCTGCCGAACATGTCGAGGCCGCCGGCGCCCTGCAAGCCTGAAAAGCCGGCACCCTCGATCTTGATGACCATGTTCTTGGCTTCAATCATCACGGACCGCGGGGGCAGCCAATCCCCGTGCATCGGGCCGTTGGGTTCCTTACTCAAATAAACTTCGATCAACTGCACCAAATCACCCTCGAGGGCCTTATTATGCTTGGCATCCCTGCCGACGCCGTATTTCACGAAATAAGCCATGACCTGCTGGGGTGTTAACAAATGTTCGTGCTTGAACTCACCTCCGATATAGCGCCTGACCGTGCGCATATTGGGCCGGTCAACGTCATCATCCGGGGCAATGCCGGCCTGCGCCTTGGCGATAAAGAGATCGTATTTATCTTTGTACTGGCTGGAGAGAATGGCCAAAATGATCCTGCGCTGATCACCCTTGAAATGAGAAAGCTGATAAGCCAATTCCACAGGATCCAATAAATTCAAATGGACTAAGTCGACCAGGGTCATGGACACGCGGGTGGACGAGCCGATTTGATCATCCGCCTTGTCCTGGGCCGCGTTTAAGATGGGGATAAGCATTGCATAATCCACGCGGGCAATGTCACGGATGTTAAGGCCTAGTTTGGCGGCCATGGCAAAATTGCCGGGATCAACTTGGGCGAATTCTCGAAGGAAAATCTTGGTGCTATGGACATCTGGGAAAGGAACACGCGAGGCAAACAGTGCGGCGATACGGGCATCAATATCTTCCACAGGCGGCGCCTGACCGTGATGCACTTGCATAACCTGTTTATACTTTCTTAAATCTAAGGAAGATGAGGTGTGCTGGATTCCCGGTTTTGTGGGGAGGACATTATTAGACACAGGAATGACAGCAGGCAACGAAGAAATATTTTGATAATTCCCCATTAACTTGGCCAGGCCCTTGGTGCCGCCGTTGAGCGCCACGGCAATGCTCTTTAACCGGGCCTGACGGTCAGGATGACCTTCAGCCCAAAGCTGGGCAAAGCTGTAGACAATTTCAAAGGCGCGGGGGTCGTGCCGCAATTGACGAGCATGGTGGGCTTGGCCCAAAATCGTCACCAGGGCTTGATAGTTTTCAATTTTATCCAGGGCCTGCTTGAGCGCCGCGCGGCTGCGGCTGACCTTATCCAGGGCTGTCTTGACGCCGGCGCGGCCCTGTTTCCAATTATCATGGGTGACTTCCGCCGTCGGGTCGGTTTCATCCGGCGGGCTGGGCGGTATAAATTTGTAGATATTGCCGTTGATGCCGGCGGCCAGCTTAAAGATATTGCCCCTCTTGGCCTCATACAAGATCACCGCCACATCATCATAGGCAAAGACCTTAATGGAGTTGATGTTGAGGGACATGACCACGGTCGAGGAACCGACATGTTCAGGCTCATGGGTGATCATGGCCTGGTTGTTCGATGGATGTAAAATCTTTCTTAACGTATCATACATGTCTCTTTGGAGCTGCCAGCGTCCTTCCTTGAAACCGTAAAAATCATCGCCGATCTGCAGATACCAGGCCTTGTCCATAGGCATAATCCGGATATCTGCATTGGGTATGAACAGGGGTTTAACGCTGAGTTCAAAAGGTTTGTCTTGTAAGCTTTCGAACCTTTCTTTGACCTCGGCCAGGGGCGTATTGTCATTCCTATAACCGACATGCATGAGCGTTATCTGGACCTTCCCAGACTGGTCAAAGTGATTGGCTTTCAAATCAGCGATGATATTGTCCGTCAATGTATTGACCTCGTCGGTCCAGTTATCATGGCCGCGGAGTTTGGCCAATGGCGTCAAATGATACATGGCCACCTTATTAGGATCAGCCAGGGGCCTGGCAATGACCACTATGCCCTTTTTCCGGTCAATGGAAGTGACAAAATTCCTTTCATTGTCTGAGCCGATTTCAGCCGCGACCCCTTCATTGTTCCCCAACCGTCCCTCCTGAAAATCTCCCTTGGCACCGCCGCCGATTCTCACAAATCCGGTGCCCATCATGCCCGTCAAGAGTGTCCTTCGCTCAAGGTTCGGGGCAGGCATGGCCCGATCAATGCCTATTACTTTCAACCAAGACCTGACCGTTGGGCCTAAGCCGCTTCTTTCCAATTTAGTCAAAGAGCCGTCCTCATTGATCCTGCGCGCATCATCGCCATAACCTGAATAATGGACCTTGATGACCGGGTGTTCGGAATTGTTGTCGACGGACAGATTGATGCTTTCGTTGGGCTCAACCGGAATGATGTCAACTGATGCCCCTTGGAAGGCCGGCCCTAAGGTTTTGAGCAATGCATATGATTCTTTCGTGTCTTCTTTATAACCGGCAAAAGCGATATAAATGTGTTTGACGCGCAATCCCTGGTCCTTCAAATAGGCCGCCAACCGGGTCACGTCGCGCCCGGCTTTTTGCGGATCAAACATGGCGGAATAATCATCATGGGCGAAGAAATGCGCCAGGCCGATCCTGCCTGCGGCGGGGTTCTTGTCATCTCCTAAGACAAAGATTCCTCCCACACATTGCGAGGACTGGATTTCATTGGTGTCTATGGTCTGGCCCTTCGGCGCGATGGCAAAGATATCCTCAGCGACGAGCCCTTCGTTCTCGGACATCATCTCTTGCGTGACCGGCGATCCTTCCAGATGGTAAAACATCACTTGATGTTCATCCATGAAAGGTTTGGCCACCGGTTCATAAGCCGGACGGGCCATGGGCGGAGGCAAGGTCGGGGCCGCCGGCTTAGTAGGCAAAGGCTTGGGGCGCATTTCATGTCTCTCGCGCCCTTGGGCCTGGGCCGCGGTGGCAAGTAAGGTCGCCAACGGCAGGCCGAGTAACACCCCCCGTCTCCCCATTCCGGTCATGGCTTTATCCGCGGCCTGCAGGGGATCAACATCCATCTGCGGTTCAACTGCCAGGGAGAACGGCGCCGTGACACCGTTGGCATGGGCCAGGTCAGCGGTGACATCATTTAAGTCAGGCTGCCCGATTGGCCCGCTTACAGCAGGAACTGGTACGGCCGACGGAGTCTCTGCTTCTTTCTTCGGCAGGCCTTTTAAGACGGCCACGGCCATGGTATCCGCCAGTAAACCTGACGTCTCATCATAAGATTGCTTGCCTGCTGATTTATATTCAAATAACACATTCTGCTGGCCATAGGCACGTAATCCAATACCTTTCCTGATCTCATCCATGGCATCCAGTTGACCGCGCCAATTTTGGTCATAAATTTTAAGGAAATCCTGCCGGCTGATCTTCCCTAAACCTATGGCGTCGGGGTTCTCCTGCTCAAGGGCATGATATCGATCCAGTAATTTCTGGATGATTTCATCTTCAAATGCCGCGGTTTCTTTGGGGCCAAATGGCGGCTTGGTTTCCCAATGGCTGGAGGGACTGCTGACATCCACCCCATATTGCGCCTGAATGGCATCGTACAATTCATTCAAGAATTGTTTTTCCACTTGGCTGGCCCTGGCCTTTACCTGTTGGGCCTCGACTTGTTCCCTGGCTTTCTTTTGCGCCCTTGACAATTTTTTGATATCAGGACTGAATCGTCCTGTTTTGGCCATATATTCGGCGGCCAGTTTCTGGTCTTCCGCTTCCAACTGGGCCTGGTAGTCGCGTTCTAAATTTTGCTTGATCAAAGCCGCCTGCCGTTGGATATACCTGCGGGCCGCTATAACAATGGCCCCCTCGGCAACATTTTTAAACTCCTCTGCCTGCAGAATGTCCCGTCGATCTTCTTCGACGACCCTGGTCTGGTGATTGAGGACTTCGCCATATTGATTGACGGTTTTAAGATTCCCGGCATTGATTCTCTCCACGCTTTCCTGGATCTTCTTGTACCCATAGCGGATGGTATTCAAAAGTTTCTCGGAATTCAACAGCACGCCGCCGTATTTGCTTAAGCTGGCGCTGTAAGGCTTGATCAATTCATCTTCAAAGGTCAGGTAGACGCGGGCCCTGCCGGGATTCTCTCCACGCGCTGTACGCCCGATCGTCTGCCTGTCGATGCGCCTGGAATCGTGCATGCCGCCTAAAATCACATACAAACCTCCGGCGGCTGATGCGCGGGCGTCAAGCTTGATGTCTTTGCCGCGTCCGACCATGTTGGTGGTCACGGTGACCGAGCCAAAATGGCCGGCCCTGGCCAGGATGCGGTTTTCATCTTCCAAATTCTCCGTCGTCAATAATTCAGGGGTCACGCCCAATTCACCCAGCCCTTTGCTCAAGACCCTCTGGACTTCCTTGGCTTGTTTCACGGATTTTAAGACCACCATCACCGGCTGGCCCGGCTTGGGGGCTTTTTCCACTGTGCCCCATACCTTCTCAGCCATGGCCTGGGCAGCGACCATTTCTTCAGGCGTGGTGCCGGCTTCTATGCTTAAAACAATATCCAAGATTTCCTGCTTCTTGTTTTCCCATCCTGGTTCGACGCGGACTTGCGTGTCAGAAACTTTTCTGAGAATACCTCCGGCTGTTAAGCCCTCCACAATCTGCTCTCCCTTGGCCCCCAGGCCGGTGATGCGTGTGCGCGCAAAGGGCCTTCCTTGAAGAGTTTCCTTGATGTCTTCCAGGATCGCCGTATTTCTTTCTTCCTCGGTCTTATGGACGCTGGCTTTTTCATCAATTCTCTTGCTTTGATGGGAGATCACAAACACATCCAAATCATAATTCTCCTTAAATTCATCGATGTCTGCCGTGCCTGTGGCCCCGCTGACTTTGCGGTACTTGCTCAAATAATTCTGCATCGTTGTTGAAGCGGTGGTCTGGCTCTCAAAGCCGATCTTGACCCCTCTATGGGCTTCCTTGGCTTCCAGGGCCAGGTGCATTCCTTCCGCCAAACGGCTTTGGTCCTTTTTACGCTGGGTGTTGGAATCAACGAGCACAACCATTCTCTGCTGTTCGATCTTGCCATTATTATTCACATAGCCCACCGGCAGGATGTAGTCAATCCCTTCCCTATATAGGAGTTGGGCCTTGAGCGCGTTTTCCAAATAAAACTTTTGGGCTATATGTTGCACATCAAATATTTGATCTTCGGGTTTCCAATACTCTTCTTCCTTGCCCAGTTTTTCAATCGCCGCCCAGGTCTTTTCGGAGAAACTGGCCGTCTTATCCTTATGATCGATTTCATAGCTCAGCGCTCCCTCTAACAGGGCCCAGATCCTGTTAAATTCGGCGTTATTGCCGCCGGCCCTTTTGACAATGTCCTTAACGACACTCTTATACTGCTGTAAATCCGGCTTGACGCGTACCTTGCTGGAACTTGGAGTACGGAACACAACGCCTTTTTGTTCCAATTCCTGCCCTATGGGGACGCCCGTAAATGTAGGCCCCATCATTTTTCTAATTTTCTTAGAGCTGGGAAGGACCTTAAGGTCCTTGGAATCCAGGGTATTGCTCTCCGGGTCCCTTAAGATTTTCAGGACCAAGTCATTGGCCTTGGTCGACATTCTGACGACACGGTCATGTTCTTCGGACGATGTTTCCTCGGGGGCTGAAATGATCAGCGGCGTGCGCCCCTCATCGATCACGACCTGGTCGACCTCATCCACGATGGTAAAATGATGTTCCGGCTTAAGGGCCCCTGCCCTGATCTGGACCATATGGTCTAAGGAAGTCGCTGTATTGTCACGCGCCGCATCAAAGGCAAATTCACTGCCCGGACCATAGGTAATGTCCTGCTGATAGGCATTTTTACGGTTCACCGGCAATGCGCCAGGCATATCCATTTGAGGTGTAATCAAGCCGACCGATATGCCTAAGGCCTCAAAGATTTTCCTGTTTTGGTCTCTGTCCCTTTTGGCCAGGGTGCTTTCAGTGGTCTTAACATGGACCCCGTGGCCTGCCAAGCTGTTGAGATAGGCCGGTGGGACAATGGCCTGGGTCTTGCCTTGGCCCGTCGGCAATTCTGCGATGGCGCCGCGGTGCAGGATCATCGCGGTCATTAATTGATTATGAGTAAGATAAAATCCAAGCTCACGATGGATTTGCTCGTTGGCCAATGCAAAGGCCTCTTCCAGGACCTTGTCCATGGCCTTTTCTTCGGCATCAAATAATTCTCTTTCAGCCTTTTCCAATTTCTTGGCCTGCTTGTCCCTCTCCTTGTCCGTGAGATTCTTGTCCGCCAATCTGGCATTCAAATCACTCACAGCTTGTCTCTGGTTCTTGGTGGACTCTTGAATAAACCTTCTGATGGCCGCAGATTTCATGCGGATTTGCCATGCGCTCAATCTTTGCATGGCTGGTTTAAAAGCCTCGATCTTCGGCACCCGGGCTTCGAATTGCTTTAATCCCAGGGCTGTCATGAATTCCCTGGCCGAGCTCTCGATCTTGAAAGGATTCAAGGTGGGCAGGCCCCTGACAAAGGCCGCGGCATAGCTTGCCTTACTATTGATCTTATCGGCTAAGACCTTTGCTTTGCTGGGGAAGGTCAAGTCCCTGGCCTCGGCCATCTGTTCCTTGATATTCGCTATAAATGTTTTCTGCTGGTCTGCCAATTGATTCAGCTGTATCTTGATTTGTTCCGCGGCCTGGCGGAGCTCATCCATTTGCTGATTGGATGTTGGCTGGGCCCAGGATAAATATTCTATCTGGCCCTGGATGGCATTGAGCTGATCGCTCGGATTGACAAATCCGGCAGGACTTAAAACAGATAACTGGGTGTTCATCTGGTTGAGGGCGCTGTAATATCCCTGCAGCTGGCCGATCACAGCATCCTTAGTCTGCGCGGCCTGGATGTCCTGGGTCCTTGAGGCCAAGATCTGGTCATGAATATTCTGCACCTCCTGCTCGTCCGGTGGAGGGGCTGAGCCGAAGGTCCCTTGCCCTTCTTCCTGATTATCATTGGAAGCGCCGGCCAGCATGTCCTTGTCAATGCCGATAATGTGGCCGCCGGATATTTCATTCTGATGGTCTCTGCTAAACCCTAACATGAACGCGGTATCCCTGTTCGAGTCATGGAAGGCCCGTGCCTGCAATTTATATAAGGAAGACAATTGGGAAGCCAGTCCGTCGATATTAGGATGATAGGTTGTGGGCTCAATCATGCTTGAGGTAGAAGGCCTGGCTTGAGGAATATCATCATTCATGGACGCATAGATAGGATTGAACCTATACGCCGCGGAGAGCATGCCCTGATCGCTGGTCGCTGGTTCATATTCCTGGTTGTAGCTTGCAAATATCGACGAGATCCTCCAAGGATAGTTACTGGGCAGCGTCCTGGCAGCTTCTACTCTTTGCGCCAGCAGGCCAGGGGCCATGGCCGCCCAGCGGTTGGGCCAGGCGCTTCTGCCGGCTTCGGCGTTATATCTTGGCCCTTCATATCTATTGGTCTGGGCCAATTCATCCGGCGGAGGCGACATGGCTCCCCTGGGCTGTATCGGAATCACAGCCTCGCGTGGCTTCGACTGTGTGGCTTGGGGAGCGACCGCATGGATCGTGTAATCCTCTTCAGATGCTTCCATGTTCTTGAAGTTTTCCTCAATAAACTTGCGTAATGTTATTCTTCTGCTCAATGTCTTCAAGCCAAGATTGATGGAAGATCCATTGATCATCAAGGCTTTGTTGGATCCGACCTCCCTCAACATATTTCCCAATTTAAACAACTGGTCGATAAAGTCAGGGTTTTGGGCCAGGGCAAATTTCTCTTCATTCTTCTCAGCAATGCGAAGGACGGTCCTGGGATCGCTAAACCAAGCCACAAACTCAGTCTGGTACAATTCAACATCGCGGGCATTGTAGCCCATTTGGGCCAAGAATATCCTGGCAAAATCCTGGATATGCGGCGGCAATAAACTAATAAAGTGCTTGAAGGCCTGACGGCGCACAGGGTCAGTGAAATCTTTGGCGTGAGACAATTCATGGCGTACCAATTCAATCCTTGTCAAATGGTTACCGGCCAAGCTTTCCAGATCATGCGCTGTCAAGATCACGGCCCATTCACCCACCGGCTCCCACTTGAGATTGCCATCTTGATCTCTTACCTGGCGGATGGCCCCCTGTTGTTCAAAAAGGTTTTGAATGATCCTGATCCATTGGGGCCGGTAATTATTTTCAGCCATGGCCTTGTTTAAGATATCAGCGACTTGTTTATTATTGTGATCGAGCCCTAAGCTCTTGGAGCTATCCGCGAACATGGCATGTTCTGTGATTTCATGCAAAGGCCGTTTGGCCCAATATGGATTTTCCGTCACCAACTGCATGGGGCCAAAGATCAGCTGCATAAGGGCCGTATCCTGCGTCTCAATATGCATGATGTTGGTGTTCTGGATCCTGCTGACCCTTAAAACCTCATGTTCGCCTAACCGCATTTGTTCGATATCTTCCTCACGAATGGTGCCGACATGGATAGGTTTAGGAGGATTGGCCAATTGATCGATCATGGCCTGATAGGCATCCCATCTGGATTCGATGTTTCTGTTGATTTGCTCGACTTGGGGAGCGATGAAATGCGTAAAGTCATAATAGGAATCCCTGATCTCCATGTTCTGAATATTGGGATCAGTCGTGAATTTCTCGATATTACCCTGACGGTCAAGGATGATTCCCCGGCCGGTCAAGGTGTTTGTCACGTTGTATTTACCATCTATCCAATTAACGGTGGTCTGGGCTGATCCGGTGATTTCTGACAATAAACGTTCGACATAGATGGCGTCTTCACCTTGAGCCACCTCACCTGCTTGGATGCCAGCCGCCCTGATTTTGTGCATGAGTTCAGCGACCATTTGAGGATCATGCAAACCACTGTTTAAGAACTGTTCCGAAAGCTTGTCATACTCTTCCACGTCCATGACGCGCACATCTCTCCAGGCGAAGCGGTCGACACTGTTGAGCTTTAACTGCATGCGCCACAAAGCCCCGAACACCGGGATGTGCTTGGTTTCCTTGAAATTCCTGATGATGCCGGCACGCAAATCCGCCGTGGCCGCATGTTCTTGATATACACGAACTGCATCTTCCAATATGACCCGTATCGCTTTTAATTTTGCAGTATTATTTCTATACAGCCATCTGCCCCCTTCTTCGTCATAAATCAATACTTCATTAAATATGGTTCTGTAGGCCGCACTGTCGTGATCTGCATATTTACCATAATGATCCGCAAGTTCATCGGCCTTGGGCAGGGCTTCTTCGGCCAAAACCTTGATCTGGCCGCCTACCCGGCGGGAAATTTTGACGGCCTCGCCGGCGCCGCTGCGCTGGAACAGGACATCGGGATTGCCCGGCACTTCTTCATAATGATAACCTTCTCTTTTATTATCTTTTGCAATAAAGGTGCCGTGCGGTTCAATCGTGACCTCTTCGGATCCGCCGTTTGCAATGGCCCCGCGCAGAACCCCCAACAATTCCCTCGTTTGTTGGACCAAGGAATAATTGATACCGCGGCCGCGGCCCAATTTGGTGTGGACTTCCTGCAAGTTTCGTATGGCCTCTCGCTCATTGCCGTACACATAACGGTAGAGCATACCTAAAACAAAGGTGGGACCGGCTTCAATCAAGGGGTTGGTAATGGCTTCATTGACTGACTTTTCTTCTTCATAAACACCTTCATTGACCTGTCTTAAATACCTGGTCCTGTCGATCAGGCGGGACTGGCCCATGATCCTTAACAATCCTCTATGCATTTCTTCACGGCCTTTGCCGTGGCCCATGACTTCGTGCTGGACAACGCCTGTTTCCTGAATGTTCAGATTAGAAAGACCGGTCAATAATGTGGAAATACCAAAAATCATTTCCTCGTCGCTCATGGTGGCTGCGGCTTCCAGTTCTTTCAAGGGGTCCACAAAGGTCTTGGGACTCTTTAATCCCCTTAAATTCTTGATATATCTGACCATGCGCACCAAAGGATGATCGTTGGATTCAGGAAGGATATGCACCATCATACGGCCATGATAAGGAACGATTTCCGCTTTGATCCTTAAATTCCTTAACAAATCGAAAATCAGAATGTTGGTTTCTTTTGCCAAATCTTCCTGTTCGCTTTTCTGCAGGGACTTTTCACGCAGAAGGGTCTTATTGCGCATCAGGGTAATGTGCGCCTTTTTGATCATTTCCAGGCGACCTTTCATGATGCTCCATGGAATCTTCACCTTAGTGTCGCCCCTATCCTTGGCTTCCTGGACCAATTTTGAGGCAAAGGCACTCTGAACCAAATGTTCATATAAATTTTTCGTATTTTTATCATGGATTACTTCCAATCGTTTAAGCAGCTCTTCTATTGATCCTTTAAGAAGATTCCCGTCATTATCAATGATGCCCAATGTCCTTAAATCTTCCAACGATCTTTGTGCTTCATCCTCTTTGACACCGCTGAAATCATTCAAAGTGATCTTGGGATTGCCCGACAGGCCATAGGTCATCAAGAAATCACGGTTGACAATCCGATGGAAATTCGCAGCTTCAAAGTCTGAAGTTGGATCGCCACCTATCTCATAAGAGATATCACCTGTGAGATTTCCATGCTCATCCCTATCAGACATCAAGATCCTGCCTGAATCATCATGGCCTATTTCACGCGTTACAGATTTTCCATCTTTATCAGTGACTGTCTGGGATATAATCCCTGTAATAGGATCCTTGACCTCAGTCCCATTAAATCCTTCGATCTCGCGCTCTGGTAAAAGACGTATCCGTGCACGTTCGAATGGAGACCATTTTTGTTTGGCAGAATCCCATATGCGTTCATATTCTACTACGGCCCTCATGATATAAGCATTATGGGTAGGCAATCCCTCCGCCAGCGCCTTTGCCAACTCCTCGCCTCGTTTTTGAATATAGACCCAGTCTTCATATTTGCCGCCTTCAAAGGAAGTATCATCCTTGGCGATATAGGCTGTGTTCTTGAAAATCACTGCTTTCAGTTGTCCGACGGATGAGGTGATCCCAATCATGCGGTCATCATCCTTGTTGATCTCATAGGTCAACTCATCGCCCTTTTGCAGATAGATCCCCTTATAATGGACCATCTCATCACTGATGATCATACTGATCACCGACTCCACCGCGCCGCGGGATGTGATCCGATAGGTTGTCCTTGCCTTGATTTCGCGGTTACCTAAATCCAAGAAACTGAAATCCAGTTTCTCGACTACGCTGAAATGAGCCTCACCCCTGGCGATCTCTTCCCTATTAATGGGTTTGATGATCCCCTCAAAGATCACGGCCTTGATCCTGTTGCCAATCTTGTCCCTGACAATCGTGAAGGTCCTGCCCCAGGTATCGGTACTGCGATGCAGGGTATCTAAATGGCTCAAAACCGTACCATCATGCAGGGTCACGGTTTCATTGTCCTTCAATGCGAAGTGCGAGGACATGACACTTTCCGTTGTCATGGTATGGGTGGCATCATAATGGTCAACGATGGTCACTTCTTTCTTGCTGACCGGATCAATGACCTTCCGTTCGTGGACCGCTACTGTCTTGGCGCCCTCATGTTCCAGGTTCTGGTCAATCCAGGCTATGGCATGGCCTTTTTCCCAATAAACGCTGTTTTCATCCGGCGCGCTGATAAAATTCGGCCTCACGGCGGTCTCAACCACAACGCCTATTTTCTTGCCGACATGATGTTCATCCGGCCTGAATTCGTTGTGCCAGCGGTCCAATTTGATATTCACAAAATTGATGGCCCGGGCTACAACTTCAGGATTATATTCTCGCTGCAAAGCCTCTCTCCATTGATTCAGGATGGATTGTTTGTCGCTATAGGGAATTTTCATGAGCCAATGATTGCCGTTCGATGACTTGATCAAGCCCTTATTTGCCAAACGAATGGTCAGAATGCCGATGGCATGATCTGTACCTTCCAGCATGGAACGCAGGTCCTGAGTTGTGATATCTGCCGTGTTATTATAAATTTGATCCGGGGCCCAATTCTTTTCATATAACTTGGTATCAAGAAATGCCATGATCTTGCCGGCCATTTGCGGACTATAATTTCCGCGCAGAGCCTGTTTCCATTCTTCCGATATGGATTTAGTGCCATCAGCCGGTATATTGATACGGAATTTATTCCCGCCCAAATCTTCAATAAGGCCTTTATTAGCCAACCGCATGGTTAGAATGCCGAAAGAATGGTCAGTCCCAGCTAACAGGGCCCGTAATTCCTGACCATTGAAATCTGCAGCCTTGACATAGGTCTTGTAAACAGAATGGTTCTTTTCATCATAGACCAAGCCGGGTTGGACGACAAAGCCGCTGACATTATCGACAGCCACCCCGCGCCCGCCAGGCGTTGCGTAAATCATGCGTCTGTAGCCAATGCCATTTTCGACTTTATGTAATTGCAGTTTATTATTCTTGTCTGTGTTCCTGGTAAATGCGTAATTGGTATCTTTATACCAGGCATCCAAGCCGTCGCCATTTTGGGAAGGCAAATAAACCGGTTCTTGTTCTGTCAATTCTGGAAGTTGATTGTCCCTGCGCCGCTGGTTTTCTTCGTCCCTGGCAGTTTCAATGCGTTTACGCATCACAGCCTCGCGGTTGGTATTCATGCGCTCCAAGCCTTCAGCGATACCCCTATCTTTGATAGCTGAAGATGTTTGTAGGAGATCTGTTTCAAATTTTTCCATACCAATATCCTGCATGATGGAAATGATCCTTTTCTGTAATTCTGCAGGGTCATTCATGGCCCTCAACAAATGAATGCGGTCGCTGTCTTTCTTGATCATGGGATCGTTGAGGCCCAATTCTATAACAAGATCAGCCTTTTGGCGTTTGCCGGCGAGAATGTCCTGCATGACAGGGGAAAGTCTGCCCATTTCCACGGTCAACATACGCATGGCCGTTTGCAATATGTCTCCTTCAGAACCCATGCTACCGATAATAATACGCCCGCGATAATCCTCATTGGGCTTAAATGAAATACCTTCCTTAACGGCCGTGACCATGGCAATGTCCCTGCCGCTGACTTCGGAATACACTCTCAGCAACTGATCAATGCTTTGTATTTCTTTTTTACTATAAACAGCCGGGTTAAGGTCTCCTTCATTGACTCCGTTAAATCTGACATTGATTTCATATTTCCCATTACCCCTATCAACCAAGTAATTTTTATTGGCCAATTCCCTGACCAATGCGTTGGACCACTGTTGGGGGTCTTTATCACGCGGCGTTAAAGTTGCCAAAACGCCTGTTATCCCCTTTTCGATCAAATCATTCCATATCGTCTTATAGAATTCATTGCTCTTGACCATTCTCTTTGATTTAATGTTTCTGTCCGCATACCGGCCAACAGGAACTATGATTTCATGGTCCTGCATTTCCTGGTTTAGATTACGTCCATACAAGGCTTCATTTACATCCAAAGCAGCTGCTTTGACATAAGGATTCAGGACGCTAAAACGAAGGGTCTCATCAATAACACCATTAAAAATTTTGGCGTCTTGGCCCAAGGCATCGATCATCTCGTTTAATTTATTTCTACCTGCTTCTTTGCCCTGCTGTGAAGAATCGGTAAATTGCGCCAATTTAGAACGGTCGATGCCTGTCTCATCATTCCAAATTCCTTCCTGTCTCATGAAATCAAATACTTCTTTATTCACGGCTTCAAATTTCGCCCGCTGTCTGTCAATCCAAGTCTCGTTCAATTGCTCTACAAACCTGTTACGGGTGAAGGTATTGCTCAAGTGGGTCAGGGTAAATGATAATAAGTTTTGACCGTCTCCCTGCCGCCCCAGTCTTTCCAAAATCCGGTTGATTAATGAATTAAAATGTTCTTTCTCGTTGAGGTTGACATTCCAGCTCTTCACATTTAGTTGTTCCAGCTTAAGAGAGGGGTCAAATTGCACATATCTGGCATTCATCTGGCCAAACACAGACTCAGCTTCTGAGGGCGTACCTGTAGCTGTCCACGCCTTGGGCATGATTTCACTGGTAAAATGAATAGGTTTGGCTTGGGTGCTTTGCATATGCATGGTCATGGCGGCATATTCTTTGTCTGTTATTTCAAAAGGCTCTGATTCTTTGATGCCGCGCGGCTTGATGTCATAGACCTTCATGAAATTCAAGGCCATGCGCACGCGGTCATTGAAATTATAAGGATCGCCCCAGATCTGCCCAAAGCTGTGTTCACCCATATTGCTACGGACCTCGATGGGTGTAATCCAAAGCTTTCCGGTTTGGTCCTTGGTAAAGAAGAACAGTTCCCCATGACCTTTGACCACATAGGCCAAGGAATCATAAAGGGCTTTTCTCATGCGGTCATTATACAATTCCAAAACGCGGGCCCAATTTTTATCACCGACCTTGGCCTTCCATCGGCCTTCAAGCTCACTGACCATGCCCCTGTCTATCTCATAACCATTACGCAAGACTTCGCCAGAGCCGCTTCTGTTGCTGCGGATAAATTCATCTAAAATTTCATCCTTGGCTTGCTTGGTGATCTCGGCCTTGGCATTGTCGCTGGTATGATCCTGGCCCGCCTTTTTACGCGCTTCAGTCAATTCCTGGGCCCTTTGGGCAATCTTAGGATCAGTAATGTCCCTGAAGGCCTTGACCAATGTTTCTTCATGGCCCCTGTATTCTTCAATCAAGGCGCGGTCTTCCGCGAAATCCGGCCTATCCCAAATTTCGTCCACTTTATCCATCGTACTGCCGTCGATCAGGGGGGCCATGTTGGCCATGGCATGCTGTTCGTCCCCTAATTGGCCGCGATAAGTTAATGATTCCAAAACTTGTTTAAGCTGTGACAATTGTTCCTCACTCAGCTTGAGGCCGGTCTTTTCCTTGAAATTCTCTGGGGTGCCCAATCGATCAATCATACGTTGATTGACCCGTCCGTTCTCATGGACATAAGCTTTGTCCTCATCGTCACCTTGATATTTTTTCAAAGCGTCCATCAATCTGTCCGTTGATACGCCGATGCCTTTAAGCATTTCTGCATTTAAAATACCTTCCAAAACATTCTCGCCTTTCTCGAATTTATGCAGGGTGATTTCCAGGGCCTCCCGATGATTCAAAACCAGGGCCCTTCCCTTGCCGCCTGGTTTTGTATTAGGCATAAAGCTATCCCTGCCCTTTTCAGACTGAAGGTCCAATTTATTTCCTGTTAATTCCGGCCTGACAAAACGGCTCCGGTCAATTTTGAGGAAATAATCCTCATTGCCATCTGTTGTCGTTATGATCAAATTATGGCCTTGATCGGTCAGTACGTCCGCTGCAGCGGCAATGATTTCCGTTTTACCGCCGGCCATGGTCTTGACAAAGACCGTTAATTTACCGCCATGCTCAGGCGTTTCATCTAAGATCACCGATTGGTATAGATCCTTGATCGCGGTTAAATCTTTATAATCATCAATGCCTTCCCATTTCCCCTGTTCTGCTTTTTGATTCAACTTGACCAAGACCCTGGCGGCGAATAAGCGCTGCTGGTCCGCCTTATCAAGGGATGTTTTGCCTTTGATCAACTGTTCATCTTTGATGTTTGGATTGCTTTTAATCTTTCTGGCCATTTCTTCAATAGCTAAGACTTCCTTGCTGACATCTTCGGCCGCTTTAAATACACCCTTGGATTCTTTGGTAATATCTATCGTCCTTGTCGACAGAGATCTCTCCCGCGCGGCGATCAAACGGCCGATCAACAAGTCACGGTTGCGGGCGTCAAGATTGACAATTCCGCCGACTGTTGCCTTGATCATTTCATCGGTGACATTGCCTTCAACAAAATTATCCTTGTTTAAAATCGGTTTGCCGCTTTCGGACGGCGCTTTTAATGCATGGAACACCCTGTCGGCCAGTTGTATCGTGTTTTCTGATGTACCCGTCGATTTAATATCTAAGTCATCCATCAAGGTTGATTGATTGACCTTGCCTTCCATTTGTTCCTGGATGCTTTGTTGAATCGCCTCTTGATTGCCCTCTAAGCCTAATCTTTTGATCATCCGCACAGCGCCCTTGATAAACGCGACGCTGTCCGCTGAATTCAAATCCCATTGCCTGCGCTCGACGGTGGCCATGATCCTTTCATCTTCTTCCTGGGCATTGCGTACGGGATCCACATAGGCCATCACATTCTTAGGCTCATCAATACCTAAACGCTCTTTCCAATTCATTATTAATCTGTTAAAAGGCTCGGTGTTACCCTTACCCAAAACATCATAAAACTTGCGTTCTGCGGCCCGGCGGGCTTCCAGGCTCCGGAGGTGGGTCTTAAGGAAATAAGTGTCTATTGTCTTGTCAAAATGGGTGGTGACTTCTGGGGAAGGTGTTCTCTTGATTAACTTGCTGGGGCCGCCGACTTCGAGGGGTGTAAGTTCGCTTGTCCTGGCTAAAATGGCCTGAACATCTGCAGGAATACTTTGAGGCGGCGCTCTGGGCGCTTCAGCCCCTCTGGCTTCATTTGGCTTAGGTTTAGTGACAATCACCAAAACTTGATTGTTTTCATCGCCGAATCGCGCGAAAGCCGTGTCTGTCTTAAGCTCTTGCGCATTGGATTCAAACCGCAAGATAGTCAATTGACGGCCGTCTTTATACTGTGCCCTGCTTTGGTCAATGAACGTTTTTGTTCCGTTCTTGCCTTGGGCAATCTCGATCACCTTGGACGCGTATTCCTTATTGTAGACTTGATCCCAGTTCGAATGGCCGATTTTGCTGACACCTTTCAAACTTTCCGCATGGCTCAATTTGGTCTGAATGTCCGCATCGTCCGGGTGGTGCTGCATGGCTAAATAATAACTTTCAGCTGCCCTTTCATAAAGCCCCATTTCCATCATGCGGTCTCCGATATCAACGTAGGTTCCTGCGCGGGCACGCATGGCTTCTTGATTGGATAAGATTTCAGAATTCAATAATTCCGGGTTTTCACTTTGAGTTTCAGCATGTGCCAGGCCTCTATGCACATCCAACAAATTCTCATTAAAGGCAGCCATTCGCTGACTGGTCGAATTCCTAAGAGAAACGATCATTCGATCAATGATGGAATCCCATTTTGCTTTCTGGACATCTGAAATACCTGAAGAGCCCTGGAACCTATTTTTAAGTTCAGACAAACTATTAATATGTGCCTGCTTTTCACTATCAAAAGCTTGTGCATCACCATGCTCTTGACCCAACCATTGGGTAATTTGATCAATGGTATGGAAGGCATCGTCCCCCAAGTACCTGGCATTAAACTTTGCTCTTTCTTTTGCGATATCGGACTTCTCATGCGATTCCTGTGCTAAACCTTCGGCTTCTCCGATGTATTGATTTGAAGCCTCCCTTAAGGTTGACCGGACAAGATCATTGTGGAATGTCTCAACCGCCTCTTGAAGGGCTCTGGCCACCCACAATTTAACTTGATATTTCTCAGCCACCAACTTCCCCGCCACCGCGATGGCACTTTTGGCCATTTTATTGAGTTTCACGTCTCCATTGATCATGACCCTTTGGTTTAACTCCACCAATTTTTCCAAGCGATCAATTTCCCCCTGTTTCTTGGCAATCTCTTCGGGATTTAAACTGTCCCTGTTCTTTGCGAGATCACCTATCAATCTGGCCAAGGTATGAGATTGGGCTTCATAGTGAGCGATGGACTCTTGCAGATATCTGGCGGACTCTAAAATATGCCCGAATTGAGCCAACAACATTCTGTTTTGTAAGAATTCGTTTAGACTGACTGTGTGGCCCAATTGCTGTTCAAGCCTTGCCTGACCTAATGCCAATGGTCTATCAAATTCGGCCCTGGAGAGACCATCTCTTCGGACCAAATCCTTGACCAGATCAAAATTGGCTTTCTGTTCTTTGGCATTGGACGAACTCGTCAAAAGATGCATGATCTTGTCAGCATATGATGCGTCAAATAACTTTACCAAAGCGTCTCTTAAATCCTGGTCTAAGCTTTCAGGGTCCCTTTGCCATGTATCCAAACCCTCCAGAACCTTGGCATGATCTGTGCCTGCCAAAAGATCCACTTCTCCCACCTTATAATGGGCCACCTCTTCATAATTAATCCGGTTTTTAAGCCATGTGATCTGATGGTCCAAGGCTTCCGCGTTTCCCCTGTCCCCTTCAGACAACTGTGATTGGGCTTGTTCTAAATGCCGCAAGGCTTGTTGATATCCAGCGATTCTTTCCGGCGCTGACAATTGGTTTTGTTTATAAATATCTGAGCTGTCGATCCCAAATAAACGTTGGGAAGTCCTGTCCCATCGGTTATTGACATTATCAATAAAGCTGTCCCAGTTTCCTTTATTCTCTGGTTTCGGTACAAACGCCGCCCCTTTGTCTGCGCCAAGATCGGTTATGCTTTGACCTTCTTGGGAAACTTGCGGGACCGGCATCAGTTTGCCTGTATAGGTAGACGGTTTTACTTGCGGAGCCACATCATGGGGATGGGTGCCAAAGCCTAAAACACTGGTCCCATCTTCAGCGAATATGGGTTCCATGCGGGCCAATAACGGCCTTTGACCATTGGGCCGGTCAGGCATATCCACAACACCCTGTAAGGTCAGGGTGGTGGGGGTCTTGGTGCCGTTAAGAATTCTATTTTGCAATAAACGGGAGCCGACTTCATAAAGTTCGTGGCCGCGCGCATCGGTGTTGGTCACTATGGTGGTTTCTCTGGCGCCGTTTTCTCCTTCAGTGGTCACATACATACCATTAGTCCCAAGCATATTTTCAGCCATGGGAGTTGTGATGATCCTGAACGTATGGTCCACGCCATCTATGTTACGTGTATAAACCTTGACATCCGAATCAGGCATATAACTGGCCGCCTCAGCCGCGCCCAGTACTCTTAATCCTAAGGCATCTTGACCAACATCAGCGGGTATGCCGCTGCTGGCGCCAACAACCACCACGCGCTGGTTACCAGGCAAAATAACTGGTAATGAAGAAGATGCAATGGACGGCCCCTCTGATAATGGAACTTTTAATCCTAAATCTCTTGTCGCCCAGCTTGTTAAATTCCCAACCGCAAGAAGGAAATTCCTATCTGTATTAAAATTATCCAAGGCCCCAAAGGTCTGGTTCAAATGATTCTGGGCTGCCTCCGTATCGCCTCTGTTATAGGCAAGGATGGTTTCATTGAGACCGTTCATGATATCAGGATTGCCGTTGGTCAATTCGTTCATTCTGCTGACAATGGGGATATTCTTCATGACTTCATAAAAATCTTCCTTGGCCAAGGCCCTGTAGGCTGGCAGACGGGTGAAGAGCGCATATCCTAATACTGTCTGAGCCGACGGTGAGATCACTGATCCATCTTCGCGGCCCATGGCGCCTGATGCAATATGATCTGCTACATTAAGCAATCCATTTGATCCAGAAACAATGATCGGCATATAAACAATGTCCCTATAGGCGACCTGGGCCATGCCCGCATTTGTAACAGGCAAGCCATCTCTTGAAATATAGGCAACGTCCCTCATGCCTGGAAAACGATTGGCAATCAACTCTCCGGCGTTGAAAAATCTACCTAAAATTTGTCCTACCCAATTCTGGCCTGAACCAAGTTCGACTGCCCCTCGAGTGTAAGCACCGGCATATCCCGTGGCTCTGGGCTGGACCTGAATTGCAGATAATAACGGCGCCATCCAGACACCACTTTGCGGGGCGCTGATCATAGAAGCAAGCCAAGCCCTCTTACCTTCAGGACTCATTAGATCGATGATTTGATTATTTTGTTCCAATGCAAAAACAGGGATTTCCTTTTGCCCATATCTTGAATCCCTGCCAAGCCAATTATTGTCCATATATCTTTCTGCCCTGATCTCTAAACCCTTAGTCAATGCGCCCACCGGCATCATCATCCCTGACACGGCCGGCCATTTTAAAGCGCCCGAGGCAGAGGCATCCAATAAAATATCAGGATCTGCGCCCCATTTCTCAAATTGATTCAATCCCATGCGCGGCATGGCCTTTAATACAGAGAAGCCAAACAAGCCTTCAACAGCGCCTGCGCCTGCTTGTATAATAGCTCTTGAAGGAGAATAGGTTTCTCTCGTTTTCTTCCAAACAGATATGAAACCTGCAGGTTGATGATCTGTTAACAATTGCTGTTCATTGTGGTTGATCTCACTTGCTATATCAATTGTTACATTTGCTGCCCCCATGGCTGTTGAAGAATAAGCAGCAGTTTTCACGTTTTCTAAGAATGATAATTTTTCAGTTGGTTTCCCATAACTTGTGGCGCGGGCCAGCCTGCGCAAGCCCAAACCTCCCAGTCCGCCGATTATCGCGCCTTCGGCAGCATCTGTAGTGAGTCTTGCCTTAGAAATTTGATCTGTTTGATTGTCTCTCCACAATGAATACGCGTCATACGCAGGATTTGCAATGGCGCCGCCTACCATACCAACTCCTGAACGTAACCAGATATTGCTTTCAGCCAAAACCTCTAAGGCTTGAAATCCAGAAGCGGCAGATAATAGGCCAAATCCCCCACCCCATTCGGCCCCAACACGCAGACCTTCCATAGCATGTTCACCAAAAGATTTTCTATCTGATTCATTCTTTAACAAATCACCAATAGTTCCAGTTACACCAAAAATATTTGCCGCTAACATGGCTTGGTCACCAACCATATGTCCCATCCCACCTAATCTTTCTGGAGCCGACTTGGCAAATTCTCTAGCATACCGCATAGCGGATTCACCAAATATATTTCTTGCTTCCAATAACGGCACGGCCAGAGTCGCAGCGACAATGCCTGTGTCAAGCCAAGACATATCTCTTTCTGTCGCGGCATGATAAACCTTGCTTATACCGTAGGTTTCAGCCCCAATAGTCGCAGCGCCTATAATAGCCCTGCCAACGGAAGTATTTATAGCCCCCTCACCGATGATGCCTCTTGCTAAGCCGCCAATCATCCTTCCAGCCAAAGCTGGTGGAACTAATCCAAATGCAGCCGCTTCACCAATAGATTGCCAAGTGATCCCAAAATCTCCTGTTCTTTCATAATTGATCAAACCCGCTGTCCCAACTGCGCCTAAATTAATACCTTCCCGTATAGCTAGTCCTTTTGCAAAATCACTGGTAAGGGCAGCTGCGATTGCTGATCTCGTTCCCCCCATAATCCCGACTAATTCTGCAGGCCGACCTGCTAATAAGGCCACCCCAGCCATATCACTAAAATTAATGGCGGAACCTGTATATAAACTAAATGCTCTTTTCCCGAATCCTCCACCCAATTCGGATAAACCCAATGATACCCCTTCTCTAAATGCACCTCCTCCTAAACCAAATGTGGTTGTTGCAACAGCGGCGTTATAGACATAGTCCCCAAAACTTGCATTGCCATTAGAATTAGCGTATGTGAACGGAGCAGATATTAAGGTCCCTGCAGCGACCCTGAGTCCCAAATATGTGGCAGCTTCTACAAAAGCTTTTTTTGCGATCATCCCGGCTATATTGCCTGCAAGCCCTGCTCCTCCTAAACCCATAGATAAACGTTCAAGTCCAGTTAATCCATTTTCATTAACTAAATCTTGATTAATTGCCCTTACTTCAGCACGTCTTTGAAACTCCTCCGAACTGGATACATTAGCCAATCCTATGTCTTGTTTATGCAATTCCGAATCCATGGAATTATATCGAACAGTCATTTCCCCTTTATCATTAGGGACAATGACAGGTAATTTGTTGAGGCCCAAAAGTGTCGGGCTGTTTGAATAATCTTCCTGAGGATTGAGGGATGGTCCATGAAATGGCTGAGTATGATATAAAGCACTGAAAAAATATGTAGCTTTCTTCGGATCTCCAAATATATCGTTCAATTCTTGGACAAGATTTCTAC
This sequence comes from uncultured Planctomycetales bacterium, assembly GCA_964483785.1. Taxonomy (GTDB): domain Bacteria; phylum Omnitrophota; class Gorgyraeia; order Zapsychrales; family Fredricksoniimonadaceae; genus JABDGZ01. The sequence goes on from CAZACW010000001.1 coordinate 97,267, forward strand.
GTTCAATCATGTCTGCGGATGAAGGTAAAGTATTAGTATCACTCATTTTCAATAATTTTGCGGCAATTTGTCTGGCTCTATTAAGGTCTATGTTGGTTGGGTTTTGTTCCTTAAGGGATTGGTTTCCTTGTGCCGGTGTTTCCTGGTTGTTTCTGGATAATTTTTGTCTGATCGCTGAGGCAATAGATTCCTGATTAATTAATGGGAAAGAAGACGCTGAGTCATGGAACTTTAAAGAATTGGAATCAAAATCAGTCTCGACTCTTGCGCTCCAGATTTTTCTATCTTTATCATCATAAACAATCACTGTTCGCGTATCCTTATCATAATTTACTGCATAATTTTTCCCGTCAATGTTGATGATTTGAGATCCTTGGGGTGCGGAATACACATCACCACCGCCAGGGGCCGTAAACCCATAACGTCCGGCAGTGTTATACTCTATCATTTCGCCATTAGTCAACGTGCGGCCATTGGTCGTAAAAGATCCTTCGACTGTATGAATGCCCCCGTTTATGTTCATCAAATTTGTCCCTGCGCTATTAAGCGTTCCGGTTTGGTTATTGATGTCAGCGCTCAATAATCCTTGGCCGCTGGAAACATTGACCAATCCTTTATCGTCCAGGCTTGTGGACTTTAAAACCACCTCGCCTGGGGACGCCCACTTGACCGGTCCAATGCCGCCGCCTTCTTCCTTGCCCCACACCACATCGCCGTCAAACCCTAAACCATATCCGATCTTCATGCTGTCCATCCTGCGGTCAATATTGGGATTAAGACCAAATTCCTTAAACGGCATGAACCCAAAAACATTGGCTTCCTTGACCGCGGCCCCTTCGCCAACGCCTTTTTTGTCCCACGTGACCGCCGTTCCATGAATGGAACTTAAATCCCCATCAAATGTCAGATGGGCATTGCCGGATGCATCGGTGGTTAAATGATTTACCAGGGCTGCATCGCGAACCATGATGTAACCGCCTGTTGAAGAATTTTCATTATTAATATTCACCTGTTGTCCTGACAACAAGGCAACGGCGGTGCCGTTGCCTTTGATGCCCATGGGCTGGCTGTGGTCCATGATGATATGGCCGCTGACGACATGACCTGGGATTAACGGAGCATACCCGTTAGTGATTGTTTGATCTGTCACCGTTTGAAGGCCGGTTTCCGGTTCGCCCGGAGCTATTTGACCAAGCATGCGTATTGATTCAGGAGTATAAGCCTTAATGGGGGTGATGTTGCCGTTGATGATATGTTCCGCATTGTCCGCCAGCATCGCATGGTTGACATCAGGGGTCAGCATGTTATTGTTATTGGGATTCGGCGTCAAAAAGATGGATCCTTGGCCGTTGGTCTCAAACGCCCTTCCTCCCAAAGACATAGTGGTCCCTTTAGTGTCTCCCAGTAATCCTACATAATATTCTTGATAATCAGGATTGGGCGGTCCTTCCGGCATTTTCTCCCATGGCAGGGTGCCGTTCACGCCGATTCTTATAACCGGTGAATTGGTGATCTTAAGATAACCATTTTCTGGAGTTTCGATTTTGGTCACATGGTCCCTGAAGCCAATGCTTGAAACGGGGAGCTCTTCGCTATAACTTCCTTCAGGCGCATACCTGGTGACCTTGACAGGACCATCGACCTCGACATGGGTCAAGCCTGTATTCATGACCCAATTGCCGCTATTCATCATGGAAACGACGCTCGTGTTCTTGTTGGGGACATTGTATACTGCTGTTTCGCCAGGGGCCTGGACGACTTGCGAGGGCAAGGAATTATCTTGATAAAGTTCCAACTTCATGGTCCCTTGTCCAAACCTCATGCCATTAGGCCCACCAAAAGTCACATCACCGCTTCCAAATCTTATTTCTCTGCCATTAACATCCGTTCCAAAGGAAACCATGTTTTCAGGATGAAACAGCGGAGGCTCCGGCTCACCGGCGGCGATACTGGGGCCCCAAGAATTATCCATAGGACTGACGAATTTGACAAACCCACCGGATTGCTGAACCAAGGAGTGGCCCGACTCTCCATATAAAATTCCGGGATTCAAGGACAGTTTTTGATCGGAAACTTCCATCAACGACAAAGGCAGTCTCTGGTTCTCGCCGGTTGCATCCAATTGTGCAACAGTCCCATATAATCGCGAAGCAATGGCATTTTCCATGCCACTGATATTGATTTCTTGACCTTTGGCTGGAGTACCCTTCTCTCCAAAATCATGAAAGGTCAAAATTGAGCCGACCACAGCCAATGCCTTCCCGTCCTGGGTGATCTGGGCCTGCATTTCTTTGGCTGGACCCATAGGTACTCTTTCTCCGAAATCAGAAACTGATACGGCCTGATGTGTGAATTTAAGTGTTTGCTCCCCGTTGGGCGTGATAAACATTGAAAAAACACCGTTCAAGCTCAAATAAGTCGTGACTGTGACATCAATCTTCGCTTCCTGACCGTTTTCAGGTTTAACCGGTGTCATCATGTCATAGATGCCGTTAAAACCATTTTTGTTGATGGGCGTTAGTTTTGTCCCAAATTGATTGGCATCTACCTTAATGTCCTGCGATTGAATGACATATCCTTTATCCGAATCCGGCGCCCTAACTTGCTGGTCCTTGGGGTTGATCAAAATAGTTTTGCCATTTTGATCGGTGGCAATAACGAAATTTCCTTGCTGGGTGGATATCTCGTTGACGTAATTGTACCGGGCCTTGACACCGGCGCTGATTCCTTCCACATAACGGCTGACGCCATTGTCTGTCACTTCCGTATGGATGCCTCTGGCCTCATCATCTAAAATGTTTCTCATAAAGTTGGAAGGTTCAATCAACCCTACTCTTATGTTGCCGACCACAGGATCAGACGTTTTTCCAGTTAAAGTATTCACAAAGTTGCTGCCATTCCATTGAATATTAAAACCAAGTAGTGCGCCACTGCTGTCGTGATTCTCGCTCTCTTGCAATATACTCCATAATTTGGCTGTGCGCTGGGCATCCAGGCCAAGCCCTTCTTTTTCATATGCTTTGCTGGCAGAAAAATAAAGCGCCTCTGCCTGGACATAATCACCTTTATTTGAATAAACTTTGGCCAGTTGTTCATAAATTAAACCAAGCTGCTTTGGAGCGGCTTTGCCGTCCGAAGATTCATCAGCATGGATGGCTTGCTCCAAGGCTTGCTGATTTTCATGAATTGAAAGCAGGGAAACGGCCAATTGCTGGCTTTTGACAGCTTCGGCGCCGAACCCGGTCAGATTGGGGTTCAAATAAACTTGGTCCTTTACAGCTGGGAGCTTTGTCCCATCGGCAAATTCAACTTCCGCATTTGCGCCATAATCTTGCAGGTAGGTAAAATCCCTGACCTTACGCGCATCATTGTCAAAGATAGCCACGTGAGGTTCACCCAGTTTATTGATATAAACAATATTCCAATTCAATCCCATCAATTGAGCCAGTTGGGCAATCTGGGTATGGACATTCACGCAAGGACCTAATAAAGCTGTTTCTTCAAGTGTGGGTTGGATATTTCGTTTACCTAAATTATCCAGCCAATCACCTATGAGACCTTTGTCGCCATGGGTCATTTCCATGATGGCTTCAGCCAATTGGATAAAACCTAAATTACCGCTTTGATATAATTCTCTGGCCTTATCTCTGATGGGAGCAAAATTTGCTTCATTATCCGTGAGAGGCATATTATCTTTGGCATAATCCACCAGCCATTGGGGCGCTGACCTTAATATCTTGTCATCTGTATTGGCATTTCTGATTTGTTCATAGCTGTACAATTGATTGCCAATATCAACGTAATTTGTCTTGCCGTCCAAGCTTTTCCAAATAATGCCTTTGGATGGGTCGAACACTTTCACCACCGTGATGGTTTGATTGGTCCCTGCCTGGGGTTCCTTCATTTCGATAACAGCATTCCTGAAATCCTGCTCCATGCTGCCGGAAAGATCGTAATTGACTCTGGACAAGAGGTTTTGTTTGTCCGCAATTCCTTTTTCATTAATCATGGTGGTAGGAATAAGATCAGCCGGAACTGATCTCATCAAATCAATATCAGGTTTTCCAGAATTGGATTTGTCTGCTTTAGGGCCAAATTGCGGTCCTTCGCCGGGGCCATTGACGTAATAAAAATTTTGCAGACCATTGATGCTTAATTCACCCTGATATTTGCCGTCTTTTTCAAGAATCAAACCTGTGTAAGGCAAAAGTCCCAGGGACGTATCCGCCATGCGGTACATCTTGTTATCAGGAGCTAATTCTATGACGTTTGAAATGATTGGGACGAATTTACCGTCTTTAAGACCAGTTTGAAAATCAATTCTCTGCACACCGATCCCCGCCATGATGGCATTCGCCTTGGAAGTGCCCTTATCAGCAACATAAACATAATCATTGGGCAGGGCCATATAATGAAATCCGCCGCGCACCAACTGGATATTGCCAATATTATCGAAAGCCAAGGTGCTGCTATTATCCAACACAAGATTACCGTGCACGTCTCCCTTGGTCAGGTCCCTGATTCCCGCAATATTAAAATCATGGCCGCTGGCATTCTTGATGATTTCTCCCCTAAAATCCTGCTCCATGGAACCGCTCAGTCCGTATTGGACATGGGCCAAAATATTTTGATGGTCAACAGAACCATCGGACTGGATGGTGCCGGTAGGATGATCGATTGGCGGCATGGTTGTAAGATCACCGCCGCCTGATTTTAAACTGATATATTTTTGCACCGCATTGAGGATTTGAGGATTTTGATTGACGAACTTGTTAATATCGGCGTCAGACCTGCCTTCCATGGAACCATAATCAACATGATTAGGATCGCCTGCAGACAAATCTCGATATTGTCTCCACAATTGTTTGACCTGTTCAGCGAAGGTATGCGGAGAAACCTTGGAGCCGTCCACAAAAGACGCTCCCTTGATGTCCTTTAAGCCGACCGCTCCTCCCTCTAAGGTCAAATTAGCATAATCATGCAGGCCCGTGAGAGTATCAAACTTACGGTAAAGAGGGTTGCTTTGGTCCAGTTCTTGGACGCCGGTGGTGACACTGGCGTATTTGCCGTCCTGCAGTTTGACTGAGGTAAAGTCGATTTCCTTGACCCCCACGCCAGCTGCCATGGGTTTTCCGTCAGATGTGCCGGTCAATCCGATAAAGTGATAATCATCGCTGTTGGCTCTATAAAACCCCGTGCCGGAAACATAATCGACATTACCACTGCGATCGTTGAAGCCCATGGTGCTGCCATCGGTAAGCCCAAGAAAACTGTGAATGACTCCACTGCCGCTTAAGTCCCTTACGCCGGCCAAATTAAAATCTCCGCCAGTGGCATTTTGGATGACCTCCCCCCTAAAATCCTGTTCCGCGCTTCCGGTGAAGTTACTACCCAGGTTCAAAATCAAATTTTGGTTCGTAATTGTACTGTCAGGCCGTACAATCCCGGTCGGAGTGGTGTTTACCGCGGCTGATGTTTCGGTTGCAGGCGCCGCAGAAGCATTGGCCTGCTGTCTGGCTTCTTCCGCGGCATTGTGCGGAGCATTCTGCGCACCCATAATATAGCTTTGATCTTTTAAATTTCTCGCCACAAGTTGGGAAGTGCCTGTTGAGTTGACAACGATGCCGGAATCAACTCGGGCCCAGTTGCTGCCGCCATCCACCGATACATCATTGAGCCCTTGTACGGCAATGGGCATGCCGTTTTTAAAATCAAGCCTTGTGAATCTAGCAATCACATCTTGGCCGATGCTACTATACGTATCGGCATAGGCCTGGGTTCCATTCACACCATGGTAACTTGATATAGGAAAGACCGCGGCCCCTTTATCCGCAACAGAGAAACCGTTTTGATCAATGGTCACCTGACCAAGCTCCCTTAAAGGTTGATTGTTTTGGGATGAGGCCACCGCATCGAAAACAGCATATTGCTGTTTCCCATTTGAATCCAAAACCGGTTTTCCGGTTTGGGGATTGATGGTCGGCTGGATTTCAGCGATATATTCGTTAATGCCCCCGGCAAATGAAATTTTCAAGTTATGGTACATGGGTGAAAACGAAATGCCTTGGTTTTCAAGGGCCTGGGAGCCTGATATGTTATTAGGAATGTTTGCAATCAGCGCCTGACCATTGGTATTGTCTTGGGATACGGTGCCTTCATAAATATGGCTATTGCCGATTTGGATCGTATTTTCAAAGGATCTAAAGGGCATTGAGCTCGGAGAAGACGATGCGTCTCCATTTGGTATTTGGGTCTGTCCCGGGACCCAGGCCGCGCGGCTTCCTGATGCGGCAAGGATATCTGTAAACATGGAGGTGCTGTACTTATATTCCCCAGCCGCCTTTGTCGCCAAATCCAACCGCGTTCCCGTGACGTTTTGGCTGAAGGGGGTATATTCGCCATTAAGCTGTAAACCTTGAGAGCCCTGTCCATACGTCAAACCATTTAATTTTTCATTGTTATTGGCATCAATGAGATAGGTGGGATTGTTAAATTTCATGGACATCAAGTCTGTCCCCTCCAGCAGTCCCACGCGATTGACGTTCAAAAACGCTCCTTGATAAAGTCCATTGACGCCTTGCTGTCCAAAGCTTACAAAGGAGCCTGTTTGGGTTGAATAATCCCCTTTTTCCGTGCCAAAAATGGATTGATCTGTCCCAATCGGAATCAAGTTGGGTTTTTTAGGATTTGTTCCGACATCCCCAATAAAAGCCATGGCTCCAATACCAAAATTGTTATCCTGGACGGTGACCTTCCCATCGGCGGGTGTGGCAAGATTAAATCCGCTGACCACATATTCCAAATTACCATGTAATCTGTCAGCCTGAGCATTGGGAGTGGAATAAATGTTGTAGTTGGCGTTTGATAAAAATTTGATTTCACTGGACTTATCGGTTCCGCCGGATACAAATTTCCAGGCGTCCCCCACCCCGGCAAAATAAGGAGAAGCGTTGCCTCCATTCAAGTCCCAGGTTATGCCTGCTGATGTTATTGGGAATGAAAAACTTTGATTTCCATTTGTTGTTGTTACCTTTCCATTTGCGCTATATATCATCGGAACCATGACAGGGCCATTGGGCGTCATCACAGTATAAACAGAAGTATTTCCGATTAAAGTGCTGTTACCGGATTTGACATCATTCGTTTGCAAACTGCTCTGTCCTAAGGTGCTTTCACCAAAGGGCGTCACTGCTGTCGAGTTTGATAATGGTGTCAACGCACCTGGCTTTCTGGCGTCCGCATCATTCGCTTGGACTAAATACATTAAATTGTGGCCTCCTAAGAATCCCGGGAGGGCGCTTACTTGAACATAGGTTTGCCCTGGTTCGGTCGGAGTGACCTCATGCTCATCTTCAGGCCGGCCTGAGCCATTGCCGTCAGTTCTTACAACCCCGGCATTGATGAATTTTTGACGAATCGATGATCCATAATCAGGGTTAGGATTGTGAAGTTGAAAATCAACCCATTGAGTATATGACATAGGTTCGGCACCCATGCCCTGGCTATTGAGATCATGCTGTGCTGCAGCGTAAATTTGATATTTTTGAGGTGATAAGTACTGCTGCTTTAATATATCGACCTCGGTTATGTTGTCCGGGACAGCGTCTGACATTGAAACTGATCCATCCGGATTGGTGGTTAACGCACGCGGCTTAAAAAGATCGGCATATTGTGCGCCAGTTGATGGTATTGAACTGACTCCTAAGATTCGGTCCAACTCGTTATCCTGAGTGGCTAACTGAGTCGGAGGCTCTGATAAAGGATTGCTCTCGACTTCTGTTTTATTGATTCTTGCCGCATCGGGGTTCGGCGCATTGATGGGAGCCGGAACTACAATGTCCGGCCTTCCGGGGATTGCCGTGATGGAGCCTGGAGGGTATGAGATTTCCACTCCACCCGGTTTTGCTGCTTCAACGAAAGGGGCCGACATTATCGTTCTCGTAATGGTGGTACCAGGATTGCCACTGGTCGTCATTGTGGATCCAGTGTTGGCAGATGTCGCTGCAAGCGATATTGAATTGCTCGTTAAATTTTGTGAGGCCAAATCTGTAGACAACAACGGCAAAAAAGTGCCAAGCAGGCTTGATCCGCCCGTATAAGCCGAAGCTACGGCTGATGGACTGAATGGATTTAAAGAGCTTGTGGCATAGTCAAGGTCTGATCTTCCACCAATTGGAAGTGAAGCTGTGGATATAACGCTGTCAGGAGATCTCATCAGACTACTGGCTTCTTCTTGGGTCATGGACTTTCCTGTCAAATACTGTCTCATGGCCATCGCACCACTTAGAAAATCAGACTGGTCAATCATCAATGTATTGGGGGTGACGACCCTCAACATAACAGGCGCTCCGATTTGTATTTTCTTAATGGCGTTGATATGAGGTGGCGGTGGCGGCGGATGCAGGATATTTTTTGCCCGCCGATCCAGAAAAACTTCATTGAGCGAGGCCGGCATGCCCCTGCGGTTAAAATTCACAACGCCTCCGCGTCCTTGGCGATATCCGGCCAAGACGCCGTTGAGTAAAAGGGCATCAAAGGTCAAGGCCTGATACCCTGTAAGATTATTGATGGTCACATTGCGAAAATCACCGATTAACACCGCATTGGGAGAGGTGAAATCTGAAATTTCGATATTGGCACGCTGAGTGCCTTGGGTGACAATAGTTGTGTCATGCGTATCTAAACCAACGGTTAACGTCCTGCGGTCAGGATTGCCCTGAGGTGACGCACCGCCTCTTTGTCCCTTGTCAAGGACGGTCTGGTTTAATATGAGCGGCGCATTCCCGCCATTGATCAAAAGATACGGCGAGCCGCCTGCTTCAAGGCCCGCGCCAAGACCATTGGTTGAATCAAAAACTTTGCCCGGCCCCAAGTCCAGAGCGCCAATGGAAAAGCTTAAGAAGGTCTTCTTGCCCTGTGGAGATTCTACGACGGACAAGTTGATGTCCTTCAAAATGGAGCTCATGTCTTTGGGAATATTTTTGACGCCCTCAAATTGTGAGCCGGCCACATCCAAATCCACAAATTGCGTGGCAAGATCGCCGGTGGGCTTATCAATGACCACGCCGTCGCGGCCGATAGAAAATGTCTTGCCCTGCGGGATCCATGCGCCGTTTCTTTCCGCAGCCGTCCTGATCCTGCCTGTTGTAACATAGTTATTGCCATTCCAATACCCTTGAACCAAGGTGGTGAATGACGGCAAGGACCCGCCCACAACAGTCAATTTTTCATTGGTGAACAAAGGTTTGGTGGAAAGGCCAAGACCCTGTTGGCTGTCGATCGTTATGTCCGCGACATGATCGCCTTTGGAGACACCCAGGTAATACAGATCCAGACCCCCTCCGAGGGGAATGTCCTGGATCGTGCGGTTGGCCATGGGAAACTTGCGCGGCTTGATGCCTGTATTTTTGCTGGGGCTGTTTTGAATCTCCTGGCCGGCGGAGTTGGGATCAATATTGCCTTCCTTGGGGCCGATGATGATATGCCCTGCCTGGTTTGTAAAAATATTCACGTAATTTTTCGTGATCCCTAATAAGGCAGGCACAAATGCATTGGCCCCGGTGGAGATAATGTAAAGATCCTGGGAGCTGGGCGTTAACGCCTTGTCCAATACCCAGCCCGTGGATTCATTGCCGCTGGCGGTCCATCCGGGCAATCTACCCTTCGGGGCCGCGATGCCCGCGCCAATGTCCCCATAAGCCGAGAACGTGATTTCATTGCCATAGGCCCCTTTGTCCGTAAATGAAGTGGCATTTTCATAAGTGCGCGGCCGTCCGGCGTAGCTCATGGGCATGATGCTGTTTTTGTCTCCGCCCCTGATCCCTGCGCCCCACATCCATTTCCCGCCAAAATAAATGCCTTGATTTTGGACCTTCTTCGTAATCGGTGTGGCGGCAATCTGGTCCGGATCAAACCACCAGGCAGCCCCTTTGGAAAAATTATTGCCCGTGATTTTACCGTTGTAAACATACCCCGGTTGCGAAGATGCATTAACAAGATCAAGATTGGCAAGATACCATTCACTTATGCCGTTAAGTACGCTGTTGGTCTGGACCCCATTGATGTCCGTGATATAACCAAGCTTTCCATGGGCCGTTGAACTGATCGGCGCAGGCGTTGATTCACCCCCCTTGGTCGGCTTCATTAAAGTATCAAAGGCCCCCCCGTTGGCGACCAGAACAATGCCGTTATCGCCGTTGCTCAGACGCCGGACCGCGGCCCCGGTGATGGCGGCGGCCAGGGCCCTGCCTTGCTGGGCCTCCACGCGCATGCCTTGTCCAATAAGTTCCGCATAAGCGGCGACTTCCTTGTCTCCGCCCAAACCATTAGGACGAATGGCCGCCAACCCTGATACCTTGGCAGAATAGTACGACGGATCCTCGGGAGATCCAACCCCATTGGCGCTGGGTGATCCAAGCACATTGGCGCTAAAGCCCACCCATCCGCGGGTCGGGACCCCATTGATAAGATATCTATAACCATCGACCTTCATCGCCTTGCCGCTGAGCGTTATGCCGCTGCAAGCGCCGGATGCCTCGGCCTTGCATATGCCTAATTCCATTTGGTTATTGGCCCCTTTTTGGGCGCCGTATTGAAAATTGGGTAAAAAGTACATCAGCGTTTGCCTGACGGAATCATCCATGTAATAAGGATAGGTCGACTTTCGAAAATCTTGTGTGATGCCGGAATTGGCAGAATTAGCATCCGTATAAATGGGCACAGGCTCATTATTCTGGTCGAGATTGACGATGGCCCCTTCTCCCGGAGCCAGGGACCCTGATTTGCCGTAAGCTGATAACGTCACATAAGAGTTCTTTGAAGTCTCGTCTGTCCAAGTATAATCTTTGGCCTTGTCGAGTTTATAATACGTCGGCTGGGCAAACGGCAGGGCAAAGGCCACAACTCCGGTCAAATTGGTGGCCGCGACGATATCAGCCTGTTCCAATTGATTGCTCAAATAATTGATATTGTATCCCTGCTCGCCGATGGAATGGGATTGAAACAAGGAAAGGACAAATTGGTCATGCAAGTCTTGATCGGAAGGCGCCGGTGTGAAGGTCAGGATTCCCGGTGAAATAAGCCCGCCGATGGTGTGGCCGTCGCCGGATTTAAATTGCGTGATGACATTGGCCCTGTTCTTGTTCATGGCGTCCCATTGGCTGTCCAGGGAAGCCGCCCAATTAGCGGTGATACCGCTCATCTGGTCCAAGGTATCTGATAAATTGACAAAATTTTCGATCGTGGGATTTCTTGTATATTCATCGATCAAAGGGACTCCGTTGATGCCGGCAAAAAATGGAATTATAGTCGAAGGCGCCGGTGATCCTGTCATAGTCGTCAACGTAGCTAATCCATTGTTTGTTCCGTTTAAAGCCACGGACGGACTTAATCCTGAGACCGGAACACCTAAGGCCAGTTGAAATCTGTTCCACCAGGTATTGTTGGGGGCCTGGACATTTTCTCCATTGACAGAGGCCTGGATACCCGCTGACAAAACGCTTGAGGCGGCCATGACAATGGCCTGATATTGGGCCAATTGATAGGTGTAATTATAGGAATAGCCCGGATTGTTGGCCGCCTTCTCAGGATCGTACCTGCCCACAATGCTGTTGGCCATCAGGCCCAGGCCAAATCCGATCAGGGCCTTGGTCAGGGCCGGGGCCATTTCTTTGAGCAAGCGATTACTGGACTCAGGCTGGGGCGGGCCGTAATATTTGTCGTATTGATACAGGGCGAAAGTTGTGGCAAGGCCGCTGACCCCGAGTCCGATCGCGCTGGAAAGCCCATTATTGGCTTTGACGCCGGCTGACGAAGCAAGTAATCTTGCCCCCATGCCGGCCAATTGGCCGGCGAGCATAGGCAGAAGAGACGAGGCCGCGCTGTTCAAAATATTTTGCAGGACTGTTGAATTGGCCTGCGCGATGACCCTGTCGATGGTCCTGTCGATGATACTGCCCGGAGTATTTCCAGCGCCGTTGAAAACGATCTTGCCTTCTGGCGTGATGCTTATATTGGAAGCATTAAGAGAGACACCGGCTTTGGCTGCTTGGGCGACTACGTATTGAATCATCCCGTTTTGATAAATACCCTTGGAAGCGTTGAGGGCCGCGTTCTGGGCATCAGCAGGTGAGAGTCCTTGGGCCACGGCATTGGTATAGGCTGCTTGGGCCGTTGAGTTGTGATCGATAAAGGTCGATGCCGCTTCCTCTGGTGTAATGCTGGCGGCGACAGTGCTGTTAGAATTAACGACGGCCGTGGCGACCCTTGAATCCATCGCCACCGCACCGGTTGGGTCAAGGGGCGGCAAAGGCAAATTGGGATCAAGGGATGGCGCCGCTGCTTCGGGATGCAAGGAGTAATAGGCGTTGACCGCGGTCGTCGCGCAACTTGGGCATTGGTTCGATAAAACCATGGCCTGGGCCTTGCCGACCTCCAGCTGAACATCGCTGTTGATAGCAGCCTGTCCTGCTTGCTGCGCCATGGTATGGGACAAGATGCCTTCAATCCCCTTTTCCACGATATCAACTGTTACTGAAGCCACCTTGGTGGCCACCACATCCGCAATAACCAATATCCCCTGCGAGAGGATCTGCGCCGTATCACTGCATGGCTTGCCCGGCGGACAGAATGCATTGTTGACTACCTTGACCAATTCAAGTTCAACCACGCCCTTGACCGCGCCAATCACCAGACCTTTGGCAAAGCGGCCGGCAAAGGTGCTGAAGAAGCCGCTGCTGGCTGTTGATGCGGCGGGCGGCGGTGTCGGTGTTGGAGGAGGGGTTGAAGCCCCCGCCCCTTGGGCCCCTCCAGCCGCGGCCTGCTGGGCGTTGGTAGATGTATTGCTGGTGCCGCTTAAAAAATCACCGATTGGTTTAATGATATTGGTTTGGATCCAATTCCATGCCTGGTCAAAAGCGTTTTGGATGGGCGTGATGATATTGGTGTTGATCCAGGACCCGATGCTGTTGGAAGCATTTTGAAGAGGCGCGACGATATTGTTTGCTATCCATGACCCCACATTGCCCGCCACCGAGGCCCCGGTCTCTATAGATCCCGCGGCTTCTGTGCCGGAGACTGCAGTGTCCCAAGTGCCGCTGTCTACGTACCCGCTGCTGTCCACACTGCCGGTCTGTTCAAACGTCACTGAGTCGCCCCAACTGCCTGTATCAACATATCCCCCACCGCCCCCGCTTGCACCGCCGACGCCGCCCAACGCTACGCTAGCCGCGACTGTAATCGCCGTAGACAAAATAAAGGCCTCATCCGGACTGCAGGCCTTGTTCATCACGCAGATGGTGGCCAAATTCTGCAAAAGCTGGCTCAGGGTAAGGATAAAAATGGCTTTGACCATCCCGACCACGCAGCCGGCAGGCCCGCCCATTAAACAGCCTATGACGATCGAGACAACTATCATCACCAGCTGCAGTGCGATCTGACTGCCGGACATCAGCCCCGGCAGGCTTTGGGAAAGGTCGCGCCATTTATCGCCCCAGACAAAGGCTTGCAGAGCTTCCGGAACTTTTTGGTATTGGATTCTTGTTTTTGCATCAACGGCGCTGAATACAAAACCATCCGCCCTTTTAATAAAATCCTTCGCATCCACAATGCGCGGATAATCCAGGTCCGTGTAATAGACCTTGCCGCCCGCGGCTTTTTCCACATTCACAAAATGTTCATCTTTAAAGTGCGCGATGAAAGGTGTCTTTAACTTAAGCTCATCCTGGGGTGCCACCTTCAAGCTTTGATAATCCAGCCCCAGGGCCTTGGCGGTTTTGTTGATGGCCCAAAGGGTGGTCTTTAATTTCGGCTCTCCCACCTTGATGACATTGCCCATGATATCCGCGGACAGGGTCATCACGGAAAGTTCGGACAAGGAGCGCTTGATGCCGTGCTCCTGTAAAACATCTTTCAGGGCATAGACCCCGCAATTGAGCACATTCAGCCGCGGGTTGGACAGCCATTGGGTAATTTGGGAAATCTTTTTCGGCGTAAAGGTGGTTTTGGTGTTGATGTCCAAAACATGGGCCTGCTTTGCGGCTTCGCTCCCTGCGATCACGCCTGAATCCAGATTCAATGCCAAGTGAAGCTGGGGCTTGTTCTGGATTTGCTTGAGCAAATACTCCATGCTCCCTGCGACCTGCAAGGACTGCTTGGGCATGGTCAAGCGGGCATCCGGCATAGCATAGCCGAACATCGGAAGGTTCTTATAAAGCACGGCCGGATTATAACCAAAAGCCCAGGAAACCTGGTTTGGAATGAAGGCGGCTAAAACCACAAGGGCAATCACCTTCATCCATTGATTGAAGCGGCTGACAAAAGGAGAGGAATCTGCTGGGGGAATTTGCGCGGGAAAAATATTGGGATTCTGAGGATTGTTTTCCAAGTTTTGACCCATATTTTTTCAGATTTTGAAGCAATTTACCGTCGACAATTGGAGTATAACACATTATATTTAAAAGACCACTTTTGTGCAAATTTATTTAGAGTCATAAGTCCTTATATTTTATAAAGTTATGCTCTTAATGAAAAAATAATAATTTATACTATTCAAATTTGAATTTTTATTTAGATGCAAGTAGAGAAAGGGCTTTCTTGGTTAATAGATTGTATTTGTTTGGCTTTTTGAGAGAATTTTGTCATTCTAGAGAATTTCGTCATTCTGAGGAGCGTAGCGACGAAGAATCTGTTGTATGTTTTAAGATCCTTCGGCTTCGCCTCAGGATGACATCGTCGAAGCCCTCAGAAAGCTAAACAATTACAATAGATTAACGTCAGTTCTACATAATGATAACGCTGTCTTCGAAAAGCAAGGTCGTGTTCAACGTACCATTTGGCCCTGTCCTCGTGACCTGTTTTCAGATTGGAAATTAATTCAGAATGGAAATTAAATCAGATTGGAAATTAATTAGACACGAAAAAATTCAGAATGGAAATTAATAATTTCCATTCTGAAAATTTTAAGATTACTTTGTTTAATATGTGTTAAAATCAATTTGAACAATAATTTTACAAAAT
The DNA here is from genome assembly GCA_964483785.1 of uncultured Planctomycetales bacterium. GTDB lineage: Bacteria > Omnitrophota > Gorgyraeia > Zapsychrales > Fredricksoniimonadaceae > JABDGZ01. The sequence continues at coordinate 112,282 of CAZACW010000001.1, forward strand.
GATATACATTCTGTAATGTTACTTTACAAAATGAAATTATGTGGTATATTTATTGTATGTCCACCATTGATCAATTGCTTGAATATGACCGCCTTGCCAAAAAGGACGGTCAAAAATATGATAAAAAAAGGACTCTTTACGATATAATTACGAAAGATTCCGGAGACCATTTTATCGGCATAGTCGGCCCCAGAGGGGCTGGAAAAACGATCATTCTTAAGCAATTGGCCCTTGCCCATACCAACTCTTTTTATCTTTCTCTTGATACTCTGGAAGGAAATCTCTTCGATCTTGTTAAAACCCTGCAAGAAACGCTGCGCATTGAATTGTTCCTTTTGGATGAAGTCCATTTTTATCCTTCCCTTGAGGCTGATCTCAAAAAAATCTATGATCTTTTGAAGGTCAAGATCATTTTCACAAGTTCAACAGCTTTAGGCATGTATAAATCGAATTATGATTTATCACGGCGCGTGCTGCTTAAAGCGCTTTACCCTTTTACATTAAGAGAATACGCGGATTTTAAGTACGATCAAAAGTTTGGCACCTTGGGCCTTAAGGATTTTATTGACGGCAGTTTCCCTCACGACATTCTCCGGGTCGGTGAACATTTTATTCCCTATATTCAAGGAGGCCTCATGCCCTTTGCCCTGCGTGAGCCCCAGCCGTTGGTCTTATTAAAAAACATCCTTGATACCATTATCCATAAGGACATCCCGCGCATCGCCAGGCTCGTCACCGATGAATTGGATAAAATCGAACAGCTCATCCGCTTTATAGGCCTTTCCGGAATTGATGGCATCAACTATTCGACCGTGGCGCATAATCTCCATATTTCAAAATATAAAGCCGCGCAATACATTTCGCTTTTAGAAAAAGCCTTTGTTTTACATCAGGTTTTTCCAAAAGGCAGTAATGTTTTAAAAGAGCCCAAGGTCGTCATGGCCTTGCCCTACCGGCTTTTGTATCGAAATTTTAGCGATGCTTTGGGAGGTTTAAGGGAAGATTTCTTTGTCGGGACCTTTAAGGCCCTGGGTCAAGAGGTCTTTTATCTTAAATCTTTTCGCGGCAGCAAGACCCCTGATTACCTGCTCCAGGACCCGCAGGACATTGTCTTTGAAGTCGGCGGGAAGGGTAAGGGGAAAAGTCAATTTAAAGGCATCGACGTCTGCAAAAAAATCATTCTCTCCGATGGGTTTGATGTGACAAATACAAAAAAACCGCTGTTTATGCTGGGTTTGCTGGGGTCTTAAAAACCACCGCAACCCCGGGGGTTGTGGTGGTTAATGCCCGAGATTTTTGATCGGATTTTCCGCATAAAAATTGAGAATTTGGGGGTCTCAATGCGGAAGTCAGGAAATACGTCCTACCATGAAGGTCCGCTGGATCTTTTAAATTGCCAATAAAAATGATGTAACTTGCTGAAATATAAAGAACTTCGATTTATTTACTTTTGACCTTGGCGAATAAATCCTGCTCCCCAGCTATCGGCAACCGGTAACGTGCAGTTTTCTTGGCGCCTGTTTCTATACTTTTGATCAAACCCTGCTTGGGCAAAGGTCGTTTGGGCCTTAAACCGCAGCTGGTTTAATGCCATCACAACCCCGGAGGTTGTGGTGGTTTAACCATCACAACCCCCGGGGTTGTGATGGTTAATGTCCGAGATTTTTGATGGGATTGTTCTGGAAGAAGTCCAGAAAGACCGGGCCGGCGACCAGGATGGCCACCACCGGAAAGATGCAGAACAACAGCGGCACCAGCATTTTTAAAGGGGCTTTCAGGGCCATTTCTTCACCCCGGCGAAAGCGCGCTTCACGCATGTCCTCGGAAAGAATGTTCAAGGCCTCGATCACCGAGGTCCCCATGCGGTCCGCCTGGATCAGGGTGCGGGAAAAGGTGGACAAATCCGGCAGTTCATAGCGCTTGGCCAAATCCCTGAGCGCGTCGCGCCGGGGCTTGCCCACGTTGATCTCCTGCATCATGTTGCGCAGCTCCTCAATAATCACCGTGGGGCTCGACTTCTCCACCACATATTTGAGCGCCATCATGAAATCCAGCCCCGCGTTGACGCAAAGGCCCAACAGGTCCACGGTGTCCGGCAGATGCTTTAGAATTTCCGACTTGATTTTCTTCACCCTGGACTGCAGCCACATCTCCGGGATCATATAGCCCCCGGCAAAACTCATCAGCCCCCCAAAAAGCAGGAATTCGCCCTTGGTGTCGACTTTAAAGGCCACCGCCAAAAAGACCACCACCAAAATCTCCTTGACCAGGAAAAACTCCTCGACGGTCAGCCTGGACTGGGCCATGCGCAGGTCCCAATAAATGCGCCGTCCGATGGGTGTGGCGGCCAGGGGCTTGTTGATCACCCCCACCTTGCCCAAGACCATGAGCACGGCATCCAGCGGGCCTCTGATCCTGCCATCGGCCCTGGGCTTGAGCCCTGACATGGGATCATCCGGGCCCATCTGCAGTTTGGGCCGGTTGTCCAAAATTTCCACCGGCCAAAACCCCAGGATCAGGGCAAACCCCGCGAAAAACGCCAATAATAAAGGAAGCAGCATATCAGGTTTCCTTGAACGTCGAAATTTTCCAGATGCTGATGGCGCCGGCCACCCACAAAATCACACAGAGGGTCATCATCTTCTGCCCCGTCGGTGATTTGTACATGGTGTCAAAAAAATGCGGGTTGGCGCCGGTTACGGTGAAAAAGAACCCCAGGGGCAAGAGCGTCATGACCACGGCCTGGATCTTGCCCTGCACGGTCAGGGTGGTTAAATTGGTCAGGAGTATATTGCGATCGAGGGTGGGGTGGAGCAGCCTTCGCTCCTCGATCACCAGCGACACGAACTCGCGCGTCGCTTCCTTCTTGGTGAGC
>CAZACW010000001.1:115166-127805 GCA_964483785.1 uncultured Planctomycetales bacterium
GGATCCAGCCCTGCAGGGTATGGGTGTTGAAATTTTTCTCGTTTTTCTTGCGCTCGCGGGGGGTGTTGACGATGCGTGTAAAGATCACCGGCCGATTGCCCCCGGTCTCGCGGGCCAGCAAAATCGCCGTGACCATCTGCTGCAGCGCCGGGGAAGGCATGCGCCGGTACAGCCGGTTTAAGGACTCATCCAGGGAAACGCCCATCTTGTTCTCGCCCATGACCACGCCGAATTCACCCTTGGCAGGGTCGGGCATCTCATCCGCGACAGACTCAAAGGCCTGGATCAGGCTCAAGCCCCCGCGGAAGGAGCTGGACATGATCATGATGGCATCCACCAGCTGGTCGTTGAATTTCTGCTTGCGCAGTGTGATCAGGCGGCTGACGTACATGCGCGGCAAAAGAAAGCCGAAAATGGCCCCGATGATTAGGCCCGCCGCGTTTTTGCCCTCCGGAAAAAGAAAAAACCCCGCCGTGCCCATCACCACCGGCCCCAAAAGCGCCAGCTGGTAAAGCTTCTTTAACTCCTCTTCCCGCATATACCTATCCAGCTGACCCACGACGGACTGGGCCTGGTCCCTGTGCATCCGGCCTGTTACTTCCACCAGCAAAGGGACAAGGGTCACGCCCAAGACGGTAATGGAAGCGAATATGATGATCAAGGTCACTATCAGCATAATTGAAATTACGGCGGATTCATTTGATTGCAATAACTCGCGGCACAGGCCCCGCTGGTGATGATGGCCTCCTCGCAGCTGGCCGGGCCGCAGATGCTTTTGTCCGCGCACTGGCCGCTGGAACAGGCGCTTGAGTCCGCGCAAAAATCCCCTGTGACGCTGTGGCATCCCTGCTTGACGCTCGCCGAGGTGAAGCAATGATCATCATACCACAGCCCTGACTCGGGATCAAAACTGCATTCAATGGATCTCTGGGGGTCATACTGACGGCCGTTGGCAAAGCCCTGGCCTGTCTGCCCCCAGAGGCCGAAGATCCCGCGCTGGATATGCTCGCGCATGGCCACCACCGCCAGGATGATGATCACAAACAAGGTCAGGTATTCAATCACTGAAAATCCAAAATATTGGCGCATCCGCATAAGGCCCCTTGACTTTACTGCAAATCATCCGGAGGTATGCCCCGGGGTAAGGTGCTGCAATCCACAAATTTGATGGAATAGTCCTGGTCTCCGTTACCGGAAGAACTTCCGGCCGCGTTGAGAGACGCGACGTATTGCGCGCAGGCGTGGCTTTCCGGCGCGTTCTGCAATAATTGATTGACCTCGGAGAGGCAGCCGCCATAGGTGGCCTTGTTGAGCAGTACACTGGAATCGGTAAGGCCGTCCCCCCGGTCATTAAGCATGAAGGCCTGGGACAGGGCGGTCGCATCGTCGGTAGTGACCTGACTGGGCGCCTGGGAGGCCATAAATTCTAGCCCGCTCACCGTAGTGGGCGTAATGCCGAAACCGATTTGGGACACGGAACTGGACAAGGGTGCGGCCAGGCCCGTGCAATCCGCAAAACCGACGCCGGCGGTGTTAGCCCCCAAGGGATTGGAATACCGGCCCTGCCATAGCGGCCGGCCGTTGGGAAAGGCCACAGGATTGGTATGGTTCTGGTCCCAGCGCTTGACGCTGACATAGACCCACCCGTCGCGGTTGGTCAAGGTGTAGGAACGTGTGGTGGAAAGGAAACCGCTGGTCTTGGTCTTGATCCAGGGCAGTTTGGGTTCTATGCCTGGATCACTGCAATACGAGCGGCCTGCGTTCGGACCTTGACAGCGTCCCGTGGCATAGGCCGTGACCTTGACTAAATGGGTGCACCCTACTCTGCGGTTGGTGGCGGAATCCAAACAGCCGCCGGAGCCGCCGGGCGGCAGGCCGTCCTGCCAGCCGTAAACCACGGAATTGGGCAGGGCCCCTACACCTTGATTATAGGTAAGCGCGTTTGGCAAAAGGGCGGCCGGGCCGTTTAAGAAATTCTGGATGGCCAGAGAGCCCTGGCTGAATATTTTCTGCATGGCCGCGGCCCTGTTGTAGACATCGTTTAAAAATTGGGCGCGTTTGAGGAATTTCGGGGCCTCATCATTGGCCAGGGTCAGGCTGTCCTGCACCCACTGCGCATAGGTGCCTGAGCATCCGTCAAAATTCGGCGGCGCGGTCAAGGTCAGGGTGCGGCCGAGATTCGCAGGGTCGCAGGGCGTGCCTGAAACGCTGGAAAGGCAGGACGTGCCGTCCGCGCATTGGCCGCCGGTGCAGGCGCTGTTATCGTCGCAGGCGAAATTGGCGCAATTGAAATTCAGCCAGGCCTGGCATTGCGTGTAGTTGTAGACCGGAGAGCCCGTCGGGTATCCCACCACCGTGGAGGTCCCGCCCGAGGTGGTCACGCAGGTATTATTGGCGAGAGTCCCCGCGGCGCAGGCCGGCGCGATGGCCGTCCCATCTCCGTTGAAGCCGGAATTATAGGATTCGCAGGCCGCCACCGAAGGCAGGCCGCCCCAGACCCCGCAGGACGTGCCGTCGGCGCAGGCATTGCTGGTGCAGGCACTGCCGTCGGCGCAGGCCTGGTCATGGCTGTTGATATAGGCGTCTTCGTTGGCCGCATTCATCGTGCCGGGGGTAGAGCCGGTGCCGCCCGGCGGCAGGCACCACACCGAGGCGTCGGCATAGCTGTTGATATTAAGCCATTGCTGGACCACCGGCTGCCAGGCGTTGAGATTGTTCACCACGCCGCCTAAGCGGTTGCAGATGGTGCCGTCTCCGCAGACATTGTTGGTGCAGGCACTGCCGTCGTCGCAGGTGGCGCTGACCCAGCTGGCGGCCTGGGGATACCAGGACTGCACGTCGTTGCTGAGGGCCCCTGTGTTTTTATTGAGCATGACCCGGGCGAAAACGGAAAAGTCAGACAAGGCGTGCATGGTATCATCCAAACTGTCAATGGTGCTGTTGCCGGAAATCGAAGGCACGGTATTGGGGTTTAAGGCGCCGGTATCGTCCCAGGCGCAGGTGCCCTGCGAAAAATTAGCGCCGGGGCTTCCGTTGTAGGGCCAATTGACCATGCACATCTGGCTGTCGCCCTCAAGCCAGGAACCGGCATTGCCGTAACCAAAAACTGCGTTGGACGTGGGGTTAAGCACATTGGCCGCCAAGCCGGTCTTGGGCGAGCCCACAATGTCCATCGTTGTGGTGGGCCCGCTGCCGACGCTGGCGGCAAAGGAGGCCCTCGCCGTGATGCTGTAACTGCCTGCCGGCAGGCCGGCGGTGTCCCATTGGAGGGTATAGGGGCTGTTGCCCGCAACACCCAGCAGGGTCTGGGCAGCAGAAACGTTAAAGACTGCATAAAAAGAAACGGAAACAATCGTGGGGCAGGTCCCGGAGGGTGTTGCCGTCAGGGTGATAAACGATCCCGCAGGGGCATTGCTGGGGCTTGAGCTTGTGGTCGTCAACTGGCAGGGCGTCTGGGCCCAGGCCGCGGCCCCCAGATGAAGGACGCTCCAGCACAACCCAAATTGTATAAGGACCTTTCTCATGTGATATTCCCTATCACCGCCGCTGACGGCGCTGATTGCAATCCATTTGCGTCCGTGGCCACGGCAGTCAATTTATAGGCTGCGCCGGCTGTATTGGGCACGGTCCAGACAAAGCTAAAAGGTCCACTGCCGGAGGACCCAATGGGCGCACCATTATTGTAAAAGGTCACGCTGGCGATGGAATCTCCGGCAGACACCGTGGTGCTGACCGTGATCCCCACCGTGGCATTATGGACCAGATTGGTCCCGCTGCCCGGCGCGGTGATGGTCACCGTCGGGGCCGCGATCACGTTGATGACGGCCGGCAACAGCGTTTGCGCGGCCCTGTTATTGCTGTCTGTGGCCGTGGCCACATATTTATAAGTCCCGTTTTTGGTAAAGGTCAACGTCGTGGAAAGGACATAGTCGCTGACCGGCGCAAAGGTAAAGTTCTTGACCAGGCTGCCGTTGCCGGCATCCCAAATGGCGGCTGATACCACAAGCCCATTGTTCTCGCTGGCATCTGCGGTCAGGGTCACGGACACGGAGCCCGTTGGCCCTAATGTAAAATACGTCTGTGCAAGATTGGTCCAGTGAATGGTGAGCCCGGAAGTCAGGGTGATGACTAAGGGCGCTGACACCACGGGCGGACCGGACGAGGAAACACTGTTGTCGATTTTGTTGACGCAGCAATCCGCGCCGGAGCAGGTAAAGGGCAATTTGTAAGGCGGCTGGTCCAACTGGACCAAATCTTGAAATCCTACCGGAGGCGTATAGCCCGGGGTCACGCTGTTGGAGCACCAATGGAATTGCGCAGGCACAAAACTGGCGCCCGTCGGGTCGATATTGTCGATCTGCAGGCTGTAGTCCTTGAGCATCCAGAAAAACGGATAAATCCCGTTGGGGAAAACCAAGGACGCGGCAGGGTTTAAAACATTGGGCTGGATCAGATTCGTGAAAGGCGTGGTCTGCTGGTCACGGCCGAACTGGGCCAGGAAGGCGTCATTGTTGGCGTAATTCTGGAAGGAAGGATCAAAAAGGTAATAGTACGGTGCGCCGTAAGGATTATTGGTCAGGCACTGGGCCGGCGTCGGAGACTGGTCGCAATAGGCCGGCCGGTTATTGCATTTGGACTGGTCGGCGCACAAGCCGGGCGTTGATACCCCGCAGCTGCTGCCGTCCGCGCATTGGCCCCCGGCGCAGCTGCTGCCGTCCAGGCAGGAGCTGGGCGCCCCGCAGGCAGACCCGTCCTCGCAGACCGGCACGCAGCAGGGATCGCAATACGGGCTGTATGTCGCGGTCTGGGCATTGTCCGACGACCACATGCAGGAATCATTCAATGGGAGGCTGTTGGGTATCCTTAAATTGCAGGCCGGATTGGGATTATGCACGCAGTCTAAGTCCGTGGCCGGCTGTTGACAGCGGGGATCGATCGGGATGCCCAGCTTCAAATTGTAATCCGCCGCGTTTTCCCCGCAAGTTTCGCCGTTCATCAATTCGTTCAAGCCGTTGAGAAACAGCTGTACATAGGGATTGTTGGGAGTGTCGGCGTTGTTGAGGATTTTCAAGCGCTCCGTATAGAAAAGGGCGAAGCGGCCGAGGGTGTCCTGGGAGGAATTGTTCTTGACGCCGAATACCCCGTTGGTATTTAAATCGAAGATATCCGTAAATTTCACCTGGTCCGTGACGCTGGCTTGCAGGGCTGTTTGGATGCCTGCCTCAAAAAGCTGCTGCTGAATGGGCTGGTTTTGCTGCAGTTTGTTCCACATCGAGGTGATGCCGGGCTGGATCACCACCACCTGAAGTATGAGACTGGCGACGGACATCACGACGGCGGCAATGGCCAGGCCCATCACCACCGCGCTGCATGTCCCCCAGCATAAGATCGAAATAATGACGGCCAAGACAATGACGATCAAGGACATGACCACGCTGGTGGTCTCGACCTTTTGGTTGACGTCGTGCAAATAGGTCTGCTTTTGCATTTCCCCGTAGCTGGCGGATTCGGAGGCCAGCTGGGAGGCGCTTTCATCCGCAGCCATCGTCAAAAAGGACTTGACCTGGGCAATGCGGCCCCAGTTGACCGTAATGGCATAAAAAATCAGGGCCGCGGCCGCCAGCAAAATCAAGACCATGGCGGTCTGCCCCTTGCTGTTTAAGCGGGGTGCCAGGCAGCGCAGCCATCCTTTTTTATGTGCGTCAGTTGCCATCTGTTATGTTCCCATGATACACCGGCGACATCGGCATGATTTCATCGATATTGGAATCCAGCTCCGTTTCCGGGTCCCCGTTGGCCAGATAGATGTTGAACATCGAGCTGTCCTCGCTCCAGCGGCGCTGGGCCAAATCCAGGCCCGCCCAGCGAAACACCTGCACCATGCCGTAGACCAAAAACATAAGGACAATCACCCCGAAGGTGAATTCCAGTGTTGCCTGCGCCCATTTGTTCCTGCGTATCCTGATCATCACTGCACCTGCAATTTCCCCTGGGTGTCCGTGATCCATGCGTGGCCGCGCTGGTCCAGCAGCCGGGTACGGACAAACATCCTGTTGTCATTCGCGTCAAAACATGTTCTGGTGATATTGGCATTGGAAAAGCATGTGTCCTGGGAATTTTGGGCCACACAAACCTCGACGGGATTGCGGTCCGGGCTTCCGTTGACGACCGCCTGCGGGGCGGCGCCGTTGCAGAAATCGCCGGTATTGTTGCTTAACTGGATCACGCGCTGGATCAGGTCAATGGTGTCGCGCTTGGTGATATTGCGCACAAAGGCGTCATTTTCCGGATTGTACAATTTCCCTTCTCTGATCTCCAGATAGGTGCCCTGCATGGTGAAGGTAAAAATCTGCATGTTGGTCTGCAGGCCTGGCTTAGGCCCGCAAGAATTGATGTCCCAGCTCGAATCGATGTCCCCGTTTTGAAGGTCCTCAAAGGTCACCACCGGAGTGCCGTCCCGGTTTTGTGTCAACCCATACACCGTCACTTCTTTCAGGCGGCCGTCAATGTCGTAGGTGGGGAATTGATTGCTGCCGGTATCAAGCCCGATGGCAGAGGCGCTGGTCGCGGGGCTGGCCGCCCATTGCCAGCCGATGTAGCCGCGCAAAGGCCCACCCGGCGGAAATTGAGTGTCCACGGCCGCGTAATCGCCGTTGCGGTTTAGATCATACTGCATGTCCCCGTTCTGGTTGGAGCAGGTCCCGTTTGAGGGATTGATGCCTGCGGGACAGCTGATCGCAGGCAGCACCATGCTGGAGCAAAGGGCATTATTGGGGCCGGAACAGTCGCCTGGCGGATCGGGGTTAAACTGCGGAATTCCGTTGGGGACCCTGGTAAAAAAAAGCTTGTACTGGCCGCGGGCCGCATTAAGGATATTTTGGACCGCGTTGATTTGAGCTTGGCTTAAGGCCACTGTCCCTACATTAGGATCATTGATGGTGAAATTGGAAGGCAGGGAGGGCAGGCCCGGCAAAACAACGCCGGTCCACGGGTCTTGGGCAGCGGGTAAGGACCCGATGATGTTCAAATTTTTAAGGGCCGTGAAAATGTCCTGTCCGAATTGCGTCATGGAAGCTCCGGTGGCCGTGCTAAAACCCGAAACCGGGACAATGGCGTTGAATTGGCCGGCTGTCACCGTGCCGCCGGCCCATTCCCGCGCATTGCGCAGGCACTGGTTTTGAATGCATTGCGCCGGGGTCAAAGGATAGGTGGTATATGGCCCGTCGCTGCCGCAGGCGGTCCTGGTGATGGGGACATTGGCGCGAAACTGGGCCGTGGTCATAGGAAAATGCTGGCCGTTGATCCAGATGTCCATGATCGGCACTAAGTGGGAGGGATCATCGATCCCCGGCTGCCAGGGATAATCCAGATTGTAGGTGAAGGTGCCTGACCCTTGGGCCACATAAGGGTTGCGGTCTATGTCTCCGTATTTGCTGTAATCCGGGGAAAGCCTGTCTTCCACGATCAAAATCGAAGCATTGTTGTGCGAAATATTGGCCAGGGCCCCGGGCCCGGTGGCGGATTCAGTCCCTTTCCAGGAGGCCAGCAAGGCCATGCGCATGGCTTTAAAATTTTCGTTCTGCCCGTAGGAATTACCGATGGCAGCGCGCACGATGGAGCCCAGGATAAAGATGAGAATGGCCCCGAAAATCGCCAGCTCTAAGGCCGCCTGCGCTGTTTTGTTGTCATCGTTCAACATCAGCTGCCTACCTGTGTGTACCCGGTCTTGGTTTCCGTCGAATTCGACTGGTCCATCCTGTTGGTCCACTGCCCCGCGACCACGGTCCCGGTGCTGGAGTCTGTCCCGTTGACCGTGGAAACGGTGGAGACGGAATTGGTCACCACCGCAACATTGATGTCGGAATTCAAATGCTGCGGGTCATACTGGTCCCCCATCTCGTCGGTGGATGATTTCCAGCGGCCCTGGATGCCCCTTTTGACATAGTCCCGCATGGCGATGACCACCCCCAGGACGATGACCATGATCACCGTGTATTCCAAAATGGATTGTCCTTTGCGCTTGTGCATAAATGAATGCCCTTTGTTAGGTGCCCGCTGAAAACCCTCCGTTGGTCTGGGTGTTGGTCTGGGTGTCCGTGGTCTCGTTGGACGAGGCGTTGGACAGATAGATCGCACTCCCGCCGCCGGCAGGGACATACCCTATTTCCGTGACTTCCTTGTTTCTGGCCAATTGAGTTTGGGTGTTGGAAGCGACCATGTAGCCTTGCTGGCTGGAGGTGAAGTCCTGGTCGGAGTTTTGCTGGTTGCCCACCTGGTCCGCCGTGACCTTGATCATGCTCTGCACCCCGCGCTTCATGCCGGTGCCGAGGTAGTAAAGCACCACGGTCACAATGCCGATGATGATGGTGTACTCCAGAATCGACTGTCCGCGCCGCGTGGACATCCCTGCCTCACCTTCCTGCTGGCTATTTGCACCACAACGGGACCGGGTTCATGCTGGCGCACGGCGGCAATTGGTCGCTGATGGAATTGGAGCTGGTGCTTTCACGGACCTGCTTTGTATAAACAGCCCCAATGGACTGCGGATTGCCGGAAGTGGTCCCCATGGTGTCCGACGCATTGCGCCGGGCGTCCGCTATGGATACCGCGTAATACGGCTCGTATTCGTAAAAAATATTGCCGCCCGCGGCCGCGACGCAGTTGGCATTGCAGGCCCCGCTGTCAGTGATCGCGTTGATCATGTAATTCCTTGCGTCATGCATGCGCGCCTCCAGGGCCCTTTGCACGAACACGGTGATGGCCACCAAAGCCCCGATCACCAGGAAGAAGACCATCACATACTCTGACATAACGGACTGACCCTTGTTATCCATGGCTCCATGACCTGCCCCCGCTTTAGGGGGCCGCATTGTCCTGCAGGTGGGTGGCCACGTTGAGCATGTCCTGGGTGGTCGTATCAAAAACACTGTTTAAGCGGGACTGAAAAAGATTATTGGGTCCCACCGTAAACAAGACAATGACCGCGATGACGGCCGTGACCAGCAAAATGTACTCCACCGTGCTTTGACCTTTGTCTTGGCGCATGCGCCTGTCCTTCCTTACGGTGCTCTTTAAAAAAACTCAACTCCCCCTGCCCTCTTTTAAGGATGCTGCGAGGGCCAGGGGGAGTCTATTGTGCAATTCGCCGTTCGATCTATGCATAAACGGTTTGTTAGGTCCCCCAATACTCCTGCTGCGTGTTGAGGATGACCCTGTTTTCCGCGGTGTTGGTTAATTCATTGCTCAACAGGTTCGTGGACGAGACCCCTGCGTTGAAGTTCTCTTCCGTGTTGCTGAACTTGTTGACGGTCTTGATCACGTTGGTATTATCGGTGGAATACTGATCGCCGATGTCATCCGCGGCGCTTTTAAGGCGTCCTTGGATGCCGCGCTTGATATACACCTGGATGGATATCAGGGCACCGATGATGATGACCACCAAAGTGGCGTACTCCAGGGTGCTCTGTCCTTTCTTTTGATTAAGAAATTGCAACATAGGATTTCCTCCTTGGAAATAATCGTTATCAAACTAATTGGTCATATTCATGTCCGCGCTGTTATACGAGGTGGTCTCAGAACCTGTCCTAGAACGGTTCGAGTCAGAACCAGCCATCACCAGGCCTTGACCCAGGCCTTTTTGTTCGGTGCTGTTGGTCACCACGTTATAATCGCTTTGCATGTAATATGGCTCATATTGGGTTGAACCGCCAATGGTATTGGTGGACGTAGCCAGATAAATCGACGCGTCATGAACACGGGCCTGGAGCGCGCGTTGGGCGTAGGTCTGCATGGCAATGACCCCGGCCACAACCAAGGCGATCAAAAGCGCGTATTCCGCGGTGTTTTGAGCTTTTCTATTCTTAAGGAAGTTTCTTAACATGTGTTCCTCCTATATTCATTCTTGAAATTAGGTTGTTAACCGCTGTCCTCATACCCCGTCCTTTTAAGGCGTCACATCAAACGAGGTTGGAGGATTGCCGGCGGTCGCGCTGTTGCTGGTCGCATTACTGCCCGCGTGTGAATCGGACAGCGCCGTGGATTTAGAGTCTATGTCTCCAATGGCCGAATTCAGCGTATTCGTAAGCTGACCTTTGAACGCGGTATTGTTATTGCCGGCAACTAAGGCAATGATCACCGCCAAAACTGCGGTCACAAGCAGGACATATTCGACTGTGCTCTGACCTCTGTTATTCTTTATATACATAACTTCCTCCTAAATTCGAGGTTCATGTTTAGTTGATCGCGTCCTCAGTAATCATCTTCTGCTGCGCCTGAAAGGAGCGGAACACGTAGGTGCTTAAGGCCGCGGCTGCGGCCGAGATCAAGGCAACGACGATCGCGTATTCGATGAGATTTTGAGCCTTTTGGCTGCTTAAGATTTGGATCATCGTTGTCCACCTGCGTGTTTGAAGATTGATTAGACCCTTCCCCCTAAAAACTAAAAATAAAACAGGAGCGAGGAAAATCGTTGTTACTGGGTCTTCCATTTATGTAAAAGCCCATAATGGGCTGTTAATACAAATAATTGAAACTTCAGTAAAAGTATGCCATATATAATATGGCATGTCAACCCTTAGAAGGACAAATTTTTAGGGTTTTTCTTGGATTTTGAGCAGGACTAATCTGTCTTGCTCGTCGCGCAAATACATGGCATTGAACCTATCAGCTGAATCTTGAAGCAGCTGTTTGGAGGCGTCGGTATTACCTATTAATAAAGTTATAGTTCTTTCATATTGATTTGTTGTGTCAAATCCATAAAGATTGCATATATTTTCCTTAAAATTATCATTATCAATAGTTTGCGTAAAAAACAGGGCTTTAGCCCTTTCTGTGACCATTATTGATGAATTATACACAAATAGCCTATTTTTAATTAAAAATTGTCTTTTGCAATCCACAATTCCTTCAAAATTTAACAAAATATGGTCTTTTTGATCCACTATTAAAATATTGTGGATTTTGTAGCCAGTTTTGGCCTCCATGCTGGCTTTAAGCAGATTTTCATCCGATACCTTGTGGATGATCATGGGCCGGATATTGGTGATCAGCCCATCTGCCGCTTCCTTAATGCAGCGTTCAATGGGCAGGGGCAGATCTATGAAATAACTTTGATCGCCTTCCAAATTCACCCGGATGCCCTTGGCATAGGTCAGATAATAGTCCCAGTCCTCTTCTTTAAAATGGATGTCTGAATAGACCCCCAGGTCCCACAGCGCGGCCTTCAAGAAGACCTTGCCGGCTTGCGGGTATTCCAGGGAAATCTCTGAGGTCACTTTAGGTGCCGAGACCGGCACTGGAGCAGGTCGAGGGGCTGTTTCCCCTACAGGGGCAGGCGCTGGAGGCGCAACCGGCGCAGGAGCTGCCGCTGGTACGGGAATTGTCAGCGGTACAGGGACTGTCACCGGCACGGGGGCCAAGGCCTTGGTTTCCATAGGCGTTAACTTCACCAGGGAAAGGCTGTTTTGGATCTGCTTTTTCTTTTCTAAGGGGATTTCGAACTTGTTCTTGGGCTTGCGGCCCCGCGGTGTCACAATCCCGGATTCCTTGAGCACGTCGTGGACCGAAGATTTGGAAAGCCTCAGGCCGAATTTCACTTCAACGCCCTCGGCCAGTTCGCGGCAGGAAGCCAGGGGATTGTTCCGTCTTTGCAGAACAATGAAGTCCACGACTTCTTCTCTTAATTTATACGTGACTCCCATGAATACGGATCTGGTCTCCCAGTTGGGTTTTGGACGAGGCGATCGTCCCTGTGGGCAATTCGATCGCGTAAGCGGCCTTGAAAAAAACAGGCGACAAGGCAAAGGGTCTCAGGTCAGCGCACAGGCCCACCACCTTGCCCTGGCCGTCGCAAAAAAGCACATCAATGGGATAGGCCATAAACAGCATGTGGATGGATTGGCAGGGCCTGATCACCAGGGCCTCGCCGGGCGGCAGGGCCTTGGTCCCCAGCAGGCCTTTCATGCGCTGCCAGGGGTCTTGGGCCACGCGCAGGCGCGAGGCCACGTTCAAGGAACGGGTCTCGTTGACGATCATGAATTGAAAATGGTCTTGCTGATCGGGATCCCCCGGTTGACTAAATCGTCAAAACAGCGGGGGATATACCCGGTGGCCACAAATTCGCCCTGGACCTGGCCCTCGGCGTTTACGCCTTTCTGCACAAAGGTAAACACGTCCTGGATATCCGGCATGCTGTCGGCCATCCGGCCCGTCAGTTCGGAGATCGCGGTGATCTTGCGCGAACCGTCGGAAAAACGGTTGATCTGCACAATGATGTTAATGGCCGAGGCCGCCATTTCATAAATGGCCCGCATGGGCAGTTCGATGCCGGACAAAAGCACCATGGAAGACATGCGCGAGAGCGTGTCCCTGGTGGTGTTGGCGTGCAGGGTGGTCAAAGACCCGTCGTGGCCGGTGTTCATGGCCTGCAGCATGTCCAGCACCTCCGGCCCGCGGCATTCGCCGATGATGATGCGGTCCGGGCGCATGCGCAGGGTATTGACGAACAAGTCCCGGATGCTCACCCGGCCGCGGCCCTCGATATTGGGCGGCCGGCTTTCCAGCCTCACCCAGTGGGTCTTGATCAGGCGCAATTCCGCCGCGTCCTCGGACGCGATGCTCAAGAGCACGTCCGATGAGAGA
>CAZACW010000002.1:0-100979 GCA_964483785.1 uncultured Planctomycetales bacterium
AAAGGCGGCCGTTTCACGGCTCCAAAGCGTTTTGGGGACTCAAGGCCGGCGCCGGCGGAACCGAATCCTGCGATTGGGCGGCCATGCTGATGCGCATGTATATGCGCCACGCGGATTTGAAAGGCTATACGTGCGAGACCATCGACGTCTTGTACGGGGATGAGGCGGGCATCAAGAACGCCACCCTGCGCTTTGAAGGGGAAAAAGCCTACGGATTTTTGAAATCGGAAAAAGGGGTGCACCGGCTGGTGCGCATTTCGCCGTTTGACGCCAACAAGCGCCGGCACACATCTTTTGCCTCGGTGGAAGTGATCCCCGAGGTCGAAGACGACGAGGATTCGGCCATCAACCCCGCAGAACTGCGCATCGATGTGTACCGCGCTTCCGGCCCCGGCGGGCAGGGGGTCAATACCACGGATTCGGCCGTGCGCATCACTCATTTGCCGACGGGCATTGTGGCCCAGTCGCAGAAGGAGCGCTCTCAGCTGCAGAACAAGGCCCAGGCCATGAAGGTCTTGCGTGCCAGGCTTTCGGCCCGCCGCGCCCAGGAGCAGGAAGCCCTGATGGACAAGGAAGCCGGGGACAAGCAGAAGATCGAATGGGGCTCCCAGATCCGCTCCTATGTGCTGTATCCTTATCAGATGGTCAAGGACCACCGCAGCGGCGCGGAGACCTCCAACACCCAGAAGGTGCTCGACGGAGATATTGATATTTTCATTGAAAGTTTCTTGAAAACCAGACCCGAAGACCGGGACAAACGCCTGAAAGCGCGGGGGAGTGAAGATGTTTGATTTTTTGATACGTAACGGAGTGGTGCAGGGCGCCCAGGGTTACATTGATCGCCTGAATCCGAAGGTGCAGATCCATATCCATCCGGAAGCGCCCCTGCCCTCGATCAGCCTGGTCAAAAGGATGGCCTCCCGCGCCTCGGAAATCTGCGCCCTGGAAGACAAGATCAAGCCCCTTTCCGACGAAGAATTGCAGGCCAAGACCGCGGCCTTCAGGGCCCGCATCCAGCAGGCCACCCAGGCCAAGAAGGCTGAATTGGAGCAGTTCCAGGACAAATACCGCAAGGCCTCTTCCGGCCAGGAACGCGAGGACCTGGGCCTGGAGATCAAGCGCCTGGAAAAGGAACTGTTCGAATCCCGTCAGGGTGTTCTGGATGAGATCCTCAACGAGGCCTTTGCCGTGGTGCGCGAGGCAGGCCGCAGGGTCCTGAATATGCGCCATTTTGATGTGCAATTGGTCGGCGGTATGGTCCTGCACAGCGGCTCCATCGCGGAAATGACGACGGGCGAAGGCAAGACCCTGGTGGCCACCTTGCCGGCTTATTTGAACGCCCTGACCGGCGATGGCGTGCATGTGGTCACGGTCAATGATTATCTGGCCAACCGCGACCGCCATTGGATGGGCCCCATTTATCAATTTTTAGGGCTTACCGTTGGTGTGATCCAGCATGACATGAACCCGCGCGAGCGCCAGGCCGCCTACGGCTGCGACATCACCTACGGCACCAACAATGACTTCGGTTTCGACTATCTGCGCGACAACATGGTCTCTTTCACGGAAGATATGGTCAAGCGCGGCCATGCCTTCGCGGTCGTCGATGAGGTGGACAGCATTTTAGTCGATGAGGCGCGCACCCCCTTGATCATTTCCGGCCCGGCGGAAGAAAGCACGGACAAATATTACAAGGCCTTCCAGATTTCCAGGCAGCTCAAAGGCCGCCGCGTCACCGAGGCCCAGGAAATCGACGCCAAGCACAAGGGCGAGGATTTGTACAAGGGTTTCGATTATCTGGCCGACGAGAAGGCCAAGTCGATTTCCCTCTCCGAGGAAGGCGAGGTCAAGGCGGCCCAGCTTTTTGGCGTTAAAAACCTGCATGAAATCGACACCAACGAATACCGCCACCATATCATCTGCGCCTTGCGGGCCAGGGAATTTTTCACCCGCGATGTGGATTACGTGGTCAAGGAAGGCAAGGTCCTCATCGTCGATGAATTTACCGGACGCATGATGCCGGGCCGGCGCTGGTCCGACGGCCTGCACCAGGCCGTGGAAGCCAAGGAAGGGATCAAGATTGAACGGGAAAACCAGACCCTGGCCACCATCACCTTCCAGAATTATTTCCGCATGTACAATAAATTGGCGGGCATGACAGGCACGGCCTACACGGAAGCCAATGAATTCAAACAGATCTATAATCTCGATGTGGTGGTGATCCCCACCAACCGGCAATTGGTGCGCGCCAACCATGCGGACTGCATTTACAAATCAACGCAGGAAAAATACAACGCCGTGGTCCAGGAAATCGCCTCCTGCCATGAGAAGGGACAGCCCGTTCTGGTAGGCACCATCTCCATCGAGAAATCCGAATTGATCGCCGGGCTTTTGAAGAAAAAGGGGATCCCTCACCAGGTCTTAAACGCGAAATTTCATGAACTGGAAGCGCATATCATTGCCCAGGCCGGGCGCCATAACGCCGTGACCATTGCCACCAACATGGCGGGCCGCGGCACCGACATTGTCTTAGGCGGCAATGCCGAATACCTGGCGCGGGCCATGGCCTCCCAAAACCTCAAGGATGAAGTTGAGGCGGTCAGAGAGGAAATGATCAAAAAGTTTATTGACCAATTTAGGGGGCAAACAGCCAAGGAAAAGGAACAGGTGCTGGCAGCCGGCGGCCTGCACGTGATCGGCACGGAACGTCACGAGGCCCGGCGCATCGACAATCAGTTAAGGGGCCGCTGCGGCCGCCAGGGCGATCCAGGCTCGTCGAGATTTTACGTGTCCCTGGAAGATGATCTGATGCGCCTCTTCGGCTCCGAGAACATCAAGGTCTTGATGGGCAAGCATTGGAACGAGGGCGAGGTCATCGAATCGCGCATGGTCTCCGGGGCCCTGGAAGTGGCGCAAAAGCGGGTGGAAAATTACAATTTTGAAATCCGCAAGCAATTGCTGGATTACGACAATGTGATGAACAAACAGCGCGAGGTGATCTACAGCCTGCGCCGTTCGATCCTCGAAGGCGAAAATTTGAAGGACGTGGTGCTGGATGCCGTGCTCATGGCCTCGGACGATGTGGTGGACCAGCATTATTCGCTCCAGCAGGGCGATGAGACCTTCAATCTTTTGTCCGCGGACATCAAATCCAAATTTTTGGTCAATATCGGTCCCTTGAAAGAACAACTGGGTCCCCTCAACGCCCAGCAGATCAAGGAGGAACTGGAAAAGGTGATGAAGGAAGCTTATGAGGCCAAGGAAAAGGCCGTCACGTCACCGATCATGCGCCGCATGGAACGCATGATCCTTTTGCATATCATCGACACGAAATGGAAGGACCATTTGTACACCATGGACCAGGTCAAGGACGGGATCAGCCTGCGCGCCCTGGGCCAGCGCGATCCCCTGGTGGAATACAAGAAGGAAGGCTTCGCGATGTTCAAGTCCATGTACGCCTCGATCAACCATGAAGTGGGGGCCATGATCTTTAGGTTGGAAGCCATGCCTCAGGAACAGCGCCCCAAATCGGTGTTCAGCGAAATCCCCCAGCAGGCCGTGCACCAGGAATTCCAGGCCGGCATCCCGAGCCCCGTCGTGAGCCCTCAGGAAGTGTTGATACAGGAAATCGCCGAGCATGAGGAGCGCCCGGCCATCAGGGTCGCGGCCCCCTCGACGCACGTCACGCGCGCCCCCGGCGGTGAAAAGGTCGGCCGTAACGATCCTTGTCCCTGCGGCTCCGGCAAAAAATACAAAAAATGCCACGGGGCGTGAGACCCTGCCTCTGCTTGACTTTCCCTGACCTGCCGTTAAAATATCCCGATGGCTTTTTTCCCCTGTCTGGCGTCCTCCTTACTGCTGGTATTGTCCTTCCCCCGCCTTGAATGGTCTTTGTTGGCCTGGTTTGCCCTGGTCCCCTTGTTGACTGTTATCGACGGGCAAAAGCCGTGGAGGGCCTTTCGCCGCGCCTATCTTTGCGGCTTCCTGTTTTTTTTCCTGACGATCGGGTTTTTGGTCTATGTCACCTGGCCGGGAACTATTTTATTGGTGGCTTTTTTGTCCCTTTATTTCGGCTTTTTTGGGATGTGCTTTGTCTATTTTCAGCGCCTGCCGCTTCTGCCGCGGATTTTTGTCCTGGCCTCCTGCTGGGTGGCCCTGGAATTTATCCGGGCGCATCTTTTCAGCGGATTTGGCTGGGTGATGCTGGGGCATACGCAGTATAAAAATCTGTGGCTGATCCAGATCGCGGACATCACCGGCGTTTACGGTGTTTCCTTTATCATGGCCTTGGTCAATCTATGGTTGTTTGAGCATTGGAAAAGCCAGCGTTGGATGCCTAAGGCGGATGGCATCGTCATCGGGATTGTCGGCGCGGCCCTGATCTACGGGGCAGGGGTGATTGGGCAGAAAAAGCATTATGATACCATCCGGGTGGGCCTGGTACAGCCTAATGTGTCCCTGGAAGATAATTGGGACGAAGACAAAAAGCCCAGGATCGTGGCCAAAAACCTTCAATTGACCCGGCAATTGCAGGGCAAGGGCCTGGATTTGATCGTCTGGCCGGAAACATCCTTGCCCGGCGTGATCATTGACTCGCCTTCCTTGGTCTATGCCATCCGTGCGCAGGCCGCGGCCATGCATACGCCGATTATGATCGGCTCCGTGGCCAAGCAGGATGAGGCGTATTTTAATTCCGCGTTCATGTTTGGCGCGGATGGACAAAAGCTCGGCCGTTATGATAAAATCCGTCTCGTGCCTTTCGGCGAATTTTTGCCGTTAAGGCCGGTTTTAGGCTGGGTCACCAAGATCGTGCCCCTGGATGATTTTACGCCGGGCGGGGATTATAAAATTTTTACCGCCGGCGCTTCCGGCGCGAAATTTTCCGTCCTTATCTGTTTCGAGGACACCCTGGACGATCTGCGCCGGAAATTTTCCAGGGCCGGCGCGGAATTTTTCGTGAACATGACCAATGACGCCTGGTTTCGCGATACCCGGGCGCCGTATTTGCAGCTGCAGGCCGCGGTTTTAAGCACCGTGGAAAACCACCGCGCCCTGGCCCGCGCGGCCAACACGGGATTAAGCGTGCTGGTTGATCCCTGGGGGCGTCTCGGGGCCCAAGTCCGCGACGAGCATGGAAAATCGACCTTCATCGCGGGCACGGCCTGGGGGGATTTGCCGGTGGTCCGTGAAAAAACCGTTTACACAAAATACGGAGATATTTTTACTATCTTGTGTTTTTTGTGTATATTAGTGGCAGCGGCCAGAAGCCCATGGAGGAGTCCATATGTCTAAAAAAATATTGCTGGTGGATGATGATTCAGGGGTGCATGTGCTGGTGGTGCCCATTTTAAGCAAGGCAGGCTATACCTCCATCTCCGCGAAAAACGGGGAACAGGCCCTGCACATGGCGCTCAACGAACGCCCGGACTTGATCATCATGGACGTGATCATGCCCGGGATCAAGGGCAGGGACCTGTGCAAAAAGATCAAGGCCTATGATGTGCTCAAAGATATCCCGGTAGTGTTTTTGACGGCGAAGGACTCCGAAGATGACGTCAAGGCGGAGCTGGAAGCCGGCGCCGTCGCCCACCTGACCAAGCCGATCAATACAGCTGACCTGTTGAAATCCATCGAGAAGATCATAGGGAAATAAGGATGCTGAAAGACTTAAGAAAGAACATTGAGAGGACGCTAGTACGCTTTGCGTTTTATTTTTTTTCCTGGCTGTTTAAGGTGATGCCGTATCCGGTCATCCAGGCCATTTCCGGCGGGCTCTTGGCCGTGATTTATTTCGTCCTGCGCCGCCAGCGCCGCACCGCCATGAGCACCTTGAGCATCGCCTTCGGCAGGGAAAAATCCCCGGCGGACTTGCATAATATCTGCAAGGACTGTTTTTATAACGCCGGGCGCGGGGCCATTGAAATCGGCTCCTTTGTGAGCCGGCCGGATTTGATCAAGGAGTCCTTTACCTTCGAGGGGAATTCCCGCAAGAACCTGGACGCGGCCCTGGCCGAAGGCCGCGGGGTGATCGGCATTTCCGCGCATTTCGGCAATTTTCCGCTGATGCTTTTGTATCTGGTGCAGATGGGCTACGCGCCCAACGTGATGATCCGTCCCAGCCGGGACCCGATCATCGAGGAGGAATTCCAGGCCATGCGCACCCGTCTGGGCCTAAAGACCGTCTACAGTTATCCGCGCGAAACCTGCGTGGCCCAGTCCCTGAAGGTCTTGCGCGACAAGGAACTGCTGGTGGTGCTTTTGGACCAGAACACCGGCAGCAAATCCGGCGTTTACGTCGACTTTTTCGGGCAGAAAGCCGGCACCTCCAAGGGCCCGATCATCTTTGCCATGCGCACGGGGTCCCCGCTTTTGCCCATCTTCACCCTGCGCCAGGGGGACAGCGACGAGCATATCGTGGTGATTGAAAAGCATTTTTACCTGGAGCAGAAGGCCACGGACGAGGAAACGATCCAGCACAATGTGCAGAAATTGACCAATATCATCGAGCTTTATATCCGCCGCTATCCGCATGAATGGGGCTGGATGCACCGCCGCTGGAAAAGCCGGCCCAAGTCCGATACCCTCCAAGAGGCAGAGAATGCCCATGTGGCGTAAATGGATGCTCTTTATCACCGGCTTTGCCCTGGTCATTTTCGGGATCACCTTGGTCCTTCAGCAATGGGATGCAGTGGTCGTGGTCTTTAAGGCTGTGATCGGGCCCTTGCTGGCGGTGATCGGCCTTGTTGTATTGTTTTCTTCCACCCTGAAAATATGATCAAGCTGGTGATTTTTGATTTGGACGGCACCCTGGTCAACGCGTACCCGGCGGTGAGCCGCAGTGTCAATTATACCTTAAGGACCTTAGGCTTGGCCCCCAGGTCTCCGGCGGAAATCAAACGCAGCGTCGGCGGAGGGGACCGGCGATTGATGGCCCATTTCACAGGGGATTTTTTAGCGGCCAAGGCGCTGGAGATTTACCGGCCCCATCATGTCAGGGCCTTGAAGTCCAGGGGCGGGGTCAAATTCCTGCCCGGCGCCTTGCCGCTTTTGAAAAGATTGAAGGCCAGAGGCTATAAGCTGGCCATTGCCAGCAACCGTCCCACCCGATTTACCCGGATCATCTTGAAAGGCCTGGGGGTTTTGCCCCTGTTTAAGGTGGTGCTTTGCGCGGACCGGGCGCCCCGGCCCAAACCGTATCCGGATATCCTGCAGGCGATCCTGCGGCGCCTCAAGGTCAGGCCCCAGGAGGCCTTGTACGTCGGAGATATGACGATTGATGTCACGTGCGGCCGCAGGGCCGGCATCCGCACCGTGGCCGTGACCACGGGCTCGAGCTCTAAAAAAGAGCTAAAAGATTTGAAACCGTGGAAGATTATCGATAAAATGGTGCTGTTTAACCCCATCATCCAACAATTAAAGGACTAAAATGAGCAAAAAATTACGCAAGGGCAAGTTGAAGTGGCGTTCCAAAAAAGCCAATCACGGCGCCAAACCCGGCAGGGGCTGAAGATGCGCAAGTTTTTTTTATTCATCCAGGTGATTGTACTCTCGTCCGTCTGCCTTTTTTCCAGCGGCTGCTGGTTTTTGATCATCGGCGGGGCAGGTGCGGTCGGCGGCTATGCCATCAGCCGGGACACTTTTGAAGGCGCCAGCAGCAAAGGGCAGTCGGAGCTGATGGCTGCCTCCCATAAGGTCCTGGCGATCATGGGCACCATCTCCGACGAACGTGTCAAGGAAGGCGAGATCATCGCCATTGTCAACGGCGCCCATGTCACCGTCAATGTTTTTCAAGTCAATCTGACCACCAGCAAGCTGCGCGTCAGAGCCCGCAACGGCATTTTCCCCCGCATCGGTCTGGCCCAGGACATCTACACCAAGGTCATGAACCAGCTCGAATAGCATAAAGCTGTTGACAAATCCCGGCGGATGGCTATTATTTATTGATTTGGAAATTGTCTTAACTTTCTTGTGAAGGAGAAGAACATGGCAGTCAAAGTCGGCATCAACGGATTCGGGCGCATCGGCCGCATGGTGTTCCAGGCGATCTGCGACCAGGGCCTTTTAGGCAAGGACATCGATGTGGTGGCGGTGGTGGATGTTTCCACCGACGCGGATTATTTCGCCTACCAGATCAAATACGATTCCATCCATGGAAAATTTAAGCACTCCATTTCAACTTTAAAAAGCGACCCGTCCAAGCCCGAGGCGGACATTTTTGTGGTCAACGGCCACAAGGTCAAATGCGTGCCGGCCACCAAGACCCCGGCCGAGCTTCCCTGGAAGGCCTTAGGGGTGGATTTGGTCATCGAATCCACCGGCTTATTTACGGAAAGCGAAAAAGCCGCCGGGCATTTGCAGGCAGGCGCCAAGAAGGTGATCATTTCCGCTCCGGCTAAAGGGGATGTCAAGACCATTGTCATGGGCGTTAACGAGCAGGAATATGACCCGGCCAAGCACAATATCATTTCCAACGCCAGCTGTACCACCAATTGCATTGCGCCCCTGGTCCATGTCTTATTAAAGGAAGGCATCGGCATTGAGACCGGCTTGATGACCACGATCCATTCCTATACCGCGACCCAAAAGACCGTGGACGGTCCGTCCAAGAAGGATTGGCGGGGCGGCCGCGCGGCAGCGATCAACACCATTCCTTCCACCACAGGCGCGGCCAAGGCCGTAGGCGAGGTTTTGCCTGTTACCAAGGGCAAGATGACCGGGATGTCTTTTCGCGTGGCCACAGCGGATGTGTCGGTGGTTGATTTCACCTTCCGTTCCGTCAAGGAAAGCTCGATTGAGGAAATCGATGCCCTGATGAAAAATGCCTCCGAGACCTATCTTAAAGGGTATCTGGGCTATACCAATGAAGAGCTGGTGTCCACGGATTTCATCCATGATCCTCGTTCTTCCATCTATGATTCCCTGGCCACAGTGCAGAACAATCTTAAAGACGAGAAGCGATTCTTTAAGATCGTGTCCTGGTATGATAACGAGTGGGGTTATTCTAACCGTGTGGTTGATCTTGTGAGATATATCTCGAAGAAATAGAAAGAGTTACAAGAATTATCGCTACATTAGAGGTTGTAAAGAAGGTCGAAAACGACCGATATGCGAACAAATTTACGACCAATAGGCGACAGTAATCCAATAATGGTCCAATAGAAGCCGGTTATATTAAAAATAACCGGCTTTTTTGGGGCTATTTATCTATCAATTATTTTAAAATTAATATATATTACAGGTGTCCTTTATTAAACTATCAATAATCAAAAAATTAATAGATTTTATAGGTGTTATGTGGTAATCTATCAGTAATAGAAAAATTGATAATTAAGGTGCTTTATGAAAATTCCTTACTTTCCAAAATCTGAAGCAGCATTTAAAGAAGATATTTTTAAACAATTAATGAATATTCATCAAGAGGTTCATACAAACTCTCAATTAGGTTTATTTTTGAAGAGTGTCTACGAAAAATATTACCCATGGGAGAGATTTAGTAATTTGCCTTTGCCTAATAATACTAATAATCATGAAATATTATGGTATTACATTAAAACATTTATGCGTTCGCCTAATAAACAAATCAGGAATCTCAAAGATGTTAATGGAAAACCTTTTGGATTCTCTTTGACGGATACCATTTTGAAGAATTTACATTCTATAGACATGCGTCTTTCAGATAATATTGTTTTTCAACATCAAGGAATTGAAGAAAATCAACAGCAAGAATGGCTTAAAAAGAGAGTCATTGCGTCTTTGATAGAGGAGGCTATCACTTCTTCACAGATCGAAGGTGCTGCAACTACACGAAAGCAAGCAAAAGCTCTAATTAAAAGTGGTCAGAAGCCTCGAACACATGATGAAAAAATGATTTTAAATAATTATCATGCTATTCGCTTGATCACAGAAAAATTAAAAGAAGATGCTTTGTCTCCTGAGTTAATTAAAAAGATACATGCAGTAATTGCTGATGGAGTATTGGATGACCCCAATGATGTGGGTTGTTTTCGGCATGATGAAAAAGATGAAGAGAAAATAAAGGTCTTCGATGAAGATGGAGAAATTTTATTTGTCCCGCCGCCTTATACAGAAGTTGAACAGCGTGTAGTAGAATTATGTAAATTTGCTAACGACGATCAGGAATTCTATCATCCAGTTATTAAAGCTATTATTCTGCACTTTATGATCGGCTATATTCATCCATTTGCAGACGGTAATGGGCGTACAGCCAGAGGCTTGTTTTATTGGTATCTCGTAAGAAAGGGATATAGGCTTTTTGAGTATGTATCTATATCAGAAATTATTAAACAAAGCATTGGTCAATATAAAAAGGCTTATCTTTATACTGAACGGGATGATGGAGATTTGACTTATTTTATTTATTATCATCTTGAGGTGATTCTAAAATGTATCGGGAGTCTTGAGCAGTATGTGCATAATAAGATATTACAACACGATGAGCTTAAGAAAAGTATTCGCAGGCAAGAAGATTTGAATCTACGACAAATTGATTTGTTAAACCATGCCATTCGGCATAAAGATGCTATGTATACTATTAAAGGACATCTAAATTTAAATAAAATTTCTTGGGGTACAGCGCGTGCGGATTTATTAGATTTGGCCGATAAGAGTTTCTTAACTCGTCATAAAAGAGGCAAAGAGATATATTTTTTAATACCAGATAACATAGAAGATTTATTAATAAAAGCTCCTAGAAAATAATCCCAAAGGGCACATGAATAAATTAAGCAGAGTAGAAGAATTAGTTCGTATGAATAAATATGCTGATGCCTTGGGGGAGGTAAATAATATATTGAATTTGGACAATAAGAACCAAGAGGCACACATTTGTAAGGCAAGAATATTGAACATAATGGGTAGAAAAGAAGAGGCAATGGTTTTTTATGAAAGCATTATTAATCAATTTCCCGAGAATATCGATGCTCATTTAGATTTAGTGGATGAATATTCCTTTGCAATCAAAGTTAATGAACACAAAGAACCGTTTAGTCTAAAAATTATTAGGCTCGGGGAAAGAATAAAAATTCTGGATTCACACAAGGCTCCATACTTTGAAATGGGAAATGCTTATCGAATTCTTGGAGAAATTTCTTTAGCGATAGATTCATATAACAACGCAATTCAACAGAAGGCATTAGACGCGAGGATTTGTGCTTTGTATTCAAAGAATACTCGTGAGAAATCTAACATTGAGTACGCAATTAGAAGAATTTCGGAAGACCGAGAAATTATATATGATTCTTTATGCTCTAAAGCCGAATCTTTTCAGGAGATGGATAGAAATAAAGAAGCAATAGAAACCTATCTAAAAGCAATTGATATGAATATTTTTAGGAAACGTGAATTTGAGAGTCATGATGAATATTACTCAATAAGAAATATTTACGATGCTATGGGAAATAAGAAAGAAGCTAAAGCCTATGAAGAAAAAGCAAAAAGAATGGAGAAGATTTATAATGATGCTCAGGATAAAAGTAAAGGGCGCATGACAGAGGATGAGTTTAATAATTGGTATATTAATTATTTTGAATTTGATAAAGAAGGAAATATAATCGGACAAAAGAAAAAAATAAATTAATCAATAATTTAGAAGAATTATGGACCTTGATAAATTGTTTTCCATTACAGAAAAACTTCAAAAGCAGACAATTGGTGAGCCTAGTTGGATTGCAGAAAAGCAAACCTTTGAATACTCTGAGCGGTGTCTGGAGATCGTTGTAGAATAAATAGTGTCAGTTCTCCCGAAGCTGAAGAATAAGAAGCAGTTAAGTAAAAATTCGAATAATTCGTTCTTTTTGCGAATAATTGATGGCAGGAGAATGTATGGGACGAGATCACAGGTATCGTCAAGAACGTGTTCGTGGCGGGCCCAAGAAGCCAATTAATATTTAAGTGCTTCAAATATAAGTAGTTTGGGAGAACTGACACCATTTAAAAAGGGGGCACTTTAGAGTGTCCCTTTTTTTGGTGAAAAATTACTTGCATTTGCAAGTAATAGGTGTTATGCTTTGGTTAGAGTTAGTTGCAAATGCAAGTAAATGAAAGGAAGGCCATGGCTGCACGTCAAGCATCATCCGAGAGATTTCAGAAAGCCGGGGTGGACTTAGGCTTAGGCAAATACCATGAAGAAATGGTCTATGGGATCGGGCTCGTTTATGTCTCCATGATCAATAAGATCGAATCCTACCTTAAAGATTTCGGTTTATCGCCCACGGACATGAATGTCCTGATGCTGGTCAAGCACCGCGGGGGATCCAAGGGCCTTTCCCAGGTCGATTTGGGAGAAAGGCTGATGGTTCCGCCCCATAACATGACCAGGGCCATCCAGAAATTAGAGAAGAAGGGCCTCTTGAAACGCAATAACGATCATAAGGACGGCAGGGTGAATCTTGTCATCATCAGTCCTAAAGGTTCAAAGCTTCTGGATGCAATCTGGCCGGGGTATGAAAGGATCCTCAAAAACCTCGCCGGCCGGCTGCCTTCCGATGCTCGAATGACCTTGGCCAGGCTTCTGCAGGATTGGCTGAATAGGGGACCAACATGAACGGCCTGATCTTTCAATGCGCGCTCACATTCATGCGGTGTTTAAATTGGATCTTTGTCCGCACGGTTTATAAGATCAAAACCATGGGTCTTGAACACGTGCCTGGGCAGGGCGGGGCTTTGCTGATTGCCAATCATATTTCCTATGTGGATGCCATTTTGATTGCGGCGGTGGTCAAAAGGCCGGTGCGTTTTCTGGTGCATAGCAAGATTTATGAAATACCTGTGATCAATTTGATCTGCCGCCTCTCCAAGGCCATTTCCATTGATAAGGACGCGGGGCCCAAATCCATTATACACGTCCTGACCCAGGCTAAGGAAGCGATACGCCAGGGGGACTTAGTCTGCATTTTTCCGGAAGGGGGACTGACCAGGACAGGCAATATGCTGCCCTTTCATAAAGGGTTTGAGCATATTATGAAGGATTTAGATGCGCCCATTGTCCCCTTGTATTTGGACAATATATGGCCCAGCATTTTCAGTTTTTCCGACGGAAAATACTTCTGGAAAATGCCCAAACTCACCCTTTATCCTGTGTCCATTATATTCGGCTGGCCCATGGCCGCTTGCTCCAAGTCCTTTGAAGTCAGGCAAAGGGTCCAGGAATTAGGGGCAGAAGCCAATATCCTGCGCGGCGCCTGGCGCAAAAAACTGCATTTGGCCTTTATCGATGAAGTCAAACGCCATCCTTTCAAATTTTCCATGGCGGATTCTTTGGGCGCTGAGTTTAATTACGCCAAGACCTTTGCCGCTGTCGTGTCATTATCTAAAATTTTGTTTCCCCAAACCCGCCGGCCCATGGAAACCAATGAGATGGTCGGCCTCCTTCTGCCTTCTTCCTGCATGGGTGTTATCGCAAATTTGTCCGTGGCTTTTGCCGGCAAGGTCCCGGTCAATTTGAATTTTACGCTCTCCCATGAGGCCATGGCCTCCTGCATCAGCCAATGCCGCATGAAAACCATCATCACCTCCAAGGCCTTTATTGAAAAATTAGGGATTAAACCCGCTGAAACCATGGTGTTTATCGAGGATCTGAAGGTCAGGATCAATCCATTATTAAGCGCACTTTATTTCTTGGCGGCTGTCCTGCTTCCTAAGAATCTCTTAAGCCGGCTTTATGTCAGAGGGGACAAGGCCAATGTCGATGATGTGGCCACCGTCATTTTCTCCAGCGGTTCCACCGGCGAGCCCAAGGGTGTGATGCTGACCCACGGTAACATTTTTTCTAACATCGAGAATTTTTACCAGATTTTCAATATCCAGAAAGACGATGTGGTCATCGCGGCCCTGCCGTTCTTTCATTCCTTCGGGTTTACAGCGACGATGTGTTTTCCCATTGGCACGGCAGTGGGCGTGGCTTTTCATACCAATCCTCTGGATGCTTCGACGATCGGAAAATTGGCCCTGAAGTATAAAGGGACGATCCTGATGGGAACGCCCACCTTTATGTCCGCGTACATCAAAAAATGCACCTCGGAACAATTTGTCCATTTAAGGATGGCGGTGGTGGGCGCGGAAAAGCTAAAAGAAACGCTCGCCCAGGCCTTCCAGGAAAAATTCAAGGTCGTCCCTCTGGAAGGTTACGGGGCCACGGAACTTTCTCCCATTGCCATGGTGAATATCCCTGATCATCCGGTGGCCGGGACCAGGGAACTGCAGATCGGCCACAAATTCGGCATGGTCGGAAGCCCTATCCCGGGCGTAACGGCCAAAATCGTTGATCCGGACACTTTTGAAGCTAAAGGCCCTGACGAAGAAGGCCTTTTGCTCATCAAAGGCGCCAATGTGATGAAGGGATATCTGAACAATCCCGACAAGACGGCTGAAGTGATCAAGGACGGCTGGTACATCACAGGGGACGTGGCTTCCATGGATCATGACGGCTTTGTGAAGATCACGGACCGCTTAAGCCGCTTCAGCAAGATCGCCGGAGAAATGGTCCCGCATATCAAGATTGAAGAGAACATCATGGAAGCCATGGGTGCTGTTGATCCTGTGGTGGCTGTCACGTCCCTCGAAGATGAGAAAAAAGGGGAACGGCTGATCGTGCTTCACGCGGTGGACGTTGACATGGACGCCATCACGGATGCGCTGATCAGTAAGGGGATCCCCAATTTGTGGATTCCCAAAAAAGACAGTTTTTATAAGGTGGATGCGATCCCGCTTTTAGGGACAGGGAAGATTGATCTGAAAAAAATCAAAGCCATGGCCGCGGCATTGACCCAGGCCAAGCCGGTGGAAGGTGTGGTGTAATATGCACCTGACAAAATCCGAAATCACACTGCACACCAAGGACCATCAGCGTATCGCGGCCGTTCATCATCAGCAAGGGCATGACAAGGTGGTGGTGCTGGCCCATGGTTTTTACAACAGCAAGGACGCCTATTTGTTCCGCGGCATTACGGACAAAATCGCCGAACATTTTGATGTGATCGCCTTTGATTTTCGCGGGCATGGCCGGAGTTCAGGGCTATTTACCTGGACCGTCAAGGAATGTGAAGATCTGCGGACAGTGATCGCCTACGCCCGTCAATGCGGCTATCCCTCCATAGGCCTCATGGCGTTTTCCCTGGGGGCGGCCGTGGGCATCTTGGAGTCCGCGCACAATACCGACATCAAGACAATCATCGCTGTGAGCGCCCCTTATGATTTCTGGAAAATCGATTATCATTTTTGGAAACCCGGCATGCTGGATGATTTGAGGCTGAATATCGGCCGCAAGGGAAAGGCCAAGGGGGTGCGCCCCGGACATCCGTGGGGGCCTAAGACGGCGCCCATCGATGTGGTTGAGCGCATTTCACCCAGGCCGGTCTTGTTCATCCACGGCAGCGACGATTGGCTGATCAATGTGCGCCACAGCCGTCAACTTTACAACAGGGCCAAGGAGCCCAAAAGATTGGAAATCATCGACCAAGGCGGCCACGCGGAAACCTTGTTCGATGAAAAACCGGAAGAATTCATGCAAATGGCCATCGCCTGGTTTAAAGAACATTTATCATTGGATAGGCCCATGCAATCTCAAGCAAAGGACGAATGATGAGAAAAATCATGACAACGCTGCTCCAGTTGGTTTTTACCTTGCTGGAAATCGGAGATCAGGCTGTGATCAGCGGTGACCGGACATTCGTTCGAACGGGGCCGCTTAAGGTCATTCTAAGGAGGTCATTATGTTTTTGACAATATGGATCATATCGGTGATCGCCACCATCTATGTGGCAGACCAAAAAAGGCTTGGAATTGTCGGGTTCTTTTTCCTGGCTTTAATCACGGGACCGCTGGCGCTGATGATCGTTTTATTGGCCAATTCCAGAAATTCGTCCAACATGATCAAGACCTATGGCGCAAACACTATCGGAGAAGCCAGGCAGCAGCTCCAGGATTTGAAAATGTCATTGTATGCCCAGGAAGAAAAGATCAGGAATTTGGAAATTCTGATCAACAAACTTTCCGGCGCAACGACAGAAAGCCCGATCGATCAAACAATTAAGCCTGAAATGCCCATTATGCCGCCGGCCCCTGTTTTGTCCGCAGGGCCCCAGCCTGTCCCTGCCGCTTTGAAGAAGTCTGATATGGAATTGGACTTCGGCCGCAATTGGTTAAACAAGATCGGCATCGCGGTGTTTGCTTTAGGCATGGCCTTTTTGATCAGTTATACGTTTAAATATTTAGGTCCTTTGGTGAAAATCGCCTTTGGTTATTTTGTGGCCGGAATCATCTTTTATACCGGCATCAAATTGGAAATTCAGGAAAAATTGAAGAATTACGGACGGGCTTTAATGGGCGGGGCCTGGGCCATCATTTATTTTACCACCTATGCCATGTATCATTTTGACGCCTCGAGAATCATCGGCAGCCAATTCCTGGATGTGCTGCTGCTTGGGGGCGTGGTCGTCGGCATGATGGTCCACACGTTAAGGTATAAATCGGAAGGGATGATGGCCGTGGCCCTTTTGGTGGCCTATATGACGACGACCATAGGGCCTATCACGAACTTTACCATTGTCAGCAATATCATGCTGGCCTTGCTTATTTTATTCTTGGTTTACCGCTTTCAATGGGTCAAATTGCTTACTTTAGGGATCATCATGACCTACGGCATCCATTATGTTTGGGTGGTGCCGCATTTGACCATGGGCCATGATCGAATGGGTCTGGGCTTCCTGACCACCTATCTGGCCGTGTTTTTCGTCGGCGCCCATTTGGTCTGGAATATCAAAGATAAGATGTTGTCCAGCGCCCTGGCAGCGTCGAATTTCGGCAATCTGGCCCTTTACAGCGCCCTGTCCTACCCGCTGATATTCAGATTGTATTATGACCAGCGCTTTGAAATTATCCTGGCCGAGGGCATCATTTATCTTTTGTCCGCCTATCTTATCAAAAGGCTGGGTCAGCAAAAATTGTTTATCAGCGATATTGTGGCCGGAGTTTTTGCCGTCACCTACGCGCTGTCCTTGAAATTCGTCCCGTCAACGTCCATCATCCTTTGGCTGATCGAAGTCCCGTGCTTATTGTTCATCAGCATTAATTTTAAGGAAAAGGTGTACAGGTATCTGGCCTATGCCCTGGCTGTGGTGGTCAGCTTGCGGATTTATGCCTTGCATCTCTTCGGTCATTTGCCGGACATTGAATTTTTGTGGGCGGCGCTATCTATGGCCGGATGTTTCGGCATGACGCAGTATCTGTTGAAAGAAGAGGACAAAGACCACAGGGACGAGCTCTTTGACCAGCTTTTTTCCTTATCAGCGTGCCTTTATATGTTCAGCTGGATTTGGACCTGGGTCGATCAGCCTTACAAGTCCTTTGTCATGTCCTTGCAAGGATGGATTTATCTGGTCATCGGCGCGCTTTTGAATCAAAGGCGCTTCAGGGCCTATGCCTATGCCGCGTTTGCAGGCTCAGTCCTCATATTTGTGATTGAACAGCTCTATGTCAATTCTGAAGTTTTGAAATGGTTTATCATAGGCTTTGATGTCTTGTCCATCCTGGGCTTATACCGCGTGGTCAATTATGTGAAGCAGAATTATCCCAAACATATTTTTATGGAATATGAGGAAGAGCTCGCCTTTGGCGCCGGGCTCATTGTTCTGGTTGATGCGATATTCCAATATGCGGCGGCGCCATGGATATCATTGAGTTTGGGGTGTGCCAGCGTCGCCTTGATTTTAGCGGGCTTTGTCAGCGGTTTTAAAACCGAGCGTCTGGGGGGCATGGCCTTGCTGGCCCTGACCTTGGGCCGAGTCGTTTTAGTGGACCTCTCGGGCCTGGACATCATTTTTAAAATCATCACCTTGATTGTTTTGGGGATCTTGTTTTTAGGTGTATCTTATGTCTATAACCGGTTCAACATTAAAAAGAACGAATAAAAGGAGCCAAGATGGGATTTATAAAAAGATTGGCAAACGGCTGGAAATTGTCCCTGATCAGTTTCCAGTTGATTGACAGCCATAAAGAGCTGCTTTTGTTTCCCCTCTTATCCACGATCTCTTTGCTGGGCATGGGAGTGAGTTTTATCTTTTGCGCCGGCTCTTTTTCGGGTGGGTATGAAGGTTATCATGGATCGGGATCCGCGACCCAATATCTTTTATTATTGGCCTTCTATTTGATCAATGCTTTTGTGACTATATTTTTTAATGTGGCCTTGATCCACTGTACCTTTAAGATATTGAAAGGGGAACAGGCGACAATCAGCGAAGGCGTGGCGTTCAGTTCGTCCCGCTTGAATTTAATATTATCTTGGTCCTTGGTATCTGCCACCGTCAATGTCGTATTAAAACTTATCGAGAAGCGCAGCATTCTTTTGACAGGCATGATTACAAGAATGTTCGGGATGCTCTGGTCACTGGCCACTTTTTTGGTCATTCCCGTGATGGTGTATGAAAATTTGGATGTTGGTGCCGCCATCAAGCGTTCTGCGCAGTTATTTAAGGAAACTTGGGGAGAAAACGTGGCAGCCGGGTTTAGTTTCGAGGCCATTGGATTTATTATATTCTTGGCATCATTCATTTGTTTAGGCAGTTTAATGCTTCCCAACCATTGGTTCCTTTATTTGGCTGTCATGGTCCTGGTCGGTTCAATCATCTACACGGTCATTTCTGCAGTTGAGACCGTATTCTTGGCCATGATGTATCAATACGCGACAAAAGATCCGGTCGAAAAAGATGCGATGATGAAATTCGGGGACGTATTCAAATAATGGGTCCGATTGCAACACATTGAAAGGTCGCTTTAGTTTGTTCGCTCCCAAAAGGCGTGTTATAATTTAGATGTTTTGGAAAGGATGAGATAATGGAATCGATTAGAGAAGTCATGCTGGCGAGCGAATCCGTCCTTAAAAAAGATTGGGATCTCTCCCAAGAAGATAAGGCGTGGCAAGATATATAAGGGTCATTTTTGATTAAGGATCAGTGTGAATAAAGAAAAGCTTTATTTCGATACATCTGTTCCAAGCGCGTATTATGATAAACGTACTAAAGAACGCATGGAATTGACCAAAGAATTTTGGGGAAAATTGAAAACGTATGAGCTTTATGTTTCAACCCTTGTTCTTGATTAATTGAATCAAGCTGATCCAGCAAGTTTAAAAAAGAATCTATTAGGCCTCGTTAATAAATGTGAAGTTTTGGAATTAGATGGAGAAGTTGAAGATTTAGCTGAAAAGTATGTAAAAGCGGGCATTTTGCCGCAAAAATATTTTAATGATGCTTTGCATATCGCCGTAGCCGTTGTGAATGGTATCAAATTTCTTGTGAGTTGGAACTTTAAGCATTTTGTGAATGTCAAGACACGTCATATGGTTAATTTGATCAACCATCAGGAAGGTTATGGAGTTATTGAAATTATTGCGCCACCTGAACTTTAAAAGGAGGGATAAATATGTTTAATATTAATAAAGCCATTAAAGATTCTGGTCTTTCAAAATTAGAAATCACGCGCTTACAGAAGGAAATCAAGAAAGATTATCCCCATGACTCAATGTTATATGAATTGCATATGATCAGAGCATTGAGAGCAAAGAAGCTAAGAAGCAGTGTGTCAATCGCACATAAGGCTTAATTGGAATGATGCTTTATATAACCGAAGCCAAATATCTTGAAGATTATAAGATCCGAGTTGTTTTCAATGACGGAAAACAAGGTGTGGCTGATTTATTTGATGCCTTGCGCGGACCGGTTTTCATTCCCCTTAAAGACAAGAAATTATTTGCGCAGCTATGTGTCGATAAAGAAATGGAAACGATTGCGTGGCCCAATGGGGAGGATCTCGCTCCGGAATATGTTTATTTTAGGGCTTTTAAAGATGTTCCTGAATTGCAGAAGCAGTTTCAAGAATGGGGGTATAAAGATTAAAAATGCCACCTTTGATAAAACGATGGGGCAAGGCCGCCTTTTAATACCCCAAATTAGGCCCGAGCCATTTTTCGGCGGCTTCCTTGGTCATGTTTTTGCGGCGGGCGTAGTCTAAGACCTGGTCCTGGGCGATTTTGCCGATGGCAAAATATTTGGACTGCGGATGGGCCAGGTAAAAGCCGCAGACCGCGGCGGTGGGATACATCGCGAAGCTTTCCGTCAGGGTGATGCCGGTGTTTTGGGTGGCATCCAAAAGCCTGAACAAGGTCTCTTTCTCCGTATGATCAGGGCAGGCCGGATAACCCGGCGCCGGGCGGATACTGCGGTATTGGCCCAGGAGGATCTGTTCTTCGGTCAAATGCTCGTCCTTGGCAAATCCCCACAGATTTTTGCGCACCATCTCATGCATCAATTCCGCAAAGGCCTCAGCCAGGCGGTCTGACACGGCCTTGGCCATGATGCTTTTATAATCATCGTGGTCATCTTCAAATGTTTTGACCAAGGCATCCAGGCCGACACCCGTGGTCACGGCAAAGGCGCCGATATAATCCTTTACTCCGGATGATTTCGGCGCAATATAATCCGCGTGGGACAAGAGGGGCTGGGCCTCGCTGACCTTGATCTGCTGGCGCAGATTATACAAGACATCCAGCACTTCACGCCGGTCATCGTTGGTATACAGCTCAATATCATCATCGACGGAATTGGCCGGGAAAAACCCGACCACGGCATTGGCCCGCAGGAGTTTTTTCTTGATGATTTCATCCAAAAGCAAGTTGGCATCGTTATACACCCGCAGGGCCTCGGCGCCCAGCACAGGGTCTTTGAGGATCTGCGGGAATTTGCCCTTCAATTCCCAGGTGATGAAAAAGGGCGACCAGTCGATCTTTTGGCGGATCAGATTCAGATCAAAACCGGCAAAGACCTTTAAGCCCAGGAAGGACGGTTTGGTGATCTGGACTTTTTTCCAGTCGGTCGTCAGGCCTTGTTTACGGGCCTCGGCAATGGGTACAAAATTTTTGACGGATTGACGGCTGGCATGTTCCTGGCGCAGACGCTCGAATTCAACCCTGGTTTTTTCCACCAGTTCTTTTTTCAGCCGCGGTTCCATCAAACTGCGGCAGGCGCCCACACAGCGGGAAGCGTCCTTGCTGTGGATCACCGGATGCTGATACGCGGGCGCGATCTTGACTGCTGTATGCGCCGGCGAGGTGGTGGCCCCGCCGATCATCAGGGGCAGGGTAAAGCCCAAGCGCTGCATTTCACCGGCCACATGCACCATTTCATCCAGGGAAGGAGTGATCAGGCCTGAAAGGCCGACCACATCCGCCTTTTGGTGTTTGGCGGTTTCCAGGATTTTGGCGCAGGGGACCATCACGCCCAGATCGATGATTTTAAATCCGTTGCAGGCCAGCACAACACCAACGATGTTTTTGCCGATATCATGCACATCGCCCTTGACCGTGGCCAGTACAACGGTGCCCGCGACCTTTCCGCCAGGGGCGGATCCGCCTGCGGCGGAGGCTTCCTGGCCCTTCTCTTTTTCAATGTATGGGCTTAAATAAGCCACGGCCTTTTTCATCACCCGGGCAGACTTGACCACCTGGGGCAAAAACAGTTTGCCTGAACCGAACAGATCGCCGACCACATTCATCCCGGCCATCAAGGGCCCCTCGATCACATCCAGGGGGCGTTTGGATTGGCGCCTGGCCTCTTCGGTATCCGCTTCGATAAAATCCACAATGCCTTTGACCAAGGCATGGGAGAGCCTTTCCTGCACCGGCCAAGAGCGCCAGGCCACATCTTCTTCCTTTTTTTCGCCCTTGGATTTCACGTTTTGGCTAAACGCTACCAGCCGCTCCGTGGCATCAGCCCGGCGGTTCTGCAGAACATCCTCGATCAACTCCAGAAGATCGCGGGGGATCTCGGCATAGACGCTGATCATGCCGGCATTCACAATGCCCATATCCATGCCGGCCTGGATGGCGTGATACAGAAAAACGGAATGCATGGCCTCGCGCACCGGATCATTGCCGCGGAAGGAAAAGGAGACATTGGACACCCCGCCGGAAATCAAACAGCCTGGGCAGGCTTCCTTGATTTGGCGGACGGCCTCAAAATAATCCTTGGCGTAATTATTGTGCTCTTCGATGCCGGTGGCCACGGCAAAGATATTGGGATCAAAGATGATGTCCTGGGGCGCAAAGCCGATCTCCTGGGTGAGGATCTTATACGCGCGCCGGCAGATGGCCACACGCCGCTCGACGCTGTCTGCCTGGCCCTGCTCATCAAAGGCCATGACCACGGCCGCGGCCCCGTAATACAAGACCTTTTGCGCCTGTTCCTTGAAAGGCGCTTCGCCTTCCTTGAGGCTGATGGAATTGACGATGGATTTGCCCTGCGCGCATTTTAAGCCAGCCTCAATCACCGGCCATTTGGAAGAGTCGATCATCAGCGGCACGCGGGCGATATCCGGTTCGGAGGCGATGA
This sequence comes from uncultured Planctomycetales bacterium, assembly GCA_964483785.1. GTDB lineage: Bacteria > Omnitrophota > Gorgyraeia > Zapsychrales > Fredricksoniimonadaceae > JABDGZ01. Next base: position 22,398 of record CAZACW010000002.1, read on the forward strand.
GATTCAAGAATTTGGTCATGGCCTCGACGGAATTGAGCATGGCCTCATCCATGTTCACGTCAATGATCTGCGCGCCGTTGTCCACCTGCTGGCGGGCCACGGCCAGCGCCTCATCGAATTGTCCGGCGATGATCAGCCGGGCGAATTGCTTGGAGCCGGTGACATTGGTGCGCTCGCCCACATTGATAAAATTGCTGTCCTTGCGCACGAGCAGGGGCTCAAGACCGGAAAATGAGCTCAAAGGCGTGAGGGAAGGCCGCTTCCTGGGTTGAAGGCCCTTGACCGCCTCAGCCATGGCCTGGATATGCGCCGGTGTTGTGCCGCAGCAGCCGCCGAGAATATTGAGAAAGCGGCTTTCAGCGAATTCCCTGACAATGGCGGACATTTCCCCGGCTTGCAGATCATAATCGCCGAAAGCATTGGGAAGCCCGGCATTGGGATAACAGCTGATGAAGCAATCCGCGATCCTGGAGAGCTCCTCGATGTAGGGCCGCATTTCCTTGGGGCCCAGGGCGCAATTTAACCCGACGGCCAATGGTTTGGCATGCTTGATGGATATCCAGAAAGCCTCGGTGGTCTGGCCGGACAGGGTGCGGCCCGAGGCATCGGTGATGGTGCCGGAAATGATCAAGGGCAGGCGGGTGCCGATCTGATCGGAAACCGTTGCATACGCATAAATCGCGGCCTTGGCATTGAGCGTGTCAAAAATGGTTTCAATCAGGATCAGATCAACCCCGCCCTCGATCAGGCCTTTGAGCTGTTCGCTGTACGCCTCAACCAGTTGGTCAAAGGTGATGCCGCGCAAGGCCGGATTATTCACATCCGGCGAAATGGAGGCGGTGCGCGTGGTGGGGCCGAGGGCGCCGGCCACAAAGCGCGGTTTGGCAGGATCAGCCTTGGTCATTTGCCGGGCGGCTTCCTTGGCCAATTTGGCCGCGGCCTTATTCAGCTCATGGACCAATCCTTCCATTTTATAATCTGCCATGCTGATGCGATTGCTGTTGAATGTATTGGTCTCAATGATGTCAGCGCCTGCCGCCAAATATTGACGGTGAATGTCCTGGATAATGGCAGGCTGGGTCAGGACCAGAAGATCGTTATTGCCTTTCAGATCCACCGGCCAGTCCTTGAAACGATCGCCGCGGTATTGCTGTTCATTGAGCTTGTGTTTTTGCACCATGGTGCCCATGGCCCCGTCCAGTATCAGGACGCGCTCTTTGAGCAAGCTTTGAAGCGCTTCAAATTGTTTGGCCAGGGGGGTCATGGGTTTAAAGTTTTGAGGATCACATCCACCGGATGGATTTTATTGAGCGTATAAAAATGCAGGCCCGGCGCCCCGCCGGATAAAAGCCCCTGGGCTTGTTCGATGCAGAATCTGGTCCCTGCCTCGAGGGTTTTGGCGCGGTCCTCGGCGATGGGCTTAAAAATCGCATGGACCCTGTCCGGAATCGATGCCCCGCACAGGGCGCAGAAGCGCACCAGCCCGGGATAATCCGTGATCGGCAAAATCCCGGGGATAATGCGGGTCCCAACGCCTAATTTTTTCAAGCGCGCCACATAGTCGAAATAATCCTGGTTATCGAAAAATAGCTGGGTGATGACAAAATCCGCGCCGTGGGCGATTTTATTTTTGAGATACTGGGCGTCCAAATTACGGTCAGGGCAGAGCAGATGGCCCTCGGGAAAACCCGCCACCCCGATATTGAAATCACTGCCGAAATGCTCCCGGATATAGGCCACCAATTCGAAACTAAAGTTAAAATGCTCCGGCCCCGGCTTCCAGTCGGGATTCTCCTTTGGGGGGTCTCCTCTTAGGGCCAGCACATTGCAGATCTTGCGCTGTTTCATCTCCTGCAAAATGCCCTTGATCTCATCCCTGGTATGCATGACGCAGGTGATATGGGCCATGGAAGGCACGCGCAGGTCATTTTGAATGTGGTCTACAATGTCCAGGGTCTTGGCCCTGCTCCCACCGCCGGCGCCGTAGGTGCAGGAGATGAAATCCGGCTTCAAGGCGCAGAAATCCGGGACCATTTTCAGGAATTTCAAATGGCCTTCCTCGGTTTTCGGCGGGAAAAACTCAAAGGAAAAGGTCCGGCCTTTTTCCTTGAATATATTTTGGATTTTGGACATGGGGGTCATTATATCTTATTTTGCTTGCTTTGGGAGGCTAATTTTTGGTCAGCCCAGAGGCCCAGGGCGATTAAATAGAGAGGGGCCAAAGGCAGGGCGTAGCGGGTGAGGATAAAGAAGAAGGCAAAGAACAGGATATAGAGAAGGATGAGCCATCGGATGAAGGAGGCCAGCATGGACCCTGATTTGGGAGGCGCAAACCATAATCTGATCCAGGCAGCCAAGGACAGCAGGGACATCAGGAAGCGCAGGGCATTATTCAACAGCTTCATATCATAAATTTTCTCAAGCCATGCAGGATACTCGACAAAGCCGATCTTGGTGGATTCCCAAAAGAACATTTTCAAGCCTTCGAGGGCGGTCAGGACAAAATACTGAAAAGGATTGTGCAGGGCCTGCTGGACCGAGGCCTTAAGCAAGGCGGTATTCATGGCTTCGGGCGGCAGGTTTTGGCCGATCATTTCAGTATTTTTAGCGTAGCCTAATCGATCAGATTCCTGAAAGGACCAGAAAGCGCAATCCTGCGCGCTGAAGTGGCTGGCGCAAACCCCTTCCCCGGGCACATAGGCCAGGCCCGCCGCGAATCTTTGAGGGGTCAGGGGCTCGACCCTGCGTGCGGTACTGCCGTAAAGGGCCCAGGCGCCGCGGTTGGTGACAGCGTAATGGCCGTTGTATTTGAGATTTAATCCTTTATAGGCCGTGATTGGGACATAGTAAAAGGCAAGGCCGGCGGCCAGGCCGAGCAAAAGGGGGATGATATGAAAGGAGCGCTGTCTGAGCATATTGACCGACGAGACCACGGCCCAAATTAGCAGATAGGCCGGGCTGATGCATTCAAACACTGCCTTGACCAAGGTCGCGGCCAGGAGCATGAAGCCCAATAAGGCGCCGTAGGCAATTGACCTTGGGATATCGTTTTTCGTCACCGCTTTCCAGGCCGCGTGGCTAAAGAGGATGATGCCCAGGACCAAGGGAAACGCGGCGATTTCCGAATAGAGGCTGAAGGCCGCGTTATTAAGGGCAGGTGAAACGGCCAGATAGGCCAGCACCAGGGCACAGATGCCTTCGCGGACTTTCAAATGGCGCAGAATGAGATAGGTCAGAAGCTGGGTCAAGAACATCAGGACCATGCCGAAGATGGCCATGAACTGGACATAGGCCCAGCCAGTCACCTGTTCCAGATGCATGGCAATGGAGATCAAAAAGGGATACAAAGGCTCGCGATTGGGCCCGGTTTTAAAATAGGCGATCCATCCGTCTGTATAGAGCAATTTCCCCAGCTCTTGATAGCCGATGGCATCAAAGGCAAGGATCATCTTGGTAGCCAGGCTCAGATAGGTCCAGTAGGCGATGGAGAGGATAAAAACTATGACAGTCGGCATTTGCATACAATTATTTTAATACCAACCATCACAACCCCGGGGGTTGTGATGGTGTCTGCATTGTTTGTATCATATCAATATCGGACTTTTTAGACAAGTAGGGGATCAATTATGTAAGTTTGACATAACGCCATCTGTCGGAATGCAAGAATATGTTTTTTCACCGCGACGCGCCCCCCAACCCCCCAAACGCGGCGCGTCGGAGCTACAAAAGAGAACATTTGTAAGCAGCTCCTGTGCGCCTGGGGGGAGAGCGCATCGCCTTATCAAAAACATATTCTTGCATTCCTTAAAAAACCATCACAACCCCCGGGGTTGTGATGGTGGGGCGTGTATAATTTTTTATTTATATTGACATGTTAAAGGCCGCTCTTATAATGTTCATATATTGAACATTGCCATGAATCCTCCTCAAGACTCCTTAGACGAACGGGAATTTGAATTGGTCAATATCGTAGGCGCCGAACTCGGTGCCAATCAACGGGTTTTGTCCAAGCAATTGGATATTTCCCTTGGCATGACCAATATGCTGATCCGCCGTTTGGTCTCCAAGGGCTATATCCGCATCCGGCAGTTAAACAAGAAAAAGACCCAGTATATCCTCACCCCCAAAGGCTTTGCCGAAAAATACCAAAAATCCATCCGTTATACCTTAAAAACCATCCGCTCCATCGGCCTGATCCGCAATCAGTTAAACATCGTCATCCAGCGTCTTTATCAGGACGGGGAAAGGGTCTTTTTTATCCTCGGCAGTTCAGACCTGGCGGAATTGGTGGAAATGTCCCTTAGACAGCCCCAATGGGAGGGCGTGCAATTTAGCCGCGTGGAGGCAATTTCCGGCCATCCCGAAGGGGTGATCTTAATTTGCAGGGAGCAGGTCGAGGCTGTACCGTCAACCCCGGGCCGCTATGTCGATTTACTCAAGGAGCTGGCCAGCCAAAACAGGGAAGGAATATGATGATGCCAAAATCCGTTCCGGTTTCCTTTGTCGATTTTTCGCACACCGGCAAGACCATTGACACCCGGTTTTTCCCGTTGGGTGTGGCCTATGTGGCGGCCTATGCCAAGGAGCTGTTTAAGGAGCTCATCGACGTGGCCATTTACAAATATCCCAATGAATATTCCGCTTATTTGGACCAGACCATCCCCCAGGTGGCCTGCTTTTCCAATTTTTCCTGGAATTTCCGGCTGGGCTATGAATACGCGCGCCAGATCAAATTAAAATCCCCGCAGTCGATCACGGTCTTCGGCGGCCCCAATTACGGCCACCTGCCCCAAGAGCAGGAACAATTCCTCAAAGACCATCCCTACATCGATTTTTACATCGTGGAAGAAGGCGAATTCACTTTCGCCGCCCTGCTTAAGGAATTGATCGCGCGTGATTTTAACATCGATGCGCTCCTGCAGGACCGCCCCGGCCTGCCGGGGATCCATTATTTCAAGAACGGCTCATTTACGCGCAATGACACCCAGCCGCGCATTCAGGAGCTGTCCGTGATCCCCTCGCCCATCCTCAACGGCATGATGGACAAATTTATCGCTGAAGAGTATATCCCCATGATCCAGACCACCCGGGGCTGTCCCTATTCCTGCACCTTCTGCCATGACGGCAATGTGTACCAGAATAAACTGAAGCGTTTCCCCACGTCGCGCTACCAGGAGGAGATTGAATATATCGCCCGGCGCACCAAGGTGCCGCATCTGATGATCACGGACTTGAATTTCGGGATCTTTGAGGAGGATTTTGAGACCGCCCAGTTTATCGCAGAGATCAAAAAGAAATACCAATGGCCGCAGACCGTGGATTTGACCGCGGCCAAGAACAACAAGGAGCGCATCGGCCGCATCGTCGAGCTTTTCGGCAACACCTATCTCATGGGCGCCTCGGTGCAGTCCACGGACCCCGAGGTCCTGACCGCCATCAAAAGGTCCAATCTGCCCTTTGAGGAATTGGTGAGGATGGCCAAGAAATCCGCCCAATTCGGGGGCAACAGCTATTCCGAGGTGATTCTCTGCCTGCCGGGCGATTCCAAAAGGGCACATTTTAAGTCGGTCCTGGATTTGATGGACGGGCACATGGATGAGGTGCGCATGTACCAGTTCATTTTGCTCGCCGGCACCGCCGGCGGCTCCAACGAGGCCAGGCTGAAATACGGGTATAAGACCAAATGGCGGGCCTTGCCGCGCTGTTTCGGCAAATACAAGATCTTCGGCCGGGAATTTCCCATCGCGGAAATCCATGAGGTCTGCATCGAGCACAAGACCATGAGCCATCAGGATTATTTGGACTGCCGCAAATTAAACCTGATCGTCGAGATTTTCAACAACGGCAAGGTCTTCGGCGAATTGTTCAGGTTCTCCGATTATCTGGGCATGTCCCGGGCCACCATCATCCAGGAAATTTACAACCGCGCCGTGAAAGACCAGGGGGAGATGGGGAAAATTTTCAGGGATTTCGAGGAGAGCGAGGAAAAGAGCTTTTTCCCGTCGCGCCAGGCCCTGGAAGATTTTATTGCTGTACCGGAAAATATCGACCGCTATTTAAGGGGCGAGATCGGCATCAATCAGATCATGACCTTTCGCGGGGAGGCGCTGTTGAACCATTTTGACTATAACGCCCGGCTGATCTTTGATGTGGTGCGCGATGAGCTTAAAAAGACCAATCAGTGGGACGAGGTCAAGGCCCTGTATTTGGATGAGCTGTGCGCCTACATCCTGGCCTGCCGCGGCGATCTTTTGAGCATCGACAAGGAGATCGTGAAAACCTGCCATTTTGATTTCGTCAAACTGTACCTGGACAATTTCACGGCCAATCCGAAGGACGTGATGGTCCAGGAAGGCATCCAGATCATCATCGGGCATTCGCCTGAGCGGCGCAGGGAAATCGAGGAGAATTTGAAATTATACGGGCGTTCCGGCGAGGGCCTGGGCCATTACATGCAGCGCGGGAATATTTTCAGGCTTTACCGCGAGCCGCGCTACGCACACGCGCCCATGCTGAAGGCCCAAGGGGCCGAGGTCAATTAAATGGGCCAAAACGTTTTAGTGACAGGCGGGGCAGGGTTTATCGGCAGTCATGTGGTGGACCGTCTCTTAAGCGGCGGGCACAAGGTCACAGTCATCGATAATCTCTCAACCGGCCGCTGGGCGAATATCGAGCATCATCAGGCCAATCCGGATTTGACCTTTATCGAGGCGGATATCGCTGACTTTAACGCCATCGAAGGGCATTTTAAGGGCCAGCAGGTCGTTTTTCATCTGGCGGCCCTGGCAGATATTGTGCCGTCGATCGTCAACCCCCGGGGATATTATGCCGCCAATGTTTTAGGCACCATGCATGTACTGGAAGCTTCCAGGCTCCATGGGGTGGGCAGGTTTGTTTATACAGCTTCTTCATCGTGCTACGGCATTCCGGCCAAGGAGCATTACCCCACGGCGGAAACAGCGCCCATCCACACGGAATATCCTTACGCGCTGACCAAATACTTAGGAGAAACAACGGCCTTTCATTGGGCCAAGGTGTACAAACTGCCGGTGGTTTCTTTAAGACTTTTCAATGTTTACGGCCCGCGTGCGCGCACCTCAGGCACCTACGGCGCGGTGTTCGGCGTATTCCTGACCCAAAAGCTCAACGCCAAACCCTATACGGTGGTCGGCGACGGCCAACAGACCCGTGATTTCATCTATGTCAGCGACGTGGCCGAGGCTTTTGTTGCCGCCGGATTTTCCGCGGTGCAGGGAGCAATTTTCAACGTAGGCACGGGCAAGCCGCAAAGCATCAATCATTTGGTGTCCCTGCTGGGAGGCGCAAAGGTGCATATCCCCAAAAGGCCGGGCGAGCCGGAATGCACCTGGGCGGATATCCGCAAGATCCAGGCCCAACTGGGTTTCACCCCCAAGGTCTCATTTGAAGACGGGGTGCAGAAAATTTTGAAACACATCGACTATTGGCGCGAGGCCCCGGTTTGGACGCCGCAGAGCATTCAGGAAGCGACCCAGGACTGGTTTAAATACCTCGTCCGGTAAGCGATGATTATGGGCATTTGTTTGGTTCTTTTTGCTTCTCATCGGGTGGCCGAGGGAGGGGTCTACCCGCCGCGCGCAGGCTTTTGCGAGCACGGCGGGGAAACCCGAGGCCAGGACCCGATGAGTTGCTGAACAGGATCGACTAAGGAAAGGACAATACACCATCATGAACAAGATCAAGACGGTTTTAGTGACAGGCGGGGCCGGGTACGTCGGAGCGGTGCTGGTGCCGAAGCTTTTGGACAAAGGGTACACGGTCAAGGTGCTGGATTTGTACACCTATGGCGAGGATATTTTCGATGAGATCAAGGACAGGTCCAAGTTGGTCGAAATCAAGGGCGATATCTGCGACCAGGCCCTGCTGCGTCAATCTTTGCAAGGAACTGATGCGGTCATCCATCTGGCCTGCATTTCCAATGATCCTTCCTTTGAATTGAACCCGGAATTAAGTTTGAAGGTCAATTATGAGGCCTTTGAGCCCTTGGTCAAGATCAGCCGGGAAAGCGGGGTGAAGCGCTTCATTTACGCTTCCACCTGCAGCGTCTACGGCGTCAGCGACGCGCCCGAGGTGACCGAAGACCATCCGCTTCTGCCTATTACGGATTACAACAAGTATAAGGGCCTCTGCGAACCGATCTTGGCCCGCTACCAGTCCCCGGATTTTACCACCATCACCATCCGGCCGGCCACGGTCTGCGGCTATTCGCCCCGTCAGCGCTTTGATCTGACGGTCAATATTCTGACTAATCATGCCTATCATAACAACCGCATCAAGGTCTTTGGCGGCAAGCAGGAGCGCCCCAATATCCATATCGGCGATATCACCAACCTTTATGTGCAATTGTTGGAACTGCCCGAGGCCAAGATCGCCGGCAAGATCTACAACGCCGGCTTTCAAAACCGCGCGGTGGCGGATATCGCCCTCATCGTGCAGAAGATCATGGCCCAGGAATTTCCGCAGAGGCCCCAGGCCGTGATCGAGACCGTGCCTTCGGATGATATCCGCTCCTACCGGATCTCCTCGGAGAAGATCAAAAGGGAGCTGGGGTTTGTGCCCGCATTTACCATCGAGGACGCGGTGAAGGACCTGATCAAAGCGTTGAAGGCTGGAAAATACCAGGACCCCATGAACAATCCGCGCTATTTCAACATCAAGATGCTTAAATCCATGGAAGCGCAGGCCCAGGTTTAAAGGACCCTTTATGGACGAGAAAATCAGCAGAAAAATCCTGCCGCTCAAAGAGCTGGCCAAACGCATCGAGGACAATAAGGCCAAGGGCCGCAAGGTGGTGCAGTGCCACGGGGTTTTTGACATCGTGCATCTGGGCCATGTGCGCCATTTTAACATGGCCAAAAAAGAGGGGGATGTCCTTTTGGTCACCCTCACCGCCGACCGTTTTGTCAAGCGGGGGCCGGGCCGGCCGATCTTCAATGAGGCCCTGCGCGCCGAGCATTTGGCCTCCTTGGCCATGGTGGATTTTGTCGGCATCATCGAGTCGGCGACGGCCACGGAATGCATCAAGATCCTCAAGCCCAATTTTTACGCCAAGGGCGTTGAATACAAAAACCACAGCCAGGACATCACGGGCAAGATCTCCGAGGAAGAAGAGGCCATCCAGTCCGTCGGCGGCAAGGTCGTCTACACCGATGATATCACCTTCAGCTCTTCCCAGATCATCAACTCGTACCTGGACGTGTTTCCTCAGCGGACCGTGCGCTATCTGCAGGCCATTGAGAAGCGTTTCCCCATTGAAACGATCATCGCCTCGATCGAGAAGATCAAAAGACTCAAGGCCCTGGTGATCGGGGATGCCATTATCGATGAGTACCATTACTGCGTGCCCATGGGCAAGTCCTCCAAGGAACATTTGGTGGTCAACCGCTACACCTCCGAAGAGATGTTTGCCGGCGGAAGTCTGGCCACGGCCAATAATGTGGCCAGCATCTGCGGCCAGGTGGATTTGGTCACCATCCTGGGCCGGGAGAACACCAAGGAAGATTTCATCCGCAGCCGCCTGGCGCCCAATGTCAAGCCGCGCTTCTTCTATCGGCCGGACACCAATACCATCATCAAGCGCCGTTTTGTCGGCGAGAACGCCAACCGCAAGCTCTTTGAAATCTGTTACATGAAGGACAATGATATTGCCAGGAGGGAAGAATCCAATATCGCCCGGCACTTGGACAAGGTGATCGCGGATTATGATGTGGTGATCGTCTCGGATTTCGGCCACGGCCTTTTGACTAAGAATCTGATTGACCTGATCTGCGCCAAGTCCAAATACCTGGCGGTGAATGCCCAGACCAACAGCGCCAATATCGGCTTTAATATGGTCACCAAATATCCGCGGGCCAACTGCGTCTGCATCGACGAGCTGGAACTGCGCTTTGCCGCGCATGATAAATTCAACGATCTGCGCGAGCTGGCCAAGACCGTTTACAGCCAAATCGGCTGCCAATACATCATTGCCACCCGGGGCTCCTACGGGTCCCTGAGCTATTCCCAAGAGCATGGTTTCCATGAAACGCCGGCCTTTTCCTACCGTGTGGTGGATGCCATCGGCGCGGGGGACGCCTTTTTCGCCTTTGTGGCCCCGTGTTTTGCCAGCGGCATGCCGCAGGAACTGGTGTCCTTTATCGGCAACGCGGTGGGGTCCTTGGCTGTGCAGATCGTCTGCAACCGCGAACCGGTGAAGACCGTGGATTTGATCAAATTTATGACGAGATTGCTGAAATGCTAAACAAAATCAAAATTCCCTATACGCATTTGGGGGCCCAGCACGCTAGGATCAAGCAGAGGCTGATGGCGGCCGTGGAAGAGGTCTTGGAAAGCGGCAAATTCATCCTGGGCCCGCCGGTCGAGGCCTTTGAGGCCCGCTTCGCGTCATTGTGCGGCAGGAAATTTGCCGTCGGCGTCGGCAACGGCACGGACGCCCTGGTCCTGGCCTTAAAAATTTTAGGCATCGGGCCCGGCGATGAAGTGATCACCGTGGCCAATACCTTTGTTTCAACGGTCAGCAGTATTGTGATGGCAGGGGCAAGGCCGGTATTCGTCGATGTCCGGGACGATTACAATATCGACCCTGGTCTCGTCGAGAAGGCCATCACCCCTCGGACCAAGGCCATTTTACCCGTGCATTTGACCGGCCGGCCGGCGGACATGGACCCGCTCATGGCCCTGGCCAGGCAGTACGGCTTGAAGGTGGTCGAAGACTGTGCCCAGGCCGTCGGCGCCCAGTATAAGGGCCAGAAGGTTGGCAGTTTCAGCGATATCGCGTGCTTTAGCCTTCATCCTTTGAAAATCCTCAATGCCTGCGGCGACGGCGGGGTGATGGTCACGGATAATCCGCAATATGAGGCTGCATGCAGGGTCCTGCGCGATAACGGCATGAAGGACCGCGGTGAATGCGCGGCCTTTTCCAGCAATTCCAGGCTGGACTCCATCCAGGCCGCCATTTTGCTGGTGAAAATGGATTATATCGAGGCCTGGACCCAGAAGAGAATCGCCAACGCGCAATTCTACCAGCAGGCCTTGGCCAAGATGGAGCATATCCATTGTCCGGCTGACCAGCCTTACGTAAAATCCGTATACTCGTCCTTTGTGATCCAGGCCAAGCAGCGCGATCAGCTTAAAAGTTTTCTCGAGGAGAAGGGGATCGCCACCAAGATCCATTATCCCATCCCTGTGCATTTACAGCCTGCGGCGCAAAGCCTTGGCTACAGGCAGGGGGATTTGCCGGTGACGGAAAAACAAGCCCGGCAAATCCTAAGCCTTCCGGTTTATCCGGAGTTGACCCAGGAAGAACTTAAAGAAATTGTCCGGTTATTGGGGGCATTTGATCTGGAGAAAGTCAACGCATGAAGGTGCCTTATTCGTATTTAAAAGAGCAATTCGCCGATATCAGCCCGTATTTAAACGGGATGAAAAAATTGGTGCGAAGCGAGGATTTGACCCTGGGCAAGCCGGTCGGCGAGTTTGAAGGCCGCTTCGCCAAACTTACGGGCCTGCCCTATGCTGTGGGTGTTAGCACCGGCACGGACGCGCTGATTTTGTCGTTGAAAATTTTAGGCATCGGGCCCGGGGATGAGGTGATCACCACCCCCAATACCTTTATCGCGACAGTGGGGGCCATTGCCATGACCGGCGCCAGGCCGGTGTTTGTGGATAATAACGACGAGCATACGATCGACGCGGATAAAATCGAGCGGGCCATAACCCGCCGCACCAAGGCCATCCTGCCCGTGCATTTAAGCGGAACGCCGGCGGATATGCCGGCCATCATGACCATTGCCCGCCGTCACGGCCTGCATGTCGTGGAGGACGCGGCCCAGGCCATCCTGGCCTCCATTGACGGCAAGCATGTCGGCTCCTGGGGAGCGGCCGCGGGTTTCAGCCTTCATCCGTTGAAAAATTTGAACGTCTGGGGCGACGGAGGCATGATTGTGACGCGCTCCAAGTCCCTGTACCGGAAACTAAGGCTGCTGCGCAATCACGGCTTGGTCAGCCGGGACAAGGTGGAATTCTTCGGCCATAATTGCCGCCTGGATTCCCTGCAAGCCGTGATCGCCAACCGCCTGATCACGCAGGCCCATGCGATCACCCAGCGGCGCATACGCCATGCCGAGTTTTATGACCGCGCGTTAAGTTCCTTGTCCGGGGCCATCAAGGTGCCGCCCCGGCGCAAGAACGTGCAGAGGGTCTACCATACCTATGTCATCCATGCCAGGCGCCGCGATGCGTTGTTAAAATATCTGCTGGCCAAGGGCATCAGCGCCAAGGTGCATTATCCGATACCCTTGCACCTGCAAAAGGCGGCCAGGTATTTGGGTTATAAAAAAGGGGATTTTCCCGTCTGTGAAGCGCATTGCAGGGACATCATCACCCTGCCGGTGCACCAGCATCTGACCCAGGGTCAGCTGGATTATGTGAAGGACTGCATCCATCGGTTTTACCGAAGCTGATTGTTGGGAGCCAAGGCCATGAATACATCGTTAGCAGATAACAGCCAGTTGAGCGAAGAGCAGGTGATCAAGGCGGCCCAGGAAGGCCTGGGGCAGAAGGTGCTGGCTGTTTCTAAAATCGGCAAGGGCAGAAACAGCAAGGTCTACCAGATTACATGCCCCGACGGGCAGTATGCGGCCAAATTTTATTTTCAACATGCTTCCGATACCCGTGACCGCATGGGCACGGAATACGGGAGTTTTTCATTTTTGTGGGAACAAGGCTTGCGGGTGGTGCCCAGGCCCGTGGCCTTGATCAAGTCCCAGGGCTGCGCCTTTTATGAATTTATTTGCGGTTCATCCATGGCCGGGGACAAGACCAAGGCAGACGTGGATGCTGCCGCGGATTTTTTGGAAACCCTGGCCCGCTTGTCCGCCAAGGCCCAGAGCGGGGAATTTGCCGCGGCCTCGGCCGCCTGTTTCAGTTTCAATGATTGCGTGCAGAACATCCAGGGCCGGCTAGACCGCATCCAGATCCAGCAGGGCGCAGGGGAATATGATCTGCTGCACCGGTATCTGAGGGAAGAATTCATCCCCTTGTTTAAGACAGTGTCCGCATGGTCCCTGGCTCATCTCCAGGAACAGGGGATCACCGGGGATCAGATCATCCCCAGGACGTACCAGACCTTGAGCCCGTCGGATTTTGGTTTCCACAATGCCCTGCGCCAAAGCGAAGGCAGGATCGTATTTTTGGATTTTGAATATTTCGGCTGGGATGATCCGGCTAAAATGACCGCGGATTTTCTTTGGCACCCTAATCCCGCGATGAATTTGAAGGAAGACCTGAAAAACCATTTTGTCCGGCGCATGGCCGCGATTTTCGGCAAGGACCCGCATTTTAAAACAAGATTGCAATGGCTTTATCCTGTCTTTGGCCTGATGTGGTCCTTGATCTGTTTAAACGAATTCATCACCGTGGACGCCCAGCGCCGCGGTTTTGCCCAGCCCCAGGTCAAAAACAGCAGCGCGGTGCGGCTGCAGCAGCTGGATGAGGCCAAACGCGTCAGCGACAAGATCAAACGCAGTTATTTGGATTTTCCTTATGCCTACTAAGTTAGACGCCAGGTCCAGGCAGTTGCGCTGGAAAATTGTGGACATATTAAAGGCCAGCCGCGCCGGCCATGTCGGCGCCGCCTTTTCTTTAGTGGAGATTTTGCGGGTCTTATACGACGATGTTTTGCGTTTCGACCCCCAAGACCCGCATTGGCCCCAGAGGGACCGCTGCATCTTAAGCAAGGGGCACGGCTGTCTGGCCCTGTATGTGATGCTGGCGGACAAAGGTTTTTTCCCTGAGGCGCATCTGTGGAGATTCACCGCGGCCGACGGCCTTTTAGGCGGGCACCCGGAACACAAGGTCCCAGGAGTGGAGGCCTCGACCGGCAGTCTCGGTCATGGCTTTTCCATTGGGGTGGGCATGGCCATCAACGCGCGGTATGAGCAAAGCAGCTCCCGCGTCTTTGTGGTCATCGGCGACGGGGAATCCAACGAAGGCTCGATTTGGGAAGCGGCCCTGTGCTCAGCCAAACATAAGCTGGACCAGCTGACCGTGATGGTGGACTATAACAAGCACCAATCCTATGGTCCGACCAAGGAGGTCCTGGACATGGAACCTTTTGCGGATAAATGGCGGGCCTTTGGCTTCGCTGTCCGGGAATGCGACGGGCATGATGTGGAGGCGCTTAAACGCACTTTGGAGGCGCTTCCTTTTGAGCCGGGCAAGCCCAATGCCGTTATCTGCCATACGGTCAAGGGCAAGGGTGTCAGTTATGTGGAAAATAATTTGAAATGGCATCACCGCAGTAAAATGACCGACGAGGAGATCGACGGTTTGTTTAAGGCCTTGGAGGCCGAGGTTTAAGTCATGCGCAAAACAGCGTTAGACCAGGTTTATGCATTGGCCCGCCAGGATGGGCGCATTTTTTTCATCGGCTCAGATTTGGGCTGCGGCACCCTGCAGAAATTTAAGGAAGAGATGCCGGGGCGTTTTTTGATGGAGGGTGTGAGCGAAGCCATGTGGGCCGCGCTGGCTGCCGGATTGGCCTTGGAAGGTAGGTTTGTATATCTACACACCATCGCCAGCGTTTTTAGCCGCCCCTGTTTTGTGCGAATTGGCCTGGAGCTGGCCCTGCACAGGGCCAGGGTCCGTTTGATCGCCAAGGGCGGGGGGCTGGTGTACGCGCCGCTGGGGCCCACCCATTTGGCCATCGATGATCTGGCCATTTTGCGCGCGGTGCCGGGCATGGCCGTGGCAGCGCCCTGCGATGCTGATGAGATGAAGCGGCTGATGCCTCTGACCGTGGAACATCCAGGGCCGGTGTACATCCGCCTGGCCAAGGGAGGGGACATCATTGTTTCTTCAGACCGCGTGCCTTTGCAATTCGGCAAGGCCCTTGCAGTGCGCGAAGGCAGGGACGCCTTGATCGTGACCACGGGCGTCACCCTGCAGATGGCTTTAAAGGCGGCGGATGTGCTGGCCAACGAGGGCCTGGAAGTGGGAGTACTGCATATGCCCTTTATCAAGCCCTTTGATCAAGAGGCCTTGCTGCGTTTTGCAGAACAAACTTCCAATATCATCACCGTGGAAGAACATCTGGTGACCGGCGGCCTGGGCAGTGCCGTGGCCGAGGTGCTGATGGAAGCCAATTTCGATGCGCCGAAAAATTTCCGCCGCATCGGCATTCCCGACGCCTTTGCCGAAAGTTACGGGAACCAGCAGGCCCTGATGGCCCGGTACGGGATCACGGCCGAAAACATTTGTGCGGTTGTCAAACATTTGCGTCATCTGAAAATGGCGGTATAAGTCAACATAGGTTCCACCACAACCCCCGGGGTTGTGGTGGTAACCATCACAACCCCGGGGGTTGTGATGGTCACATATTCTTGCATTCCTTGAAGAATAGGGAATATGTCGAACAAGCAACAGTTTCTCAAGGAGGTTGAGATGGGCCGGATGCTGGAATTTTTTACACCCTTGCACAAAAGGACCAAGCGCAATTATATCGAGCGCATGATGAACAAAAAGGTCGAGTGCATGAACAAGGCATGTGAGTATGAATTCGATTATTGGGACGGGGACCGCAGCTGCGGTTACGGCGGCTATAAATACGACGGCCGCTGGAAACCCGTGGCCCAAAAATTGATCGACACCTACGGGATCAAGGACGGTTTCAAGATCCTGGACGTGGGCTGCGGCAAGGCGCATTTGTTGTACGAGATCAAGCAATTGCTGCCGAAGGTCGAGGTGACCGGCATCGATATTTCCAGGCACGGGTTGAGCGATGCGCCGGAGGCCGTCCGCCCGTTTTTGGTCCGGCACCGGGCCCAGGACCCCTATCCCTGGGGCAATCAGCATTTTGACCTGGTGATCAGCCTGGGTACTTTACACAATCTGCACATTTACGAATTGGAAACAGCGCTCAAGGAAATCGAGCGCGTGGGCAAGGCAAAATACATCATGGTGGAAGGCTACCGCAACAAGGAAGAACTTTTTAATTTGGAATGCTGGGCCTTGACCGCGGTGTCCTTTTATGAGCCGCAGGCCTGGATCTGGCTGTACCGCCATTTCGGCTACAGCGGCGATTACGAATTCATTTATTTTGAATAAGAGGAGATTATGAAAGCAGCGATTTTAGCGGAATTGAACAAACCCCTGGTGCTGGCGGACATTGCCCTGCCGCAGCGGCTGGCTTTCGGCCAGGTCCGGGTGAAAATTTTTTACAGCGGCATCTGCGGGGCCCAGCTCAATGAGATCGAGGGGGCCAAGGGCCCGGACAAATTCCTGCCGCATCTCTTGGGCCACGAAGGCTCAGGGACCGTCGTGGACGTGGGGCCGGGCGTCAAGACGGTCAAGAAGGACGATCATGTGGTCCTGCACTGGCGCCCCAGCAACGGCATCCAGTCCGAGACGCCCGCCTATGACTGGCAGGGCCGCAAGGTCAACGCGGGCTGGGTCACCACCTTCAACGAAGAGGCCGTGATTTCCGAAAACCGCCTGACACCTATTCCTAAGGACTTTGATCTGCGCTTAGCACCCCTGTTCGGCTGTGCGGTGACCACGGCCATGGGCGTTGTCAATAATGACGCGCGCCTCAAGATCGGACAGTCCGTCGTGATTTTTGGCGCCGGCGGGGTGGGGCTGAACATCGTGCAGGCCGCGGCCATGGTTTCAGCCCATCCCATCGTGGCCATTGATCTGTTCGATGAAAAATTGGACATGGCCAAAAAATTCGGCGCCACCCATGTGCTGAATTCCAAAAAAACGCCTGGGGTGGCTTCCTGGGTCGCGCAGTACATCCCCAAGGGCCTGGCGGACGTGGTGATCTACACCACCGGCAATGCCCGCGTGATCGAGCTGGCCTATGAGCTCACCCATCCCGACGGGAAGACCATCCTGGTGGGCGTGCCGCTCAAGGGGGAAAATATTTCCATTTATTCCCTGCCCCTGCATTTTAACAAGGTGCTCAAAGGCTCGCACGGCGGCAGCAGCGAACCTCATTTGGACATTCCGCGCTATGTGGCCCTGTGCCAGTCAGGGAAGATGACCCTGGAAGGCCTGGTGACGGATGAATTTCCCTTGTCCAAGATCAATGAGGCCCTGGATAAGGTGCGCAGCGGCCAGAGCGGGCGGGTGATCATCAATATGAAGGCCTGACAAAGAACACAAGATGAAAACCGAACAAGTCCAACACAAAATGCATGTACGCTTTCGGGACCTGGGCATCAAAGACCCTGGGCTTACAAAAGAATTACTGCAGGCTGTTGAGCAGGTCCTGACCCACGGACGTTTTATTCTGGGGCCGGAAGTGGAAATTTTTGAAAACCAGATCGCGGCCTGGTGCCAGCGCAAATACGCGGTGGGCATGAATTCAGGGACAGATGCGCTTTACCTGGCCCTGCGGGCCTTGGGGATCGGCCCAGGGGATGAAGTGATCACAACGCCTTTGTCCTGGATCGCCACTGTGAATGCCATTGTCCTGACCGGCGCCACACCGGTTTTTGTGGATATTGCCGAAGACCTAAACATCGACGCCGGTCTGATTGAAGAAGCGGTCACGCCCAAAACAAAGGCGATTGTGCCGGTGCATTTCACCGGCAGGATCTGCGATATGCCGCGTATTATGGGCATTGCCAAACGCCGCAAGCTCTATGTTGTGGAAGACGCGGCCCAGGCCTTTGGGGCCAGCATTCCGGAAGGGCCGGCAGGTTCGTTCGGGGACATCAGTTGTTTCAGCATCAATCCCATGAAGGTCTTGTGCGCCTACGGCGAGGCCGGGGCTGTGGTGACGGACGACGCGCAATTAAGGGACAAGCTTTCTTCCTTGCGTTACGCGGGGACGGTCAACCGGGAAGACTGCCATATGCCAAGCTTAAACGGCCGCATCGATACCATCCAGGCAGCCATGATTTCCATTAACCTGAAATATTTAAAAGACAAGATCAAACGGCGCCAGGACATAGCGCGGCGTTACGATGCCGCGCTTCAAAAGACGGTCATCTGCCCTGCGCCTTCCCCAGGCTGTCACATTTATTATTCCTACAGCATTTTGAGCGGGCGCCGTGATGAACTTAAGCAGTACCTGCAAAACCACGGCATTGAAACCAAGATCCAGCACCCGATCCTGATGCCGTATCACACGGCGTACCGGGGGAAATTTCCGGCGAAGATCCCGGCGGCTGAGCGCCTGGTGCAGAAATTGCTGTGTCTGCCCAATGATGAGGGCTTGTCCAATGCGCAGGTTGATTATGTCATTGACCGCATCCAGGAATTCTATAAGGTGAATTGAATGAAGATCAAGCCGTTTAACGAAGAGGTGTTTTACACCGACGAGGAAGTGACCAAGGTCAACCAGCAGGACGTGGCCTGGCTTAAAAGCAAGGCCCTGGCCAATCCGCGCCGCCGGGCGCGGCTCTGCGCCCATCCCGGCATCCAGGATGTCTTGCATGAGATGCTGATCGTCCATGTCCGGGACGCCTATGTCCAGCCGCACAAGCACCCTCACAAAAGCGAGTCCTTTCACATCATCGAAGGCCGCTTGAAGGTCGTTATTTTCAGCGAGTCCGGCAAGATCACGGAAATCATCGAGATGGGTGAGTATCTTTCGGGCCTGCGTTTCTATTACCGTCTGGCCCGCGGCCTTTTTCATACCGTTGTCCCTGCCTCCGAGACCGTGGTTTATCATGAAGTCACCAACGGCCCGTTTGACAGGGCAGACACCGTGTTTGCCGGCTGGGCGCCGGCGGAAAATGAAATCCAGGCCCAGGCCGGATTTTTGAAGGATTTAAAGCAGAAAGCAACGATGGGAGCAAACGTATGAGCCAAGCCTATAAACGCAGCACCTGCCGCCTGTGCGGCAAGCATGATTTTGAGAAAGTCCTGGAATTGACCCCCACGCCGCCGGCGGATGAATATGTTGCTAAAGAGCGGCTGAACAAAATCCAGAAAACCTATCCCATTGACCTTTATCTCTGCCGTTCTTGCGGGGTCACCCAGCTTTTGGATGTGATCGATACCGACGAGGTGTACCTGAATTATACCTATGAAACGGTGAGCTCCTTCGGCCTGGTCAAGCATTTTGAAGACTATGCCAGAGAAGTGATGGACAAATTCAAGCCGAAATTAGGCGGCCTGGTCCTGGATATCGGCAGCAACGACGGGTCTTTGTTGAAATATTTCAAGGACTTAGGGATGAAAATCCTCGGCATTGACCCTACACCTTCGATCGTCCAAAAAGCCAATGCCAACGGGATCCCGACCCTCGAAGCTTTTTTCAGCGAGGCCTATGCCCATCAGTTCAAGAAGGAGCACGGCAGCGCGGCGGTGATCACCTGCAACAACCTGGTTGCGGACATTGACAATTTAATGGATTTGATCAAAGGGGTCCGCGCCTTGATGGCCCCGGATTCCATTTTCGTTTTTGAAAGTTTTTATCTGGTGGACCAAATCCAGAACTTAGTCTGGGATTTTACCTATCACGAGCATTTTTCTTATTTTACGGTCAAGCCCCTGCAGTCCTTTTTCGCGGCCCAGGGCATGGAATTGATCGATGCCCAGCGCGTGTGGACCAAGGGCGGGTCAGTGCGCTATACCATCCAGCTTAAAGGCGGCCCCCGCAAGGCCTTGCCCAGCGTCGAAGAGTTGATTCAATATGAAGCCGGCATCGGCGCCCAAACGCCGGAGATTTTCAAAGAGTATAGGCAGAGGATTGAAAAGGCCAAACAGGAGCTGACTGCTCTGCTTAAGGACCTTAAAGCCAGGAAGAAAACCTTTGCCGGGTTCGGGGCCTCGGCCACGTCCACGACCTTGATCCACCACTATGATTTGGGGGACAAGATTGATTTCATCGCCGATGATTTCAAGGCCAAACAGAACCTTTTCAGCCCGGGTTTCCATATCCCGGTCTATCATCCGGACGAGATCTACAAAAGAAAACCCGATTACATCATCATGCTGGCCTGGCGGTATTACGAGCCGATCATGAAAAACCACCAGCGTTATTTAGAGGACGGGGGCCAGTTTATCATCCCCTTGCCACGGCTTAAGGTCATATCCAAGGAGACAAAATGAGCTTACCGAATAGACCCCTGCGGGGACAGGAGGCCGTCCGCTACCTCGAGCAAAAATTAAAGTTTTCGCATGAGGAGCTGACCGCCTATCCCAAGTACATCATGATCGAAACCGTCAATTTCTGCAACGCGGAATGCATCATGTGCGGGATCGATTTTGACAAGAAGGTCAAGTCCGTGATGAAGGACGAACTTTATAACAAAATTTTAAACGATATTGTCGAACATAAGGACCAGATCGAGAAGGTCATGCTGTATCTGGACTGCGAACCCCTTTTGGACAAGAAATTGCCCGGCCGCATCGCCCTGATGAAACAGGGGGGGGTCAAAAAAATCAACATTTCCACCAACGCCGCCCTGCTGGATGAGAAAAGGGGGACAGCCATCATCAACGCGGGCCTGGATGAGATCTACATCAACCTGGATTCCCTGCACAAGGACAGGTTTGAGGCCATCCGCAAGGGGCTGAAATTCGAGGAGGTGCACCAGAATATCCTCAATTTTATCCCGTTAAGGAACCGGCTTAACCCTAATATGGTGATCCGCATCCAGATGATTTTGCAGGAGATGAATGCCGACGAGGGGGACGCCTGCCTCGCGTATTGGAAACCGAAATTAAACCCTCAGGACCAGATCATCGTGCAAAAGGCCCATAACTGGGCGCGTTTTGTCAACACCAAGAGTTTCGGGGATGAATTCACCATCAACAATATCCCCTGCATCGGGCCTTTCGGGACTTTTTGCATCCATGTGGACGGGACTGTGGGGCTGTGCAGCATGGACACCGAGCCCAAGGGGGCCACAGGCGAGGGCATCGGCAGTGTCGCCGAGAAAACGATCGCACAGGTCTGGACAGGTGAGCCGGTCCAAAGGGTGAGGCAGGTCCATATCGCGGGCGAGCGCTGCGGGATTAAATTATGCGACGGCTGCACCTTGTGGCGGGAGGACAAGCATATCCTCGAGGACATTGTCAAGCCGCAAAGCTTGTGCCAACAGCCTTAAAAAATATGATGAACAAAGAACATGTGCTGATGATCGGCGCCAGTAAGGGCAGCGGGCGCATCAGCGCGCAAACGCTGGCCCAGGCAGGTTATCAGGTGTCTGTGATCAGCCGCAGGCCGCCGCAGGAAAAAATCGACGGTGCCCGGCATTGGTCTGCGGACATCACCAAGCCCGCCCTTTTTGCGGAAACGCTTGAGGCCATTGTCCGCCAGGCAGGGCCGTTGCATCATCTGATTTTTTGCCATCAATTCAGGGGCGAAGGCGATGCCTGGGCAGGGCAGATTGAAACCAGTTTGACCGCAGTCAAGCGCGTGATCGAATCTGCCGTGGATCATTTCGCGCCGGCCAGGGGCGGCAGTACCATTGTCATCGTCAGCTCCATCTGCGGCCGCTTGATCGCCGTGGAACAGCCGGTGGGCTATCATGTGGCCAAGGCAGGATTGGAACAGATGGTGCGCTATTACGCCATGGCCCTGGGCCGCAAAGGGATCAGGGTCAATGCCGTTGCCCCGAACTCGGTGTTGAAGGCGGAAAACCGGGATTTTTACAAGCGCAACAAGGAACTTTATGATCTGTACGCTAAAATCCTGCCCTTGGGCAGGATGGTGAGTTCGGAAGATGTGGCGGGCGCGATCGCCTTTTTGTGCGGCCCCCCGTCGAGCGGCATCACCGGCCAGACCCTGGTCATCGACGGAGGGATGTCCCTGCAGGACCATGAGGGCATGGCGCGATCGCTTATGTCCTTAGACCAAATCCAGCTGACTAAAAAAAACCATAAACCTGTGCATGCCGCGGCCGATGAAAAATAAATTAATGCCCATCCTGGAATACTATCAAAGCCGGCAGATCAATCCGGTGCCTATCGGCATTGAAGATCCCAAAACATGGGAAACCCATTGCATCAGGCGCCAAAATCTTTATGAGAGGCATTTGAAAATTCCTATTCCGATGTTCCGCGGCCGTTCGGTGATCGAGTTCGGGTGCAATTCCGGCGAGAATGCTTTATACCTGGCCTCCGCAGGCGCCCTGCTGACCCTGGTGGAGCCCAATGAGCAGGTGCTGCCGCGTTTGCGCGCTTTATTCGAGCGTTTTCATCTGCAGGGGCAGATCAAGGCCCTGGCTGCCACGGACATCGCGGCCTTCAAGCCGCAGGAACAATACGATATCATGCTCGCCGAAGGTTTTCTGACCATGATCCCTGACCGCGGCCGGATGTTGTTGAAAATCTGCTCCCTGCTTAAGCCCGGAGGTTTCGGCGTGATTTCCTTCGATGACCGCTACGGAGAGATGTTTGAGATCATCCGGCAGACGGTGTTTCGCCGGGTCTGCCGCGCCAGAGGCCTTGCTGACCTGCATAGCGCAGAGGCTCTGGCCGCGGCCAAGGAATTATTCGAAGAGGATTTCACCCGGATCAACAGCTCCCGGCCGTTTAAGGCCTGGTGGCAGGATGTGCTTTTGAATCCCTATGTGTCGTGGGAACATCTGGGGACCTATCATGAATTTGTAGCCTTGCTGCAGGAGGCCGGCTGTGAAGTCCATGCCACCTCGCCGCTTTGGTCCCAGATGGACCATGGCTCCTGGTATAAAAATGTGGCGGGCCCTCAGGAAAGGCATCACCGGTTTTTGGAGGATTTTTATAAGGCCTTTCCTTTTTTGCTGACCGGCCTGCCTTTTTTGGCTGAGCGCATGGAGCCGGCCAAGCCGCAGGAAGTGGAGGCTGTTTCGGATTTCATCAAGGCCCTTTCCGCTTATAATTTTGCGGACAGTCCATTTGAGTCCATCGCTTATCCGCCGTTGATGGACCGGTATTTTGCCTCAAGCCCATGCGCGGAATTGAAAAAATTGAATACAGAAATCAAGGCCCTGCTGTCTTTGTTGGGCCGTGACCCTCAGGCGGCCATCGGCTTTTACAAGCAGACGGAATTTTTGCAACGCGCATGGGGCATGGCCGGCCCCTATATCAGTTTTAAAAAACTCACATGAACACGACCCAGGTCCAGGAGAAGAAAATAAGCTCGGCAGCCCCGCTGAAATTTTCCGATATCAAGGAACCGGATCTTTTTGCCCTGGTTTTTTATAAGGGCGGCGGCACCAAGCTTTTTCACAGTTATCTCGATTCCCATCCGGAAATCTACAATATCCCGGCCTTTCCCTTGCTGTATTTTTATCCGCACTGGAGGCAATGGCAGGAACAATACCAGGAAGTCTGGGACTGGGAGACCATCATCCATATTTTCTGCCTCAAGCACGCTTCGGTGATCAATTCCAGCAAGATCCCGGGCTTAAGCGGTTTGGCGGGCCTGGGCGAAGGCCAAAACGAGAACATCGCCATCGACGGGGAGGAGTTCCGGCGCCATCTCAAAAATCTTCTGCGCGAAGAGCCGGTGCGCCGCAGGACCTTTTTATTGTCCGTCTTTTACGCCTACGCGCTGTGCAAGGGCGAGGACCTCACCACCAAGAAGGCCATGCTGTGGCACCATCACATGATCCCTTACCTGGAAGATTTCCTGAGCGATTTTCCCGACGCCAAGATCATGGGGATGATCAGGGACCCCAGGATCAAGATCTACTCCATGGTCCAGCAGGACATCAAGACCGACCTGATCAAGCTCAGCCTCACCGATGCCATGATTTACCGCTCGAACGTGTTTTACCAGCAGATCAAGGTCCTTTTGATAACGACCCTGCATTTCTTGCGCCTCAAGGTCCCGGGCGGGGTTTATTTTGTGCGGCATGAGGACTTGGCCTCAGACCTTTCCCGGGTGATGAAAAGGGTGGCGGATCTGACCGGCATCAAGTTCCAGGATTCCATGCTGGAATGCACCTTCGACGGGAAATTATGGTGGGGGCATGAGATCCATGCCATGCCCAAGGTGGGGCAGGCCGCCTCCGACGCTGAAAGGGCCAAGAAAATGTCGCAGGAGGCCTTAAAGAGGGTGCTCTCAACCTCCTGGCAGAAACAAAAGCCCGGCTGGGAAATTTTTGTCCTGGAAGGGCTGGACTATGATTTTCTCAAAGAATACGGCTATACGCCGCTGTATTACAAACAGGACACCTGGGGGGAAAGGCTGGCGCTGTGTGCCGCGGTCTGGGTCCCTTTTAGGATGGAGATCGAAGACACCTGGTTTTATTTAAACCCGGCCAACCATATCAAACTCATTACCGCGGCCTGGCAGGAAGCGACGGGCACTCTCAAGCGCAAATATTACGGCTTTAGCGCCACGTATCTTTTCAAGCACAGTTATAAGGCCTTTCATCTATGGAACAAGCCGTGGCTCGTTCAAAAAATAGAGCGGGTCCCGGTGCTTAATGTCATCTACACCTATTTGCGCTTTTGGCTGGCCATCTGTCTTTTGCCTTTGCTGTATCTGCGGCGCATCGCCCTGTTTTATTACATTTTTTTCCGCCGCCTTTTCAAGGGGTCTTTCCTGGCCGCACAAATTTAAAACGCAGGGAGGTAAGGTTTGATCCAGCGCAACATGACCTTATGGCTGACCGGACGTCCTTGTTCCGGCAAAACCAGCATATCGAAACAGCTGAAAATGGAATTGGCCAGCCGCGGGATCCACGCGGTCTGCATGGACGGAGACGCGGTGCGCCATGGCTTAAACAAGGACCTGGGCTTCTCGCCCCAAGACCGTCAGGAAAATCTGCGGCGCGTGGCCCATGTCTGCGAACTTTTTAACGCCAACGGGATTTTTGTCATCGCCGCCTTTGTCTCGCCGACCAATGATTTGAGGGAGATGGTCAGGGGCCTCATCACCCATTTTAAATTGTGCTATGTGTCCTGCCCTTTGGAAGCGGCGGAGGCGCGGGATGTCAAAGGCATGTATAAAAAAGCCCGCTTGGGCATCATCAAAGAATTCACCGGCATTTCGGCGCCGTTCGAAGAGCCGGGCCATCCCGAGATCGTGGTGGAATCCAGCCAAGCAACAGCCGCTGAATGCGTCAAGCGGATCATGGACAAACTCGAGCAATGACCATGGCCTTAAAACAGGGATCGGAGTTATTGATGGAGGCGCTGGCCGTAAGCAAGCAGGCTGGTGAGGCCATTCTCGGCATTTATGACAAGGGATTTGAGACATCCTTCAAGGACGATCAATCGCCCTTGACCTCGGCAGACACAGCCTCCCATGCGGTGATCCTGCGCGGGTTGCGGGCCTTGACGCCGGAGCTTCCTGTTTTTTCGGAAGAATCAGAATCCATCGCGTATGCAACCAGGCGGCTATGGAAGGAATACTGGCTGGTGGACCCGCTCGACGGCACCAAGGAATTCATCAAGCGAAACGGAGAATTCACCGTCAATATCGCCTTGATCAGGGAGTGCCGGCCGGTACTTGGGGTGGTTTATGCCCCGGCATTGGGAGTCGCGTATTTTGCCCGGCAGGGTCAGGGGGCTTTTAAGCAGGGCAAGTCCGGAGAAATCAGCCCAATCGCCGTTGACCAAGACACGGGCCGGGGATTGAACATAGTGGCCAGCCGTTCCCATCAGGGCCAGGAAGATGCGTTTTTAAAACGATTGGGCGCCCACACTTGTTTGAACATGGGCTCATCGCTGAAATTTTGCCTGGTGGCTGAGGGCCGGGCCCATCTTTATCCGCGTTTTTTACCCACCAGCGAGTGGGACACGGCCGCGGCCCAGTGTGTCGCCGAGGAAGCAGGCGCGGCGGTCACGGATTTGCAGGGACAGAGGCTTTTGTATAACAAAGAAAATCTGCTCAATCCTTTTTTTGTGGCCAGTAGTTTGCCCAAGGAGCAATGGATGCAGGCCCTATGAAAGATTCCGGAATCCAACAACACTCGGCCCTGGCAACCCGCGAGAATGTCTGGGAGAATATCCGTTCAGGGAAAAAGCTCCATTTAGCCGAGATCATCAGCAGGCAATGGAAACAGATTCAGCAGGGAGGGGTTGGTGTCTGGTGCAAGAAATTTTGGATGATGCTGATGGTCGTGCTGGCCCTGCCCGTGGCCTTGATCATCCGTCTGGTCAGGCCCTTTATCCTTATCCGTTTTGGGGACCTTAATGCCACCCGTCTGGGGCATTTTGCCACGAACACGGCCCTGTATACGGCCTATCGTCATTGTTCACGCTCAAATACACTCGACATCTTCTATTATACGACGCCGATTTCCAATCATCAGATGAAGAAGATGTGGGACAGGACCCTGCTCATCTGCCCCCTGGCCCGCTGGTGGGAAAAAGCCAATATGGTCCTTCCTGGAGCCAAGGCCCATATCATCAGAGAACATTTGGACGGCAGGGATGCCCGGGGAGTTTATGAAAAGTCCCCCATCCCGGTCTCCTTTAGCGCCGATGAAGAAAAGCAGGCGCAGGAAGCCCTTGGCCGCTTAGGCCTGCCTAAGGGAGCTTTTTTTGTCTGCTTTCATGCCCGCAGCCCGGTTTACCTTGATAAATATCTGCCCCAATTCGACCACCGCTACCATGATTTCCGGGATTCAGATATCATGACTTATCAAATGGCTGTCCAGGAACTGATACGTCGAGGGTATTATTGCATCCGCATGGGGATGAATGAACCGGACCCGTTTCCCCTTCAAGACCCCAAACTGATCGATTATGCGATTTTAGGCCGGGATGAATTATTGGACATCTATCTGCCGGCCAAATGCCATTTCTTTTTAGGGACAGCCTGCGGGCTGACCTCCATTCCCCGCCTGTTCAAGAGGCCGATTGCCTGGGTCAATTATATTCCTTTAAGTCTGGCACACAGCTGGGACAGCCGATCCTATTTCATCCCTAAAAAAATTTGGTTAAAGTCAGAGAAAAGATTCTTGAATTTCAAGGAAATGCTCTCTCCTCCCTGGAGTAATGAACGGGTGAACATCAATTTTGAGGAAGCGGGGATTGAACCTGTCAACAATACGCCGCAAGAGATTGCTGACCTGGCCAGGGAAGTCGAGGAGCGATTAGGCGGCCGCTGGAAGGCCTCTTCTCAAGACGAGGCCATGCAGGAGAAATTTTGGTCCCTTTTTCGTAAGGACCGCATTTATCACGATGTGATCAGGGCCAGGATCGGCACCCAATTTTTGCGGGACCATCAACACTTGCTGGAGGCTTAAGAAGGGTCGACGATGAAAGTTTTTCAATTTAGCAAAGAATTATTTGCCAAATACCCCAGGTATTGCCTTATCAGCATTGCCTTAAACGTCGCCCTCAGTTTTTTTGCGGTCTGCTCCTTGTTCAGCCTCGGACCTATTGTTGACCTTTATATCCATCCCGACCGATTGTCCCAGCTGAGCCCCTTGACCCAGAAGGTCATTCATGTGATGGGCTTTTTCCATATGCCTGTAAACCTGAAAAGTTGGCTGTTTGTATTTATGGCCTTTGTCACGGTCAGCTGCGTTTTCCAGGTTTTAGGCTGGCAATCCGTCCTGGCCTTGAAATATACCGTCCAAAAAGACATTATCCTGGGCTCGTTTGAAGATTTTTTCAATGCCAGGTGGCCTTTTTTCAGCAGCAGCGAGCACGGCACCCTGTACAACACTTTTTATCGGGAACTTAATCAATTGGGCAATGCCTTCAGCGCCATGGGGCAGGCCTTTGCCGGGATCGTGCAGGTGGTCATCCTCTTAGTCGTTCCGTTTTTGATTTCATGGCAGGTCACGCTGTTGTCCTTAAGCGCGGGGCTGGCTTTTTCCTCGGTTTTTTTGTTGATCGGCTCATGGGCCTATAGGCTGGGTAAAAAAAATACGGAGGTCTCCAACAGGCTGACGGCCCTGATCCATGAGAGCATCAGCGGGGCCAAGCTGGTCTTGGGATACAGCAATCAAAAACGCCTGCTCGCCGATACCCAGGAAGCCTACCAGGCCATTGTCAGGCCGGCCATTGAGACACAGGTCTTGAATTATGCCATTGTCATCGCTTACCGGCCTTTGGGGGTGGTCGTCGTGGTTGTGGCGATCATCGCTTCCAGTTTTTTTGCCGTTCCTATTTCGGACATTGCGGTCCTGTTTTTGGCCTTGTTTCAGGTGATGATCTCTTTGGGCAATGTGATGGGACAAAAAAACACCATCATGAACCTGATCCCCAGTTACGAACAGATCATGAGGCTTAGAATGAAAGCGCAGAGCATGCGCCAGCCTACCGGGGAAAGGCCATTCACCGGTCTGCATGTGGACATTCAGATGAGGGATATCTCCTTTTCCCATCCCGGGCACCCCAAGGTTTTGGACGGGATCCAGGTGACCATTCCCAAGGGCCGGATGATCGCCTTTGTCGGCAAATCCGGGGCTGGAAAGTCGACCTTGATTGACATGCTGATGGGCTTTTATCAACCTGAATCCGGGGGGATATGGGTGGACGGGATCAACCTGTTTGACCTTGACATAGCTACCTACCGCCGCAGGCTCGGCTATGTTCCCCAGGAGAGCCAGTTGTTTGACATGAGTATCAGGGACAATTTAAGATGGGTTTCTCCTCAGGCCAGCCGCCAGGACATTGAAAATGCCTGCCGCCAGGCGTATGCCCATGAATTCATTGAAAAGATGCCCCAACACTATGATACCGTTGTCGGGAACAGAGGTGTCCGCCTTTCCGGCGGCCAGATCCAGCGCCTGGCTTTGGCCAGGGCCTTTTTGCGCAATCCGGATATCCTTATTTTGGATGAGGCCACCAGTTCTTTGGACAGCCATTCCGAACAATTGATCCAGAGGGCGATTGAGAATTTCGCGCAACAATCGACGGTGGTCATCGTGGCCCACCGGCTCACCACGATCAAAAAGGCGGATTTGATTTATGTCCTGCATGAGGGCAGGGTGATCGAACAGGGCGGCTACAATGACCTGGCGGAGCAAAACGGCATGTTCGCGGGCATGGTCCAATTGCAGGAATTGGGGTTGAATTGATATGCATTCGAGCGTAAGGAGTGAAGATGCGTAAGGTCCTGATTACAGGGGCGGGGGGTTTTATCGGTTCGCATTTGACGGAACTCTGCGTGAAGCAGGGGGTCAAGGTGCGCGCCATGGTCCATTACAACGCGAAGAACCATTGGGGCTGGCTCGAGGATTCCCCGGTCAAAAACAAGATCGAGGTCGTCTGCGGCGATGTGCGGGACTATGATTTTGTCTTTAATCAGCTTAAAGGCTGCGACACGGTCTTTCACCTGGCGGCCTTGATCGGCATTCCGTATTCCTATATTTCTCCCATGGCCTATATCAAGACCAACGTGGAAGGGACCTATAATGTCCTTCAAGCGGGCAAGGACAGGGGCACCAAGAATTTGGTCCTCACCTCGACGAGCGAGACCTACGGGAGCGCGCAATATGTGCCCATCGACGAGAAGCACCCGGCCAATGCCCAGTCCCCTTATGCGGCCACCAAGGTCGCGGCTGACCAGCTGGCCTTGAGTTTCCATCGTTCCTTCGGCCTTCCGGTCAAGATCGTGCGGCCTTTCAATACCTATGGCCCGCGCCAATCCGCCCGGGCCATCATTCCCACCGTGATCACCCAGATCCTCAACGGCAAAAACACCCTGCACTTGGGCAATCTGGGTCCGAGCAGGGACCTGACCTTTGTAGAAGACACCGCCAAAGGTTTTTGGGCCGCGGCCAAGGCGCCCTGTGCCGGCGAGGTGCTCAATCTTGGGATGAATGAGGAAATCACGGTCGCTGAATTAAGCCGGTTGATCGCAGGGCTGATGCAAACAAAGATCCGCATCCGGCAGGAGAGGGTCAGGGTGCGCGCCTCTTCCAGCGAGGTCAGCCGGCTGCGCTGTGATAACCGCAAGATGAGAAGCCTTACGGGCTGGAAGCCGCAGTTCAGCCTGGAACAAGGCCTGCGCAAAACCATTGAATGGTTTAAAAAGCCCGGGACATTGTCCCTTTATAAGGCGGAATTGTATAATGTCTAAACCCATTGAAATGGATGCCCCTTGTCTGGGGGAGGCCGAGAAGAAATATCTGAGTAAGGCCATTGATTCCGGCTTTGTTTCGTCGGCCGGCCCTTTTGTCCCTGAATTTGAAGCCAAGGTGGCGGCCTTTTTAAAGGTCTCCTCAGCCGTGGCCCTGCAAAGCGGCACAGCCGCGATCCACATGGCCCTGGTGGCCGCAGGCATCGGACCAGGGGACGAGGTGATTGTGCCTTCCTTGACTTTCGCGGCGACCGTCAATCCCATTTTATATGTGGGCGCGGTGCCGGTGATCGTGGATGTTGATCCCGCGACATGGAATATCGATCCTGTCAAAATCAAGGCGGCCCTGACTAAAAAGACCCAGGCCATCATCCCAGTGCATGTCTACGGCAATCCCTGCGCCATGGATGAAATCATGGGCCTGGCGGCCCGGCACGGGTTTGCCGTCATCGAAGATGCAACGGAAAGCCTGGGCGCGGAATTTTTGGGAAAACCCGCCGGCACCTTCGGTGATTTCGGCTGTTTGAGTTTTAATGGCAATAAAACCATCACCACCGGGGGAGGCGGCATGCTCGTCGGACAAGAGACCCAGCGCCTGGAACATGTCCGTTACCTGGCCAATCAGGCCAAGGACAAGGTCCAGCCGGGCTTTCATGCGGAAATGGGATTTAATTACCGCATGACCAACATCGAAGCGGCCTTGGGCCTGGCCCAATGCGGGAACATCGAGGCTTTTCTGGCCCGAAAAAGGAATTTCAGAAAAATCTATGAAAAGGCCCTGTTGCCCGTCAAAGGGGTAGGTTTCCAGGATAAACTGGACAATGCTGAGCCAAGCTGCTGGCTGACCTGCCTGCGTCTGCCTCAAGCGGTTCCATTAGGCCCCTTGATGGAGGCCT
This sequence comes from uncultured Planctomycetales bacterium, assembly GCA_964483785.1. Lineage (GTDB taxonomy): Bacteria > Omnitrophota > Gorgyraeia > Zapsychrales > Fredricksoniimonadaceae > JABDGZ01. The sequence goes on from CAZACW010000002.1 coordinate 53,268, forward strand.
TACGGCAGAAGCATATCCCCACCAGAAGGGTGTTCATGCCTTTGCCTCAGATGCCTTATTTGAAGACATATGCCAAGGAATGTCCCCAGGCACAGGACATTTTTGAACATGGCCTTTGCCTGCCGTCTTCAACCATGAACACAGAAAAAGATATTGAGCAGGCGGCTGAAATTATCCGAAAGGTGATTGAAACATGCCTTCCCCATGGGTCCCCTTGCGTTTCAACAAAAACAATTTGACCAAGTGGATGTGGATGTGCCAGCATCACGAGCATTTGGTCTGCGGCCGCAAGGTGGACATAGGCGCCTTCACCTATATCAATGCCAAGCACGGGGTGCATTTGGGGGATGAGGTGCAAATCGGGTCTCACTGTTCCTTGTATTCCGTCTCATCTATCGACGGCAAGAAGGGGCCCATTACAATCGGCAAAAATTCCAGGATCGGGTCGCACTGCACCGTGATGCCGGGGATCACCATCGGGGACAATGCGGTCATCGGCGCCCATTCCTTTGTGAATAAAGACATCCCCTCCAATGCAACCGCATGGGGCGTGCCGGCCAGGGTCCAAAATAAAAAGCAGGGCAAGGCCAAGAACCGTGACGGACGGCACAAAGCCAAGGACCGTGAAAGAGACTGATGGAGCGCTATAAAAAAATACAGATCAGACCGGGCTTCAGCATCAAACAGGCCTTTCAGCACATGGATGCCATGGGTGAAAAGACCCTCGTGGTCATTGATGAAGGGCAGGCGATCCTAGGCACGGTCTCGGACGGCGATATCCGCCGCTGGATATTGAAAGGCCGGGAATTAAATGACAAGGTGACCTGTGTCCTCAATCCCCGTCCCGTACTGTTGAAGGAGGGCTTTGCCGGGCAAGAGGCGAAGGACCTGTTTTTAAAACACAAGATCGAATGCCTCCCGGTGGCGGATGCCGCCAACCGGATGGTGTCCTGCGTGTTTTGGGCCGACCTGTTTGAAAAAAAGCAGATTGTCTCCCATGCCCTGAAGCTGCCCGTGGTGATCATGGCCGGCGGCGAGGGCGTCCGGCTGCACCCTTTCACCAAGATATTGCCCAAACCCTTGATGCCCATCGGCGAGAAGCCGATCATTGAAGTGATCATCGACCGTTTTCTGGAATACGGCTGCGAAGATTTTTACCTGTCCCTGAATTATAAATCGAATTTGATCAAGGCGTATTTCAATGATTTTGAGCACCGGTATAAAATCAATTATGTGCAGGAAAGCAAGCCTTTGGGCACGGCCGGGGGCCTTCATCTGTTAAGAAACAAGATCAAAAAGACCTTGTTCGTCAGCAATTGCGACATCCTCATCGAGGCGGATTACGCGGACGTCTTGAAATTCCACCGCCAGAAGAACAACAAAATCACCCTTGTCACCTCCATGAAAAATATGACCATCCCTTACGGGGTCTGCCGCATCCAGAACGGCGGGATTTTAAAAGGCATCCGCGAAAAGCCTGAATATGATTTCCTGGTCAATACCGGGATGTATGTGCTGGAGCCATCGGTCCTGAAACAAATCCCTTCCAGCCGCTATTACAATATTACGGATTTGATCAATCATTATCTTTCCCTCGGGGAAAAAGTCGGGGCCTATCCGGTATCGGAAAAGTCCTGGCTGGACATCGGGCAGATAGAAGTGCTGCATGAAGCGCTGAAAAAATTTGAGCTCAGGGAAAGGGCGGCGGATGTCTAAGGTCCTGATCATTGCCGAGGCCGGCGTTAATCACAATGGGTCACTGAAATCCGCCTTGAAATTGGTGGACGCGGCGGCCATGGCCGGTGCGGATGCCGTCAAATTCCAGACCTTTGAGGCCCATGCCGTTGTTTCCAAATTCGCGCCGAAGGCCCGCTACCAGATTCAAGCCACAGGCAAGGAGGGCAATCAGCTGCAGATGATCCAACAACTGCAGCTGGGTCCCGAGGCGCATAAGATCCTGCAGGCCCATTGCCGCCGAAGGAAAATCATGTTTCTTTCCACGCCTTTTGATGCGGCCAGCATTGATCTGTTAAACGGGCTGGGCCTAAAGATCTTTAAAATCCCTTCAGGAGAAATCACCAATCTTCCCTATTTGCGCAAAATCGGGGCCTTAAGGAAAAAGATCATCCTCTCGACGGGAATGGCGGATCTGCGGGAAATCCGGGAAGCGCTCAGGATATTGACGGCGGCCGGCACCAGGAAAGCGCAGATCACCCTGCTGCATTGCAACAGCGCCTATCCATCGCCATTTAAGGATGCGAATCTTTTGGCCATCCCCCGGATGAAATCAGCCCTGGGCATGGAGATCGGCTATTCTGATCATACCTTGGGGATCGAAGCGGCCGCGGCAGCCGTGGCCCTGGGCGCTGTCATTATCGAAAAGCACCTGACCCTTGATAAGCGCTTACCGGGTCCAGACCACAAGGCCAGCCTTGACCCGGCTGAGTTGAGGGCCTTGGTCAAAGCTGTCCGGAATGTCGAATCCGCGCTGGGCTCCGGCATCAAAAGGCCTTCACCGTCGGAAACGGCCAATATCACCCATGTCCGCAAGAGCATCATTGCCTCCAGGGACATCGGCAGGGGGGAACGGTTCAATGAAGAAAACCTGACGGTCAAAAGGCCAGGCACCGGCCTTAGCCCCATGCAATGGGACAGGGTCATAGGCCGCAAGGCCGTCAAAGCGTTTCATCAAGATGAATTGATCAAGCTATAAGCCTATGCACAAAAGAACTATCGCGGTTGTCACCGGTTCCAGGGCCGATTACGGCCATCTGTATTGGCTGTTGCGTGCCATTGAGGAAGATCCGCGTCTCAAACTGAAGATTTTGGTGACTGGACCGCATCTGTCCAGTACCTTTGGCTCGACGTGGAAACAGATCACCCGGGATGGCTTCAAGATTGCCGCCAAAATTCCTGTACTAAGCCGGGATAATTCCATGGCCTCCACAGCCGCTGCTGTCGGCCGCGGATGCATCGGCTTCAGCCGTGTCCTTGACAAGGACCGGCCGGACATGCTGGTGGTCTTGGGCGACCGGTTTGAAATTTTGGCGGCTGTTGTTGCGGCGTATATCCTGAACATCCCCATTGTCCATCTGCATGGGGGGGAAGCCACACAGGGCGTCATGGACGAAGGGATCCGTCATGCCATCACCAAGATGTCTTCCCTGCACGGAACCGCGACTAAGACCTACAGGCATAGGGTCATTCAAATGGGGGAAGATCCACGACGGGTTTTTAACCTGGGGGCCGCAGGCTTAGACCATATCTATCGGATGGATTTGCTCAGCAAGGATGCGTTGTACCAAGGTTTGGGCCTGGATCTGCGGGAAAAAACCCTGCTTGTCACCTTCCATCCCATGACACGGGAGCGTTCTTCCACTGCCAAGCAGGTCCAACAATTGCTTTTGGCCGTGGCCTCCAGCGGCTGCCAGGCCGTGTTCACCAAGGCCAATGCAGACCCTGAGGGCCTGATCATCAACCGTGCCCTGGCCCTCTTTTGCCGGAGGGACCCATCACGGTATAAATTCATTGATAATATGGGTCAGCTTCTCTATTATAGTGCGCTTAAACATATGGATGCCATGGTGGGCAATTCTTCCAGCGGCATGGTGGAAGCCCCTTCCTTTCATATGCCGGTGGTCAATATCGGTGACCGTCAGGACGGCAGGATCAAGGCCGCCAATGTGCTCGATGTGGATTGCGTGAGTGCACAGATCACAAGGGCCATCCGACTGGCTTTTAGCCCAAGGTTCAGGCGTTCATTAAAATCCCTAAAAAATCCTTATGACCGCTTTCGGGACGGCAAAACCAGCCTGCGCCTTAAGGAAATATTGCGCAAGCTCAGCCTGGATGAGAGCTTGATCAAGAAAAAATTTTATGCCATAAAGAATTTCAGCGTCGATTGAGGAGCATGATGAAAAACATCAGGATCATTCCGCGTCTGGACATCAAGGGGCCCAATTTGGTCAAGGGCATCCATTTGGAAGGCCTGCGTGTCTTGGGCCGGCCCCAGGACTTTGCCCGGCATTATTATGAGGCCGGCGCGGATGAATTGATTTATATGGACGTGGTGGCCAGCCTTTATAACCGCAACAGCCTGCATGATATCATCACCAAGACCGCCAAGGAAATTTTCATTCCCTTGACAGTGGGAGGAGGATTGAGAACCATCGAGGATATCCGCCGGGTCTTAAGGGCCGGTGCGGACAAGGTTTCATTAAACACAGCGGCCATAAGTCATCCGGATTTTATCCGTGAGGCCGCGCGCATGTTCGGCTCCTCCACCATTGTCGTGGCCATTGAGGCCATCCGTCAGCCCGATGGCCGGTACCTGGCGTATACAGACAATGCCCGGGAATACACAGGGGTGGAAGTGCTGGCCTGGGCCGGGAAGGTCCAGGAGCTGGGCGCCGGTGAAATCCTTTTGACCTCGGTGGACCGTGAAGGCACGGGCACAGGATATGACCTGGAGCTGATCAGGTCCGTGGCTGAAGCTGTCTCCATTCCGGTCATTGCCTCCGGCGGGCCAGGGCAATTGAACGATATCCAGAAGGCCATCCTGCAGGGAAAGGCGGATGCCGTGGCGGTTGCCTCCATGCTCCATTACGAAACCATCAAGCATCTGCGGGCGGATTTGGATTCCTATCAAGAGGGCAATGTGGAATTTTTAAAAAGCGGCCGGGAATTCACCAAATGCCGGCCCTGCTCCATTTTGCAGATCAAGCAATATTTAAACCAGCAGGATATTCCCTGCCGGTATCAGCCTAAGGAAGCTGTTCATGTTTGAAGCGGACAAGCATAAGGTCGCCATCGTTGATTACGGGCTGGGCAATTTGTTCAGCGTCCAGTATGCCTGCCGTGCGGTCGGTCTGGAGTGCATCATCACCCATGACAGGGAACTGATCCAAAGGTCCGCAGGCATCATCCTTCCGGGGGTCGGGGCCTTTGGAGATGCCATGGCCAATTTGAAGAAACTGGATTTGGTCGGCGTGCTCAAGGATTGCGTGCACATGCACAAGCCCTTTTTCGGCATCTGTTTGGGCATGCAGTTATTGCTTTCCCAAAGTGAGGAATTCGGGATTCATCCGGGGCTGGACATCATCCGCGGCAAGGTGATCAGGTTTGACCAGGGTCGAGACCAGCGGGCTGTCAAGATCCCTCAAGTGGGGTGGAACCGCATCCGCATCAATCCCGGCCATCCCGGGGCCAAGGAAGGACTGCTCAAGGGAATACACGATGAGGAGTTTATGTATTTTGTCCATTCTTATTATGCCGTCCCGGAAGATGAAAATTTGGTCCTGACTAAGACCTCGTACGAAGGCATTGCGTATTGTTCCTCCTTCCTGAAAGATTCGGTCTTGGCCGTGCAATTTCATCCGGAAAAGAGCGGGTCCGAGGGGTTAAAATTTTATCAAAATTGGGCCCATCTGGTCCATGCCGGCAAGGAGCTGGTCAACCCATGACAACAGCATTGGAAGTCAAATACGGCCTGCCGGCGACGGTGGTTTTTTGCAAGCACTGCGTGATGTCCAACCAGCGGCCGACCTCGGCGGTGGAATTCAAGCACACGATCAACAGCCGCAAGAACACCCTGCATATCCATGAAGACGGGATATGTGATGCCTGCTCTTATGCAAAAGAGAAGCTTAAGATCGACTGGAAAAAGCGCGAGGAAGAGCTGCTGCGGCTGCTGGACAAATACCGCCGCAAGGATGGGCATTATGACTGCCTTGTGCCCGGCAGCGGCGGCAAGGACAGCGCCTATCAGGCCCATGTGCTCAAATACAAGTACGGGATGCATCCTTTGACCGTCACCTGGTCGCCCCTGATGTATACGGATTACGGCTATAAGAATTTCAGGAATTGGCTGGATATCGGCGGTTTTGACAATATCAGCTTTTACCGCAACGGCAAGGTGATGAAATTATTGACAAGGCTTGGCATCGAAAATCTTTTGCATCCTTTTCAGACCTTTATTTTGGGGCAGAAAAACCTGGGCCCCAAACTGGCTGCCCAATTCGGCATCCCGCTGGTGTTTTACGGGGAGTGCGAGGCTGAATACGGCAATCCCATTGCGGACAACACCCGCTCCTTGAGGGACAAATCCTACCATACCTTCAAAAACATCGATGACGTTTACCTGGGAGGCATTTCCGTCAGGGAGTTGAAGGAGCGCCACCACATCGACATGGAAGAGCTGATGTGCTTTCTGCCGGCGGACGCGGCCCAGCTGGAAAAAGCGGCCGTGGAGGTCCATTATTTGGGCTATTACCTGAAATGGACGCCGGAGGAGGTCTATTATTATGCCGTGGAAAATACCGGATTCCAGGCGCGGCCTTTCCGGTCCCAGGGCACCTACAGCAAATACAACAGCATTGATGACAAAATCGATGATCTGCACTACTATACCTTATACATCAAATTTGGGCTTGGCCGGGCCACCTATGACGCTTCCCAGGAAATCCGCAACAACCACATCACCCGTGAAGAAGGGGTGGCCCTGGTCAAGAAATTCGACGGTGAATTTCCGGACAGATATTTCCGCGAGGTCATGGAGTATATCGGCATGAAGCCGGAAAAGTTCATGGAGCTCTGCGACCAGTTCCGCTCGCCGCATCTCTGGGAGCAGGTTGACGGTCAATGGAAATTACGTTACACTGTTTGGTAAGATGAGGAGGGGACCATGGAAGAACAATTGCTTAAAGGTAATTTCAAGGTCAAACATCCCGTGAAGCAGAAGCCCAAGAAGGACGCTCCGACCTTTTTGGAAGAATACAAGAAAAAGGCCATGGGCTCGATCGGAGGCAGCATGGTCTACATGGAGCGCGGCCAGATGACCTGGGACGGAGACCAATAGCCCATGAAAGCCCAGGCCGTTGGCCCTTTTGAGCGCGTTGTTGAAGAAATAGCCCAGGTGGGGTTCAAGCACCACCGCCAGACGCTGCTGGAGCATGCCCTTATCAACGCGCCGCAGGCTAAGCAATCCATCAAGGACCTGCCTGACTTAAAAGGCCCGAAGGCCCGATCAGCTATCGTCATCAGCGCCGGACCCAGCGTCCACCGTCAACACTCTTTAAAGCGCATCAAGGACTTAAACTATCCGGGCACGCTGATCTGTGTCGACGGAGCTTTTATCGCGGCCTTGAAAGCCGGCCTCATCCCGGATTTTGTCATGGCCTTGGACCCCCATCGCCGCAGGCCGGTGCGCTGGTTCGGGGACCATGATTTTGAGAAAAATACGGCGGATGATGATTATTTTGCCCGCCAGGATTTGGACGTCGAATTTCGCAAAAATACCATCGCCCAGAACAAGCTCCACATTGAGCTGGTGAATACTTACGGCCCGAAAACCAAGGCCATTGTGGCTTCCTGCGCAGCGGCCAACGTCGTCGGGCGCATCCAAGAAAGCGGCATGGACGCCTACTGGTGGAACCCCTTGGTGGATGATCCGCACACCCCGGGAAGCATCACCCGCGCCATGTATGATATCAACCGCCTGCCCTGCCTGAATACCGGAGGCAATGTCGGCACCGCGGCCTGGGTCTTTGCGGATTCTTTCTTAAAAATCCCTGAGATCGCCCTGGTCGGCATGGATTTCGGCTATTACGGGGACCTGCCCTTCGAGAAGACCCAGACCTTTTATGAGCTGCACCAGTATCTGCAGAACGCGGAATCCGTGGAGTCCTTGTTCGTGGAATATGACTTTCCGTTGACCGGCGAAACATTTTATACGGACCCGACGTATTATTGGTACCGGAAAAATTTTCTGGAACTTTTTTTGCTGGCGCGCGGCCGCACGTATAATTGCACCGAAGGCGGCACCCTCTTTCATGAGAAGATGCCCTGCCTTTCCCTTGACGATTTTATCCAACGCCACCTTTAACCCAGGGGACCCATGGCCAAAATCCTGATGATCAATCCAGTGGTGAGGGAAGAAGACGATCCCAAGCATATCCCCTACGGCATTGCCCTGCTGGCGGCCATTGCCGTCGAAAAAGGGCATCTCGTCCAGATTTACGACGAGAACGCCTGGCGCAAAGGCCTGGAGGTGGTGGAGCAGGTCTGCCGGGCCGATGATTGGGACGTGATCGCCATCGGCGGATTGACGACAACCTACGGTTCCATCAAGAAAATCCTTCAAATATGCCGCAAGGTCTGTCCCCAGGCCTTCATCGTGGCCGGCGGCGGATTCTTGACCAGCATGCCCAAGGAAATGCTCTCCTGGCTGCCGGAAATCGATATCGGCATCATGGGAGAGGCTTTTGCCACATGGCCTGATATCCTTGAAAAGATAGACCGCAAGGACCTTGATTTCTCCAAGACCTTAGGGGTCTGTTTCCGCGCTCAAGACGGCAAGGTCACCATCACCAACGTGCGGTCCAATATCCATGACCTGGATGTCCTGCCGTATCCGGCCTGGGACCTGCTGCCCTTGGAGATATACTTTAAAAATTCCAGCACCACCTACTCCGAAGCCGGCTTTCTGGCCAAGCGGCGCATCGATGTGATGGGCTCCTTAGGCTGCAGCCTGATCTGCAAATTCTGCTGGCATTTGGGTACCACCGGCGACATGGTGGTGGAAAAAGACGAGAAGGGCGAGAATGATGTCCGTTTCACCTACGGCCGCAATATCCGCTATCACAGCCCGCGCTACATTGTCAACATGGTCAAGACCCTCAGGGACAAATACCAGGTGGATTTTGTCAGTTTTATCGATGAAAATTTGATGACTATGGACGTGGCCAGCGGCCGCACCTGGCTTAAAGAACTGTGCGCCTTGTGGATCGAGGAAGGGCTGCAGCCGACGTCCCGGCGCGACGGTGTCCCGGACAATGAGAACAAGGGGGGCGTGTTCTGGGCCGGGACCAGCCATGCCAGCCTTTCCAACAAGGAAATCCTGCAGATCATGTACAAGGCCGGCTGTTCCCATCTGGTCTACGGCATTGAGTCCTTTGATCCGGTGATCCTCAAAAATTTGGGCAAGGGCGTCAACCAAAACCATAATTTGAACGCCCCGCGGATCTGCATGGAAACCGGCATCATCCCCATCCCCAACATCATCATTGGCTTCCCCCTGGAAACATTCCAAAGCGTGCGCACCACCATCGAATGCCTGATCAAACTGGGCATTCACTGCAAGCCGCATTTTGCCACACCCTACCCAGGCTCCGAGTGGTATTATGCCTACAAGGAGTCGATCCTGGAGCAATACAACGGCGATCTGGAGAAGTTCATCATGGACTTGGGCGATGCCTCCAAAATTTCAGCTGTGATTTCCCATCAATTCTCGCCCATGCAGCTTTTGGGCCTGCAGCAGATTGTGATGCAGCGGGACCTGAGGCTGTTGGCATTGGCGGAAAAGCATTGGGGCAAGGCTGATGAGCTGGTGCGGCCCCTGGCCGTGCCCCGGGAGTCCTTCAACATTGTCAAGGCCAAGGTCAAGGCGCCGATGGAAGAAGAGACCAAGGCTTCCTTATAATTGTCGACCATGAACATCGTGATCTTTGGTTTGGGTTCAATCGGCCGGCGCCATGCCGGGATTTTGCGCAAGCATTTTTCCCATGATCTGGCTGCCTTTCGCAGCCGCAGGTCAGGAGCCCGGCGCCCTGTGGCGGGGATCAGAGAAATCTATACATGGCAGGAGCTGGAAGCTTTCAGGCCTGATGCGGCCTTTATCACCAACCCGACGTATTTGCACATTCCAACCGCCCTGCGCTGCGCCGGCTTAGGCATGCACCTGTTCATTGAAAAACCTCTTTCCCACTCTCTGGAGGGGATCGCCCGGCTGGGCCGAATTTGCCGTCGCAAGAAACTGAGCTGTTATGTGGCCTACGGCCTGCGTTTTCATTCGGTGGTCCAGCGCCTGCGCCAAAAAATTAAGGGCAAAAAAATTGCGCATGTGCGCATCGTCTGCTCATCCTATCTGCCGGACTGGCGTCAGGGGCCGCAGGCCAGGCAGGCCTACTCAGGCAAGGCCAAGGAGGGAGGGGGCGTGCTCTTGGATCTGTCCCATGAATTCGATTATATCCGGTATTTATTCGGTGATTTTAAGATCAGGTCCGGCGTCTTTGCCAGGGCCGGCAAGGTTTCTGTGGATGCTGAGGACTTTGCGGATGTGTTAATGACTGCGTCCCGCGCGCCGCACATCAATATGCATATCAATTATCTAAGCCGCAGTCAGGAACGGCGCATCGTGATTGACCATGATAAAGGCACCATCACCGCAGACTTGCTGCGCCAAACGCTGGAGATCAGGGAAGGCCGCAGGCTGAAGATTGAGCGGCTCAAAGGAAGCAGGGATGATTATTTGAAAAAACAGACGAGGTATTTTTTCGGCCATATCGGCCGGCCTGGCCTTATGAATGATTGGCAGGAAGCCGGGGATACCTTGGCCAAGATTTTAGAGTTCAAGCGCCATGCGTGAAAAAATCCTTTTGACCATATGTGCCAGGAAGGGCTCAAAAGGGGTCAAGAACAAAAACATCAGGGACCTTTGCGGCCGGCCTTTGATCGCCCATTCCATCCGTCAGGCCTTGTCCTGGGGCAAGGCGGACAAGGTCATTTGCACGACGGATTCCGAGGCCATTGCCGCCATAGCCCGCCAATGCGGGGCCGAGGTGCCTTTTATGAGGCCGGCGCATTTGGCCACGGACTCCATCGGCAAGCTCCCTGTCCTGCAGCATGCCCTGCGCGAGACCGAGCGCCTGACCGGCGAACGGTTTGATGTTTTGCTGGACTTAGACAGCACTGCTCCGGTGAGGACCGTCCAGGACATAGACAAGGCCCTGAAGATTTTCAAGCAAAGCAAGGCCAAGTCCGTCTTCAGTGTGACCCCATGCCGCAAAAATCCCTATTTCAACATGGTGGAGACCGATGCAAGAGGGTATTATCGTCTGGTCAAGAAATTGAAAAATCCTTTTATGAGCCGGCAAGCCGCGCCCAGGGTCTATGACCTGAACGCCTCCATTTATGTGTACAGCCGCCAATACCTTTTGGATCCCAAAACCAAGACACCGGTGTCCGACAGGTCCAAGGTGCTGGTGATGGAGGAATGGTCGGCCTTTGACATTGACCATGAGTCTGATTTTCAATTTATTGAATTTTTGGTCAACAAAGGATTGGTCAAACTATGATCGATTACCGCCGCATGTTTTCGCTCGCCGGCAAGGCCGTGGTGGTGACCGGAGGCTGCGGCTTGCTGGGCCGTGAAATCGTGACTGCCTTGGCCCAGGCCGGGGCCAGGGTCGTGATCGCGGACATTAATGCCAAGCAGGGACGGCAGCTGGCCAAGATATTGGGGCAGGAAGGCCTGAAGGTCTTTTACTGTCCTTTGGACATCACGGCTATCAAAGATCTCAAGGCCAACATGCAAACGCTCTTCCGCCGGCAGGGCCCCATTCACGGCTGGATCAATTGCGCCTATCCCAGGACCAAGGATTGGGGGGCCAAGGCCGAGCATATCCGCTCAAGGTCCTGGCAAAAAAACATCGACATGCATTTGAATGCGTATGCCTTAAGTTCCCTCTATGCCGCCCAGGCCCTCAAGAAAACCAAAGGATGCATCATCAATTTAGGGTCCATTTACGGGTCAGTGGGTCCGGATTTCAGCATCTATGAAGATACCAAGATGACCATGCCTGCCGCCTATGCAGCGATCAAGGGCGGCATCGACAGCATGGGCCGGTACCTGGCTTCGTATGTCGGGCCCTTTGGCGTCAGGGTGGCCACGGTCTGCCCCGGCGGAATTTATGACGGTCAAGATCCCTCCTTCGTCAAGAAATACGCGGCCAAAACCTGCCTCAAGCGCATGGCCAAGGCCCAGGAAGTGGCCTCGGTCGTGGCCTTTCTCGTCTCAGACGCTGCTTCTTATATTACAGGGGCCACCATTATGGTGGATGGGGGTTGGACAGCTGTTTAGGCGCCGGTGAAGTGGTCGGTGGCCAGGTTGCCGGTCTCCCGGTCGATGCAATACCAAATGCCGTTGTAATTGGTGGTCTGGTGCTCGAACCAGATCACGCCTGCCTCACGGATATGCGGCCAGCAATCCTTGAAAATATCGTCCCCGTGGATCACCGCAACTCCATTTAAAACACGGATCGGGTAATGGTTGATCACATGCTCGGTGCCGGTGTCTGTAAAGATCCGCAGGGTGATGGTATTGTCCGGGTTGGTGGCGCAGCCGCCGGCCGTGATAATGGCGTAATCATTGCGGAAGGCCTTGAAAATCGGCGCCATTTTCAGGCAGCGGTAGGATTTCGGCTGCGGGTTGGAATCATTGTACAGGCCATAGGATGATTCGGTGTGGGTCTGGTCAGCCAGGCGATTTGAGCCCCGGTAATACACATGCACGTAACAGATCGGTTTGACGGCAAATTCATTCACATCACGCTTGAATTCCACCACACAATTGACGCTGCCCTGGATGTCTTCCTTTGCGAAAACCTTGGCCAGATCGCATCCTGATTGATCATCCTGAAAAACGACGTCCCGGCTGGAAATCAGCGCGCCGTCTTCCGTGAACAGCTTCAGGGTCATGGCCTCTACGGGGAAACCGATTTCATCCTCGCTGATGCGCAGCAGGGGCGCGTTGTGTTTAAAATTCGGTATGTAAAAGCCGGTGGTGCAAGGATGAGGATGACGGTTGGCGGATGGCGTATTTTTGATATTGCGCCGGTTGCTGTTGCAATTGTCATGCCAGATGGCCAGGGGAATGCCGTCTCCGTCATGGATGATGCAAAAGCCGTTGGCCCCTTTCAAGGGGGATTTAGTCTGGGCCACGGTGAACAATGCCTTGGGGCCGACAGCCTCAATGTCCTGCCGGGAACCGGCGAAATTGGACAGATAGGCCATGTGGCCGTCGGGCAGATAACCGCGGTAACAGAGGCTCGTGCGCGGCAAATAGGACTTTAACGGCGCTGGGATGGAATGTACGCCGGCCATCAGCCCCTTGGCCTGGTCATGGAAAAAGACAAAGAACCTAAATTCGTTTTCCGGGGTCTTGAGGCGCGGATGAAAGACTTCTAAAAGCACGATACCTTGCTCCGGCAGGGCCGCGGCATCAGCCTCATGGCCGATAGTATTGAAATATTTCACTTCATTGGGCTTGAACACATACTGTTTGGACCAAAAATGCTCATTTTCCTTCATGATGGAGAGGCGGATCAAAAGAGGGTCCCGGATGCTGTAATTGCGCTGGCAAAAATTAAACAGCAGGATATGGGTGATGCCTTTTCGGAAAGGGACATAGGCACTGACAAAGGCCGAAGCAGCATCAGGCACCATATCTTCGGGACTGGTCTGCCCGTAGTAGGCCGAGAACAGGGTGGGCATGAATTTTTCCGGCGGGATGATCTTGGCTTGAGGATATTGTTTGAGGTAATGCGCCTGCAGGACCCGGTTGTAATAGGGCGGGCAGGCCTTGAAGTATTTGACGGCCAGCTCATTGGTTTTTTCCAGGCCGATCCATTTCGAGAGCAATTCGATTTTTGACATAAAGATTTCCTTCAATAAGGCGGGGTTGATTTAATTGTAGTACACTTTTTTTTAAATGTAAAAATATAATTCGCTTTTAAGTTGCGACCTTTTAAATTTCTTGTTTTTCTGTTAATATCAACGCCTATGGTCCAAAATCAAAGTTTTCCGAAGTCGATTTATGTCGAGTTATTGACCCTTCGACTTTGGCTGGACAGCTTGGCCCCTCTCCTGCGGCGGCTCGGCCGGAAAAATCCTTCCTTAAAACCCTGTTGTTATGTTTTTGATGCCACCTGGCCGGGCTTGATGCTGGCCCGCTGGACCGCCAAGCAGGAGGGGTTTGTGGTCCAAAAATTGGATTTTCAGATCACGGATGTCCGGGATGAACAAGGCCGCTTCGCTTATTGGCGCGCGGCCCATCAGGACATGATTGAAATCCAGCAGCTGATGCTGTCATCCGAAATATTTCATTCCTTCACCCGAGATTTAGATCCCGCTTCCAATGCGCGTTATTACCTGGCCAAGGTCCCGGTGTATATTTATGATTTTTACGGGCATGAAAAATATGCCCAGGCCTGGCACGTGGCGATGATGGCCCAGATTGCCGGATGGCACGGCCGCCGGCAGCACCCGCCTGCGACGGAGTATCAACTGTTTATCATTGAACGTCCCTGGATGGATGTCCTTCGGCAATATCTGCGGTCCCATGGCGGGCATTTGGCATCGCTTGGCCCCGTGCAGTTAAGGCGCTGGGCATGGTCAAAGCTTTTTGCCAAATTTAAAAAATTAAATTTCCGGATGGCGGCCGGCCTGGTCCGGCGCAAAATTTTTGACTTCAAGCTCCGGCGCGGCCTGGCCCGGTCCAAGCCGTATTTTGCGCCGGAGAAAGCCAGGATCATGACGGAATTTTGCGGCCAGTTGAATTTCGACGATCCTGTTTTACATAGCGATCTTTTTTTCTGCGATGGAAAAAACCTTTCCTATGAAGATTTGCTGGTGACCTTTAATCTGTCCAAATCACCCATCGACGCTCAAAGATACGGGCTGTTAGAATCCCATCACCTGGCTGCCGTGGCCATGTCCCCGCAAGCCTCGGTGGTGGATCCGTCCCTGATCGAGGTTTTCCGTCCCCAGCGGCACAATAGCACCCTACCCTTGGAGGCGCAGGAGAGCAGTGCGGAATATCGGGTATTGCGGGGTTTGCGGGAAGATTATTGCCGGACCAAGGAGCAATGGTCCCAATTTTTTAAGCGTTATAATATCAAACTGCACAACAGCTGGATCAATTATGACCCTGCTCAAATGGCCATGGCCGAGGCCTTGGCTGAATTAGGGGGGATTTCCTGCATTTACCAGCGTTCTTATGAGCCCCATCCCTGTCCCCAGCTTGCTGTCTGCACGGACATCATCTTCAGTTTTGCCCCGGTGAAATACGAGGCCATGCGTGCCAATTACGGCCGCTTCCGTTATCACGCGGCCGTGGGTTATGTGGGCGATTACCGTTTTGGGCCGTCTCAATCCATGGCCATGGACCTGCGCCGTAAAATCCAGGCCCATGGGGCCCAACAGATCATTGCCTATTTCGACGAGAATACCATTGATGACGGCCGCTGGTATATGGGGCATAAACTGTTGAGGGACAATTACCGCTTCTGGTTGGAACAATTATTGAAATTCCCTACCCTTGGCCTGATCTTTAAACCCAAGGTGCCCAGCACCCTGCCCCGTCGGCTTGGAGAAGTCCACGGGCTTTTGCAGGAAGCGGAAAAGACCGGACGTTGTTATGTGTTCAGGGAAGGCCAGATGCAGGGCCTTTACCCTCCGGCTGTGGCGGCCCTGGCTGCGGACATGGCCATCCACGATTCCATCATCTCCGGCACGGCGGGCATGGAATCCGCCTTGGCCGGCGTGCCGACCTTGATCATGGACCTGGAAGGATGGCCTCCCAGCCCCTTGCATCAATTGGGCAAGGATGTTGTTTTCAAGGATTGGCCGCAGGCCTGGCAGGCCTGCCAAAATTATTTCAAGGATCCTAAAACCTACAGGCATATCGGGGATTGGTCATCCTATAAGCAGGAACTGGACCCCTATCAGGACGGGAAGGCCGTTGAACGTTTGAGTGAATGCCTGAAATGGATGCTGGAAGGCCTGCGCGCCGGCCGGCATCGGGACGCGGTGATGGATGAGGTCATGGAGCGATTTGCACAGAAGTGGGGGAAGGACAAGGTCCAATCAGGAGACCATCACAACCCCCGGGGTTGTGATGGTCCATCACAACCCCGGGGGTTGTGATGGTCTCCTGATCAAAAACATATGGCGCAGATTTTTGTTATTCATGATCCTGCCTATTTCAAGGCCTCGGCCCTGGATTGTATCGTTTTGCCGACGGAGCAGGGCCTGGATGCATTATTGTCCAAGGGCCTGATTGGCCCCTTACAGGTTCCAGCTTATACCGAGAAAGAACGCTCGGCCTTTATCCAGGATTATACGGCCTTGATCGCCTCCCTAAATGCCCGTTTTAAGGACCAGTTTCTCTGGTGGGCCACGGACCTTTCTTCCAAAAACAGCTATGTTTGTCCTGTCCCTGACCTGGTCCAGGAATTGCTGATGATTGAAAGAAGTCTTTCAGCCTGTCCGGATCAGCCCTTGTTGATTGCAGGCCCTTCCATCGCCATCGAGCCGTCCTTGTCCAAACTCCTGGCCAAATGCAACCGCAGTCTGGTTTGGCCAAAGGCTGACTGGGAAAGACAAAAGCTCATGGCCCTTGGCGCGGCCCGGTCCTTGATAAGGCTATTGGTGAGGGCTGTGCGTTTTTATGCCAGATCGTTCTTGTCCCGCAGGGCCTTGTCCGAAACAGCGGGCCGCTGGCTTGACCCTCAAAAAAATTTTTACGTGATCAAGACCTTTTCCTATCCCAGCTCCTGGGACAAAGAAGGCGCTTACACGGACGCGTTTTTCGGCCCCTTGCCGAAACATCTTGCTGCATCCAACCAGGTGCTGATTTTAAGTTACCATTGGCATTGTTTTGGGGAATTTATAAAGCGCCTCAAGCAGGAAACGGCCTGGAAGATCCTTCCGGTGGAATTCTTTATCAATGGCGGTGATGTTTTCCGCGCCGTGATCAGGATTTTAAGTTTCAGAATTGAGCTCAAGGAGCCGGTCTTGTTCAAGGACCTGGATGTGACGGATCTCATCCGTTTCGAGTTGGCCAGGACCCTCAACGGCATCCAGATCTTCCAGCTTTTGCATTACGATGCCCTTCGTCATCTCATCCGGCAGGTGCCGCTGAAGGATTTTCTCATGACCTTTGAGAACAATCCATGGGAGAGGATGTGCCTGATGGCCTTGCGCAAGCACAGCCCGTCGACCAAGCTTTTGGGTTACCAGCATTCCGTGGTGCCCCAGGCGGCCTTGAATATGTTTGTCCATCCTAATGAAAAGAACATCGTGCCGCTGCCGGACAGGATCCTGACAACCGGCGAGCTGTCCCGCGGCATTCTCAGGGCATACGGGGATTACGGGCAGGTGCCCATTCTCAGCAGCTGCGCCCTGCGTTATGAATATTTATTTGCCGCCGGGCCGAAGGCGCGCTCTAAATCCCAGGGGCATCTTTTGCTGGTGTTAGACGGGGTTGACCAGACGTTTCAGATGCTGCAGTATGTGTTAAAAGAAATCAGAGGGGCAGAGGGCTGCCGGTTGAGGATCAGGTGCCACCCGGCGCTGCCATGGTCTTTGCTGACAAGGAAACACCCCATGGACATGGCTTGTCTGTCCCAGGTGGAAATCTCCAAGGAGAGCCTGGCCCAAGACCTGGAGTGGGCCGACGTGCTGATGTACTGGCAAAGCGCGGTTGTGCTGGAAGCTGTCAGCCGGGGGATCCCGGCTGTCAATTTCAGGCCTGAAGGCCTGTTAAGCTATGATCCATTGTTTCTGACCGATGCCTTTCAATGGACGGTCACGCCGCAGGAGAGGCTCTTGGCCGCCCTCAAGGCCGTCGAGGCCATGGATGACCGGGAATTCCGGCGCAGAGCCGATGCGGCCTCGGCCTGGGTGCGCAGTTATTTCCATCCCGTGACCCCTCAAAGCCTGGCCTTATTTGAAATTGACGGGTAGGGACCCTTCCTTTACAATGACTCAACCATGGACAATCATTTAAGTTTGAGCGCCAAAATCCTCCGGGAAATCAAGGACTATGGCCTATGGCTCCTGCAGGGCGTGCCCGGGGCGCTCGGCGTCAAATTAAGGCGCTTGTGCTTACGGCCCTGTTTTTTCAAATGCGGGGCCGGCTTAGTCATGGCCAAAGATTGCGTGGTCAAAGGCTTTAAAAAGATCACCTTAGGGGACCATGTCAGCTTCGGCCCCTGGACCCAGGTCTATGCCGAGGGCACCGAGGGAGGGATTGAGATCGGCGATCATGTCTCCACCAATGCCAATGTGATGATCAATGCCGACAACGGCGGGTCCATTAAAATCGGAGACCATGTCATGATCGGGCCCAATGTGGTGCTGCGGGCCTCCAACCACCATTTTGCCCGGAAAGACATGACCATAGACGCCCAAGGCCATCAGCCGGGGTCCATCGTCATCAAGGAGGATGTGTGGCTCGGTGCCAATGTGGTTGTTGTGCCCAATGTCGTGATCGGACAAGGGGCGATCGTCGGGGCCGGGGCCGTGGTGACCAAGGATGTCGAAGATTACACCATTGTCGGCGGAGTTCCTGCCAAGAAAATCGGGGTCAGAGATTAGCATGTCAAGATACGCGCTTACCAGCCTTATCCTGGTCCTGGTCTTTTTGGGGATTTGGTTTGCGCGGGCCTCCAGCTTCGGCATTTATGGAGATGAGACATTTCACCTCAGCTGGGCCGAGGGCATAGCCCGTACGGGTTCCTGCCATTTTGCCTGGGACACGGCCCTGGATCAACCCATCCCCAAGGACCTCAAAGAAAATCACGGCTTATTGCCCACCTATCTGTTCAGCTTGTCCTTTCATTTTCCCGTTGACCATGTCCTGTGGAGCCGATTCGTATGCTTGATCTTCACCCTGGCCACGTACGGGACCATCCTCTATTATTTCCGCCGAAGAGGCATGCTGACGGCGCAGCGCCTTTTTGTTTGGACGGCCTTGTTTTTCGGCTCTGCCGTTATTTTGGATCTGTCCTATTACATCCGCACCTATGCCATCCTGGGCACAGCCACGGCCTTGATCTTGATCCTGTACTGGGAAGGCCTGATGCGTTTGCAGCAAAATCAGAGGCAGGCATGCATCCGGCTGTGGGCCTTGGGCATGCTCCTGTTTCTTGTGACCGTGATTGACCAATGGCAGATTGAACAAATCCCGGCCTTGGTTTTCGGGGTATTGACCGGTATTCTTTATTTGGATCCGCAACATAAGAGTTTATTGAATGGTTTTAAAAAATGGATTGGGTGGATTTTATGGGGCCTGATTTTATTTTCCCCCCTTTTGATCCAGAATTACCAAATCCTAAAGTGGATCAAATTGCAGAATACCCAGGTTTTTATCCCCCAGCACCATTCCAGTTTCTGGGACAATCTGGTAGGGTGGCTTCGTTTTGTCCTGGGGATCAACGTCGGGCTTTTATCCCTGGACTGGGCCTTGCGGTCCATGGAAAAACTGAGCTTTGACAGATGGATCTTCATCAACGGCTTGTTCACAGCCATTGTCTGCCTTCTTTACAACAGTGTGCTGCATGTATTTTTTCCGAAATATGTTTATCTGCCGCTTTTGATGATGCTGATCGGCTGGGCCGGGTTTTGGGAAGATTTTTTAAAGCAGACAAAATTGAAATCCTGGGCCCTGGTGCTTTACCTGCTGGTCAATGGGCTGATGTCCTGGGTCAATGTGTATGAACACAGCAATGTCGGCCGGCCCATCCATTGGCTGCACAGCCATCTGGACCCGCATGATGTGCTTTTGGTCTCCCAAGTCAACGATGATATACTTCGGTTTGAAGGCAGAGGGCTGTTGTCCCGCGCCCATACCGTGGACCCGAGCCAAAACATGCAGGACATTACTGATCTGAAGCAATATATAGCCGGCCATGCCCAGGGGAAAATCTATTATTTGTATGTGGACCATTATGCGTTTCGCCGGTGGCTTTGCCTCATGACGATCGGCAAGGACCTTTACCCTCCCATTGATCTTTTTGCCTATTTAAGGGACCGTATTCCTTCCTCGGGCGTGATGCCGGGATTAAGGCAATGCGGCCTGATGGTCTTTGACCGTACCGAATTGTTGAATGGCCTGGACCATCTGCTGCAACAAGGTTTTGAAACCAAGCCAAGCTTTCATTTGCGTCAGTTATGGAGGCATTTTTTTAAGTATTGAAATTATATAGAGTATAGAGGTATAATCATCCATTTTGGGGGGGTTGGGGTTGGGTAATGCGAACATTAAATACTCCGGTCTTGGGCTTGCGCAGTTTTTTACGGGGTATAGGGATAAATGGGAGGATTTTTATCCTTCTGAGCATTGGGCCTTTGAAAAGATCATTGCTATACGGAAAACGTTCGGCCGCGTCCTGGATGTGGGCTGCGGGATGGGGGGGCTGGGCTTAGGCCTGTCCAGCCGCTGTCCAATGCGGTCCTATCTTGGGGTGGACATCAATGCCCAGGTGATTGCAGCGGCCCAGACACTCAAAGCCCGCTTTAAGGTCCCTGCGCAATTCAAATGCTGCGATATTCTCGAGGCCAAGGGGGTCCCCAAGGCAGCCTTTGATACGGTCTTTTCCTTAAGCTGTGCGGACTGGAACATTGAGACCGGCAAAATCATCGGACGCTGCTGGCAATATGTCAAACCCGGCGGATTTTTTGTGATCTCTTTAAGGCTTTCACCGGGGCCGGGGATCAATAATATCAAAAAAAGTTATCAGCCCTTTGCCTGGGACGAAAAGGGCAGGCCGGCGGAAATCGCCAATTATGTTGTTTTTAATGCAGGGGCATTTTGGCGGATGGTGGAAGGGTTTCAACCGAGACCTTCCCATGTTTACGGCTACGGCTACTGGGGGCCGCCGTCCAAAACAGCTGTTACGCCGTATAAGAAATTAGTTTTTGGGGTTATCGTCATTCAGAAAATTTTATCGAGGGCCAGGCCGGGCCCCATTGAAGCCCATTTGAATTTTCCGTTGGACCTTTTTCATCACGCGCAAGGACAAACATGATTGAACCGAAAAAACATCTGAAAGAACTGACACGGACACCCATCACGCCGGAAGACCGCATCGGCCGGGTGCACCGCTTAGACCGCAACGAGCGCACAACGCCTTTTCCTAAGGAACATTTACAGAATATTCTAAGCTCCATCACCGTCGATGAAATGGTGGCCTATCCTGAAGTGGAGCCTTTTTACCATAAGCTGGCCGACTGGCTGAAGGTCAAACGGGAAGAATTGCTGGTGGCCAGCGGCTCGGACACCTCGATCAAGATGGTCTTTGAAGTCTATGTGCAGGAAGGGGACGAGGTGGTGGTGATTTCCCCCACCTACGGCATGTACGTGGTGTATTGCCGGATGTTCGGCGCCAAGGCCGTGGAAATTTTTTATAACCCGGATTTGTCCCTTCCCATCGAACGTGTCCTCTCTGCCATAACGCCTAAGACAAAACTCGTGACCATTGCCAACCCGAACCACACCGGCACCGTGATCCCCGAGGAGGATTTGATCCGGGTGATCAAGGCCGCCCACCAGGTCAATGCCCTGGTCCTGATCGATGAGGCTTATTATCATTTTTATCCTCAGACCATGGCCGGCCATATCCATCAATATGATAACCTGATCATCATCCGCACCTTTTCCAAGGGCTTCGGCATTGCGCCCTTGCGCGTCGGCTACACCATCAGCAATACCGAAATCATCCAACAGCTTTACAAGGTCAAGCAGACCCATGATATCACCGTGGTCTCAGCCAAGGCCGGCGCCTATCTGCTGGACCATCTGCAGATCATGACCGATTATGTCCAGGAGGTTGACCGGGCCAAGGCAGTTTTATACAAGCGCCTGCCGGCCATGGGATTTGACGTGCTGCATAGCCATGCGAATTTTGTCTTTTTCAAATGCCCCTCGGGGACCGACGGCAAAAAACTTTTGGCTGATCTACAGGACATGCATATCATCCTCAAAGGGCCTTTTAACCAGTCCCCTTTCACCGGCCATTTGCGGGTCACGGTGGGCAGTGTCGAGCAGATGAACATGGTCTGTGACCAGATCCAACAACTGATACGAAAGGCATGATGAAGGCAGCCATCATAGGCCTGGGTTGGCAGGGGATGCGGCATTACCAGGCCCTGAAAGAATTAGGCGTCGAGCTGGCCTGTGTCGTGGACCTTAATCCCGAGGCCGCGGCCAAAAGGGTCCCTGAATTTCCGGCCGAGCGTATCTATACCAAGGCTGAGGAGGCTTTTCAAGCGCATGCTCCTGACGCGGTCATCATCGCCACGCACAGCGCGGCCCGCCTCCAGGCCGTGCGTGATACCCTGGCGGCCGGCGTCAAAAAGATTTTTTTGGAAAAGCCCATGGCCACGACGTACAAGGACTGCCTGCAGATGAAGCGCCTGGCCCGTGAGGCAGGGTGTTTGCTGGTCGTCAATCATTTGCGCAGGTTCAGTCCCAATTATCATCAGTTAAAGCAGGTCATTGCACAAGGGGCGATCGGCAAGGTCCGGCATCTGTATGCCCAGGCCGGTTCCGTGGGTTTGGGCAATGAAGGCACGCATATCATCGACAAAATGCGTTTTTGTCTGGATGCGGACATAGCCTGGGTCATGGGATTCGTGGACCAAACCGGGACGCCCAATCCCCGCGGCCCCCAGTACAAAGACCCGGGCGGCTGGGGCATGATGCAGTTTAAGGACGGCACGCGCGCCTTTATCGACACCTGCGAAGACACGGGGGTTCCGCCGGTATTGGAGATTGTGGGCACCTACGGCCGGATCATCATCGAGGAATTGAACAATCATTGGGCGATTTTGGCCCGCGGCGCAGAAGACCGTAATCTGCCGCTGACCAAAATTTTGACGCCCCTTAAGGCCGTGCCGGTTTTTCCCACCCTGCCGTGGGACGTGAAGGAATTTACCAAGATGGGCCTGCAAGAATTGATTTTCCACAATAAGGTCAGCTGCAGCGCCGAGGACGGCTGTCACGCGATCGAGGCTGTGGTGGCTCTGCACGCTTCGCACCAAAAGGGCGGCCGCAAAATCGACCTGCCCTTAGCCGAAGAATTCCACGCCTTGGAGGTGGCCTGGGCATGAGAGACGAGTATAAAAACAAAAAGGTGGTCGGCGTCATTCCGGCGAGAATGGCGTCTTCGCGTTTTCACGGTAAGCCCCTGGCCAAGATCCTGGGCAAGGAAATGGTCCAATGGGTCTATGAGATCTGCATGGGCTGCAAGCTCTTGAAAGAGGTCTATGTGGCCACGGACCATGAGGATATCCGCCGGTTTTGCGCAGATAAGGGCATCCGCCATCTGATGACCGCTGAAGAACATAAAAACTGCTCGGAACGCTCCAATGAGGTGTGCCAGAGATTGAAAGCGGATTATGTGGTGGAAATCCAGGGTGATGAGCCGACCTTGCTTCCGTCGGACATTGATGATTTCATCGACCGCGCCTTTGATTTCTCTGCCTTCGACATTGTCACCCAATACGCGGACATTACGCAAGACGAGGCCCATGATCCGCATAATGTCAAGATCGTCCTGGGGCAGGAAGGCCGCGCCCTGTTTTTTTCGCGCTGTCCCGTTCCCTGCAATTTCAAAAAGCGTCAGCCTCAATATTACAAACAGGTGGGCTTGTTTTTATGGCCGGCCGCAGCCATTAAACGTTTTGCTGAAACACCCAAAAGCTATTTGGAAAGCATCGAAGACACGCACATGCTGCGCATGATCGAAAACGGTTTTGATATCCGCCTCGTGCATACCCAGATCAAAAATGTGGGCGTGGATGTGCCGGAAGATGTGCCGGAGGCGGAAGCATTTTTAAGGCAGCGCCAGGCAGCCGGCGCAGGAGCCAAGGACAAAAGCTATGTCCGATAAGACCTTCAAATGCGCCATCATCGGTTACGGCTATATGGGCGAAATCCGCCGGGCCGTGATCGAGCGCCATCCCGGTCTTGAGCTGGTGGGGATCGGCGAGCCTGACCCGCAGATCGCCAAAAAAATCAGCGGCTATCCGGTATTTGAGCATTGGGAAGATCTGCTTAAAAACCCCCTGGACCTGGTCTTTGTCTGCACGCCCAATATCCATACGCCGGGCACCGTGGTCCGCTGCCTGGAGGCCGGCAAACATGTCTTTTGCGAAAAGCCTCCGGGAAGAAATCTTCAGGATATCGCCGCTATCCGCCAGGCCGAAGGGAAAGGGAATTTGAAACTGATGTTCGGCTTCAATCACCGCTGGCACCCGGGCATCCTGAAGGCCAAGGCCATGGTGGACAGCGGCCGTTTCGGACGGATCTTGAACATGCGCGGGCTCTACGGCAAATCCGGCGGGGTGCAGTTCCGTCATTCCTGGAGAAACAACAAGGACATTGCCGGCGGCGGCATTCTGCTGGACCAGGGCATCCATATGCTGGACTTGTTCCGCTTTTTCGGCGGGGAATACCAGGACATCAAGTGCTCGGCCTCCAGCGCTTTTTGGCAGTTCGACGTCGAAGACAATGCCTACGTGATTTTGCACAATCCCAACGGCATCAGCGCCACCCTGCATTCCTCAGCCACCTTTTGGAAACACACCTTTAAAATCGACATCACCTTGGACGGCGGGTATATCACGGTGGAAGGCTTTTTGTCCAAGTCCGGTAGTTACGGCCGCGAGCAATTGGTCGCGGCCAAACGCCAATTCGAGGACGAGTCCGAGGCCGTGGGCAATCCGGCCGAGGAAATCACCTATTTTGACCGGGACCTCTCCTGGGACCTGGAAGTCGCTGAATTTGTCAAATGCGTCCAGGAGAACAAACCCGTGGTCTCAGGCTCTTCCCTGGACGCCTACAAGGTCATGGACATCATCACCAAGGCATACCAGGACGCCGGGGTCCTGGCCGCCCAACCCATCAGGACAAGATCATGAGAAATATCGTCATTCTGGATGACTTTCATCAAAGCGATTTCAAGCCCGCGGACCTTTTGAAGCAGTACATGCAGATGCTGTCCACCGACGTGTTCCGGTATCTGGTGGACGGCCAGAAGCTCGTGGAAACATCCTGCCCGGCCTGCGCCAGCGCCTCCTCGGTCAAGACCTTTGAGCGCTACCGCCTGACCTATCGCCAGTGCCAGGCCTGCGATACCCTCTATATTTCTCCGCGGCCCTCGGATGAACAGATCCATCAGTTTTATTTGAACGCGCCCAGCTGCAAGTTTTGGAGGGAACAGCTCTCCGAAGCTTCGCGCGTCAAGCGCACGGAAAAAATCATCAAGCCCCGCCTGGAATGGGTGCTGGATTCCGCGGCGGAATATTGCCCCGCGGCCAAACATTGGGCGGACATTCACGCGGCCCAGTGGCGCTATGTGCAGGCCATGGCCGAAGCCTCCAGGCTCACGCATAAAACCCTGGTCAATCCCTATTGCCAGCTTAAAAGTACGGAAGGGATGGCGGTGGTCCGGGAGCCCTGGTGGCAGGCCGCCTTGTCCCAGCCGGCGGATATCGTCACGATTTTTGAGATCATAGACCAGGCGTCCAGGCCGTCGGACCTGCTGGCCTCGGTCAGGAACATGCTTGCCAGCGGCGGGCTGTGTTTTATGACCTGCATTCTTGCCTCGGGGTTTGATGTCAAGGAATTGGGCGTCAATGCGCAGAACATTTATCCGCCGGACCGGCTCAATTGTTTTTCCGTCAAAGGGATCAAGTCCCTGATCGACCGCCACGGCTTTGAGTGCTTGGAGCTTAGCACGCCGGGCATCCTGGACATCGAGATCGTGGCCAAGGCCTTGAAGGACAATCCTCAGCTGGCACTTTCGGCCTTTATCAAGGATTTGGTGCTGAATCAGCCGGATGAAGTCAAACGTTCCTTCCAGGAATTTTTGCAGGCCAATTTGCTCAGTTCCTATGGACGGATTTTAATCAGGAAAATTTAACATGGACTATATCCGGCGTTATCTTCAAGAAGCAGGGCAGATTTTAAACAGCATCGACCAGCAGCGGATCGAGCAGATGATTGAAATCTTGCTCGGCGTGCGCGCGCAAGGGGGCCGCTTGTTTTTTTTGGGCGTGGGCGGCAGCGCCGGCAACTGTTCGCACGCGGTGAATGATTTCCGCAAGATCGGCGGCTTTGAGGCCTACACGCCGGCGGACAATGTCTCGGAATTGACGGCCCGCACCAATGATGAGGGCTGGGACACCGCCTTTGCCGCCTGGCTCAAAGGCTCGCGCCTGCGCGCGGGCGACTGCGTCTGGGTCTTTTCCGTCGGCGGGGGCAGCCGGGAGAAAAACGTGAGCGCCAATTTGGTCTATGCCCTGGATTACGCCAAGGCCCAGAAGGCCAAAATCATCGGCGTGGTGGGCCGCGACGGAGGCTACACGGCCAAGCTCGCCGATGCCTGCGTGATCGTCCCTCCGGCGGCCGCGGACACCGTCACGCCGCACGCGGAATCTTTTCAGGCCGTGATCTGGCACTTGATCGTTTCCGAGCCGCGGATCATGCAGATGAGCAATAAATGGGAATCCTTGGGCGTTTCCCCACGATAGGAGTTGCGATGGCTATATTTTTAGACAGCAGCAAACTGGAAGAGATTAAAAAATACAAGGCCATGGGCATTGTACGGGGCATCACCACCAACCCTTCCATTTTATGGAAGGAAGGGGTCACCGGCGGCATGGCCGGGGTCAAGGCCCGCATCATCGAGATCGCCAAGCTGGTGGACCCCTTGCCGGTGTCCACCGAAGTGATGACCAATGACCCGCCAGAGATGATGAAGCAGGCCAGGGATTTCGCTTCTTGGGCCCGCAATATCAACGTCAAAATCACCATCCACGGCCCCAACGGCGAGCTGGACAATCTGGCCCTGGTGCATGAGCTGGAAACCAAGGCCAATATCCGCGTCAATGTCACGGCCATGATGAGCGCCCAGCAATGCCTGCTGGCGGCCCTGGCCGGCGCCTCGTATGTCTCGCTCTTCGCCGGACGCGTCAACAATATGGGCTATGACGCAATCCATGAGATCAGGCTTTTGCGGTCCTTGCTGGATGCGCACAAACTCAAGGCCCAGATCATCGCCGCCTCCACCCGCGAGATTTTGAATGTGGTGCAATGGCTGGAGGCCGGGGCGCATATCGTCACCGTCCTGCCTGCTTTTCTCGACGGCATGATCGTGCACCCGTATTCCAAGGAAACCGTCAAGATGTTCTTAGAGGATGCCGCTAAAAACAAATAATGCCGTTTGCCAGCGTTACCGCGCCCTCATCCTGGATTTTGACGGTGTTTTAGTCGAGTCGAATGCCGTCAAGGACAAGGCCTTTGCCCTGGTCTTCGCGGATCATCCCGGACATTTGCAAGAGATCATGGAGTATCACCGCGGGACCAGTTTGATCCGGTTTGAGAAATTCCGCCATATCGTTGAAAACATCTTGAGGCGGCCGTATACGCCCCAGCTGCAGGATGAACTGGCCGCTCAATTTTCACAGTATTGCATCCAGGAAGTTTCAGCCTGTCCCTGGGTCAAAGGCGCGGCGGAATTCCTGGAGGCCTTTTCCCGGCACAGGCCGTTGTACTTAGTCTCCATCAATCCGATGGAGGATTTGAAGGAAATATTGGCCCGCCGCGGATTGACGGCGTATTTTAAAAAAGTCTACGCGGCCCGCGCCAGCAAAACGCCCCAGCTTAAGGAAATCCTGGCAGAGGAAAACATGGCCTCGAGCGAAGCTGTTTTTATCGGGGATTCCCTCAACGATTATCACAGCGCCCGGGAGGCGGGGATGGATTTTATCGGACGCCGCAGCGCTGAGCTGATTGATCTGCAAGCTGCGCCGGTTTTCCAGGATATGCAGACCATAGCGGATTATTTGGACGGGACCATCTTATGCCGGAGTATTTAAGCCAATTATTCAATCTTAAGGGCAAGGTTGCGGTCATCATCGGTGCCGGCGGGCATCTCTGCTCGGTGATGGCCGACGGCCTGGCCAGGGCCGGGGTCAAGCTCGTCCTGGCGGATCAACATGAGGACAACCGCAGGGCTGTGGCGCTAAAGCTTAAAAAAATCAGCCCTGCCGTCCTTGATCTGCCGATGGATGTGACGCAGAAGTATGACCATGTCCAGGTTTTAAAGGCCGTCTTAAGCAGATTCAAAAGGGTGGATATATTGATCAACGGGGCGGGGATCAATGCGCCGACACCGGTGATGGACATCACCCTCAAGGAATGGCATGCCATTTTCGACAGCCATGCCACAGCCACCTTGTTCGGCTGCCAGGTCTTCGGCGCGCAGATGCTCAAGCAAAGCAAAGGCTCCATCATCAATTTGTCGTCGGTCTCTTCCGGCCCGCCTTTGTCCAAGGCCTTTACCTATTCCGTGGCCAAGGCCGGCGTGAAAAACCTGACCCAAAATTTGGCCAGGGAATGGGCGCCGTTTGGCGTGCGGGTCAATGCCTTGCGGCCCGGTTTTTTTCCGACCCAATGGAGCATGAAACATTTTATCGATGAGAAGCGAAAGAAGGCGATTTTAGGGCACACGCCCATGGGCCGCTTCGGCCAGCCGCAGGAATTGGTGGGTGCCGTGCTGTGGCTGGCCTCTGATGCCTCGGGCTTTGTCACCGGCAGCGAGGTGCACGTGGACGGGGGCTTTACATGCATGAGCATTTAAAAACCGTTGTCATCACAGGCGGATCCAAGGGCATAGGCGCGGCCTTGGCCGAGGCGTTTTACCGTCAGGGTTTTGCGGTGGTGATCTGCGGCCGCAAAGACAACGGCCTGGCCCAACGTTTGGGCCGCGGCGTGTTTTTCGTCAAAGCGGATGTCACCCGGCGGGTGCAGATGCAGGCCCTGATGGCCCGGGCCGTGAAACTTACCGGCGGGCTGGATGTGCTGATCAATTGCGCCGGCATGTCTCATTGGCGGGCCTTGCAGGACATTGAAGAGAAATTTTTGGATGAGATGCTGGCCGTGAATGTCAAAGGCGCCTTGTGGGCCTCCCAGGCCGCCCTAAAATTTTTGCCCAGGACAGGCTGTATCATCAACATCGCCAGCCTCGCCGGCAAACGCGGCTCAGCCAATAACAGCGCCTATTGCGCGGCCAAATTTGCCCTGGTGGGACTGACGCAGGCCATGGCCAAGGAACTGGGCCCGAGGGGCATCCGGGTCAACGCGGTCTGCCCGGTGTATGTCATCACCGACGGGCTCTTGAAGGCCCTGCGGGCGCGCTCCTCGCCTGCCGGCGGGCACAATATCCAAAATTATTTAAAAGAATTCACCCTGTCCCAGACCGCCTTAAAACGTTTGCCGACGGCCCAGGACGTGGCCCGCGCCTGCCTGTTTTTGGCCTCGGAAGGGGCTTCGGCGGTAAGCGGCCAGTCGATCAATGTCGATTGCGGGGTATTGCCGCAATAATGCAAGGTAAGGACCCAAGATGAACAATCTCGACCGGATGATGGAGGAAGCGCAGGATTTTAAAAGTTTCGCGCAATCCTATTTTTCTTATTTGGCCAAGCTTTGCCAGGGCCTTGATTTAAAGGCGCTGGATGCATTCCGCAAACATCTGCAGGAAGCGCGCCGTGAACAGAGGACGGTCTTTGTCATCGGCAACGGCGGCTCCGCGGCCACGGCCTCGCACATGGCCAATGACCTGGGCTTCGGCGTGCGCCGCCACGTCAAACAGCCGCTCAAGGTCCTGTCCCTGACGGACAATCTGAGCACGATGACGGCCCTGGCCAATGATGTGGGCTATGAACAGGTTTTTGTGCGCCAATTACAGCTTTATGCCAAACCTAAGGACGTGCTCATCGTCATTTCCGCCAGCGGCAATTCCAAAAATTTGCTGGAGGCCGCGCGCTGGTTTAAAAGATCCAAAGGCACGGTGCTGGGACTTCTGGGTTTTGACGGCGGGAAATTATTGAAACTCTGCGCTGCGGCCGTCGTGGTGCGCACGCCCGTGGGCGAATACGGCCCTGTGGAAGATGTCCATATGATCCTGGACCATCTGCTGCATACCTGGTTTTGGACCAAGGAACGCCGCCAGGATGTCCCATGACCATGTCCCCGCGGGTGTACATAGCGCTTTCCACCTTTGCCAAGCAGGATGAGGAGCCTTTAAATGTCCTTAAAGC
This sequence comes from uncultured Planctomycetales bacterium, assembly GCA_964483785.1. GTDB lineage: Bacteria > Omnitrophota > Gorgyraeia > Zapsychrales > Fredricksoniimonadaceae > JABDGZ01. Next base: position 82,995 of record CAZACW010000002.1, read on the forward strand.
AAGCGGCCTTGCCTTTGACATGAATCACTCCGGCCGGCGTTTGAGCAGAGATGAAATTATCCGCCACGGCAGAGGATTCGAGGGGATTGTCGCCGGCCTGGAGCCTTATGACGCCGCCGTCCTGGAGGCGCTGACCGGCCTTCAATGCATCAGCCGCTGCGGGGCCGGCGTCGATAATATCGACCTTCAAAAGGCCGGGGAAAAGAAGATCACGGTCTTCAATACGCCCGAGGTGGTGGCCCAGCCCGTGGCTGAATTGGCCCTGGCCATGATGCTTGATCTTCTGCACAAGGTGACCCGGCATACACTGCTGATGCGCGCCCATCGATGGGAGCGCCATACCGGCAACCTTTTGTTCGGCAAAAAAGCGGGGATCATCGGATTGGGCCGCATCGGCCGCAAGCTTGCCCAAATGCTAAGGGGCCTGAACATCGAAGTTTTAGGCAGTGATATCCAGCCGGATTTGGCCTGGGCCCAAGATCACGGTGTCAAGATCGTTTCCTTGCCGCAGCTGCTGGCGGAATCCGACATTATTTCTCTTCATCTGTCTTTGTCCGCGGCCCATCCGTTTTGTCTGGGCGCAGAAGAAATCGCTCAGATGAAACAAGGGGCCATCTTGATCAACCTCGCCCGCGGCGGCCTGGTGGATGAGACAGCGCTTCTGCAGGCTTTGCAAAGCGGCCGTTTGGCCGGTGCCGGCCTGGATGTCTATGCCCAGGAACCTTATGCAGGCCCTTTATGCGGCTTGGACAATGTGATTTTAACGCCGCACGCGGCCACCCTGACCCAGGAATCCCGCTTAGGCATGGAGCTGGAAGCTGTGCAGAACATTGTGCGCTTTTTAAAAAAATGATCGATCAGCATACTCTAAAATTTGGTTGCAATTGGATGTGGGGACGTTTATATTGTCATATGAAAGGTGTAGAATTCGCTGAAGACCTTAGGGTTTATGGACTTCCTATTATAGTACGCCATAGGTCCGCCAGCATCAAACTGGGCCGTCATGTCGTTTTAAACAGCGATCCACAGGTAAACCCTGCCGGGATCATGCGTCGTGTGACCCTGGCGGCCGCAAACTATGGCAGTGAAATTGTTATAGGCGACCATACCGGCCTTTCCGGCTGTGTGATTTATGCGGCCAAATCCGTGCGCATCGGGAATCATGCCAATATCGGTGTTAACACGGTGATTTATGACACGGACTTTCACTCCATGGACTGGCAGGCCAGGAGGGACTTGGCCACTCCTAATGCGGCCGCAGCGTCGGTCCTCATTGAAGATGATGCCTGGATCGGGGGCAATGTCATCATCTTAAAAGGTGTGCATATCGGCCGGGCGGCCGTGATCGGGGCCGGGTCCGTGGTGACCTGCGACATTCCTGAACAAACCGTATGGGCCGGCAATCCGGCCCGATTCATAAAAAATATATGAAATTTAATCCTTTCAAAATCAAGTCTTTTTCCGCCAAGGCCTCGGCCTTTGGAAAATTCATGCTCATGCGCTATGTGCCCGGCGCCGCAGAGAAGATCAGCGTCTCTCCCTATCTGGCGACGCTGACCGTGACGGACAATTGCTGTTTGAAATGCGTGATGTGCAATGAATGGCATTCCCATCACACCGAAGAGTTCAGCACTGAAGAATGGAAGAACGCCATCACGCAATTGAAGGAAGCCGGCATCCGGGAAATCAATTTGACCGGCGGCGAGCCTTTGATGCGCAAGGACATTTTTGAGATCATCCGCCATGCCCGCAGCCTCGGCATCCTCGTTGGCATGACTTCCAACGGCTTTATGATGAACGAGAAGAGGGTCCCGGAGCTGATCGAAAGCGGCGTTTCCACCTTCAGCCTCTCCATGGACGCCACCGGTGCAAAATTCGATGAGATCCGCGGCGTCCCGGGAGGGTATGACCGCCTTTTGAAAGGCTGTGAACTTTTGGCCGAGGAGCGCCGCAAGGGCAAGATCAACATTTATATCTGCTTTTTATTGATGAAGGAAACCCTGGACGCTTACCAGGATGTGCTGGCCGTGGGGGAGCGGCTGAAGATCCCGGTCGTGGTCAATCTCTTTGATGTGAACCCCTACTTTTTCAAGATCGACGGCTTGAAGGAAAAATACGGGATCGATGAGAAGGACATGGGGCGGCTCAAGCGCTTCCAAAGGGTGATGGTGGACAACCGCGCTTCGCGGGGAGACGCCACCTATCACAGCTTTTCGGAAATCAAGTATTTCGCGGATTATTTCCAGGACCCTCTGCAGAAAAACCTGCCTTGTTACGTGTCCCAGATCCGCATCTGCGTCGGGGCCAAGGGCCAGATTTACGGCGGCTGCTGGGCCTGGCGCGTTCTTGGAGACCTGCGTAAAACACCTTTGAAAGAGATATTGTCCTCCGACAGTTTCCGCCGCAACACCCAGAAAATGTTCAAAAAAGACTGCCCCGGCTGTTCCTGCGGTTATTCCCTGAACCTGCGTTATTCCCCGCCCAATGTCGTGCAGGAAAGCATTTACCGCCTGTTTCCCTGGACCAGGGAAGAGATCCTGAAAAATTGATATGTTCAAGGCCGCGTGCATCATTGCCACGAAGGACAGGGCTTTGGAACTGGACCGGCTGCTCAAGAGCATTCAAGCGCAGGACCTTCCTGTGCAAAAGATCATCCTTGTGGATGCCGGCTCGACGCAGAGTTTCAACCCCGGCGCGTATCCGGACTTAAAGATCAGGGCCGTCAAGGCCCGGCGCGCCTGCCTGCCGGCCCAGCGCAATCAGGGCATCGCCTTGCTCGACGATGATGTGCCCTTTGTCTGTTTCCTCGATGATGATCTGATCCTGCACCCCGGGGCTTTCCGGGCCATGGCCGCGTTTTGGGACCAGGCCCCGGAGAAAGCCGGCGGCGCCGTGTTTAACATCATGAACGAGAAAAGGCCGACGGCCGGCGTTTGGCTGAAGAAGCTATTTTGCACCGGCGCCTTTGAGCGCGGCAGGGTATTGCCTTCAGGATACAATACCTTGATGTGTCCGGCCGCGCAAACGCGGCCGGTGCAATGGCTTTTTGGGGGCGCGACGGTATGGAAGCGTGAAGTTTTTAAGGAATTCATCTTCGATGATTGGTATGAAGGCACCGGGCTCTGCGAAGATCTGGATTTCAGCTACCGCGTCGGTAAAAAATACGGACTTTATGTCGTGGCGCAGGCCAAGGTCGACCATTTGACCGGCACCGCGGCCCGGCGGCGCAATGTGTGGTTCGGCAAGACGCAGATCATCAACCGTTACCATTTTGTCCGCAAGCACAAGGAACTCTCGCTCGGGCTTTGCCTGTGGGCGGGGTTTGGGCAGTACTGGGAAAATTTGTTCCTGGGCATTTTCACTTTAAGCGGCCCTTATCTGGCCAGGGCCTGGGGCAATGTGCTGGGATTTTTCAACTTGCATGAGGCCATGGCCTGATGAAAATCAATGGGGACACTATGGATAGGGGGTTGAGCTGCTTGGGGCTGGGCTTCATCTTCCTCTACTGCATGCTGGCATCGGTGTTCTACGCTTATTTTGCGCAGCTGCACTTAAACCTTGCCTTTTTGCGTTTTCCGGTCTTTATCGGAGAATTTGTCATACTGGTGGAATTGATCTTGCTGGCGGTTTTGAGCAGGGGCGGGGCCCGTTTCCCTCTGCGCGCCCGTCTATGGCTGGGGCTCTATTTCGGCTGGGTGCTGGTCAGGGCGCTCATCAATTACCATGACGACGGTCCCCTGACCTTCCGCAATGCGGCCCTTTTCTATTATCCGGTTTTTGCCGTGTTCAGTTATAGTTTTATCCAGAAGGCCGAGATGCCCCGCAAGGCATGGCTGTTTTTGGCCGTATTGGCCTGGACGGTGATGATCTTTAAAGCGATGAAGGTCTGGTATTGGTGGACCTACATTGTCTTTCTGGCCATCTTTATTTGGAACATCCGCTCAAAATTTTGGCGCACCCTTGGCTGGGCCGGTTTGGGCTATCTTTTATTTTGGTCCAAGGAATATCTCTACCAGGGCGCGCGTGCCCATTTTGTGGGCCTGTTCGGGGCCCTGCTTTTTTTGGCCTTTTATTTCGGCGGCTTTTTCGTCGCACGCAGAGAATGGGGCAAACTCCTCATGCTGCTGGTGCTGGTAGGGGTGCAGGCCGCGGGCTATGCGTTCTTGGCTGAACGCAACACCATTGTATCCGTGACGTCGGTCAAGGACATGACAACGACGTTTCATTTCTATGAAAACATAATCAATGAGCAGAAGGCCCATTATGTTCCGGTGCAGCTCTCCCCTAAGCTCTACCATCCCAAACAGCTGGAAGCGCCCACGTCCGGGGAAGTGCTTTTGAAAAACCTCAAACAGAATAATGTCAATGAAGGGCGGGACCTGGGGCAGGACGAGGCCAATATTTCCTTCCGTCTTTTTGTCTGGCGGGACATGGCCAAGGAATTGATCGAACAGCGGGCCTGGTGGGGTTTCAGCTTCGGGCATCCCCAGCGCTCAAGGTCCCTGGAAGCGTACGGCTGGGCCAACGGGGAGTGGATGCGCGACGGATGGATCATGCCCCATAATTCTTTTTTCCATATCATTTACCGGGCAGGCCTCCTGGGACTGGCGCTGATCGGTGTTCTGGTTTTTCTCCTCGTTGATATGATCCGGGACTTTTACCGGGCCAGGTCCGTCGTCGGCGGCCTGCTGGCGGCCTGCCTGATGTATTGGTTTATCCAGTCCAATTTTTCCGTCACGCTGGAATTTCCTTATGATGCGATCTTGATCTGGTCCGTGTTCGGGGCGGCCCTGGCCTTGCGCGACAGGCTCAACTATGGCGCTAAAACCTAAAACAATACTGGTGACCGGCGCAGCGGGATTCATCGGCAGCACCCTGGCCCGTCTTGCCCTTGAGCAAGGCCGCAGGGTGGTGGCCGTGGACAAGCTGACCTATGCGGGCGATTTGAGGCGGCTCGCGGATATCCGGCGCCGCATCACGTTTTATAAAGCCGATATTTTGTCCGAGGACAAATTGCGGCAGATGATCAAGAAAGAAAGACCCTGGGGCCTGGTGCATGCCGCGGCGGAAAGCCATGTGGACAAAAGCATCGTCCATGATTTTGATTTCGCGCGGACCAATGTCCTGGGCACCCGCAGCGTCCTGGCTGTCTGCAAAGACGCGGGCATCGAAAAATTCATCCATGTTTCCACCGACGAGGTGTACGGCGAAAGCGCAGGCGGCGTCCTGCGGGAATCCGCCCCTCTTAGGCCCAGTTCGCCCTATGCGGCCAGCAAGGCCGCGGCAGAGCATTTTGTTGCGGCCTATATCAGGACCTATGGCTTTCCGGCCATCATCGTCAGGCCCTGCAATAATTACGGGCCCTGGCAGCATACGGAAAAATTCATACCCAAGGTCCTGGCCAGGGCCATGGGCGCTCAATCCGTGCCGGTTTATGCCAGGGGGCTCAATGTCCGCGAATGGCTGCATGTGGCGGACTGCGCCGGCGGGATATTAAAAATCCTGGATAAGGGCAGGGGGGCCGAAGTGTATAATCTCGGCTCGGGACTGCGCCTGAAAAATATCGAGGTGGCCAGGTCTATCCTCAAGCTTTTGGGCAAGCCCGAGCGTCTCCTGGCCTTTGTGCCGGATAGGCCCGGCCATGATTTTCGCTACGCCCTGGATTCCAGCAAGGTCATGGCGCATTGTTCCTGGCGACCGAAGATCACATGGGCCGAAGGCCTGGCCTCGACCGCGGCCTGGTACCGACAACATCAAGGATGGGCCCATCGTCAAAACGCCTAAAACCAAGATATTGATCTGCGGTGTTTTGCCGCCGCCTCTGTTCGGCCACAGCATGCTGTATCAAATGCTGTTGGCCTCTGCTTTTGTCCAGGCCTATGAGATCAGGTTTTTGAACATGCATTTCTGGTCCTACGGCACCCACCAGCAGGTGAACCTGACCAAGATCCTCAAAATGCTTAAATATCATGTCCAATTGAAATGGGTCCTGCTGTTCTGGCGGCCCGGGTATGTCCTTTATAATATCAGTTTTTACCGCATGCCTTTCTGGAAAGATTTTCTGTATTGTTCAACCTGTATTCTCATGGGCGCGAAACTTGTTCTGCACGATCATGGCCAGTATGCTGCCGAGCTCGAGGGCGCCTTGAAAGGCCCGGCCAAGGCCTGTCTGCGCTGGATGCTCAGGCACATGGCCGCCGGCATCATCATGGGCGAGAAGGTGCGCCAGGATTACGCGGGCCTGGCGGATCCGGCCAAATTGATGGTGGTCCCGGGCGCTGTGGAAGACACCAAGGATATTCTGGTGAATGTTCAAAGGGAGGAAGGAAAAATCAATGTCTTGTATTTTTCCTACATGAGCCGCTTGAAAGGCGTGTACACGGCCTTCGCAGCCGCCTGGGAACTGCTCAAAGAAAGAGACGATATCCTCATGACCTTTGCCGGGCCCATGGAAGATGAGAAGGTCAAGGCCGCCTTGGAAGCCTTGCAGGACGCTTTTCCCCAAAGGGTGCGTTATCTGGGTTACGTCGAGCATCCGCATCAGCGGACCAAGATTTTCAGGGAAGCGGACATTTTTATTTTCCCGACACTCAGAGATGTGTTCGGCCTGGTGCTGCTGCATGCCATGGCCGAGGGCCTGCCCATTGTGGCCTCCAGGGAAGGCACGATCCCGGAAATCGTCCAGCACGGCATCAATGCCCTGCTGGTGGAAAAGGGATATGCCCAGGCCTTGATCGAGAAAATCCAGTTGTTAGCGGATGACCCCCAGCTGCGCCAGCGGATGGGGCAGGCCAACCGCCGCCGGTATCAGGAGCATTATTCCGTGGACATCTACGGCGCGCATATGATCAAAGCCTTTGAGCAAATAGGGGCCTTGTATGCCCGGTAAATGGGACATTTATTTTTTGGGAGTCAGCCTGGTCTACCTATTATGGAAATGCGCCGTCCACGGGGCCAGATAATTCCACCGGTTTCACATCTGCCGACTTGGTTTTTGATCATCGGCTATCCTGTCTTTTGGCTGCAATTGTCCGCGCACAACGCCGCCGACGGCATCACCGCGTTTTGGCCGTGGGGGCTTTGGCTGCTGTTGGCTTGTCTGGCTTATTATTTCAAAAATCCCAGGACCCTTTTTAACATCGCGTTAAACCCGTCGCAGAGGTATTTTTGGCTGGCGGGGTTATGCGCCGCGCTGGCCATTTTAGGGATGGCTGGCATGGCCGGCCTCAAGCCCATCCATCTTGTCCAGGAATTCGATTGCCTGCAATACCACTACACCATGCCGCGCCAGCATTTGATTTTGGGCTCCTTTGCCCATATTCCCTGGTCGGCCGATGATCTTTTTCTCATGCCTCTGGAATTCGCGCTGGCGCCGTTTTGGTTTTGCACGGCCCTGCCCAATAAGGTCCCTCAGCTGGTTTTTCTTTTGGGATTGATCGGGGTCGTGATGCGCCTGACCTGGGACTTGGATGAAAGGCGCCGGGCCTGGTGCGGCCCTTTGATTGCCTTATTGATATTGGGAACGCACGGTTTCGGCATTCAAATGGGCACAGGCATGCTGGATTTAGCAGGGGCTTATTTAGGCTTGGCTTGCTTGGACAGCTTGCGCATGGGCCTCTGGTTTTTGGCCGGCGTGGAATTAGTATTTTTTTTCTGGTCCAAACCCCTGATGCCTTTGGAATTTTGCGCGGCCGCGGGGCTATGGGGCGTGTTTTATTGTCTTGCCCGCCGCTGCCGCTGGTCGATCAAGGACAGCTTTGTTTTGAAAGATTGGAAACGGGCCTTGATCTTGACGGCTGTGCTGAGTCTGGTTGTGGGAGGGCCGTTTGTCCTTAAATCCATTCATTATGCCGGAACTCCGCTTTTTCCACTGGGCCTCGGCCAATTTGGCGCCGGCGGTGAAATCAAAAATCATCCGCAGACATGGGCGAGCCTGCAGTCCGCCGCCCATCTGATCGTTGCCTGCAAAAATGATTACGGCCACGGCCGCGGTGCGGCCGCGTTCATCAAGCATTTTTGGCTTTTGGCTGTGCCAGAGAAGGGTGTCAACAATGCCTATGATTATCCTTTGGGACTGACTTATCTGTTGATGATCGGCCCATTTTTATTTTATTTTATCCAGGATATTTCCAAACGCAGATTTTCAGCCCTGGGCTTTTTAGCGGTGCTGGGCTGGATCTTGTGGTGGTTTACGTCCCAGCAGAGCCGGTTTTTGTATCTGCCCTTGCTGATCATTTTTATGGTGACGGTTGCCCGTCTGGACAAATTGTCCAAATGGTTTTTGATCTGCCTTGTGCTGGCCTTGGGTCTGGAGGCAGGCTCCTTATGGGGCGCGCACAAGGCGGATTTCAAGCGTGGGAATCCGGATGTACTGCGCAGGGAGGATCGGCAATTATGGGATTTAAGCCGCGTTTATCTGCAGCACGGGTCGACGGGCTATGTGGAATGGCCGAGTTCTGATGTGGCCTATGCCCAGTTTCCGGTGATGGTCCATCATGAACAACTGCCGCATACGATTGAATATTAAATAGGGGACAGCGCCCTATTTTTATATACTAAAAATGGATGGCTTAACGGTGTTGCGCAAGAAACAATCAGGGGTTTTTCGCCAAAAGTCGGCAAGGTTTTACGACAAATTTGTTCAAATACCAGTGCTACTATAAAACAAATTTGTCGTAAACCGTAGCCGACGGCGAAAATACCCCGTTTCTGAAGCAACACCGTTAAGCCATCCTTAATAAAATATGGAAACTAACAATAAAAATAGGGCGCTGTCCCTTATTTAGTTCTCCGCGACCATGATCAGGGACTGGCCGATGGGGGGAGGGCCTAAGGATTCCAGGGTCCTTAAGGCCGGGACCATTTTATCCAGCATGTGGCAGGCCTGCCGGTGGAATTCCTTTTGTTTTAAGATCCGCCCGGCCAAAAACCAGGTCGCGATCCCAAAGAGATTCATGTAATACCCTTCCTTGACCTTGAGGCCCGCCTCGTCAAAGGCCTTGGCCAGGGTTTTTTTGCTGTAGCGGCGGTGATGGTCGATGAGTTTGTCCAGGGTGCCGTAAATGGCCTGCACAGCAGGGACAAAGATCACGACCTTCCCGCCTTTTTTCAGGCAATGTTTCATGTGCTTAAGGGCCGCCACATCCTGTTCGATGTGTTCCAGCACATTGACGCAGGTGATGGTATCGGCAAAGGAGCCCCGCCCGGCCAACAGCGCCGGATTGGTGATGTCCAAAGGAAGGACGCTGTATTTTTTAAGCGCGAAGCGCCGTTTTCGGAGGGACTCGACCATCAGGGGATCATAGTCCGAAAAAATCACTTCCTCGATCTGGTTCTCGGTGAATTGCTGGGCGATATCGCCCAGCCCGCTGCCGATGTCTAGCACTACACCCTGCAAATGCCGCTTGATGCGGCTGTAAAGCCAGGCATTGTACTTGGAAGACCCCCGGATCACGCTTAACGTTTTAAACATGTCAGATGACATTGCTGGATATTTTAAAATAATTCGGGTCGATGTAAAGAAAATTTGTCCTCTCGTAACCTTTTGATATATAATGCTTGCTTTCCAATATGCTTAAGTCCATCTCTTTGTTAGGCGTCCATGTCAGCTGTGTCAATTTGGATTCCGCCATACAGCAGATCTGCGCGTGGGTCGCAGAAAAACAGCGCGGCTATGTGTGCGTGGCCCCTGTGGCGACCTTGGTGGATGCCAGGCGCGACCCCGCCTATGCCAAGGCGGTCAACGGCGCGGCCATGATAACGCCCGACGGGATGCCGGTGGTATGGCTGGCGCGCCTGCGCGGCGGCGGGCCGGTGGGAAGGACGTATGGCCCGGACTTGATGCGGGGACTCTGCCAAAAGGGCCAAAAGCTTGGCCTGAAGCATTTTTTTTACGGCGGCTCCGAGGACACGTTAAAGCTTTTGCAGCACAAACTGCTGGGCTCATGCCCTGACCTGCGGGTGGCCGGCGCCTATGCTCCGGGTCATCATCCTGAAGCCTGGCAGGAACAGAAGGATGTTTTGGACCTCATCAACCAATCCGGGGCAGACATTGTCTGGGTGGGCCTGGGCTCGCCCAAGCAGGATTTTTGGCTGGCCCTCAACAGGCCTTTGCTGGAAGCGCCGGTCCTCATCGGCGCCGGCGCGGCCTTTGATTTTTGTTCGGGCGCCAAGGTCCAGGCCCCGCGCTGGATCCAACAGAACGGCTTGGAGTGGCTCTTTCGCCTTTGCTGTGAGCCCCGGCGCTTATGGAAGAGATATCTCATCGGCAATTCCTTGTTTGTGATGTACTTGATCAGAGAGCTGTTCGTGAAAACCCCTTAAGCCATGGCGTCCCGTTATAAACATCTCATCATTGTCCTGATCTACGCCGCCATCGACGTATTTTTCATTTTCCTGGCGTTTTATCTGGTCTTGCGCTACAGGCCCCAGACGGTGCCGTTTACCGTCACGCCCCACAGCATTTTTTCCGCCGACAATCCTTTCCGGCTGTTGTTCATGGTCTGGACCGTCCTGATCCTGTTTTTCCACCAGACCCACAGCCTTTACCAGACCCGCCGCGAACAGCTGGAAAGCCATGAAATCTGGGAAGTCATCAAGGCCAATTTCCTTTCCACCTTAGTCATCATTGTGCTGGCTTTTCTATTGAGGGTGCAGGATTTTCCCCGCAGCGTCATGCTCTTAAACGCCGTGGTGATCACGGCTTTTTGTTCCCTGTGGCGCTGGATCAAGCGTTTGGCGGTGAATTATTTAGTCAGCCACGGCTACAATAATTTCAATACCGTCATCATCGGCGCGGGCAAGACCGGCGCATTGCTGGCCGGTGAAATCAGCCGCCAGCGGGCCCTGGGCCTGAACATCAAGGGGTTTCTCGACGATAATAAGAGCGGCAGCTGCGGTCCTCTTCCGGTGCTGGGCAAACTGGAGAATCTCCAGGAGATCATCCACCGCGAATTCATCCACACGATCTTTATCACCATCTATCCCGACCATCAGACCTTCATCAAATTGCTGGAAATTTCCAGGGAAGAAGGCCTGGCCATCCGGGTGGTGCCCCAGGGCTATGAATATATGGCCCATGATTTCATCAAATTCAATATCGGGATCATCCCGATCCTGGAATATTCCGACATCGACGTGAATTTGCGGCAAAGGCTGAAACGCCTTTTTGATTTTCTGCTCTCCTTGCTGTTGATGCTGGCCTTGTCTCCGGCGTTTTTGCTCCTGGGCCTCTTGATCAAATGCGACAGCCCGGGCCCGATTTTTTACCGTTCCCGGCGCTACGGCCGCTACGGCCATGTGTTTAGCATGTACAAATTCCGCAGCATGGTGACCAATGCCGACGATCTTCTGGTCCAGCTCAAGGACAAGAACGAAGTGGACGGACCCATCTTTAAAATGAAAAAAGACCCCCGCATCACGCAGATCGGCGCCTTCATCCGCCGCTTCAGCCTCGATGAATTGCCGCAGATCTTAAACGTGCTCAAAGGCGATATGAGCCTGGTGGGGCCGAGGCCTTTTCCGACGGCTCAGCTCGAAAAAGAGGACCTGCGTCAGCTGCGGCGTCTGGGGATACGCCCGGGCATCACCGGGCTTTGGCAGATCCGGGGCCGCAGCGACGTGTCCTTCGATAAATTGCTGCGCTGGGACATCTGGTATATCAAAAACTGGTCTTTCGGGCTGGACATGCATATTTTGGCACAGACCATTCCGGTGGTGATCCGGGGCAAAGGAGCGTATTGATGAAGACGGGCAAAAAGGCGCTGATTACGGGGATCACAGGCCAGGACGGTTCTTATTTGGCGGAATTTTTGATCAAAAAAGGGTACACGGTGTACGGGATCATGCGCCGCTGCAGCAGTTTCAACACCATGCGCATCGACCATCTCTACCAGGACCCCCATGAAGAAAACCGGCGCTTGAATTTGGTCTACGGCGATTTGAATGACGCCTCCTCGCTCAATGTCCTGATCAAGACCATCCAGCCTGACGAGATCTATAATCTGGGCGCCCAAAGCCACGTGAAGGTCAGCTTCGAGATCCCCGAATACACGGGGGAAGTCGCGGGCCTGGGCACCACCCGTTTGCTCGAGGCCATCCGCGAGACCGGCGTCAAGACCAAGTTTTATCAGGCCTCCTCGTCGGAGATGTACGGCATGGTGCGCCAGACCCCCCAAAACGAACAAACGCCTTTTTATCCGCGCAGCCCGTATGGCGCGGCCAAGGTCTACGCGTACTGGATGACGGTGAATTACCGCGAGGCCTACGGGATCTTCGCCTGCAACGGCATTCTGTTCAATCACGAATCGCCCCGCCGGGGCGAGACCTTCGTGACCCGCAAGATCACCATGGCCCTGGCCCGCATCAAGCACGGCCTGCAGAAAAAGTTGTATCTGGGCAATCTCGAGGCCAAGCGCGATTGGGGCTTTGCCGGGGACTATGTGGAGGCCATGTGGCTGATCCTGCAGCAGCCCAAGCCCGATGATTTTGTCATCGCCACCGGAGAGACGCATGCGGTGCGTGAATTTTTGCAGGAGGCCTTTGATTACGCCAAGCTCGACTGGAAAAAATATGTGGCCATGGACAAGCGCTATCTGCGTCCGACGGAAGTGGACCTGCTGCTGGGGGACAGCTCCAAGGCCCGCAGGGTCTTGAAATGGAAGCCCAAGGTCAATTTCCGGCAATTGGTGCGCATGATGGTGGACAGCGACATGCAGCTGGTGCGGCGCATGGTGTACGGATTAAAGGGGGGATCATGAGCTTTTGGAAGTCCAAACGCGTCGTGGTGACCGGCGGCGCCGGCTTTTTAGGCAGGGGGGTGGTTGAACAGCTTAAGGCCAAGGGCTGTGCGCACATCGCGGTTCCCCGCTCGGCGCAGTATGATTTAAGAAGGACCGCCGCGATCCGCCGGCTCTATGCGCAGGCCAGGCCGGATCTGGTGATCCATCTGGCCGCGGTGGTGGGCGGCATCGGCGCCAACCAGGCCAATCCGGGGAAATTTTTTTACGATAATTTGATGATGGGCGTTGAATTGATGGAGCAGGCCAGGCAGATGGGCATACCAAAATTTGTGGCCATCGGCACCATTTGCGCCTATCCTAAATTTTGTCCTGTGCCTTTTCAGGAAGACCGCATTTGGGACGGATATCCGGAAGAGACCAATGCGCCTTACGGCCTGGCCAAGAAAATGCTTTTGGTGCAGGCCCAGGCCTACCGCCAGCAATACGGGTACAATGCGATCTATCTTTTGCCGGTGAACCTTTACGGCCCCGGCGACAATTTTGCCTTGGAGAGTTCCCATGTCATTCCGGCCCTGATCCGCAAATGCGTCGAAGCCAAGGCCAGGAAAGATAAACAGATCACGGTCTGGGGCACAGGCCGGGCCACGCGGGAATTCTTGTATGTGGATGACGCGGCCCGCGGGATTATCCTGGCGGCAGAAAAGTATAACGGAGCCGAGCCGGTAAATTTAGGGGCGGGATTTGAGATTTCGATCAAGAAACTGGTTGAATTGATCGTACAGCTGACTCAGTTCAAAGGGGAGATCGTCTGGGACAAATCCAAGCCTGATGGCCAGCCCCGGCGCTGTTTGGATACGAGCCGCGCTTGCAAGGCCTTTGGATTCACAGCCAAGGTGCCCTTTGCAACCGGCCTTAAGCGGACCATCGTCTGGTACGCAAAGAGCGTTCTTAAACGAGCAAGGGAAACTTTGACAAAATAACACTCTTGGGTATAATACGGAGATTTAAAAATATCTATTTTTGAGACGGGAGTTGGGATGCAGAAAATGACGCTCAAGAACATTCCCATCAAGGGCAAGAAGGTCATTATCCGTGTGGATTTTAACGTGCCCTTGGATGAGTCCTTGCACATTACGGACGATCGGCGCATCACAGCGGCCTTGCCGACCATCCAATATGTCCTGGCCCAGGGCGCGGCCAAGGTGATTTTAATGAGCCATTTGGGCCGTCCGAAGGGCGTTGGCTTTGAAAAAGATTTTTCCCTCGGGCCCGTGGCCCGGCGCCTGCAGGAACTGCTTTCAGAAAAGGTCCTGCTCTTGAATGATTGCGTGGGCCCGGCCATCCAGGAAGCGGCGGCCAAATCCGCCGAGCGCGTCATCCTCCTGGAAAATCTGCGCTTTCATAAGGAAGAAGAAAAAAACGATCCCGGCTTTGCCAAGGCCCTGGCCTCTTTGGCAGACCTTTATATCAACGATGCCTTCGGCACCGCACACCGCGCCCATGCCTCCACCGCCGGCATCACCGCGTTTCTGCCTTCCGTTGCCGGGTTCCTGATCGAAAAAGAACTCCAGTATTTAGGCGGCGCCATCAACAATCCCCGGCGGCCCCTGGTCGTGATCTTGGGCGGGGCCAAGGTCTCGGATAAGATTGAACTCATTAAAAATTTGATCCCCAAGGCCGACACCATCATCATCGGCGGGGGCATGGCCTATACCTTTTTAAAATCCCAGGGCATCAGCATCGGCAATTCCAAATTGGAAAAGGACAAAATCGATTTGGCCGCGGACTTGCTGAAAATAGCAGAGAAAGCCGGCGTTGAGATCGCCCTGACCACGGATTTCGTCATCACCCAAAGCTTCACCAGCGACGCTTGCAAGATCTCGGACACCATTCCCGACGGATGGGAAAGCTTAGACATCGGCCCCAAGACCATCGCGCGCTACAAGGAGATTTTGTCCAAGGCCAAGACCGTGGTCTGGAACGGGCCGCTCGGGGTCTTTGAGCGCGACGCCTACGCCAAGGGCACCCGCGCCATCGCGGATTACCTGGCTTCCTTAAAAGACGTGACCGTGATCATCGGCGGGGGGGATTCCGCGGCGGCCGTGGCCAAATTCGGCCTGGAAGACAAGATGACCCATATATCCACCGGCGGCGGGGCCTCGCTCGAATATCTGGAAGGCAAGGTCTTGCCCGGCATCGCGGCCTTAAAAGACCGATAAATTTATGCGCAAACCCATCATCGCCGGCAATTGGAAATTAAACAAGACCCCGCATGAGGCCATTTTACTGGCCGATGAATTAAAGCGTGAATTGGTGGACATCACCGGCGTGGATGTGGTGGTCTGCCCTCCGTTCGTGGATTTGACCGATGTCTCCGAGGCCCTGATTGACCATGATATCAAGCTGGGGGCCCAAAATGTTTTTTGGGAGGATGCCGGTGCCTTCACCGGGGAAATTTCCGCGCCCATGCTGAAAGACCTGGGCGTGGCCTATGTGATCATCGGCCATTCCGAGCGCCGCCAATATTTCCACGAGACCAATGCCACGGTGAACCAGCGCCTGCGCGCGGCCTTGAAGCATGGGTTGAACCCCATCGTTTGCGTCGGGGAAAATTTGAGTGAGCGCACATCCAACCAGACCTTTGAGGTGATCAAGGACCATTGCCAGGGTTCCCTGGCCGGATTGACGGCAGACCAGATGAAGCAGGTGATCATTGCCTACGAACCGGTCTGGGCCATCGGCACGGGCAAGACCGCCACCCCGGAGCAGGCCCAGGAAGTCCATGTGTACATCCGCCGCTTATTGGGCGGGCTTTTCGATGCCCCGACGGCCGCCGGCGTGCGGATCCAATACGGCGGCAGTGTCACACCGGAAAACATTACCGCGCTGATGGGGCAGGAAGACATCGACGGGGCCTTGGTCGGCGGGGCCAGCCTGAAAGCGCCGTCCTTTGCCGCCATTGTCAAGGCCAGCAGCGGATCATTGAACAGGAGTTGATATCCATGACCTTTATTCTCGTTATCCACATCACAGCGTGCATGTTACTGGTGATCGCGGTTTTGATGCAGGCCGGCAAGGGCGGCGGACTGACCGAGACCTTCCAGTCCGCGGAATCCATGTTCGGCACGCAGACCAATGCCTTCATGGTGCGTCTGACATCGATTTTGGCCGCGGTCTTTCTTTGCACGTCGATGATTTTGGCCATCAATTCCTCCAAAAAGGAGAAATCCCTGATGGCCAACAAGAAACTTTTGGCCACGGTCCCCAAACCGTTGCCGGCCCCTACGCCTAAGGAACCTGAGGGAGATGTTCAGGTCAAGGTGGAAGCGCCTCAACCCATGGCGCCGGCCGAAGCAGTGCCTCCGGGCAAAGCGGAAACAGCGTCTCCAAGCCCAGAGGTCCCGGCGAGCCCCGTGACGAATGCGGCCAGATAAAATCCTGCTGCGCCTTGTGTGCGGCACCCTGTTTTTAGGGGCCGGCCTTACCCCTGCCTTGGCCGGCCGCTACGGCGGCAGCTTGGTCATCGCCACACCATCTGATCCCAAAACCTTCAACGATATTGTTTCCACCGACGTTTACAGCGGCGCCGTCACCGGCCTTTTGTTTGAGGGTTTGACCACGGCAGACCCGGCCACGTTAAAGGTGGTTCCGCAATTGGCCCAATCCTGGGAGATCAGCCCGGACGGCCTGCAGTGGACCTTTCATTTAAGGAAAAACGTGCAGTGGTCCGACGGGGTGCCTTTCAGCGCGCAGGATGTGGTCTTTACCTTCCAGGACCTCATTTACAATCCTGATATCCCTTCCTCGTCCAAGGATGTGCTGACCGTGGCCGGCAAACCGTTCAAGGTCGAGGCCATGGACCCGTATACCGTGCGTTTTACCCTGCCGGTCAAATTCGCGCCGTTTTTGCGCTCCATGTCCCAGTCGATCCTGCCTAAGCACTGCTTATGGCAGGCGGTGCAGGAGAAAAAATTTTCCTTCACCTGGGGCATTGACACGCCGCCGGCCAGCATCATCGGTACCGGGCCTTTTATGTTAAGCGAATACCGTCCGGGCGAGCGCCTGGTTTTTAAGCGCAACCCTCATTACTGGAAAAAATCTCCCGGCGGAGAGACCCTGCCTTATCTTGCCAAGATCGTGTACTTGATCATCCCTGACCCGCAGGCCCAATTGCTGAAATTCATAGACGGAGAACTGGATTCAACCCCCGTGGCCGGCAGTGATTATCCGCTGCTCAAGCCCCTGGAGGGCCCCAAGCATTTTCATATTTACGAAGCTGGCGCGGATTATAACAGCAATTTTGTGACGCTGAATTTGAATCCGGGCCTTAACCCTCAAACCAAGCGTCCCTTTATGGACCCGGTCAAATTGTCCTGGTTTTCCAATCTTGCCTTTAGAGAAGCCATTGCCTATGCCATTGACAAGAAAAAAATCATCGAGATCCTCAATAATGGCTTCGGCCTGCCGCAGGATTCGTCCATGAGCCCCAGCAGCGGATTTTTTTACAATCCGCACGTGAAGGTGTATGATTATAATCCGGGCAAGGCCAGGGCCGTGCTGGAAGCGGCCGGGTTCAAATATCTTAACCAGGACCGTCAATTGCAAGACCCCCAGGGCCGTGCCGTGGCCTTTAATCTTTACACAGCAGATTCCGGGGCTGCCGGCCGGGTACAGATGGCGGCCATCATCCGATCGGATTTGGAAAATTTAGGCATGAAGGTCAACCTGATCACCGTGGAGTTTAACACCTTAGTCACTAAATTGATGTCTTCCTTTGACTGGGACATGGTGATGATAGGCCTCACCGGCGGGGTGGAGCCGCATTTCGGCCAGAACGTCTGGCATTCCTCCGGCGGCCTGCATTTGTGGGACCCGCATCAAAAGGCGCCGGCCACGCCCTGGGAAAAGCGCATCGACGAGATATTTACCCAAGGGGCCCAGGAACTGGATGAGAACAAACGCAAGGTTTTATACGATGAATTCCAGCGCATCGTGGCGGAGCAATTGCCGGTGGTGTATACGGTCTTGAACATGGACATGTTCGCGGTGCGCGATAAGTTCGGGAATTTAAAACCGACGGTCAACGGCGGCGCCTTTCAAAATATCGAAGAAATCTATGTAAAATAACGTGAGTTCGACATATTGAGAAAGGCATGCAAGGATACGTTTTTGATAAGGCGCTGCGCTTTTCCCCCCAGGCACGCAGGATACCATCACAACCCCGGGGGTTGTGATGGTATCCATG
>CAZACW010000003.1:0-15278 GCA_964483785.1 uncultured Planctomycetales bacterium
AAAGCTTAAGGTGATGTTAGAAGAAGACTATTTATCGCAAGCCAAGCACGGGGATATTGGGGTCCTTCAAAATGGGGACTGTCCCGTTAACATTGTTTCCCAAGGGACTGTCCCCATTTTGAGGGGTTCCAATATTCATATGCTGGGCGCGCAAATCATCCGCGAAATCGTCCTTCCCGAACTCACCCGCGAAGCCAACACAGACAAGAACTTCGCCCAATTGCGCCAGATCTATAACAGTGTGATCCTCGCCGCCTGGTATAAGAAAAAAATTAAAGACAGCATCCTGTCTCTAGTTTATGAAAATAAAAGAAAAATAGCTGGGATGGGTTATAAAAATTCCCTCCCCTTGGTGGGGAGGGTCAGGGAGGGGGGAGACATAGAAGCCATTTACCAGCAATATTTGAAGGCCTTTAAAAAAGGCGTTTTTAATTATATTAAAGATGAAATAGATTCCGCCTCAAAGCAGGTTATTCCGCGAAGGTATTTTTCGGGAGGTTTTAATTTGCAGGTCTCCCAAGCCATGGTTTCAAGCAACCGGATTGACAAGGCGGTCATGACCCAAAAGAAAATGGTTGTTTTAGGGATTTATTTCAGGGCTATTATGGCCAAAATGAAACCGTTGTCGAGTCCGTTTGAAGACTTAATATATCATTACTTAATAAATCCTGATAATACAGAACCCGGACTTTTGGCATGGTTAAGGGAAAACCATGATTTGATGTTGAAGGAAGATCTGGAGGAAGAGGAGCTTGATTTTAAGGGAAAGTTGGTTGAATGGTTCTTCGACAGGGAACGGATACATAAATCAAAAATCCTTAAGACCTCTGCAGAGCATGGAAGCGCTATTTTATTAAAATTGATCGAGGCAGGAGTGTTTAAAAGGCATGAGCTTACCAATGTATGGCTGGATAATCTTAAAAAAATTTCTTTTTTAGAAAAACCGTCCTCCAATGCTTTTATAGCTCAAGTCCAACAAGACCAGGAAAATGGGTTCGATGACATCGATGCTTTAATGGATGATTTAACCGAGAATGGATACCTGGTGCGCAAAACAGAACTCGGCAGGACGGTCCATCAGTTGACGAATAAATTTGTCATGTTGAGCCAGAAATCAAAAATGACAAGCCAAAAGTTTAATGCACATCAAATGCAGACCGTATATAAATTTATTCATCTGTTTAGTAGCGTCCCGGATACTTTTGAGCTGGCCTCAATTGATATTAACGAAAATCAGATCCATGGAATATTAAAAGATGTGGCCACGCAGGAAGAAATCACCAAGGTCTGGCGCATTTTAAAGAGATCCATAGCCGATCCAAGATTGGTTTCACAGGTTATCCCGCTTTTTGAATCCGTATCTTCGTACATAGGCCTTTATGCGATAGGGAAAAGGTATCCTACCCACCTCGTTCCAGCGACCCTGGCGATGGCTAAAATGGCCATGCATGGGAATAAGCCGGCCCAGCGGATGATGGGCGCAATTTATGACCCTGGAGAAAGCCAGCACCGCTATTGGATGGGCGGCCATTGGATGATTGAAGGTCCGGAAAGCAGGTTTAGACATTTGATCAAAGGCCTGGTTGCGGCCAAGGCCGCCGGCTCACCGTCGGCAAGCTATGCCCTCGGCTTGATCATAGCAGAACACCCTGGATTTTCTGATTTAGACCCTGACTATATCCAGGACATTGAATTTGCCGCCATCCATGGATCGAGCTCAGCCATGACTTTTTTTGTCCAAAACCACACATTGTTTCGGTCCAATTCCAAGGCCGCGCGCAAAATCGCAGGGGCCCAGGAATTCATCACGCAAATCTTGGCGCAGGTCAACAGTATCGCCTACATCCATGAGGACCGGTTTTATACTTCCTGGATAGATAATTTCTCAAGTTATATTTTCCACTTGGCAAGTGCAATACCGCAAGAAGAGTCATTGACCGAGCAATTAAAAACACTTCGGGAATCGACCTTTAACGTGGTTAGGCCTTTTTTTTGGAGCCGTGCTTTATCAGAAGAAATTATGGTGCATCGAACAACAGACGGCCGGTTCATCCCCTGGTCTAAAAAACGTACCGCCATTGTTGTTTATCCTAAACATGATCCAACCGGCGTTTATATGAGTGAAAGGCGGTTGGAGGAGTTAAGCAGGCATTTTAAGGTCCTGTATTTTGAGGCAGGATCAGCCAAAGAACTGGCGATGGCCTTGAAGGAAGGGAGGCGATACGGCCAGGCGTCCTTGGTTGTCATTGGCGATGGCATTTTAAACACAGCAGAGGACGAGGAGGTGATGCAGAAGGCCGGTTTGAACAATCTGTTAAGGTCAGGAGCAAGTGGGGTCCTGGAAGGCTCGAACATTTCCATGGCCAACGCATTGGCCCAAGCCACGGGAAGGGTCTTTTTTAATACCGAACCAAGAGCTGTGGCCACGTCGTATTTTTATTCGAATGGGCATAAAGAGGTGATTGGATTTTTGCCTGGTGCGTCATTTTATCAGGCCCATCCCAAAAGGATCATACATTTAACTCATGGAAGTTATTATGTATTTCCTCGTTTTTATGAGATAGAAAATACCAATGCTGTGCCGGAGCCTAAAGGCCCTAGCGTACCCTCAAATTTGTTGTTCATGCTGAAGGTCCCAGAGCATTGGCAATTGTCCGCCATGTCCGGATCAGCCAGCATGGCAATGGCATCAACAGGCATAAATTCATCTGACCGTGCCATGATGGATGATTTTAATCCAAATACAGAACAAAGCTTTCAAGAATCTACTGAGCAAGAATATAGCGGGACCATGCAAGGTCTAAAAGATCTCATGCATCAGGCGAGAAAGACGGGCAGGTTGACAGAAAGTGATATCAATGGAAAAACATGGTATTTAGATCACCGCCAAGAAAACCCGGTCAGAGTAAGGGTTATTGGGCGTCCTTATGTCATGGATATGGGCAAAAGGGTCAAAGGTGTTCTTTTAAGCAGAAATTCCGAACGCATGCCCATGAGCCGTTTTATACAAAATTTTTCAGCCGATCCAATTCAGACTAATGGCGCCGCAGGGGTTCAAATAAACAGGGAGAGAACCCAGGCCATCAGTGATAGAAATCGTCCTTTTGCCAATATGCTTTCGCATTTATACGCTTTATCTATTGAAAGGCGCGCAAAGTTTGACGGGCGCTTGACCATAGGGGTTTTAGCAAAAATGCTGCAAGTCACGGATAATAATGTTAAACGTTGGTTGGCTGGAGATGCGTTGCCTGAATTGGAACGGTTTCCGAATATTTTCAGGGTCCTTATGTTAACCAGGCAAGAGAGGGCTGATTTATTGTTGGCATGGGTGAAAATCCACCACCCCAAAGTTAAAAAAGGCACTTTAGAAGAATTTTTAGTATATAAACGAGCGGCTATGTTCACCAGTCCTGTAAAAATGGCCATGCTGCTTGAGCTTCCGGAGACAAGCTTTCTCAGATATGAAAGTGGCGTTCTTCCTCCTAAAGGTTTGCTGAATCGGTGGCTCAAAAAATTAAACTTAACGAAAACAGAGATGGAGATGGCCTATGAACTATGGGAAGCGAAAAAAAAGGGGCGTGAGGCTGCGATGGAATTGGTTAATAGGTCCAGGGCTGTACAGCAATTAGGTAGGGCGCGGATCGCCAATTCATTAAAACCCGAATCGCTTAGGACATTTTTAAAAGACTGGAGATTGTCTCGGTTAATTACAGTAGAAAAGATGGCGGAATCTCTGGGAGTGACTGTAAGTATATATCAAAGTATTGAAAATCAAGGAATTGTGCCAAAGGATGATGTTTTTGAGAAAATTGTCTCCCAAATGGAACCTTCCCAAGCTGCTGAAGCTGTGAGGTTAAGAGAATTGGCCATCCAGCGAAGAGATTTAAATCAAACAAGAGGACTTGAAGTCATTGCTGAAAAAAGAAAAATTATGCCTCCTGAACCAGCTTCCGGTAAGAAATTTGGCTGGCGATTGAGGGCTTACATTGCCGAGAGGATGCAAACCGATAGAAACATTGATTATAAAAATTATATTTATTCAAGGAATGGTGAGCAAATCAGGTTGTCAAATTTGGACAGGTATTATTCTGGCGAATACCGGCCTGATTTGAAGACCCTGGCCAAAATATTCAGGATTTTCGGCATGACAAATCAGCAAGAAGCTCAATTGCGCGATCAGTTGATGCTTGATCGGGGCATTTCTCTTGATCAAAATACCGTTGGTTCGTTTTTGGCTTATGGCAGGTATCAATTGATGTTGGAGCCTTCAGAAGTTGTCGCTTTGGCCAATAAAACGCTTGATGCAAATGACCGGATTGATGAAGCCAAGTTTTATGGCTTATATTACGATTGGGAAAATGCGAGAAGACCGCCTAAAGATTTAAAGGCATTTAATGCCGTTCTTCAAGTCCTGAAGCTAAGTAAAACCCGCGCAGATGAGCTGATGTCTGGATCCAATCGGGCCCAAATTGCATCCGATAAAACAGGTGGTATCGATTTAACTTCTGTAAAGAATCCGCAAATACAGAATAATGGAAAGACAATCAGCTTCCATATTGACCCTGCGATGATGCAAAAGCTTCAAAAGGCGCAAGGATTTGTGCCGGTGATAGCCAGGATTGATGAGGGTGTAAGGCTTGGGGCGTTTTTGGGCATTTCAGGCTAAAGACCGTGCCTTGGTTTTTATAAAAACGGCATGTTATACTTGCACTAGGTGAAGGTGTAAAAAGGTAAACCATCCGAAAGGATGGGACACAAAGCTATAGGGCCTGACCCCGGCCAAGCCGGGAATCGGCAGCCAGTTGCCACGTAATATCTCAACAACCTATGTGCTTTGTGTTGAATAGAACATAGGTTTTTTAATTAAGAAAGGATACCACTTATGAAAGGGTTTAATATATTGTCCGCTTCCTTGGTCGCATTATTATTGGTTTTCACCTTTTTTATTTCCCCCGCAAGGGCAGACCACACAGGCCCTAATGACCTTATTTTGATTACGAATGATCTTCTGGCCAAATGCAAGGTCTATATGAAGGCCGCAGCCCAGGACAAACCGGTTTTAATGGATAAGATCCGCACGGTCATTGACCAGCGAAAAGCCATGTTGTTGGCGAAAATAGAAAATGACCCCGCACATGTGGAGGCCTATCTTCTTCCGCCTGACCTGGTCATGCAGCTTCCCGATGAAATTCGAGACTTGTTGGAAGTGCAGGTGCAGGCCCAGGGCGCTTTGCGCGTCACGGCCGGTACTCCCATTCCAGGAGGGCCTGCTATTCCTACCACGTATTCATTGGTTAATCCCAATGGAAAAATTTCGCTGAACAACCGGTTGTATTTTGGCCAAAACCCGCCTTCCTTATTAAGCGATTCAGTGGTGCAAGTCAATGGGACTAAGATTTCCGAGAATAACGGAAAGGACAATATTTTCATCGCGGATGGCAGAACGCCTTCGGGGTCTACGGTAAGCAGCGGCGTTACCGTCCTTGCAGCGGCTTTGCCTCTTGTCAGCGGGACCCAGCGGACCGTGGTTTTGATCGCCAATCTCACCGATGTCAATTTTAAGGTCAGCGCAGCTTCAGTCAATGGACTGATGTTTACGAATCCTGCCTCCATCAATGCATATTATTCTGAAGATTCTTTCAGCAATGTATCCTTCGCGGGGGATGTCTTTGGTCCTTATAACATTCCTTACGCAAGCACGGCAAGCTGCACCAGCATGACCTCATGGTCATCGGCCTTGGAAACCCAGGCAACAAGCGCCGGGGTCAATTTAGGCAATTACACGCGCAGGATTTATGTATTTCCCTATCCTAACGGCTGCAGCTCTCAGTACGGGGGTGTTGGAACAATAGGGGGGAACCCAAGCCAGGCCTGGATCCTCTATGGGGATTACAATAATGGCAACGTCAGTGGTCTCTTTGGCCATGAGATTGGGCATAATCTCGGCATGCACCATGCCTCTACGCTGACCGATGAATATGGCGATACTTCTGACGTGATGGGCAATTCATGGTATTTGCCCAATTACGGGACAGTGCACCAGAATGCGCCGCACAAAGTGGCCATGGGCTGGATCCCTTCGGGCCGCGTTTTAGCGCCCACAGCCCACGGCACGTTTACATATACGGTCTATGCCGATGAGACTACGGATGGGACAAGCGTTCAGGCCGTAAAAATCCCAAAACCTGACACCGGTGATTTTTATTATTTTGGTTACCGCGTGCCGGCAGGGGGGACGGTGGATGCGCTTACTCTTTTACCGGGATACACCTATAGAACGAGCGTCCATCGTTGGGACCAAATTTCCTGGGACCACACCTATCTTATGGCCAGCCTGGCTGATGGTGAAAACTACACTGACACGGCCAATGGTGTTACGGTTACTCAATTAAGCCACACTGATTATAGTGCAACTATTTCCATTGCATGGAGCGGGCCGCCTTGCACGCCTTTGGCCCCAGCCGTGACCCTGTCTCCCTCAACTCAGACGACTTCAGCCGGCCATGCCGCTGTCTATACGGTGACAGTCAAAAATAGCGATGCATACTGTTCAACGACATCTACCTTTAATTTGTCGTCTGCTTTACCCAGCGGCTGGAGCGACTCATTTTCTCCTGCATTGCTGACCCTGGCTTCAGGGGCAAGCGCAAGCAGCAGCTGGAGTGTTACGTCTGCTTCCAGTGCAGCGGACGGCAGCTATGTGCTGACGGCCCAGGCCGCAGATCCGTCATTACCCATTCATACGGCTTCGCAAACGGCGACAGATGTTATTTTTACAGACGTTATACCGCCTAGCGTAAGCATTTCAGGGCCATCGATCGTAGGTAATAACAAAGTAACCTTTACAGCCGCGGCCTCTGACAATGTCAAGGTGGCGAAAGTAGAGTTTTATCTTGATGGGACCATGAAAGCTACGGATAGCACATCGCCGTATACATATACCATCAGCGGTAAGTCTTTAACCAAAGGGCAGCATACGCTGTTGGCTAAAGCTTACGATGCCGCAGGCAACAATGCCTCAGCAGGCATGAATTTTACGCATTAAGACCATGGCAGGGAAGTTGGAAGTCAGGTAAAGATAGATACAAAGCAGTACAATGAGCCCAGAAGTATCTTGGGCTCATTTTCATATACAACAACTTAACATAAGATATATTATAGGAAGTTATTAAAAAGGCTTAAAAGGTGCAGGATTTTCTCCATTTTTATATAATGCTACAGTTAATCAGCTCCTTCACCCATTGGATTTTCCTTATTTTAAAGACTTCGCTGTCATTTTCTTTAATGACCATGATACAGGATCAACGGCAATACCCACATTCTCTAATGCCACAACACCTAAAATGGGCTCGGCGTCTTCCGGGCCAAATATGATTTGACTGACAGTTTCAGCACCCATAAACGATATCCTGGCAAACCCGTAGCGGTATTCTACGGGTTGTCCATTGGCTAACTCGTGCACTTCTTTTCCTTCGACTTTTATCCCCGTTTTTTTTAGCTGGCTGGCAGGAGCCATGCAATCTATAGCGCCGGTATCAACAAGAAATGAGGAGGAATATCCCCTCTTTGATTTTGCCAAATTGGATACATTAACTGTTACCTTGGTTATTCCCATGTTTAACCTCTTGGATATTTTTTTTTAAATTACTGCTTTTTAGGGTTTAGCGCAAGCTTTTTGTGGCAGGCATAGAGGCTTTTAACCACATCGCTGGCCGTCATCTGTCCAGCGCAGGGTTTTAATCAGCTCGCCCTTCTTAAAAAACGTTTCCATCCTAAGCTTCCCATTGGGCCAATAAAACTTGTTGGGGCCTTTGGGGGTGCCGTTGGCATAATAGATTTGGGTAGATAAAATGGTACCGTCCCCGTAATATTCGGTCTTTACCTTGGCCCATGAATTAGCGGTCAACCCAAAAAAGAGAACAATGCTGATAATCCATCGATTTTTCATACGAAAAACCATCACAACCCCGGGGGTTGTGATGGTTTATTTTTTCTTTTTGGTCACTGGCTTTCTTTTAGGCGCTGTCTTTCGGGCGATTGTTTTCTTTTTTGCTTTGGCCGGCGATGCCTTAACCGGCGTTTTAAGCGGGCTTAAGGCAGGAGCGATGTTCGGATAACCCTGTTCTGCCTTGATCGGCCCGGCATGGCCTGAAGCAGCCCCCCTTTTTCTTAAGGCATAGCATTCCTTACAATAGACCGGCCTGTCATTGTTGGGCTTAAAATGCAGGGTCGATTCCTTGCCGCAGTCCGCGCAAATGATCTTAAACTGGACCTTCTCTTTAAGCTGAGGTGATTTTTGAATATTGGACATCAAGGCAGGAGTTGCCATCATTCTGCCCATTAAAATGTCCACCTTTTTGTCTAAGGAGCTGATCTGCTCCTGCAATCGGCTTATAAGATTGATCATCTTGGCATCATGATCAGACGGTTTTTTCATGACAAGGACCCTTTCTATAAAACATCCCAGGCTTAGCCCGGGATTTCCGGTTCAACGAGTTTGGTCAAAAGCTCCAGGGAATCCTGCCAGCCTAAATAGCACATTTCCACAGGGATGGCCGCGGGTATGCCTTCCTGAACAATGTTTATTTCCGTACCGCAGGAAACCTTGCTTAGCGTGATGGTGGATATCATTTCCCCCGGCAAGTTCGGATCATCGAATTTGTCCGAATAACGGATGCGCTGATTGGGGACCAGTTCCTTATAAGTCCCTCCAAAAGCATGGGCCTGGCCGCTGGTAAAATTAGTAAAGGACATTTTAAAGCTCCCCCCTACCTTGGCCTCCAGATAATGGATCTTGCAGGTGAAACCATGCGGCGGCAGCCATTTGGCCAGGGCCTCTGGATTTAGAAAGGCCTTGTATATTTTCTCTGGGGAGCATCTTAAGACGCGGTGAAGGCGGACGGTATTGGCAGCCATAATGGAGTTCCTCCTTTAGGAAAAAATCAATTGTTTGGTGATGGGCTGGCGTCCGGCATAGCCGTCTTCATAGCCGTGAAACCAGCCCACCTGCGGCTCATCCGAACGCCAGCACAGCAGGGCTTCCTGACCGTGGATGATGGCTGGAAAATCAACCAGGCCGATTTCAAAATTCCAGTCCTTATAAAGACAGCCTGCATCTTCCAAGGCGCCCATCAGCTGTTTGATATCATGGTCCAGGGCCATCAAACGCTTTTGGCTTGAGTCATCCACGATGGGCGTGGACATCAACTGGCGCAGTTCCTGGGCCTTGGCCAAAATATCTTTAACGATGATCTTGATGCGCGGCAGAAGCTGATTGGCTTCCCTGGGGGTAAAGAATTTTTCTACCATATAAAAAAGGCGCTATGAGCCGATGAGGCCGCCTATGGTCTTCAGTAAATCAGCCGGATTCACCGGCTTGGTGATATGGGCCACCCCGCCGGATTTCATCTCAGCCTTGATATCATCTTCCGAACTTTTGACTGTCAGAAAAATGACAGGAATGTCCTTGGTGACCTCGTAACTTTTGATTTTTTGGCACAATTCCCTGCCCTTGATCCCGGGCAAAATCACATCCAAAAGGATCAAATCCGGCCGTTCTTTCAGGGCCAGGTCCAGCCCCTGCTCGCCGTTTTTGGCGGATATGACAATATACCCGGCCTTGCTTAAAATCGGCACGACTACGAGATGCTCCGCGGTATCATCATCCACCAATAGGATTTTTTTCGTCATGTATTCCTTATATTAAGCATGTTCCCGGGCCTGCAAGATACGGTCCGTGAATTCCTTTTCGTACTGGGCGCGCAAGACACGTAATTCTTTGGCGCCAAGAAAATGAATGACCGCCTTTTCGATGGCTGCCAGACGCTCTTTCAGGTAGAGATACTGCGGATGAAAACCCCTGCCTTCCCCTTCCTGATACTTTAATTTTAATTCATCCGCGCGTTTATGCCTAATATAAGTCTCAAATTCTTCGATGGACTGCTTCGGCGTTTGAGGGCTGCGTTTTAACTCTTTTAACAGAAATTCATCGACGGACAATTGGGTGGTCTTGCGCTCAATGCGCTCAAAGCCCTCCTTGGTGGTTTTAAAGGCCCATAACAAGTAGCGCCGGACCAAATTTTTATGGTCTAAAGACAAAGAAACTTTCTTGGCCATCCATCAATATCCCGTGTTTTTCATGAACCAATACATGAATAATCCTGCCGCCAAACAGATGCCATAGATTAAGGCATACAGCGGGCCCAATTTGAAAATAAAATCAACATAAGACAGTTTAGATTCACCAAGATAATGTAGAAAGACGGTGACCATACCGTTGAAAATTGTGCCGGCTATCAGCATCAACAAGAAATACCTCTTTAATGTAGGTATTTTAGATACGGGTTGCGCGGGAGGCTGTGTATCCATGGTGTTAAGTCCCATCCTTAATTAAGATTTTATGCTCCAGCCATTGGCGGTTTCAATGGGCGTGCCGGAAGGCGCGTCCCCCTGCAGCCTTTGGGCATACACTTTTTCCACATCTATTATCGAGGTGCCGTTTTTCTCAGCCACGGCCTTGTAAATGGCCATGCGGTCATTGTTCTCCGCTTGGATCAAATCCCCTGCGCCGCCGGATTTGAGTTCGACCAAACCGGAAATATTTTCTCCGATCTGTCCCTTGGCTTCCAAATCCATCAATTTGGGACGCCTGTCCTTTCTGCTGTTGATCGCGGCTTGAACGTCAGGGCCCAATCCGTCATCCGCAAAAGCTTTATCGATAAACACATCCAGGAAACTCTGTTTATTGGAGGGCGCAGCCTTTTTCGACGGTCCGGAAACCATGTCTTCGATATTATCCACGTCCTTGGCCACATGCTGATACACATCCAGGCGCATGTTGACATCCAGCTTGATGGCTTCCTTGGGCGCTACCATGCTGACCCTGGCACAGCCGATCACAGCCAAGGTGCTGACGACAAAAATGCAGATATCTTTCATAGTTTGGCCTCCTCTTGTTCATTGAAATGAAAATCGTGCACGATGACCTTCAGATTGCGCTGTCCTCCCGCACCTTCCAAGGACACATTAAAATCAAGATCATTGCGGTTGAGAAACATCTCCACCAATCCCTTATTATAGTGGTAGTTTTTGAAACTATCCACAACTACATTGGCCGGTAATTTGGAGCCGGCCGCCATATTTTCCAAGAATTGGGTGTCCATGATTTTTAAATCACCGCCGCTGACAGGGGCGAAAAATTCGCCGTTTAAGATGTGGATTGCATTGTCCGTGCCGTTGAGCAGTAATTTGCCGTTTAAGAAACCGACCAGCAGGAACCTTTTATCCAGTTCAAAATCCTGGACAAAGCGGGCCAGGTCTAAGTTATAAAAGATAAGCCCAAGATCATACTTGAAGGCAGGCGCCCATTGTCCCCTCCCCTGCCCCTGAAAAGCGCCATTAAAGATGCCTCCGGTCAAGGAGTCCAAATACAGATTCCCTCCTTTCCAGCTGACATGGGCCTTGATATTTTTGGCTTTTATCTTGTCCTGCTGCCAGGTATCAATGGCAATGTCCGCCGAAGCCTTCAGCAAAAGCAGGGACCAGGGGCTGTAATGGAGTTTGATCTTGGTGCCGGAGACCTTGCTGCCGGCAATGGAATGTTCTATTTTATGTTTAAGCAGGGATTTGAGGACCGGTTTGCTTAAAAAAACCAGGGCGCAATAAGCGATGAGGGCCGAAATAACGATGCAGAATATTTTTTTCATTATAGAAAAGATTACTGTATTTTTTTTGAACCTGCAAGGTATTTCGGGCGGGATTGAAAATTTAAGACAGTAATTGGGCCAGGACAGCGCTGTTGGCCAGGGATTTGATGCCTACAATCTCGGGCCAAAGCCCTGCAATACGGATCTTGTTGATATTTTGAGGATTGACCGGGACATGGATGCCTTGGCCGCTGCGGCTGACGTTTAAATTCAAATGTTTGGCGTTTAAATCGATACCGCCTAAGTCGCTGTTCATGGCCTTGTTTTGATTGACCTTTAACATGTGGTTTTCAAATGTGGTGCGTTGATTTTTATCTTTGCTCAAAACACCTCTTTTTTGCTGATCCGTGGCCCTTCCCCAGATAAATTTGACAAAACTGTCTGTGATTTCTTTGTCCATTTTCAAAAATTGATAAAAATTGCGGTCTTTGTTGAATTCTTTTGAAATATCGTTCCACATTTGATCGCTCAAATAGGGGGTCCCTCTGCTGAAGATGTCGGCAAGTTTATTCTTAAATGTTAAATATTTTTCCATAAAATTCCGGGAAGGATAAGCGGCTTGATCATACATGGACCAGCCAAATATTGTAAATAGGAGAAGATACATGGGCGCCGGAAATCCTAAAGTGGCATAAATCGTTTGGCGGTGCATCACATCGAAAAATGCCTGGCCGTGAAGGGTGCTTAATTCTGGTTGATGAAAAAAAAGATAATCAAACAATATTCCCCCGGCTATAATCATAAAATCAGCTAAAATAACGAAGGTCTTGACCCTTGTGAGATTGTTCGCAATCCTTAGCCGGATTTTGCCTTCTGCTGTGAGATTCAAGGCCACATTGCCTCCATAAAGGGCCCTCCAGTAATCCTTTAAAAATTGGGCTATTCCCTCCGATCTCGTTCTTGATGTGCCAGAAGGTAGGGCGATCTCGGCATAATCTTTGTTAATGTCCACCTGCAGATCATGCGCCCTCATGGCAAAATCGACCTTGATTTGATCCAGTAAGTCCTGCATTCGATCAGCAGGCAAGGGGCTGGTTATGATAACTCCATTCGCCTTTAAATCCATATTAGCGCCTATGCCATTTGAATGTAAAAAAAATATTAAACTACTTCTCATCTTTATCCAATCCTCTTGGCTCATGCCATCGGGCCGATTTAAGAAAAACTTGCTTCCTCCGTGAAAAGCTGACACAGGGGACAAATTAAGCTTCAGATTACTGATTTTAAAATCATTCTTTAATTTACTGAAATTCGACCGAAGTACCAAACCAAAAGTGATCAAACTTGTTACGGCAGCAAGACTGCCTAAAACCTGCAGCGTCGTGATGGTCATGGCCCTGTCCTGGGGATTTGAATTGGCGGCCGGCCGCGAATTCTCTGTGCGAAAATCAGCAGTAGCAAGGTCGAATCTGCGCCCTGTTCCCACGCTGCCAGCCACAGCCATGGCAGGGTTATGGTGGATATTCAAGCCATCCAAGACCGCAAGGCCATGGTCTCTTAATATACGGCCGTCACGATCGGTTTTCACGGCAAAATGACTGGCCCCGCCGGAGAAATACTTGCGCGGGATCATCTCATGGGTGTAGCGGTCTGTCTCATCCTGGATAAAATTAAACACGCCTTTTTTGTAGGCTTTAAGGTATTGCTGGTAAATCAGCTCATTGGCTTTTGGATTTTGCTCGATGCCTTTGAGTTTGTCCTGATTGGAATAGACCTGGGCCAACAGCGATTGCCTTAAAGAGCGCTTGAACCAGGCTGCCAGGATCATGCCGCTGTACACCTGCCTTAACGGCGCGAAATTTTTGCCTTGATTGACTTCTTTTTCCAGCTGCGGAAGGATGATTTCCCGTACGATCTGTGATCCCAGAGAATGCGCGGTTGCGGCCTGGTGTTTTTGCAAGGACATGTAATCTTCTTCCAGCATGACCTTCAAATGGCTGTCATAAAGATAGGCGACATTCCCTTTTTCATAAATATCAGCCCTGTCCGGAAGGATCCAGACCTTGTTAAAGGTATTGACCGGGACATTGGTGGTGCCGAATTTTTGATAGGCCCGGCTGTACACCGTGTTCCAAAATTTTTGTCCTAATTTGTCCTGGGGATAAATCAAGGAAGCGGTGATTTGCTTGAGCAGATAATCCTGCGCCAAAAGGTCCCGGCCCATTTCCGTTTTGCCGAAATCATCCTTGATAATACGGCCTTTTTCATACGGGCTTAAGTTGACCCACTGGTCTTCATCCGGCACAGCCAGGGAAGCCATGAAATATTTGATTAATTTGGTGTATTCCTGCTTTTTTTCAAGCTCAGCTTGCGGCCGTTCTCCTTTATCTATGACAAAATCGAATTTAAAGGCGTTTTCAGGATGAATGACAATGCCTTTAAGCACTGCTGGGCTGAAGGCCGGGCTTAAATGCACCATCACCCCAGGCTGGGGCATGGCAGGCAAGGATAGACCCTCTGCGTTGGCAGGCAGGTCTATATTGGTGCGGATAAGGCAAATGATAAGTAGTGCAATAAACGGACGCATATCTAAAGTATGCCATATAATTTAGATAATGACAAATTTATGTAACTCTAATTATGAGTTATAGTTAGAACAATCAGAGAGAAGTTCTGCAGAGTCAAAATACAGGGTTGGGCCTAACTTTTGATAATCAATCTTAGTGCAGCTATTATTTGTGCCAGGTGAAGATTGTAAAAAGGATTTTATAGCCCAGGGCATTGTTCCATCAGGCATGGCTTCTGTAATGACCCTGCCTATTAAATTCCCATGCCTGGGAATTTTCAGGTTTAGGATTTTAGCGATGGTCATGCCAATGTCCGCATTGCTTGTTGGATCATCATCAACATATTGTTTTTTAAAGTCCGGG
This sequence comes from uncultured Planctomycetales bacterium, assembly GCA_964483785.1. Lineage (GTDB taxonomy): Bacteria > Omnitrophota > Gorgyraeia > Zapsychrales > Fredricksoniimonadaceae > JABDGZ01. Next base: position 14,576 of record CAZACW010000003.1, read on the forward strand.
CCAAGCGCGGCTGAGAAATTAAAGGTGTCCCCCCTGCTGAAACTGCCGTGCATCCCCTGCCCTTGCTGTAAGGACGTATCCGCCACTTCCACCATGCAATTGGTGGGGATCGCACAGCCGCTGGAAAATGATTTAAAATTAATGACAATGGCTGGAAACGGCGTGATGGCGGAACCTTCCAGGTTAATATCTTTAAGGGAAAGAGTGCCGGGAATCCGGCCCAGGCGCGCATCCACAAACAAGCCGTTGGTATAATCTTGGGTCAGCAAGAATTTGACGATTTGATCGGCCATGTCTTTGGCTTTTGCCTTGCTGGTTGTGGGGGGCAGATAAATCAAATCAGACCCTCCGTTGCCCGCAACAATCACCAATGGTTTTTGCGGATCATCGCCCAACAAGCCATTGGCAAATTTGGAATGGGCATCTGCGGCAATGGGTACATTCTTTTGGTCCGGGTCCCACAATTTCAACTGCAGAGACAAACTTAAGTCCTTGGCCAGAAAGCCCGGCGGCAAAAATCCGTCCGGCACATCCGGATAATGCGCCTTGGCCGCGGGACTGGTTGTACTTTGTTTGGAGATCGTCGAGAAACCATGGTCTGCGGTCACAATGATGTCCGTTGAAGCCTCCAGGCCCAGGGCCTTGAGGGTATCCCAGATTTGCTGTAAATCATGGTCCGCGTTCTTGATCGCGGCCAGGGATG
>CAZACW010000003.1:15288-96009 GCA_964483785.1 uncultured Planctomycetales bacterium
TAATGGTCTCGGTTTTGGGTAGTGGCCGGGTAGGTCGGGCCGTTGATGCCCGGGACAAGTTGTGGCAGGTCGTTGCTGTGATAATGCTGGGTGCCGTCCGGGTCACGGGACCAGACCACCGCCACAAAGGGCTTGCCGTCTTTTTTAAATTTGGGCAGGATGATCTTGTTAAAAATGTCCACGAAATACTGCTGTTGTTCGCTGTTGGAAGTCAGGGTGCCTGGTGTTGCGGCGTTTCCCGGCTTGCCGTTGGCCCCGCGAGTCGGTGCTGTCAAGGGAAGGTTTGCGGCCTGCATTTGCTGTTGAAGCCAAGGGGCCAAGGGTATCCCCCCTGTCTGGCCGGTGGCATCATCAACGATAATGGTTTTGTCTCCGGAACGTCCGGTATGGTCAAAGACCAGGACCGGCCCTAATTTGCCGATGGAGGCTGTGTCGAATCCGGCTTGGCGCGCGGCTTTTAAGATGGTTTCAATGTCGATATAATCCCCGGCAAAATGATCGTCGATGTCCCCCAGCACAGGATCGTTTTCCAAAAACGGGGTCAAGGAGCCTCCGGCCCCAGGCACAGGATAGCCTTCGTATACATAATTGCTGAAGACACCGGTGTCCCCCAGATAATGGCCGGTGGCAAAGGCCGAGGCATTGGGCATGGTAAAGGTGGGAAACAAGGAATGGCTGTTGCTGAAAAAAACGCCTTCATGCCGCAATTGGTCCATGGCCGGAGCGTTTTCGGGGTTGACCATCATGGCCCGCAGGCCGTCGGGCACAAACAGGATCAGGTTATGTGCTTTGTTTGAAGCCTCTGCCCGCAGGCACGTTCCAGCCATCCAAACAAGAAGGACCATGGCCTGGATAATCCGTTGAGAGGCCTTTAGACTTATCATGGAAATTCCTCAAATTTTTTGCTGTGATGGTAATATTGTTCGGAAAAAATTTTGGCCTTCAAAAACTGGTGGTTCATGCGGTAAATAAGAAAATAACAAAGCGGTTTGATGGGATTGGTAAATTGGTCAAGCGCCAGGTGCGCTGTCAGCCCGATGGCGATGCCTGTCCACACCTTGCCCAGCCCGAAAAAATAAATGAAAAACCAAAAAAGGAAAAGTAATTCGTAGGCATGCAGGACAAGAAAGGATTGTTTGACCCTAACATCGAAACAAAATCTGACCAAGTCCTTGTAATCCCAGGGGAATTTTTTGCGGAATATATAATATTCCAGATAATGGTCAAGATCGATCAAGACCCCGCTTACAAAACAACCCATGGCCGCAGGCCAGGAATGCATGGTCAGGTGAACGCCGACGGAAACGCCGGCGGAAGCGGCGATATGATAGCTTGGTCTCAATTGTATTTCAGCCCGTCTAAGGTGTTGCGGATGTCCTGTTCCATCATTTCCTTCTTGCGCCGCTGGTCAAGTTCCTGCTGTTCCTGGGCCAGAAGGATGTTTTTGTACTCGGTGTTGGTTTCGTTGATGTCCTTGCAGATGAGGTCCAGGACAAACTGCAGTTCGCTGTTTTGGCCGGCGTAAAGGAATTCAATGTAGTCTCCGGTCACGGTGGCCCTGGGCTTTTTGGAATGGACATTACTGCGGCAGACGCGGTCATAAATTTTGACCCAGGTCTGGTTGGGATGCATGGAAAGCTGAAAGCTGATCACCGGGACATTTTCAGAAAATCTGATCTTGTTTTTGTTGGGCCCGATGATCTTGATGTCTGTAAAGTCCATACTGCTTATGTGATGGTTTTATTCGGCGTTTTCGAATTCCAGTTCCAGGCCGCCGAAGCGTTTGGCCAGGACATTAAACATCCAGGTCAGAAAGAGGCCGGTGACTGCGCCTAAAATTCCGTTAAGAATGGGAAAAATCAAAATGGCCCATGGGCCGACAGGGCCGGCACCCTGCTCTTCCGGCGCCAGGACGGACACAATGGTCACGATGGCGCCCAAAATCAAGCCGGCAGCCACATTGATGGTGGCAAAGATCATGATAAAGGATTTGGTGCCTATTTTGGTCAGCTTAAGGTTCATACCTGCCTCCGTAATCGGGCCTAATTCGCCCCCACAAAGCGATCGACCATGGCCGGCGTCATCACCTTGATGTCGTTAATTATAGGGGTAAGCCCGTCCGAGTTCAACAACAAACGCAACATTGCGGGATCATCAAAGGTTGACTGGATCAAGGCGCCGTTGCCCTGCACCTCCACTTGCGTCTGGGCGAGGTCAATACCGCCTGAATGTTTGAGCCGGTTGGATGGCGTCGTGTTCATGGCCCTGTCTGAAGCCAACAGACGCCTGATCTCCCTTTTTGTTGCCTTGGCTTTCAGCCAATATTTATCTCCAATATCATGACGGAATTCCTTTAATTTGTCCTCCACGGCTTCCTGTTTACTCAGGCTTAAACCCGGCCTGGCTCTATTATATTCTCGAATTAATCGAGGTAACTGGTCATTATTGGCTGATCGCCGCTTGATTAAATCATTGATAATGCCCACGCCAATGATAAGGCCCGCTGCCCCAAGTATTTTTAAGCTGATATCCGTTAAATCAGGCAGGGACACGACTGCGGTCCTTGTCCCGATTTCCATATAAAGCACACCGGCAATTTTGACAACGACCAATGGCAATTGTAAAAAGAAGGAAAGCCAGGCGGTCCGTGACATTTCCGAAAGAATACGTCTGGCTTTATTAGCCGTGACACTGGTTGACCTGGCCATCTTGGGAGTGCCGTGAACAAGGACTGTTGCCGTGCTGATGAGAAAGAACAACACGCTTCCCAGGACAGCCCAGGCCCATTGGCCGTCATAGTTCATTCCAACGATGATCCCTCCTACGGACAAGGCTGTTAAAGTATGGGCAATGATCTTGGTGGTCATTTCGGTAATAGGATGCACGTGCTCTCCGATTTTTTCATGATAAAGGAAGCTGGACATCAGGCCGGAGTTCATCAAAAGATAAAGGAAATAGACCAGCACCACGTTTAAAAGGTCCAAATGGGACAACGAGAACAGATAGGCGATGACGCCCAAGGCCCCGGACACTAAATTCACGAGATAGGTTTGATCAAATTTAACATTGGGGGCCCTGACCCACTTCCCGCGCTCTTTATTAAATACAAAACCCCACAAGGGCCTATGGCTTTCCTCACGGGGAGAGGCATTGGGCATTAAGGTAAATACAGGGCTTACGCCCAAGGTAAAGGCGCGCAAAGCGCCAAAGGCATGAATGAAAAATTGAGTGCCTCCTACGGATTGCACATCCCTGGGCCGGTCACGGAGCCATTGTCCCAGTCCGGAGAGAATACCCTGGTTTCGGATCCGCATGAGCAGGGAGCCGACAATGGTGATCATTTGTTGTCCTGTGCCCCAAAGATAGAACACCATGCTGATACCGACAAAAAATGTCACGCCGTATAAAATACCAAGGGGTACGGTAAAAACATAAATATAGGCCAAGAATGCGAGAGAAAACAGGCCGGCTAATCCTACGCGGTATTCTTTATTGGATAAGGGAACATTGCCTAATAGAAAATGCTGCTGCATGGTCAAATTCCAACAGAGCTGGACCCAGCCCGTGTCCCAGCGGATCCAGGATCCCCAAAGCTGGCCGATGGTTCTTTCCCTCATTTTTTTCGCGAAAATTTCAGCAGAGGCGAATACGGGTTTGAGCATGCGGTTCATGGCATTAACGGCAATGGCAAAGGCCCTGGCAATGTCCTCGCTGATAAGGTCCATTTGATAAGGGCTGACGGGCTCCCGGCGAAGCCCTTGCTTCATAAATTCTATGATGGAATGATTGTAGTCATAAGCCTGCGCTCCGGCCCAGCCGTATGCTCCCCATCCGCCCTTGGTTTTGGCTTCGGTCCCGACCACAAAATGGCCGAATGAAGTTTCCGTCGCCTCAGCGATACTGACAGCCGCTCCTTGCAAACGGGAGCTTGCCGTGACCCCTCGCACTGCAGCTGTCCCCACTAAATATTCACTTCCTTTTTTATTGGAATTTCTTGCAAATTGGCCGAGGACCGAGGCTATTATGTCGGCATAATGGGACACCACCTGCCGGTCAAGGGTGATTTCAGCGTTGACCTTGGGATCTATATCCTTGATACTGTAGGTTTCTGAACCTATTTTACTCGTCAAAGGCGTATCGTTTAGAACAACTTGGGAAACAACCGGCGCCTGGCTGCGGTGGGTCAAGCTATCCCATAAATAAACCAAACGGTGTTTTAATTGATATTCCCTGCTCGGCCGGCCATCAGCTTCAAAATGGCTTTTAATATTATTGCTGATGATAAGAAGCTGAACATTTTTGCCGCGTTCGCCCCATTGGGCAGCCAGGGAGGCCAGGAATATGAACAATTCCTGAGTTGTCCCATTGGAGCCGGTGCGCAAACTTATATATTCTCGTATGTAAAAGGCAGCTCTAAGTTTGTTTTGTTCAATAGCGTTATTGGAACGGATATCGTCCTGTCTTACCGCCAATATCAGCGGCATGCCGGTGGTAGGACATATAGCTGTTTGTTCATAATCAGCCAAATCTGTCAGCAGTTGATTAATGATTACGGTATTTTTCAGATCTTCGACATGGCGTATGGGGCCGTTGTTGCCGCCTAAACGGATATGGATATAATCGAAAAGATTTTTTGCTGCATCGGGATAGCTTTTAATGAGGGTTGACCAAAGTTCTGTTAAAGCCTCGGGATTGGGCGGCAAGGTGTTTTCATAAACAATGGCCTTGATGACCGTAGGCGGGATTTCTTTGTCCGTGGATTTTTTGCTGATAAAGAATTTACCAATATGGTTCTCAATGTATTTTATTAAAGTTGTAGATGTGGCGGCTATAGCCGTAAATACCATGATCAAGATGGAATAATGGCTGAGAATCAAGGTCATGATCAGTTGGATATATCCCCCTGTCAACTGCATCCAGGATACAGGATCTCCAACGGAGAGTTTGAGTTCGATCATTGGGAAAATACTTAAAATTGTAACAATAGATGTTACAAAATAAATGGCCTTAACAAGAAAGTTCATGGTGAATGCTCGAACACCCTCAAAATAATACTGGGGCGCGTAGTAGTATCTTATGCTTGTTGCCATGATTGAATGTGATGTATATAAACGTGACAAACCTTCCACAGCAAATGCTAAGATGGTTGAATACATGACCAAGGCCGTGGATGCATCACCACCTACGTTGAGCCCGGCGGCCAGTACATAGGCTATAAGGCCTGCCCCCACGCCGCCAAAGGCCCTGCGCAGCCAGCGCATATATCCCTTGGCGCCCTGGATAAAATCCAGGATCCATGAGGCTGTTAAAGCAGCGGCCCCCGCGCACAATAAGCCGGTATTTTGTACAACTTGCTGCATGAGCGTATGGACGATCACCTGGCTTCCTGTGGAAATAGATAAGGATTCCGGGAGGAGAAAATTAATTTGATAATCTCCGATAAAACCCATCAGCCAGGATGCCCCGAGCCCAAGCCCTCCCAAGGCCAAAAGGCCCCTTGTCCATTTTGCTATGGGTGAGAGGACCGGGTTTTTTGTTTCAGGGACCATATAAACCATCATTATCAAGCCAATGCCTGCAGCCAGCAGGCCCCAGGTCGATGATCCTGCGAACTGATGGATATAGGAAAACAGCACATTATTATACAAATGATCATGAATCATCGATTGAATATGGGTTATTTCCGCACGTCCGAATGCCGCCGCGATGAATATCCAATACACTAAAAATAAGTTTCTGGCGGCCCCGATCAATAAAGGATGGCGGGCTTCCTTGGCCTTGGTCTGGGCCCAGGTTCTAAATTGGCCTTCATTGTTTAGAATTTCGAGCGATCGCCCGACTTGTTCTTTGACTCCCTGCTTATCAGCCTCGGCCTGCCTGATTCTTTTGACTTCATCCCACATGTAAAGATTGATCAGGGTCATGGGATGGTAGCGGGGATTGGTGTAGGTATCCTCTTCATTATTGCGGAATCTTATGCCTATGATCCTTCTGAGGCTTTTTAATATTGATCCCCGCGTTTTCCAATAAGTGGCCTGTTTTTCAAATTCTTCATAAAAAATTTGTGACCATTTGTTGATGATGGCCTTGATTTGATCATCGTTGATGACCGTGGGGTCCTTGGCTTGGATGTTTTTGAGCAATGCGATCAAGGCCGTAAAACCGTTGGCTGAAAGAATATCCAGGGAGCGGGGCCCCTGAATGTCTTTTCGCAGGACATGCACACGATCTTGATGGGGATTTGGAATCGGGTTTCCATATTGATCAGTCATTTCAATGGTCTGGGCGATCAGGTCATAAGCCGCGCTGATATCCTTCATGTCAAAATCAGGTATGCTGGCCTTGACCTTGCCGATCAGATAAAATTTCCTGACTTGAAGCAAATTTTTGGTCACGGCCCCGGTCAACAAATTGATAAAAGGCGCCAAAAGAATGCTGGCTAAAGGCAAATAAGCCATGGCAACCCAGAATAGGCTGTGGGCGGCAGGAGCGGCAAAAGAAAGCTGTGCCCTGTCCTTGGGTGCCGGATTATAGACACTCGCCCCTCCTTGTTGGGCCATCAGCCAATCAGCGCCGGCTGTTAAAGATGGTGCCCAGCTTGGGGATGGTCCGTCCGTCCTCGGATAAAACCGTCTCATATCTCCTGAATCAAGTCCTTGTCGGGGATCCACGGCGGACGCGTTTATACCGATTAATTCCGGGAACATATTTTCCGGTGTGCGCGGATAAGCGGCTAAGGCCCTTCTGAAGCCATCTTCAGCTTGCTGATAACCAAGCAATCTCGCCGTTCTTAACCCATTAACGGTTGAATCCACAGCAATGACCCTTTGCCTGGGGCCGATGGCTATATCTAACCCCACCTGACCGTCTGTTTTAACTTCAAAAGGCCTATCCATCATGTCTAAAAGCTGGATGCCTTTTGCATCATCTATCCGCCCCATGGCCTTGGCGGCTTCAATAAAATAAAACCATGTGTCGGATGAGGACCCCGGGATTTCGCCAAATTCGATGGCCCCGTTTTGCCTTCGGTAAAATCCATAAGGGACAATCGATTCATCCTTGACCCTGCCCATCACATAGGTATCAAAAAATTTCTGCAAAGACTCTATTCTGGGACCGAGGAATTGCCTAAAGTCCGCATCCAGCGTTGTATCTTGGCGCATGGCATTCAACAGAAGAAATATTTTGGAATTTGTCCGCGTGAGGTAATTATTGGGCCGCCCAAGAAAATTGAGGCCTAAGGTTTTGACTTGCGGAACAAATTTTTCTTCCGCAAAGGCCCCGATCTCATCATCGGAAGAATAGAAGGTCTCTACCAAGGTCCTGGCCATGGCCATGGCCATGGTGCGGGCATAAGGATTGCCATTGGCTTTCCAAAGTTGGTAGACCGCATTGGTAATGGCCGCCTGGCTGTCGGCTTTGGGAGTGGAATAGGTCGGATTATTTAAATCCGGAGTGGTGCGCTGAGGCGCCCCGGAATTGATGTTTAAAAAATTGACGACTGGGACCTTCCCTTCCCCTGTGCTGTCCCAGAAGCTGAAAGGCCGCTTATCTGTTTGATATAACAAAATATCCTGGGCTATTTGGATCCCTTCTTGATCTCCAGATAAAATGAGCGCGGCCAGAAGGTCGCCTTGCTTGGCCACATCAAGGCTCTGCTCCTGGGTCCCATGGGTCAATGGGATCAATCCTGTATGGCTGTTCCTCCATGCTTTGGCAATTTGTATCAAATCAGCTGTTGCGGGGATTGGATGATCGGGAAGATCATGGAGTTTCCAGAACGGCGTATTGTAAACAAATGCGCCCACTGGATGGGGTTTGGTTTCACGGTTATTTCTCATGCGGTCCAATACTACATTATCTATGGCTTCATGGTCCGCATTTGGATTGAATTTCGGAAAATAGCTCCTTGCAAAAGTCATGTAAAGATCGTTAAAGGTCAGTTCCCTGAATGCTTTGGCTGCGCCGCCTCCATAATTATTAGGAACAATAATAGGGGCATCGCCTTGCCAGGTGGTTTGGGACGGCCTGTTTCCTGCATGAGCAAAGGGGAATAATTGAATGGATGGAATGCCGACGCCGTTGGACAATAAGTACATCCTTGAATAACCATTTTCCACAATGCTGATCTCTTCAGCCACTGTAAAACCGGGGTAGCCGGAATAAACATTGGCTGTCGGCTGATTTTTTTCGTTTAAGTCATCGAAAGTATAAATGGTCGTTAAAGGCGTCCATTGGCCCAGCTTTTCATCGCGGTCGTAGCGGGACATCAAGGCTTGCCCATCTCCCAGGATTTCAAATTGGACCCTGTCCCTTTCTTCATGGGTGCTTTTCATCTGCTGTAAGAACTCTCTTGTTTTGGCCCAAACGCCTTGCCTGGCTTTCATGTTTTGCAAATTGGCGACAGCCTCTCCGAAGTTCCATCCCAAATCAGCCGTGACCGTGTCATTGGAATTAAACTGGATACGGGCATCCGCTATATAGCGTTTTAACTCACCCAGCAAGACCGTCTCATCCTGTCTTTTTGTGATCTGGATTTCATTTTGCTGTTGGGTAGTTTTTAAAGCAGATACGCCGACAGGGACGTCTTTATTGCCCTTATAATGGACAACCACAGAATTTATTTTGCTTGGATCGATCCCGGCATCGGCCATCCACTGCACCGGCATGACAAATGGGTTTCTGCCCTTTAATGATCTTACATTGACCACGGCTGAACTTTCCCTGGTCGGAGATTTTTGGTCAGGGGTGGAAATGACGGTAAAATTGTAAGGATAAATAAAGGGTAATTCATGGATTTGACCCGAGGCCAACAGGTTCTCAAAATAATTTGATTTATCCATTTTGGATGTAAATGTGACCTGATGGCCGAGCGCATCCGTAACCAAGACTTCGATATCATCATACATCTGCCCATCCTTGGAATCTGCGAAGAAATACCAATAATCCTGTTTACTGGCGTCTTGAGGAGGAGCTCCTGCCAATAAATCGATCCTCCGGTCATTCTCCGAGGTCAAGCCAAGATAGGTCTCATGTTCCGGGGCATAAATATAGTAGGCAAATTTACGGTCCTGTTCACCCTGTTGATTGACCAGATTCGCGATACTGGATTGAATATCGCCCTTGGTTGACATGGTGATCATTTCAGTCCAGGTTTTGTCCTGGTTATTCCCAAAATAATGCGTGATCAGCATGGTGAGAGTGCCGTCATTCGGATTGTAGTCCTTGGCAGCAGCGGAATACAGGGGCCTCACCTGTTCCCCTTGATCATTGATTTCAAAAACATCGACGGTATCAGCAATGCCGTGGGCCACGGAATAGGAGCCGGGTTCATTTCTCCAATTGAAAACGACTTTTTTATGGCCAATGATTTTCCATTGGATGCGTTCAAGCCCGTAACGGTAGGCCAATTGGATGGTCTTGGCCACCTGCTGATTGTCTGCGATGACCTCCTGATTCACCACCGTGGTGCTGCCATTGCTGAGGGCCTCATCCAACTTAATCTTGAAAGTCCCCTGCAGTCTGGATACGTCATAAGACCCTAAGACCGGAATTCTGTTGACCGGCTTGCCGTTTTGATAGTTGGTGTTTTCAGAATCCGGTATAAGATCAAGATCGAATATATTATCTGCTGTAGGCTGCCGGAATATGTTTTGGGTCCTGTGCTCCCAGAGGGCCTGGGCCATAGGAACATTTTGACTGGAACTGTCAAAAAAGGCGCGCGTCGCAGATACCCTTCCGCGATGTTTCGGGTCTGTGTCTTCATAGAAGATTTTGTGGTCCGCGCCTTGGATTTGCCAGGTCAGCAAGGATGAGTTTAGGCCGCTGAATCTCCTTGTTTCTCCTCTATTGTTGACCACGGTTTGCGGCACCAAGGCCAGAGGGCCATTATAGGCATAGCGGCTTGTGACAAGGCCTTCAAAACTGATGCCCAGAGGGCTTTTGTAAACGCCTTGAGGTGCTGATTCCGCAAGCAGCAGGCCTGTGGCCATATCATCCATTTGGGTGGATGGTTTTTGATGGCCAAGGTCCATGACATCCCGTATCCTTTGTCCACGCGCAAAACGGTAATGGCTGAAATCAAATTGGTGTACCCATTGATGGGTGGCTGGATTAAAAAGGTCCATGGTTGCGCCTGTTTCAATGCCGTCTCGGTCATGACGGGGTAAATACCGTTGATTGATCCCGTCATCGGAGGCGGTCAACACATCCAGGGTCCTTCCAAAAGGTGATTGATACACCGTGCTGCTTGCCAAAGCCAGGCCCTGGCCCACCTGCTCAGCCCATTTGGTCACATTCAATTCCCAGCGCATGTGATTGCGGTCATAGGTGCTGGTGGTGGTGACACCGCCTTTTTGCTGACCGATTGTGGTCGTTGAAGATTGATGGGTCTCATCGCGGTCCATGTCTGTCCTGGTTACGACCCAGCGGTCCAAGCTGTCCTTGCCGGCCACCAGGATCGGCTGTGTCCATCTTGGATCAAATAATCTGAATGATCCTTGGCCATGCTCATCCAAATGGTAAATCCAGCTTCTTCCCGTGGTTTGATCATAGTTGAATAACCGGTCTGAGGCCAAGGTGGTGCCTGAGCCGCTTTTGGTTTCCGATGCCAGGGGCACCACGCCCGAGAATTTGCTGCGGTCATAATCAAGCTGCGTATTTTGGGTTACTGTATTTCCCCCTATTTGGTCCGCGTCCCTGTTCGATTGAACGACGCCCGATGCATTGATGACAAGGGAATGCGTTATGTTGGTCGACAGATTCAAGGATTCAACGGGCAAGGTAAACCCTGATCTTTGCAGGTTTCTGTCCTGGCCCATGATAGGCGATGTGTTGGAGGTGCGAAGCGCCCCCGGGACAGGCCGGAGTAAACGCTGGGCGATTTGCTCAACATCCAAGGGCCCTGTCATGTCATCGCCGTTAAAGAAAACTTCTGAATGTGGAGGCAGGCCATAGGCGTTTCTCTGGTATTCCGTAATTTCATTCAGGGTCACTTCAGAGTCCGGATATTCATGGTCGGTAAAAATTTGCAGCCTGCGTTCATTGTTGGTGCGGCCGATGTAAACTACCTTTTTGGTGATATGATGGTCTCCGGCCTTTCTTTCAAAGTTGGCATAGAGGGTGATGGTCACAGCTTCAGCTTGGGCTTTGCCCTGGGGTGTTTTGGCCAGTTCAGCCACGGCATTGGCTTGGGCCATGTATTCCGTCACGCCGGCTAATCTCTGGACATGGGTTGACCTATAGGGATTAGGATAAATATAGGTCCCGACTTCCAGGTGGAGTTTCATATCATAGGCAGGAACAATGATATGTTCTTCATCAACGCTGTATTTTAATAAACCATTGCGGTACACCTTTAATACGGGTTTTCCAGTTGTTGGGCTTGGGGTGATTTTATGGACATCCGTATCTAAAGGATAGATAATCGTCGTAAATGGTCCTGTGGTCATCTGTAAATCTGCATAACCTTGCAATTGTGCATTGGCTTTTTGTTCATCTGTCCATTGTTCGAACTGAGGATCAAAGACCCCCCTGACCCAGGTCGAATTACGGATGTTTGCGCCTGTGGTGGGCTCAGGAATGATTCTTCCTGGGACAATGCCCCAGGGCATTTTTCTGACTTGGGAGACGATCCCGGCACCGCCTTCAAATCCAGGGTCCCCGCGGATGGCATGGCCCATGTTTTCGGCGTTGATTCGACCAATGGCGGCATTGATTTCTCTTTGCTGTAAATAAGCCAGCGACCTGGTCAAATGCAGATAAACAGTGGTCCCGTCCGCCTTGCTTTCAATGGTGGCCTCTGTATTTCCGCTTGGCCTGATATAACGCCCATTTTGGGCTTGGATGATCCTTCGGTAATGGTCGACCTCTTTGTCGCCGATATGGATGTCCACGCGTGTCATTTCATCCGTGACCACCTTGGCCGGCAAGGGGATAATGGACGGCGGCTTGAGGGTAGGCCTTCCGATCCTGAAAATATTGATCTGATGTTCTGACAAAGATTTTTGCAGAAGAGGCGCTGTGGCCCTTGTGCCTTCTTGAGTGTTATACCCAAAACCCGTTGGAATGTTCGAATGTGCGGCTTGAGGCAAATTACCGTCATTGGCATCGGCAACGATTCTTAACGTTTTCAAATAACCGTCGCGGATCTTGGAGGCTTTTTCAACGATTTCCGGATGTTGGTGGGTGTAAGCGTAGTTGATGATTTCATTGAGGACTTGCACGGCTTCGGAGGTGACCTCAAACATGACGGCCTTTCCGAAACCGTGGGCACGGGCATCGGCATCAGCCAAACTCAATCCCCTGATCTCAAAACGGCGGCCGTTAGCGATATAATAATCATTGATCCCGAATTCTGCATCCACCCTTAACCACCAGGCCATGACATCCTCGATGGTCATTTTATTGGATTGCATGAACAGTTCCATGCCCTTGCTTAAGAAGGTACGCGTATTAGCGTCAGAGGAGAGATAGCTGTTGATGCCGGGTTTTTGCTGGCCGCCGGCCTTATACAATCCTTTTTGGGGATCGTAACGAGTATCTAAGGCTTCTGACATTTGACGGTACTGTTCGTCCAATTGACTTCCGATGCTTCCATTGAAAAGCCGGTTGAATCCGCTTTGCTGCTGTTGAAGCCCTGGGAGCATGATGTGCCTATATTCCCCCATCGCCCCCACGGTCAAGGCCAGTGGCTCGGTGCCGTTTTCATTTTTCCAATTATTGCCAAGCCATACGGCCAGGGCATTGATGATATCGTCATTGCGGGTGTAGGTGTTGTCGCCTTTTAAATAAAGGGCATTTCTTAAATTCAGCAAGGACATGAGGATTGAGGCATTGGGGCCTGGCCCGGGCGCGCCATCGCCTTGGGCGCGGCGGAAATCATACACATCGTAATATTCCGCGAAGCCTTGAAATCCCGTTTTTTGGGCATTAAAGATGGTGCGGATGAAAGCCTCCAGGGGCTGGATTCGGTTCCAATCATTGGCATACACCGCGAATGTCAGCCCCAGGGATTGATCGAACATATAGCCGCGGCGGTTGGATTGGCCGGCATGGATATAATCCATGCTTTGTAAAGCGCCGCTGGCTGTCCTTTGATGAAACGGATCCCCTCCAAGGGCGGCTTGGTAGATTTCAACGCCCCCCTGCTGCATCACGCTTGTAATCTTATCATAAGTCTTCAAGTCCCTCTCCACCTGTTCGGCGTTCTCTTCAACGCCGTTGATGGTCGGAAAAAACAGCCTGTAGCTTTCCCTGCCCTTGGCATCACGCTCTACGATGGCAAAAACCGGACGGTTGTTTTCCGTCATACCGATCACAAAACCTTTCATCATCTGGGCATGGGCCTCGGCCTTGGTATAGGTATGCACCTTGCCGCTGAACCACCCATTATCGAAAGCATACCCGCTGATGCCGGAACCCCGGACATTGGCCTTGTTGATCGTGGTGATTTCCTCGAGCTGGGTCCTTAATTTAGTGTCATAGAGGCCCCAAAAATTAACGGATATAATTGGACCGTCGACATGGGGAAATGGCGCCCGCAGTGGATTGCCGCTGCCGGTTTCCTGTTCTATTTTGTTGGCCAATTGGTAAAAATTGATTTCTATGCCTGGTAACAAGGAACGGAAAACAACCGGCGCGTTGGGGCCTGCGATGTCTCTTAAGGCAACAGCATCTTGCGGGCCGTGGTTCAAGGCCCAGGCCGCTGCGTAATTCACATTAAATGCGCCGCTTAAGGGATTAAACGGTATATTCCTGGCAGCCCTGCTCAAGGGGCTGTCTTTTAAGGTGGTGGTGGCGGCGTTAAGTACCCTTAAAGCATCGCCCATTTGGCGGGCGATTTTGTCATAGCCATATTTGCCTTCGATATAATGTTGTAATTGTGTCATCTGTTCCTGGCCCAATTCTCCATTAATCATGCGGCGGGCTTGCTGGCGGAAAATATCCTTTTCAGGATCAGGCATCTGGTCCCAATTGGCCGTAGAACCGGATTGATGATAAACATATTGCGCGACAAAATCCATAAATTGGGTTTCGGTCGGCATGGTCATGAGGTCAGGACGGTTAAAAATGTCCCAGCCGAAATCGAGGATGCTGCCTACCGGTACCTTCATGTTAGGCACAAAGGAAAGGCCGAGATTTACCAAAAAAACGGCCCGGTTGAAACGCTGTTTATTTTGTAAATAGACTTGGTAACGTTGATTTTGTTTGTTTTCAACTTCCGCCAAGAAACGGTCCGCGAAGGCCTCAGACCGTAATTGAACAAGATAATTTCGGCCTAAAATGATTTTATGCGTGTTGTTGGGCTCATCTACGAATACAAAGGTCATGGTTTCTGAATCTGTGGTCGGTACGTATTTCAATTTATGCCATTGACCGTTGATCTGGACGACCCTTAATACACCTTCTTTCGGGTCTTCTGCATTTCTCCACTGGGTCCGGCTGATGAATCGTATTGGTTTGTAAGAGGGGCCTTGATGCGCGCTTTCGGCATTTTCGACCTCTACACCCAAAAGAAGATCATTGCCTTTGGGCAGTTCGGCATTCGGATAAAATTTATGCGCCAGGGTCCTGGCCTGGGTGCCGTCCAGTTCTGCCAAGATTGAACGAAAACCAATGACGTTTTCCCGGGTGATCCTTTGGTTTCTGGCCACATCCAGCATGGTCTGGGCCATGGTCTCATTGGTCATCATCAGCCCTTCCCTGACCTGGCCATTGATTTCGCCCTGGTACCAAACTACAAACGGGTTCATGTTGAAGTCGAAATCCTCCGCTTCGATGACGGACAAGCGTTGAAATAGCTTTGGGTCCTTGATATGCGCCCATTGCAAGGGGTCGGTAATACGTATCTTGGGTACATAGATGGCGATCTGCAGATTATTTTTGATGGCATCCAGGAAAATTTTGGGATCGTTAAACCTGACCAGAGGAGAAAATAAGGCTTTTTCATTCAAATTGGCCAGAATGGCCACTGGCCCGCCTTTTTTAAAAAATAATTCGCGTTGAATATTGTCCCTATTCTCTTGGGCTTGGACACTCAGAAGTCTCTGTGGTTCGCTGACTAACTGCGGCCTGACATTGGAACGAAAATGATTTTCAATAAGGTTCGCTGGAACCATGGTCATGGGAGGTGTGGCCATGGCCTCAAATCGTTGCATCTCAGATTGAGGAAATGACGGAAAACTGTTTTCATCCATCTGTGTTCTTGTAGTTGTGGGGAGAAACGGCAAAGGAACAGCGGAAGGCTGTACCGAAGCGGGAACCACCCTTGCAGGAATTGTTGCTGGAGCTGTCCCGATGGCCGCCGCGGGCATATGGAAATTTGCCGTTTCATTGGGATGGACGATCGTATTGTCAGGTGTGATGGTCCTGGTACCTTGAGGCCCGGTGACAGTCACCCGGCCTTCCTGGATCAGACGGTTGATCGTCATGCGTTGGGATTTGGCTAGGGTATTGTTATAGGCTTGGATTTCTGCGGAGCCCATGAAGGTCGTATACAATGATCCCTGGATGCCGGCATTGATCACATGTTCCGGCGGCGGCGCACTGCCGCCGGCCGCTGCAGGTCCATGGGCAGGCAGGACCGCGGCCGGCGCTGGAAGCTCTTCGGAACGCACTCCCCCGGCTGCTGCTGTGCGGACAAGGTCCAAATTAAGGACGATTTTATGCGGCGCTTGATTGGGCAATGACCGCAAATGATAATTGGGCACATCGGTGACAATATCACCGTCAATGCTCAATACGCCTTGGCGGGCCAGCACATCAATGGCTTTTTTCCAAACATTCAGGTCCTGGCCGGTCTCTTTATACAGCGTGCTGTTGATCAGTCCATACACGCTCCCTGCCCTGCCTTCGGCGTTGATGGCATGCAGGTCGGAATGATTCTCGGCGTATTGCTGGACAGCGGCAGCCGGCGTATTTAAAAACGGGTTTTCCGCGGCAGATGCCGTGTACATCCCGGCCAAACTGACAGGAATGCTCAACAAGGCGCCAAATGCCAAGGCCTTTTTAGCCAGCTGTGCCGAATCCGGACCCTTGACGATCACCATGGCCGCGTTTTGCCAGGACACACCGCCTGAGAAATATTTTCTCGCCACGGTCTCATTGCTCGGCGTCACTTCTTCCTTGATGTAGTTGTACACGCCTTTTTTGTAAGACACCAGATACTGCCGGAAGATTTCCTCATCCACGTTTTTGTCCGTGACTTCAATGCCGTTGATTTTGCGGCGGTTGACATATCCTTTGGCCATGAGGCTTTCCTTTAATTTGTTTTTGTACCAAAGGGCCAGGACCAGCGAATTGTAGACCTGCCTTAAATTGGCGAAATTCTCCCCTGTGTTGACTTCTTTTTCCAGGATGGGCAGAATGACCTGGCGGATAAGTTGATTGCTTAATTGATGGGCGTCCGGGGTTGGGTGTTTGGCATCAAGGTTTATGTTCTGATCACTGCTCACTGAGCGCTGATCAAGCGCATGATGCTTATGCATGGACAGATAATCTTCTTCCAACATCACCTTTAATTTGCTTTTGATGATCACGGCTGTATTGGCAGCGGCATTTTCATACACCACGGCCTTCTCCGGGACGATCCACACCTTATTGAAGGTGTTCACCGGAATATCGGTGCTGCCCAATTTTTCATAGGCCTGCTGATAGATGGCGCGCCAGAAGGCACGGCCTACCTTGCCGTCCGGATACATCACAGAAGCCGTAACTTGTTTTAAGAGATAATCCTGGGCCAAGAGTTCCTTGCCCATTTCCGTGATCCCGAATTCCTTAGGGACGATATGCTCTTTTTCATAGGGGGATAAATTCACCCACATGTCTTTTTGGGGGATGGTCAAAGAGGCGAGAAAATATTTGATCAATCTTTCCGCTTCATGCTTGAGAAAGACTTTTTTCATCAGGGAGTCATCATCAAATTTAAGTGTGCTGTCCCCTTGCGAAAGCACGAATTCGAATTTGAAGGGATTGTTTTTGTAAATTTTAAGGCCGCGGATGAGAGGCGGTGAAAAGCGCGGGGTCAGTGCGACCATTTGACCGGGCGCAGGCAGAAAAGGCACATTGGCCAAAACAGGTTCAGAGACCAGGGTATTGACCAGGAAGGTGGTAAGAACAGTCCATAAAATAGGTCTATTTATATACTTGTTTTTCAACATTTATCCAGTACCTTTAAATAAACCTCTTCACTTCTTCATCAAAACTGTTCTCTATATCTAAAGTATATCCCGTTAATAAGGGCTTTGGGCCCCTGAAAGGCCTTTCAAGAGAAAGCGCTTTCCCGGTTAAACCCCGACGGAGATTAGAGATAATAGAAAAATTTAGATTAAATTTTTAAAAATTAGGGATCGAGGGTTGCTGCGGGAAACTAAATCGAGGGCGTTTCGGATTTCTGCAGGATCTTCTTGATGAGCTTGAGCGAATTCTCATCGATGCTGGTAAAATAAATCACAAAGCCTTCGCCCGGCACCATGCGGGAGATGCGGGCAAGGCCTTGGATCACTTCTGTATCGTTAACGGCACATTGGATGCTGATGCCGATTTCGTCGTTCACGCTCAAATAAAGATTATTTTTGATCCTGACAAAGGCGCTGTTTAAGGACAGGTCCTTGATCTGCGCTTTCACGGACAATTGCGACCCGACGCTGACCGTGGCCGGAAATTCCACGTTGACGCGCGGCTGGCCGCGCTGGTCGCTGTTGCCCAAATAAGCCGTCATAACATTCCTCGATTCATCTAATGATTCAACGGGAGTAATCATCCTGAATCCGGATGATATCATCTTCTCCCAGGTATTTCCCGCAGGCCACTTCGATTAAAACCAAATGCTCAGGGCCTGTATTGCCTATGCGGTGGACGGCGCCTAAAGGCACATCCACCACGACACCGGGGTTGACAGGGATTTCCTTGCCGTTGACAATGGCCATGCCTTGCCCTGCCACCACGACCCATTTTTCCGACCGGTGCTGGTGCTTTTGCAGGCTTAACCTCGCTTGAGGGTTGACCTCAATGCGTTTCACCCAAACGCCGGGTTCCTGATGGAACTTGTGATATTGGCCCCACGGCCTTTTGGTGATTTCCACGACAGTTATTTTAGGAAAAAACCCGCGATTTGACCAGATAAATAGTTTAATTCTTTCGCGCTGTGGGCCATGGAAACAAAAAATGTTTCCAATTCAGCCGGCGGCCAGTAAATCCCCTTCCCTAATAAATAGTGGAAAAGGCGGGCGTATTGCTTTTGGTCCGAGGCTTTCAGGGCCTGCGCGTAATTATTCACGGGCCCGGATGAAAAACGGAGGCAGACCATGCTGTGATGATAGGCCAGATGGGCCTGGATGCCGTTGGCCTGCAAAAGGGCATTGGTTTGGATGACAAAATTTCTGCTTAGATCATTGAGTTTTTTATAGGCCGGCGGCGTCAATTGATGCAAGACCGCCAGGCCTGCCTGCATCACCACGGGATTGCCTGAAAAGGTCCCGGCTTGGTAAACGCCGCCTAAAGGCGCCAAATGCCGCATGATGTCCTTGCGTCCGCCATAGGCGCCGACCGGAAAACCGCCGCCGATGATTTTGCCCAGGCAGGTCAAGTCCGGAATAATGCTAAGCTCCGATTGGGCGCAGCCTAAATTGGACCTGAACCCGCTCATCACTTCATCAAAAATCAGGATGATCCCATATTTTTTGGTCAAGGCCCGCAGGCCTTGCAGGAATTCCTTGTGAGGGTTGACCAGGCCCATATTGCCCGGTACAGGTTCAATGATCACGCAGGCGATGTCGCGGTGATGGCGTTCAATGGTTTTGGATAAAGTTTGAATATCATTAAACGGCAGGCTTAAAGTGTCCTGCATATGCGCTTGCGGAATGCCCTGGCTCGAGGAAGCCGGCAAAAAGGCCAGGCCGGAGCCGGCCTTACTTAATAAATCATCGCTGTGCCCATGATAACAGCCGTCGAATTTGATGATTTTGGCGCGTTTGGTAAAACCGCGGGCTAAGCGCACAGCGCTCATCGTGGCTTCCGTCCCGGAATTGACAAAACGCACCCTGTCGATCGACGGGACATGACGGCAAATGAAGCGGGCGATTTCAATTTCAGCTTTGGTGGTGGTGCCGAAGCTGGTGCCGTTCTTGAGGGCTTTTTGAATGGCTTTGCGGACTTCACGGTTGTCGTGGCCCAAGATCAAGGCGCCCCAGGAAAGGCAATAATCAGCATAGCTTCGGCCTTGGATATCATAAAGCCGAAAGCCCCTGCCCCTGGCCATCAGCAGAGGCTTGCCGCCCACGGCCAAAAAAGCGCGGACCGGGCTGTTGACCCCTCCCACCAATACTTTTTGAGCTGAGTTTAAGAGATCCATTTCAGGGCAGATTTGGCGTGATAAGAAATGATGATGTCTGCGCCGGCGCGCTTCATCGCGGTCAGGGTTTCCAGGACAATTGATTTTTCATCGATCCATCCGTTTTGCGCGGCGGCCTTGACCATGCTGTACTCACCGCTGACATTGTAGCCTACGATGGGCACGGTCAATTCCCGGCGAAGTTGGGCGATGATGTCCAAATAAGCCAAGGCAGGTTTCACCATGATCATGTCAGCGCCCTCGTTAACGTCTTTTTTGGCTTCTTTCAAGGCCTCGCGGCTGTTGGCAGGGTCCATTTGATAGGATTTGCGGTCGCCTGATTTGGGTGTCGAATGGGCGGCATCGCGAAACGGGCCGTAATAAGCCGAAGCATATTTGACTGCATAGGATAAAATGCCCACGTCCTGAAATCGGGCCTGGTTTAAGGCCTGGCGGATGGCGCTAACGCGAAAATCCATCATGTCCGAAGGAGCGACCCAATCCGCGCCGGCCTGGGCCTGGGCCACGGCCATTTTGCCAAGCACAGGCAGGGTCTTGTCGTTGTCGATTTTTTCGTTAACGATCAGGCCGCAATGCCCATGGCTCATGTACGCGCACAGGCACACGTCTGTGACGATCAAAAAATCCGGAAAATGTTTTTTTAAGGCCTTGATGGCCGACAAAACAGGGTTGCCGGCGGCATAGGCGTATTGGCCGGTATTATCTTTGCGGGCCGGCACGCCAAAGAGCATGCATCCTTTGCCGCCTTCCCGGATATAATCATCAATATCTTTAAGCAGATAATCCAGGGAAAAGCGGAATATGCCGGGCATGCTGGGGATGGCTTCCTTTTTGTTTTTGCCCGCGACGACAAAATAAGGCTGGAGAAGATCATAGGCATTTAAGCGGGTCTCGCGGACAAATTCCCTGATTGCGGGCGTGGCCCTTAATCTACGATAACGATACGGCATCTTGATATCCTGAGGCTTGCAAGGTTTGTAAGGTCACCGGCCCCTTGGCCAGGATTTTCCAGGAATTCGGTATTATACCATAATCCGTCAGGAAATTCCGGACGGTCGAGGGGCTGGTAAAAATGACTCCGTCTATCTTGATCTCGGGCAAAGCGCGCTTGGCCGGCTTGGTATTTTCATAAATGGTGATTTCCGTGACCTCGGCCCCCTGGGCTTGTAAGGCTTCTTTCAAAAAAGGATTGGGCAGATTTGAGCGCGGCCATAAAATGGATTTTCCTTTAAGTGTCCATCGCAAAGACATGGCCTTGAACAGGCCTTGCGCGGTTTCTTCCGGAGAGACCAGATCAGCTTCAATGCCGGATTTTTCAAGCGCCATTTGGGTGCGGCGGCCGATCACTGCAAATTTTTTAGTTTTGAAATCCGTGTTTGGATCAAGGGCCCGTATGGCTTTGATAAAATATTCGCCCGCACTCCAGCTGGTGCAGACAATGATCTCGGCCTGCTTAAAACTTTCTTGCAGTGCTTTTGTCTGGGCCTGATTCATGGCCGCAGGCGTGATTTCGATCATGGGCCAGGACACGATATTCCCCCAGGGTTGATAAGCCTGGGGATGTGTCCCGCAGTGAAGCAGGGTCGGCTTCATTGCAGGTTTATAAAAGTCAATGGTCCGGCCGGCAAGAATCAGCGCCGGCGGTTTAAGGCCAAGGGCTTTGGCTTCAATGCTCTCAAGGGTGCCTTTGACAATCTGCTCCTTGGCCTTGGTGCCGTTGGCGATGATCATCATCGGCGTATCCTTGCTCCATCCTGCCTTGCGCAAGGATTGGACGATGGTATTTAATTTGGTCAAGCCCATCAAAAAGACCAGGGTATCTGCCTGGGGAAGATGGATGTCCTTGGGATGCTTTTGGTCTTCCTGTTCTTCATGGCCGCTGATAAAGGCCACCGAGGAAGAGATGCCTCTGGCTGTCAAGGGAATGCCTAAGGCCGAGGGAATGCCGGTGGCAGAACTGACACCGGGAATAATTTCAACTTCAATATGATAGGAGCGCAGATATTGGATCTCATCCGCTCCCCGGCCGAAAATCAGAGGGTCCCCGCCTTTTAAGCGCACCACATTTTTGCCGGCCATGGCCTTCATTTTAAGCATCCGCGAAAGTTCTTCCTGGGGCAGCGCCTGCTCACCCTTGCGTTTACCCGCGTAGATGGTTTCAGCTTGAGGCGCGAATTTGAGAAGTTCGGGATCAACCAGATAATCATAGAAAACACAATCAGCCGTTTTTAGCGCGTCCACCCCTTTAAGGGTGATCAGGCGGCTGTCCCCTGGCCCGGCACCGACCAGGCTGACCTTGCCGTAATGCCGCCGCACATCAATGTCCTGAAATAAAACTTCCAAATGCAAATCTTTCCTGCGGCCCACCACAGCCAGCTGGCCTTGCAAAGGCATGGCTTCCCAAGGCAAAAAATCCTTGATCCGATGCTCGAGTTTAAGGCGTTTGAGCGCGCAGGCAGCCATCACCAGGCCGTCCAGCTTGCCTTCATCTAATAAGAGCAGGCGTTCCTGGATGGTGCCGCGGATATGGACAATATCCGCATCGGGCCGCATATGCAGGACCTGATGCTGACGCAAGACGCTGCTGGTGCCGATTTTGGCCCCTGGTTTTAAATCCTGCCAGGCCATGCGGCTGACCCAGGCGTCCCTGCCATCCATGCCCTTGGTCAAGGCAAAAATTTTCAAGCCCTCCGGCATATTTTGCGGCAGGTCCTTGGCGCTGTGCACGGCCAGATCAGCCTTATTGCCAAGCAGGGCCTGGTCAATGGCGTCGGTAAAAAAATCATCGCGGCTTTCCGTCAAGGGCGTATGCTTGTCTTTGTCGCCGCTGGTTTCCATGGTGATCAGCTGAAAATCCAAGGCCCTGCCCTGGATTTTAAGCTCCTGGACAATTTCTTCGACCTGGGCCAAGGCCAAGGGGCTGAAACGGGAAGCGATTCTAATAGGTTGATTCATAGAGGATATTATACAACGTGAGTTCGACATATTGAGAAAGGCATGCAAGGATATGTTTTTGATAAAGCGATGTGCTTTTCCCCCCAGGCGCGCAGAGACCCATCACAACCCCCGGGGGTTGTGATGGTATCCATGCGTACCGTCGGGTGGCCGAGGGAGGGGCATCGCCCGTTGAGCGAGGCTTTTGCGAGCGAAACGGGGATACCCGAGGCCAGGACCCGACGGTCTGCTAAACATGTCCTTGCGTGCCTATAGATAGCGTTATGTCGAACTGACGTTATACAAGAATTGGGAGGACACAATACTGAATTCAATCGTCGGGCCTTTAGGAGCCCCCTAAGGCGCTACATACTTATCGACCACATAGCTTGCGAAAGGCAGGGAACAGGTCAGGGCCGGCGAGACAGCATTGAGCACATGGACGCTTTGTCCATCGCCCTCCACCACGAAATCCTGGACCAAATTTAAAGTTGTGCGGTTAAGCAATTGGGCCCGGATCCCGGGCTTGGTCCAGTCCGTGAAGCCTTCAGGGTCAATGCGCTTGACCATGGATTGGGCCAGGCCGATGAAATATTTTTTGTCGTATTTGCGCATTTCTTCATGGGCCAGGGCGCGGAAATTAAAGGCATTGCTTGCGTACAGCTTGGTTTCGTAGAAAAGCACTTCGGACATTTCTTTAAAATCGAATCCGTGCCGGATATCGTAATTTTCGCGCCAAAACGCCGGGATCGCGGTGGGGCCGATTTTAATGTCGCCATTGACGGTCTTGGTAAAATGCACGCCTAAAAAAGGGTTTTTTAAATTTGGGACCGGATAAACATGGACGGAAACATCGTCCTTATTTTTAGTGTATTTCAGATAAAGGCCTTTGAAAGGGACCATGGTGTAACGTTTTCCAAATCCGAAATCCTGGGCCACCTTGTCCGCGTAAAGCCCGGCGCAATTGATGATCTTATCGCCCAAGAAATCGCCTTGCCGGGTATGGATGAGATTACGGGTATGTCCCAAATATTTGGTATTGAATGAGAATTCCACATCCTTTTGCATTAAATCCTCTTTGAGGCTGGCGCAGACCTGCACAGGGTCAATGCTGGCCGTATCCGGGGAATACAAGGCCTGCTTAAAGGTTTTGACATTAGGGTCTATGGCTGACACCTCTTCTTCTGTGATCAACCGCACATTGGAACCATTGGCCTTGCCCCGGCGCAAAAGCTCCTGCAGTTGGGACAATTCTTCCTCATTTTGGGCGACCACTAATTTTCCGCACGCATTCAGGCTCAAGCCCTTGGATTGCACATAGGCCCGCAGGGCCTTGTTGCCTTCCACGGTGAATCTGGCTTTCAGGGAATCAGCCGTATAATAAAAACCGGCGTGCAGAACACCGCTGTTGCGGCCTGAGGCATGCATGGCCTGGGCCTCTTCTTTGTCCAGAATGAGGATTTTGGCCATGGGCTTGCGCGCCTTAAGGGCACGCGCCATGGCCAGTCCTATGATGCCGGAACCAATGATGATAAAATCATAATTTTTCATATGTGAGGTTAATTTTGCTAAAATAACGTCGACCATCACAACCCCGGGGGTTGTGGAGGTTAAAATGAGAAAACAAATTATATCATTAAGAGGGAGGATTCGATGAATAAATTAACTTTTGGCTTAAGTTCGATCATCGTGGCCCTGAGTTTTTGTTTGGGGACTGCCATCAACAGCCGGGCCCAGGACAAAAGCTTCTCAGGCGTTATACCCTTTGTGACCAGCAATGACCGGGTCGGGTTTTTAGACCAAAACAACGGCAAGGTCTATGTCTATGACAATAATCTGGGATCGTGCGTGTTCACCGGCCAGATCCAAACCCTGGGGGCACCGATCCAAGTGATATCTTCACCTGCGGTAAACACCGTCAATCCATGAGCCGCAAACATCCCTTTACCATGCGGGTCAAGCCGGGCCGTTACGTTTGGTGCAGCTGCGTTGAATCCAAGCGACTGCCTTTTTGCGACGGGTCCCATGTCCGGACCGGCAGTACGCCGATGTTTGTCGAGATCACGCAAGAGCAGGAAGTTTCCTGGTGCGGCTGTAAGATGAGCGCCAAAAAACCGTTTTGCGACGGGACCCACGAACGCGCGGGATCATAGCAGGCTGTGGGCGGTTGATGAGGCAATGTCTTTAAGGGCTTTAAGCAATTGCCGGCCGTGGGTGTTCAGGCGGCTGTGGGTGCTGCGGGTAGAAAGATTCATCACTCCTAAAATTTCTTTGTTGTTTCTGATGATGGGCACAATCAGCGCACATTTTAATTCCGGCTTAATCATCAAATGACGGATGCGGTTATTTTGACCTTGGGCCTGGACCATCATCGGCTTTTTGCTTTGGGCCGCCAAACCTGCGATACCCTCCCCTAATTTGATGCCCACGCCCTGGGCCTTGCCCAGATTCATGCCCTTGACCATTTGAACATTCAGCTCATCCGTGCGTTTGTTAAACACCATCAGCGACCCGCATTCAGCCTGGGTCAAGGCCATGGACAATTCCAATAAATTTTTGAACACGGATAAGGACGCCGGGGATGGTTTGAAGGCAGTGACAGGCGCATCGGTTTCCTTGGACATGATCCTTAAGGCATACTGGGACAATTCCGCAAAAAGATCGAGCATGGATTTCAAGCCGTTAAAGGTCACGGCCCTGATCTCATTTAAAGAAGCCAGAAATTCCGCGGGATCAGCCCCAAGATCTTGGGCCATGGCCTTGTATTGGGCATGTTCCAAGGGTTTGTTGATGATCACCGGGCCTATAATCAAATAGGCCAAATGGTCCAGGCCGGCCGCGGCCATGGGAACAGCGAAATAATGCAGGCCAAGCTGGTCCGCGGCCTTTAAATAAGGGCCCTCTTTTTGGAATTGGGAAAGAAAACCGGATCCTCCAAGGCCCTGAAAAGCGCCCCAGCGCAAGGCCGCCTGTATGCCGTGGCCGCTGTTTTGCGGTGCTAAGATCGGCCTGCCTTCAGAGTCCGTCATCATGATATGGATGCGCAGCACATCCATAAAATTCACAAGGATCTGGCCTAATTGGGGACTGGCCTGGATTTTATCAATGATCATTTTCATCGGTCAGCGGTATCCCGTATTTTTTCATATTATTGTAAAGCGTGGTGCGGTTGATCCCCAGTTTTTGCGCGGTCTTGCTGCGGTTGCCATGGCAGTCTTTCAAGGCCTTAAGAATAATGTCCTTGGCCGGACCCTTTAATCCTTCCTGAAGTGATTTAGGCTCAGCCTTGATTTTGCTGTTGACGAAATTTTTAGGTAAATCTTCCTTGCCGATCATTTTCTTTTTGGCGATAATGGCCGCCCCTTCAATGACGTTTTCCAATTGGCGCACATTGCCGGGCCAGGCATGGGTCTCAAACAAGGCCTGGACTTCCTCATCAATGCCGGTGATGCTTTTATGGTTTTTGTGGTTGGAGGCTTCGATGAAATGCTTGACCAGCAGGGAAATATCTTCCCGGCGCTCCCTTAAAGGAGGCATGTGCAAAGGCAGGACATGGATGCGGTAATACAGGTCTTCCCGGAAAGAGCCTTCTTCAACGAGCTGTTCTAAGTCCTGATTGGAAGCCACGATGACCCGGGCATTGGTCTTTAACGTCTGGGTGTCCCCCACCCTTTCAAAACCGCCGTCCTGCAGAATGCGCAGCAATTTCACCTGCAGATTGGGCGAACAGGAATTGATTTCATCTAAGAAGATGGTGCCGTTTTGGGCCATTTCAAAGCGGCCTTTTTTGTCCTTGATGGCGCCGGTAAAGGCCCCTTTGACATGGCCGAACAATTCGCTCTCCAGCAAGGTCTCGGAGAGGGCGCCGCAGCTGACCTCCACAAAGGGCATGCGGCGGCGTTTGGAGTCATTGTCGTGCACAGCCCTGGCTGCCAGGCCCTTGCCCGTGCCGCTTTCTCCGGTGATCATGATGGTCGCGTTGGTATCAGCGACGGATTCGATAAGGCTGTACACCGATTGGATGGCACTGCTGCGGCCGATCATGCCGAAAAAAGAGCCGGCCTTGGCCTTGGGGCCGTGCTGACGCAGCTGCTGGCTTTCCTGCAGCAGGCGCTTCTTCTCGATGATTTTGGCCATCAGGTCCTTGACCTGGTCATCCACGATCGGCTTGGTGATGTAATCAAAGGCGCCCATTTTCATGGCTTCCACCGCCGAAGCGATGCTGCCGTAGCCGGTGATCAGGACCACCTCGGTCAAGGGCGAGGTCTTCTTAATGAAGGCCAAAAGGTCAAGCCCGCTTTTATCCGGCAATTTCATGTCCGTCATAACAATGTCAAAGGAGCGCTGGGCCGCAAGATGCGAAGCTTCCTGGACGCTGGAGGCCATGGCCGCGTCAAAGCCCGCGATCTTCATGGTTTCATACAAGGACTTGCGGATCAAAGGCTCATCATCGACGATCAGGATGGAGTAGGGGTTTAGGCTCATCATGGGGCCTCGGCCAGGGGCAGTTTGATGCTGAAGGTCGTCCCTTCCTTCAAACGGCTTTTGACCTTGATTTTTCCATTATACAATTTGACGATTTCATTGACCACGGTCAAGCCTAAGCCGCAGCCTTTGTCAATGTCCTTGGTGGTAAAAAACGGCTCGAAAATTTTGTCTAAATCAGCGGCCGTGATGCCGTGCCCGGTATCGGTGATGGCAATTTTGATAAACCCGTCTTCCGTCAGGGTGCGGATTTCGATGCAGCCGTTTTTGTCAATGGCATCAATGGCGTTTTTGATCAAATTGCTGAAAACGCGCTCCAGGCCCCAGTCCGTTATTTCAGGGACATTGTGCGCGAAATGCTTGACGAGCTTGATGTTTTTGGCGGCCAGGTACGGATAAAGTTCCTTAAGGGCACCCTCGATGGTTTTATGGATATCGGCCTTGCGGGCGCTTTCAGGGGATTGGCGCGCGCAGGCCAGCAGGTTTTTGACGATATTGGCCATGCGTTTAAGGCCCATCTGCACCTCGGTCAAGTATTCTTTTAAGACCTCATCGTTTTGAGCGTGAGACATGCACAGATGATTGTAGCGCATCACCCCGTCTAAAGGATTGTTGAATTCATGGGCGATCCCTCCTGCCAATTTGCCGAGGGAGACCAGCCGCTCCTGCGATTCGATCTGCTTTTTCAATCCGCTGGTCTCCTCGCGGGCATGGCCCAATTGATGGGCCATCACGATGCGCTGATAATTAAGCGCAATTTGGTTCGACAAAAAATCCAACAGCTGGTGTTCCCGGTGGGTAAATGGTTTGGGAGGATTTTTGGCGTAAATGTGCACACTGCCCGTCAGCTTGTCCTTGATCATCAAGGGCGAAGCTATCGCGGTTTTGCTTCTATAGCCTTTGCCCGGGCCTAAGGTTTTAAGCAATTCCTCTTGATCGTTGTCTTTAAGGCCCACCGAGGCCTTAAGAAGCATCTGGTGGGTCTGGGGATCCAGCAGAAAAATGGCCCCGCGCCGGGCCTTGAAGACCGGCAAGGTGCTTTGTAAGGCGTCTTTGAAAAGATGCTGGGTGTCGATGGATTCTGAACACAGCACACAGACCGCATTGATTTTTTCAAGAAGATTCGACAGCGGAGACGGCGCTTTGTGCTTTTTGAGGGGCATAATCCTGGCTGAGGCAGTCAATGTGTCTATCATATTATCGTCAAATGAAAGGATCGTCAAACATCGAATGCATAAAAAAAGCAGACCTTTCACAAGGACTGCTTTGCATCACAGGTCTATAGGGTAAAATCAGGGGTTGTGTAGTGTATTAAAGGGTCACCGGGCGCCGAAGCCGGTCAAAATGACCCGGAATGTGCGCAAGATGATCCTGATATCGGTCAGGAAGCTGATGTTCTTGATGTAGAGGATATCGTATTTGACTTTTTTGCGCACATCCGCGATGGTCTCATCGTAGCGGTGGTGCACTTGGGCCAGGCCGGTGATGCCGGGTTTGACTCTCAGGCGTTTTTTGTAATCACCGATTTGGCCTTCCAATTGCTTGACAAATACCGGGCGCTCAGGCCTGGGGCCGATAACGCTCATCTCCCCTTTTAACACATTGATAAATTGAGGGATCTCATCCAGACGGCTTTTGCGCAAAAATTGGCCGATGGGTGTGATTCTTTTGTCCTTGGCCTTGGCCCAAACAGGCCCTGAATCTTTTTCCGCATCGATATTCATGGTGCGGAATTTATAGATTTCAAAATTTTTGCCGTCCTTGCCGGAGCGGATCTGGCTGTAAAAAATCGGACCTTTGGAGCTGAGCTTAATCAAAGCCGCAACCAACAGGCAGATAGGAGATAAAAGCACCAGACAAACGCAGGAAATGAGGATATCCATGATTCTTTTGGAGACATGATAGGCCCTTCTTAAAAAAGCCACGATCATGGTCAAGACGCCGCT
Source organism: uncultured Planctomycetales bacterium (assembly GCA_964483785.1). Classification (GTDB taxonomy): domain Bacteria; phylum Omnitrophota; class Gorgyraeia; order Zapsychrales; family Fredricksoniimonadaceae; genus JABDGZ01. The sequence continues at coordinate 44,005 of CAZACW010000003.1, forward strand.
GCCGAAAAGCAGAAAGCTGGAAGGTTCAGGGGCCCGGGAATGGGGCTGGGCGAGCAAGGCATTGGCCTTATGCACGGCAACCGTGGCGGCCCAGGCATGGGCGTCCATGCCAAGCACAGCGATTAAGGCTGCTCCGAAACAAATAAAAGCCATGGTTTTAGAGGTCGATTTCATCATTTTTGCTGTTTTTAGAGATTAAAAATTTGGCTTACATTAGGGTATAGCAGCAATTACCGTGCCAAACCGCTAAAATCGCGCAAAATATTTAAATTTTTATAACTTGATTATTTCCAGTATGATAGAGAATAAATATAAAAATAAGATTAAAATCCCATAAAAAATACGTTCAAATAAGCAAAATAGAGGTATTTAAATGTATAAGTTTTTCAACACCCTATGTCTGATTTGACTTTATATTAAGGTAGGTATTGCGATAATTTTGGACCTAACATGCTGGCAAATGCATCGATACGTTTTGAGGCCTCATTTTGACGCCCATCAATAATGTCAGCAGAAATCCTAATTAGAGCAGTACCTGTTCTCTTACCGGTCAAGGTATTATAGGCTGATAAGGTCTGCTGTTTCCAATAGCTGTGGGTGTACAAATTACCCACCTTAAACCAATAATAGACAATTTGCTGGTTTTGGTCATTATCCAGCAAAAGCCAGTTGACCTTGATCTTGGGCCGAGAAGGGTTAATTATAATAGTATTCTTGCCCTTGTCAAGGATAGAAAATCCTGAATCCTTGTAAAAAATATCCGGCGGATTGGCGGCTTTGGGATTGCTTTGGGAATAGGCAATATATAAATAAATCCGCCCATGTCTGGCAGAATCATAACGCCTCAGAAAGGCGTTCTTGGTTTCCAAAATAGACACGTCCACCCTGCCCAAAGGCAGTTCCTGCGCAGTCCAGGGGCCGATGGTGGCGGGGAATTTTTCAACGCTGATGGAGTCCGGGTGATTAAAAGAAGTGGAATAATATTCCCATGAAATGAACATGGTGAAGATGGCCAGGGTCAGAATAAAAAAATAGTAGCGTGAGGGCATTTTAGGTCAATAGTTTTTTAACGGTAAAAAGCATCAAAAAAGCAAAAATAAAGACCATGTACCCTGATAATCCATGGAGAAAGCCCTGGGTGTATTGCGTTCCCCAGATCTCCCCTACCGCAGCCAAGAACACGATGCGCAGGGCATTGGTGACCACGGCAATGGGGATGGCCGAGGCAAAAAGCAGGATTTTTTTCGACAATCTCAATTTCAAGCGGTAGGCAAAGATACTGCCTAAGGCAGCCAGGGAGATCAGGGACCTTAAGCCGCCGCAGGAATCCTCCACTTCCACGTAACTATGGGACATCATGATCAAACTGCTCTGCTGCAGCGCGGGAAGGCCCATGAGATTGAGGACCAAGGTGGCCAGGTGCGCGGCGATGATTTTCAATTTAAAACACACAAAAGCGACCAGGATGATGGGCATGGGCACCATGAAGGCCAGAAACAATACCGGAAAACGGATTTCCTTGAGCGTCCTTTCCCCGTAAAAATACAGGATAAGGCCAGCGAGGATGATGATCATGGCGAAACCTGAGGTGAAATACACATGCAGAATGGCGCTGGCCCAATAGAGGATGACGCCTGCGCTAAATAGTTCAAATCCCCAATGGGAGGGTTTAACCGGGATTTTTTTAAGGACAGCCCTTTTTTTCCAAATCAAAAATGCGGAGATGACGGGGATGAGAATGCCGTGGCTGTAATAGGAATTGTCCGCGAACCAGCGGTCCCACATCCACAGCATGGTCGGGAAAAACGCGGCCAGCAAAAAGACAAATACCAGCAATTCCCGTTGATGGTCCCTGATCAGGGCCTTGGTCTGGAGCATATCATGGGTGCCGCGCCTTTGTCCAGGCGGCCTGCTGTTGGGCCGTGACAAAACGCCAAAAGCCGGCCAGCGCTGAGAAATTCAAAAGACAGAACACATACGGCACGTAGCAAACTTTGGAGATGTATTTCAAAAGGCCCTGGCGGCCCTCCCGCGTCAGATGCCCGATGAGGGCCGCCAGATAAAAGGCGGATTGAAGGACAAAGAAAAATCGGAAAACAGCATCATAAATTAGCACAAGATTGATCAAAAATAAAGCGATAAGGCAAAACGGGACCATGACTCTCAGGAATTTATGGGAGATCAAGGGCCAGGCAATGGGGCTTTTCAAGGGGATGAACATGTCCGGAAAAAGGAAAAAAATCTGGTAATTGCCAAACAGGGTCCTGGTCTTGCGGCGGTATTCTTCCTTGGGGGAAGCTGCTACCTCATCAAAGGCCAGGGCACTGCCGTCGAAGACGGCCCGAAAACCCTGGCGGATGATGGCCAAGGGAATGTACATATCATCCAGGACAATGTCCAAAGGCCCGGGGACAAACAGATTTTTACGGATGGCGTAAATGGCGCCGGTCGAACCCAGCATGGAATGCAGGGCGCTTTCCTGGCGGCGGATGAATTTTTCATAGGTCCAATACAGGCTGACCCCCTGGGCCGTGCTCCCTTGCTTGGGCGCGAAGACCAATTCCCCGCTGACACAGCCGATCTTGGGGTCGGCGAAATTGGCGGTCAATTGCTTCAGCGCGCCGGGGTCGATGTTTTGCCTGGCATCATTGAAAAAGATGATCTCATGGCCGGCATGCTCCACCAGGCTGTTGAGGGTGGCCATTTTTCCCTGGCGCTTTGGATTGACAAAGAGTTTGACCCGCGGGCTTAAATAAGGGCGGATGATCTCATGGGTCAGGTCGCTGGAGCCGTCGGAGCCGATCAAAATTTCCAATTTGTTTTCGGGGTAATCGAGTTTAAGGAGATTTTGGATTTTGGGACCGATCACATCTTCTTCATTGTAGACCGAGATGAGCAGAGAAACCGTCGGCTCATAGGAGGATTTATGCACCGGGTTTTTCAAAAGCCTGGCCAGCGCAAAGACCAGGCAGGGATAAAGAAAATAACAATAAACGACGAGCGACAAAATCGTCCAGAAGAGGATGGTCATTGGATGAGTTTAATGAAGAGGCTGCGCAGTCCATTGTATCCGTTTTCGCGCAGCAGGATTTTCAAGGTCCTTTTGACCGCGTCCCCCGTCCTTTCCAGGAAAGGGGTCTTGCCATGCATGGCCAGATCGAAACGGGCCAGGTTCCAATGGGACTTGACCGCGATGCGGCTGATGCATCCTGATTTAAGCCAGGCCTGGGGTTCAGAAATGAAAATGGTCTTATACCCCAGCCCATAGGCGGTCTCGATGATTTTTTCGTTGCAAAACCCCCTGGGGATGGACAGGGCATCAATGCTGATCCCCAAATTTTTTTCCAGGTTTTTTTTGGAGGCCCGCAATTCCTCCTCCATTTGGGAATCCAGCAAATTGGTGAGGATCTCATGGCTCAAGCCGTGGGAGCCGATCACCATGCCGGCCTCATGCAGTTCTTTGAGCTCCTTCCAGCCCATATAGCCGTCCCTGCCCACCCTTTTGATGATGATGAAAAAATAAGCCTTCCATCCCATGCTTTTTAAGACCGGCAGGGCCTGCTTGTGATTGTTCATTTCCCCGTCGTCAAAGGTGATGATCACGGGTTTGGGGCCCATCAGCGCTGCGGTGTTTTCATACAGCGTTGGTTCAAATCCCTGCTCTTTGAGCCAGTTCATCTGGGTGACGAAATTATCCAGGGACACATCATACAGGTGCGCCCCTGTTTCGCGGTCATCCGGCAGACGGCCCGGCTCATTGGCACTGATGCCGTGGTACATCAGGGTGATGGGATTAAGTCCTTGAGGCACAAGGCCGCTCCTTGAAATTTTACGATTCCATTAAACTCATGCGCGCCACCACAATGCGGCCGCGCAAGGACCCCGACGCATCGGAGTATTTTTCCAGGTTGAGCGCATTGATAAAGTAAAAGTTGGGCGGGTCCTGCAAGGCGCGCAAAAACTGCACGATGTCCAGCCATTGCCCGTCGATTTCCAGCTCCACCGGGAAAAAACTGGCCTCTTTCTGGATGAAGGACCTTTGCGGCTGGATATTGGCGATATGGATATTGCTTTCCCTGGCCGCGGCCTCGATTTTGGAGATGATCGCAGGGGCCTGGGTCTCTTCTGACCCGGCCAGGCCGATGGCATCCGCCAGATTATGGTACCTGGTTTCGATCATGCCCCCCTGGCCCAAGACCTGGCGGCTCTTTAAAAGTCTGGCCTTGGTGACCCGCAGTTGATCGTCGATGTCCGCGGCCCCTTCCTTAACGGGCCTGATCACCCAGAGGTAAACAAGAAAAACAGCCGAAAGCCCCAGGGTGATGCTCAGGATGATGGTTTCGCGTTGGCTAAGCTTTTTCATGCGGTGCGCTCATGGGTTTAAAGGCGCAGGTGATCTTGAAATAATCCACTTCTCCCTGCTGGGTCACCCGTTTATTGACATAATCCAAATTCACATTGGAAAATTTTTGGTAATTGGCCAGGTCTTTTTGGAATTGGTTGACATCGACGGGGTTTGAGGCCACCCCTTGAAACGAGAGGCTGTTGTTTTCATTCAGGGCCATGCTGACCAGATACACCTGGGCCGGCAGGACACGGTAAATTTCCAAGGCCAAATCAGAAAAGACCAGGCGGTTTTTGACCATCGATTCAATATCATGGATTTTTTTCAGCCGCTCCTCCACCTTCTGGGCCGCTTCTTTGGTGGTGCGCAGCTGGTCCTTAAGCTTGGCCAGCTGGATATTTTTTTTGACATAGCCCATGCTTAAAGAGAGCCCCAGGGCGGCCAGGGCCGCGGCCAGCCAAAGGCCGCAGATGATCAGCTGGCGCTGATGCATCTTTTGTTCCTGGGATTGCCGCACAGCTGTTGGGACCAAATTGATGGGCGGTGTTTGACTGCTTAAGGCAATGCCGGCCAGCGGCGCCAGGGACATGCCCTCTTGCGTGCATAAGGAGGGTATGCGCACATCACGGGCCAATTTTAAGAATTTTGTCAACAGCACATCCTGAATGTTTAAGGCATTTTGGGTTTTGGTCAGTTCCTGGCCAAGGGCAAAAGCCCCTTCCCAGCAGCTGATGATATACACCGTGTCCAAGGCCTGGGCCGCCTTTTCGCCGCCGATATTATGCTGGGTCAGTTCCCATTGTTTTAATATTTCCCCATAACCGTCCTGAGCGATCTGGGTGAGACCCGACGGCAATTCTCTCGATGCAGACCAGTGCGCGGGATGGCAGACGCAGATTTCGCTTTTGTCAAGGTCAAGGTCAAAGACCGCCGCAGGCTTGTCCCCTGTATTGGGCCATTGGGTGTAAAGGTTCCAGAGGCCGATGGAGGAGAGCGTGATGCTGTGCACCCTGACCTTGGCCTCCGCGAAGATTTTCCAATAGCGCATGGCGGTTTCCTGCGGGATGATGACCACAGCCACCTTGGCGTATCCGTCGGGAGATTTGGCCAGGACTTGAAAATCCATCTGCACTTCTTCCAATTCATAGGGAATGCTGCTGCTAACCTGCAGTTCGATCATGGAACGGATCTCGCTGTCCTGATGGGAAGGCACGGACATCAAACGCAGGATCACCCGCGAGCGCGGGATCACCACGGTCACCCTGGCCTCGTTCAAATTTAATCTGCGCCTTTTAAGAAAGGTCCAGAGGCCCTGGCTGATTTGAGCTTCGCTCTGGCCTTTGATCAAAAGCACATCCAGGGCCGTAACGAGCTTGGAGCTTGTCAGGACCTGTAAAAATTTGATGCGTTCCTCGTCGATATAAAACACGGCGTTGGATTTCATCTTTAATCCCTTTGCCGGGACACCAGAACGGCCGGCGCGCCGGGCACGCGATGGATCACCGCTTCGATGATGGATCGCGCACCGCTGACAGCGTCGATGCCGATGACCCTGGCCCGGTAATAATTGGAGACCCCTTCCTGCAGGGCCGCGGGCCAATTGGGGTCAGCCACGCTGGCCAAGGACCCTGCCCCGTCGTCCAAGGTAAAAGACCGGCTGTCCGCGCCGTCGCGCAGGGCATAGGCTTGGCTGATCACCTCATCGGCGTTGACAGACGGATTAACGCGGGCCGCGGCATGGACAACGGCCTGGATCACGTCATTGTCGGCCGTGTCCACATTGACTCTAAGGCCGTTTTGGATGTCCCCATAAACAGTCACATCGTCTTTTATTTTAGCAAAAATTTCCTTGGTCATGCCATTTACTTCCAATAATTCCAGGAGATTTTCATAGGGCCTGTTTTTGGTCTTCAACAGCGCATCATCCAGGTTTTTGAAAGACTGATTGTTGCTGGCCTGCGCGTTTAAGCCCGTGTAATTGACGATGGCCAGGGCCAGCCTGTCCCCTTCTGCCAATGAAAGGCCATAGACCTGCAGCAAGGCGCTGAGGACCTGGTAATTGGAAATCCCGATGGCATTGATATTGATGCGCCCCCCTTCATCCCTGATGCCGTATTGCATCTGCCCGTCGTCCACACCGTTGAAATGCGCTGCCGGCCAGGCGATGATGGCGTAGTTACGGGGGCCGGTGTCGACATGGGAAAATAATGTTTCAGGGCTTTGGGTGGCGCTGATCAGAATGCCGTCGGAATATAAACAGTCCTTGGCCGCGGGCGCTTTTTGCAGAAGATCCAGGACCTGATTGAGCCCGGAGCGCGCGGCTGCCAGGGAGCGCAGTTTTCCCCGGTAGGTGTCGACCAGGGACACTTCCAGCGCGGCGCGCCGGCCAAGGCCCCAGGCGATCAAGGCCAAAATGATCAGGACCCATAAGGCCACGATCAAGACAGCGCCTCTATTGTTCATTGTACAGGCCCTCCACCGGCGGCAAGTAAAAATCACGTTTAAACACCGGGCCTCCTGCGCGGCTGGACGGATCAGACAGCACAAAGGCGCAGGACACGGCCAAAGGGAGCCCTTTTTCGTCCCAGCTTTCGGCAAAATTCAGCTCCTGCGCCCCGCCTGTATGCAGGTTTTTGGTAAAAGGCGCAAAGCGGCAGTTGAAGCTTCCTTTTTTTAAACCAGCGGCGATGATTTGGGTGGACGCATCATGGTTCGTTTCATTAAGCCAGTCCGCCAAACTGCTTTCCTGCCTCAGCAAAAACTCATCCGGCGATGACCCTGAATTTGCGCTGCCGCCGTGATTGACCACGCGGCCGATCATGGCATAGGCCAGGCCTCCTGGCGGCGGAAGGCCGGCATAATAACGGACATGTTTAAGGCCCGATGGGGTCTGGGTCATGAAGGAGAATTCCTGCGCCTGGCCTTCAAAGACCGCGGCATCGGGATAGGAACCGGACAGATCGAGGCTGACCGCATTGTCCAGGTCGCGGGTCATGGCTTGATCCGCCAGCAGGATTTCCATCCAATGGTCATGGCTGTGCCTCAAGCGTTCATCGAGTTTCATGGAAGACCAAAAGAGATTGTAAACGCTGACGCCGATGATGGCGGCGATGGCCAGCCCCAGCAGAACTTCGACGAGGGTAAAGGCCCGGGGTGAATGTTGGAGTCGTTTAATTCTCATCGAGGCTGTACAGGATTGAGCTTACGGCCATGCGGTTTGCACCTGACCCGGCGGGCCATTGCAAGGTCAGGTCCACTTTTTTCAAATGCGCATTGACCCTGCTGGTTTGGGCGCTTGTGGTCATGAGCTCATAGGGCTTGTCCATGGGCCGCGCCGCGCTCTCCAGCTGGTCCGGTGCGCCGCTGCTGGCCCACAGGAGCCCCAATTGGTTTTCCATGGCGAGCAAAGCCCTGACTGTTTCCTGAAACCTGAGGCCGGTGCGGTAATTGGTCCAGAGCGATTCGACGATGAAGGTCAGGACAATGCTGACAATGACAATGGTCAGCACGGCCTCCAAGAGCATAAACCCGTTTTTATTCTTCATGGTCTTCCTTGATCATCATGCCCCGCACCGTGGATGAGCTTAAGGTGGTTTTGAAAGCGGATGAATCCAGGACAATGGACGCGGGATCAATGGTCCCGTCCGGATGAAACTGAATGCTTGAGGGTTGCACATCGACCCGCACAGCCTCTGGCACAGGGTGCGGCCTGCCTAAGGAGCCGTTGACCGGCTCAAAACTGTCCTCTTCATCCTCTGCCTGGCCTTCCTTGGCGCGCATCAGTTTATACGCGCGGCCGTCCTCGGCAAAGCGCAAGGCATAGGCCCTTTGCTGGCCGATGGCCATGGCCTGCGCCCAGCGGCTGATGTGAAGCAAATCATCCGCGGTCTGGTTCAACTGAAAATGCGCGTAACCTTTGGAAAAATTGGGCGCGCTAAGCGCCAGGACGATCCCCAGCACGATGATGACCAAAAGCAATTCCACAAGCGTCAGGCCGCTATTTGCCTTCGGTGCCCCAATTGGTGATATCATCGCCGCTTTCCACCCCGTCAGGGCCCGGGGACGATAGATCATAGCTTTCCGGATTGTGCTGGCCCGGAGCTGTGTACACATAATCATGGCCCCAGGGGTCCTTGGGGATTTTTTTCTTTTTCAAATAAGGGCCGCTCCAATTTTCCGGGACCGGAGAGGCCGTGGGCTGTGCGATCAGGGCGGCAAGGCCCTGTTCCGTGTTGGGGTATTGGCCCACGTCCATCTTGTAAAGGTCCAAGGCCGTGCTTAAGTTGGATTCGAGGTCTGTGCGGGCCGCGGTCTTGCGCGCCTGCTCGCTGCGGCCGGCGATATTGGGGACCAGCATGGCCACCAGGATCCCGATGATGATCACCACCAGCATGATTTCGATGAGCGTAAATCCCCGTCTGGATGAATCGAACATACAGCTCTCCCGTCAATTAATGATCATATTCATTTGGAACATCGGCAAAAGCATGGCCACCACCATGAAGCCCACAATGCCAACGACCACAACCAGGACCGCCGGCCCCAGGATGGTCACAAAGGTCTGGGCCAGGGCCTGTGAGCGGCGTTCGCAATGGTCAGCCAATTTGTACAGCCCTTTTTCCAGTTTACCACTTTCCTGGCCCACGGCAATCAAATCCACGGCCATTTCAGGAAACAAGGTGCTTAATTTGATGGCTTGGGTCAGGCTCATGCCGGACTTGACCCTGAGGGCCATTTTTTTGACTTCTTCCTGCAAGATGACATTGTCCATCACCTGGGTCACAGACTCCAGGGCCGTGACAATGGGTACCCCGCTCTCTAAAAGCATCCCCAGGGTCCTGGCTAAGCGGCTTAATTGCGTATCTTCAATAAAGGTTTTAAGCAATGGGATTTTTAAACACAGGCCGTCCAGCCAGGCCTTGCCCGGCGCGGATTTGATGGAACGCATCAGTCCATAGGTTGCGGCCGCCGTCGCTGCGGCAATCAGCCACCAAAAGTGCGCAAAAAATTGGCTGAGCGCAACGACGATCCGGGTGATCAAGGGCAGTTGGGCGTTTAAGTCGTCGAACATCAAGGTCAGGCGCGGCAACACAAAAGACAAGAGCACATAAAGGGTCAAAAGCCCGACGGCCAAGATGATGGCAGGATACAACAGGCTTGAAGTGACCCTGGAGCGCATGCGCATATCCGCATCCAACAATTGGGCCAGCCTGTCCATGACTAAGGGCAGCTGGCCGCTGCTTTCCGCGGCCTTCACGGTATGGACATAAATAGGCAGAAATATTTTAGGAAATCTGGACAAGGCAAAGGAGAAACTCCCCCCTTGCTGCAGGCTCATATTCAAGGAGGCGATGATCAGCTGCATGAGCGGATATTGGCGCTGTTTGGACAAAATTTCCATGCACCGCGCCAAGGGGATCCCCGCTTCCAAAAGGTCCGCCAATTGCCGGGTAAATTGATAAAGGGCGGCCTGGGTGGTCTTGGTGGTGGTGATGGTGTCACCGGCATCGGGCAGGTCTATTTTTAAGTATTGTTTGACATCTAAGGGGACCTGGCCGGCATGGGTCAGTTTGGCAACGGCCTCAGCCAGGGTGTCTGCTTCGATCATGCCGTTGACCACATTTTGGGGACCGCTTTTGGCTGTGTAGGAAAATTGCGGCATAGGGCTTTAGATGTCTTCGGTGACGCGCAGCACCTCGCTGGGGCTGGTCAGGCCCGCGGCCACCTTTTCCCAGCCGTGCTGGCGCAGGGTCTTCATCCCGTCGGACACGGCCCGGTGCTTGATTTCCCGGCTGGTGGCGCGCGATGTAATGAGGCCGCGGATTTTTTCATTCAGGAGTAGAAATTCGCAAATGGCCTGGCGGCCGCTGTAGCCGGTCATGCGGCAGGCCTTGCACCCGGTGGCCTCGTAGATCAGCGGGTCAACGATGGTGTTGTTCAGGTCGAATTTATATTTGATATTGTCCGTCAGGGTGGTGGCTTTTTTGCACGCGGGGCACAATAGGCGCACCAGGCGCTGGGCCAGGAAACACTCGACGGAAGAGGCGATGAGGTAGGGCTCGATGCCGATGTCGATCAGGCGCGTGACCCCCGAGGCGGCGTCATTGGTGTGCAAGGTGGAAAAGACCAGATGGCCGGTCAAGGACATTTGGATGGAAATCTGGGCGGTCTCAAAATCGCGCACCTCCCCCACCATGATCACGTCCGGATCATTGCGCAGGATGGTGCGCAGGGCCGCGGCAAAGGTCAAGCCTATGAGAGGATTGGCCTGCACCTGGATGGCCCCCTGCAGCTGGTATTCAATGGGGTCTTCCACGGTGATGATCTTGGTGTCCTTGGAGTTGATCGCCGCCAGGCAGGAATAAAGCGTCGTGGTCTTGCCGCTGCCCGTGGGGCCGGTCAAAAAAATAATGCCGTGCGGCTTGTTGATCAGGACATTCAGGGTCTTGATCTCATCGCCGGTAATGCCCAATTCTTCAAAATCATAGAGCCTAAAGGCGTTTAACAGGCGGATCACACAACTTTCCCCGTAGGTGGTCGGCAAAAAGGACACGCGCAAATCCATTTCCGCGCCTTCCACCTTCACCTTGAAACGGCCGTCCTGCGGCAGTCTTTTCTCGGCGATGTTGAGATTCGAAAGGATCTTGATGCGGGAGATCAGGGCGTCCTTGAAGTAGCGGATGTTTTCCGGGACCTGGGCGTCATATAATTCCCCGTCGATGCGGTAGCGGATGCGCAGTTCATGGCCGAAGGGCTCGATATGGATGTCCGTGGCCTGGTCCCGGTGGGCATGGAAGAGGATCTGGTTTAAAAACTGGCTGATGGAGGCTTCCGATGATGTCCCGTCGATGGTTTCCGTGGCCGGGGCCTCGGCGCTCATCATCTCCTTGTCGGACATCATGCGCTCGATGGTCTCGGCGCCAAGCCCATAATGCTCGCGGATGGCTTCGTTGATGTCTTTTTCTTCGGCCAAAACCGGCTGGATGGGTCCGCGGGCCACCATGGCCAGATCATCCAGGACATTGAGCTTCCAGGGATTGGTCATGGCCACGGTCAAGAGGCCGTTTTCGAATTTGACGGGAAAGACCTTGTAATGGTTGACTGCCTTGGCCGGAAGCCGGCTGATGGCCTCGGCCGAAGCTTCGACGGATTTCAAGGATACAAAACCGATGTCGAATTTTTCGGCCAGGAGCGGGAACACCGTTTTTTCATCGGTGATCAGGCCCATGTGGACCAGGGTCAGGCCTAAGGGCTGGCCGGTTTTTTTTTGTTCTTCCAGGGCTTGCTGCAGCTGTTGGGCGGTGATGATCCCTTTTTGGACCAGCAATTCTCCCAATAATTTGTTGCGGTTTGACATAGGTTCACCGGTCTTTAAGGCACCGGGGTGGTGGATTCATCTCTGGGGAAGGGGTCGTAATAGGTCTTGTTGCCTTTGATGGTCGGAGTTGTTTCCATGTATTCCTGGGGGCTGATATGCACGTCCCCGTTGATGATATGCGGCGTTAAAAAGATCACGATTTCCGTTTTTTTCATGTTACGGTTTTCCGTGTTAAAGGCCTTGCCCAAAAACGGCAAGTCGCCCAAGACCGGGATCTTGGTCTTATTGTTGACCAGCTCATCGGTCATCAGCCCGCCGATGATGATGGTGATCCCGTTTTTGATGCGCACCGTGGTCTGCACCTCGGAGGTGTCCACGATGGGGATCACCGTGCCGTCAGAGGCCGTGAAAGGCTTAGGCTCCTCATTGGAGATCTCCGGCTTGATCTTCATGGTGATGTAGCCGTCATCGTGGATGGTCGGCGTCACGTGCAATTTCACGCCGGTATCGATAAAGTTGACGGCCTCCGCCGTGGTGGAGGCCCCTTGCGCCGGGGTCGTGGTGGTGCTGGTCGTATAGGGAATGGTGGTCCCGATTAAAATGCTGGCTTCCTGGTTGTTGACCACGGCCAGGCGCGGATCAGAAAGGGTGCGGGACTTGCCAAAGGTGTCTAAGGCCTGCAGGAGCATGTAATACGAGGTCGCGTTGAGCGTCCCGATGGAGGCTGTGCCCACTCCGGTGGTGATATTGCCCGGGATGGGGAAATTGCTGATCAAGGTCAGATTGGTGTCTCCGGTCACATGATGCAGGACTTTTTCCCAGTTGATGCCCATTTGGTACTGGTCGCCCAGGGTGATCTGCACGATCTTGGCTTCAATGAACACTTCCTTGTCGTTTTTGTCAATGGCCCTGATCATGGTGCCGATTTCCTCAATTTTAGGCGGAATGTCCATGACCACCAGGGTGTTGGAGCGGGCGTCGAATTCAATGCTGCCCACGTCCTTAGTCAGCATGGGCCCGATGGTCTTGGCCAATTCCTCGGCCTTGGCGTAATTGATGTTAAAGACCTTGGTCTTTAACGGGATGTCGATTTGGTGGATATATTTCATGATGTCCACCAGCTTGCTGTCCGCAACGTCCTCGACGATGATGCTGTTGGATTTGCTGTCCGCGATCACCTTGCCGCTGAGGCTTTTGATTTGAGTGAGCACAGCCACCACGTCCGCGGCCTTGGCCGACTGCAGGGAAACGATGGTGCTTTGCATGTTGACCCCGAATTTATGGCCGGTGGCCTGCTCATAATCCGCGGCCGTCATGATCTGGGTCACCCCATGGCTCTCGATATAGGCTAAGTCATTGGCCTTAAGGATAATTGTCAGCGCATCATGCACGTCCACATTCTGCAGGAAGATGGTCACCCGGCCGGTGATGCTTTTGCCGGCGATGATGTTTAAGCCTGACTTGGAGGACAAAAGCTTAAGCACATCATTGATGTCCATGTCCTTGATTTCCAGGGTGTCCAACATGGCAGGCTTTTGCAATTCTTCCTGGGCCAAGCCCCCGGAGGGGACAAAACAGACGCCCCCTGCCAGAAGCAGGAAAGCAGACAAGGCTGCAGAGCGCATGGAGATGCTCATGGATTTTTACTTACAGGCAAACGGATCTCCTGTCCTTGATAATTGATGATCATGACCTTGCTATCGGCGCTGACGATCTTGATCCCGTCCTGCGGGTGGTCCTGGTCGATGAAAAAGGTCTGTTTGGCAAAAGCGTCCTCAACGATAAGCTGCGGCTCCTGCGCAATGACAATGCCGACCACCTTCAAATGGGCCGGAAGCTCTCCTTTGGGCGTATTTTCGATCATGCCCGACGGGCTGACATAGCTCAAGGAAAAGATGTCCCTGGGCTGGACCGCCGGGAGCGCCTCATTGGCCTTCATCTCCAGCAAGGGCGTGGACAAAGCCAGGCCCTCTTCTTTGGAGGCGGCTGCATGATGATCTTCGGCGTTCACAGTTTCATGCCCTTTGACGGTCCAAAAAAAGGCCAAATAGGCACAACAGCCCAAGGTCAAGGCCATGGACAGCCGTTGGACCCATTGAATCATCGGCCATGCTATGCGGGGATTCATATCTTTTTTTTAATTATACTCTTTAAATTTTATTTCAAAAGGAAAAGATAAACTTTTTGGGAGGCTTGCACCCTCTTTTAAGGAAGCAGGGGTGGGGCCCTGCTTCCTTAAGGTGTTCAGCAATTACTTCACTACAATTTTATTGCCGTTGGACATCGTTGTCCATCCGGAGCTGTCCGTGGCCTTGGCGCTGATGCTATAGGTCCCTGGACGGACATTGTACCAGACCATCTTATAAGAAGGGCCGCTGTAGGCAGATCCTAAATACAGCCATCCATTGGCATAATAATCCACCTTGGCAATATAGCCGCCATGGGCTGTTACGCTTGAGCTCAAGGACAAATTGCTGTAGGCCCTGACCGTGGCATTATTGGCCGGACTCAGCATGGAGACGCTGGGCGCCATGTGCGCATTCACAGTGATGTTCACTGCGGGTGCGAAGAACACATTGCCGTTGGTATCCGTGGCCTTGGCCGTAATGCTGTAGGTGCCGGCCTGGGCTGAGTTCCAATTCACGTTATAGGGGCTGCTGGTGGCCTCGCCCAAATAAATGGAACCCGCATAATAATCGACCCTGGCTGGCGCGCTGTCCGTCACATTGGCCGTTAAGATGATGTTGGACGGTATGGTGAAGGAAGCGTTGTTAAGCGCAGCTGTAATGACGATGGTCGGCGCGACAACAGGCGCTGTTACCGTAATGCTGACAGCGGCTGAAGTAACGCTGACTCCGCCATTGTCCGTGGCGATAGCCGTTAAGCTGTAGCTGCCGGCTGTTGGATTCTGCCATGACAAGGCAAAGGGGCTGGCTGTGGCCGTGCCCAGCAGGCTTGACCCGCTGTAAAAAGCCACCTTGGAGATGATGCCGTTATTTTCAGAAGCTGAAGCGGCCAGGTTGATCGCAGAACCTGCCGTAAAATGACTTCCTCCGGCCGGGCTGGTGATGGAGACCTGCGGCAAAGACGGGACCACAGGCACCACGGGCGCAGCTTTGACCGTGACGGTCACCGGCACAGATGAAGCGGTCATGCCGTTGGCGTCCTGGGTCTGGGCCGTGAAGGTATAGGGCCCGGCCTGGATATTAGTATTGATGAAGTTTAAGGAATTACCGTTGGCTGAATTCAACAGAACGCCTGCCCCGTTAAAAAGGGAGACCTTGGCAATGCTTCCGTTGGCCTCTGAAGCCGCGGCTGTGACCGTGACATTATCGCCGGCTGTAAAGCTGCTGCCATCGGCCGGGCTGGTGATGGCCACGGTCGGCAAAGAAGGAAGCAGCGGCGGTGCGGTCACTGTCACCGTCACCGGCGCGGATGTTGCCAAAATGCCGTTGGCATCCGTGGCCGTAGCGGTCAAGGCATAACTGCCCGCAGCGATATTGTTCATGACCATGCTATAAGAAGAAAGCCCGCTGGATCCAAGCAGGGCTGTTCCATTGTAGATGGAGATATTGGTAATGGTCCCATTGGCTTCGGAAGCGGAAGCTGTGATGGTCAGATTGGTCCCGGCGGTGATGGAAGAGCCGCTGACCGGACTGGTGATGGCCACGGTCGGTGTTGCCAGGACACTGCCGCTGCAGATCCCGTTGGAACACATGACGCTTAAGCATTCTGCATTAAAAAAGCAGGTGCCGCCGTTGGCGACCAGGGAACCGTGCTGATAGGCGCCGATGTCCCATGAAGTCCCGCGGGCATTGTTATTGTAATCATTGGATGTTCCGTTTAACGTGATGACCCCGGCCGTACCGATCAAGGGGCTGTTGGCCGTGGGATAAAACTGGTCTGCCAGGCCGGTGCCGGTATATACAAAGGAACTGTTGAGATTGAAATTGCCGCTGACGCCGGCATTGGCCGGATTGCTGCAGATATCATGACTGCCGGCGCAATCCTGGGGATCATAAACATGATAGACCAGATTATTATTTTCAACCACGTGGGCGCAGCTGCCCGCGTCATTTTCCCAGAACCTGGTTTGCTGGGCATCGCCGTTGGTGTAATCCGGCGCGCCGATGACTAAGCTGTTGTTGACATTCAGGGCCACATTGCCGCCGCCGCACCAGGATGTGGTCAGCTCAATATTGGTGCCGCCGTTGGAATACAGCGTTGAGTTGGACACATTAAAGGAAGTGGTGGTATTGGGCACGGCAAAGACCAGGCCGTCGCCGGCTGCGCGGCAGAAATCATGGCCGTTGACCGGCGGGCAATTGCCGTAAGAATCGCAGACTGCCGTAAAACTCTGGCCCTGGAAGAAATTGCAGTCATTGATGATCTGGGAATTTTCAATGTTCACCGCGCCGTAGTTCAGCTTCAATTGCTGGCTTTCATTGCCTTCGGCCCTGACACGGTAGGCATTGAAGGTCCCGGTGCCGTTGCAATGCAGATTATCGATGCCTCCCTTGGTGTTATAGGAGACATTGGTATTGCTCATGTTCACCAAATTGCAGATTCCGCTGCCGGCTTCCATGCCCCAGCCGTCGGCCAGGATAGAGCCGTTGCTGCTGCTGTCATCAGCGCAATCGTGATAATTTAAGGTGTCAAAGGGATTGCTCGAATGCAGCGGATACACCGAACCGCAGCCGTTAAAGACAATGGTCTCGCCATTGACCGTGGTGGTGCCGGCCAAGCTCATGGTCCCGCTGTTGCTGATATTCTGGCCCAGGCCCACCCCGCCGGCCCCGTTGCCGTTGATGATATTATTGGTTTCCGTAAAATTGCTTAAATTTCCGGTTGTGACCCCCCAATAGGACATGCCGTGGATCCAGTTGTTTTGCAAGTTGATATTGGAGCCGGTCAAGCTGACACCGGTAAGGCCGTAATTGCCGTAAGGTGAGGAAAATCCATTGTTGGGCTTATGGCAGGCGTTGGGAAAGCCGTTGATCGAGCCTGCAGGATTGGCGCCGTTGGTAACGCAGGATGAATGCTGGGTGATTTCCAGGTTATTGATGACCGTGTTAGCGCTGTTATTGTCATTCAGGACCTGGACCACTTGTTCACGTCCCCACAGTTGCGGCCTGTGCGCGCCAATGCCGATCACTGAAGCATTGGACGGTATATTGGCCATGGTGCAGTTTTCAGGCACAGGTGCGTAACAATTACTGCCGTTGGTGGGGGTGATCACTCCGGTCACGTCCAGACCAATGGGATACTGGGCCTGGGTGCCGGGATTCATATCGCTGTCGCCCACTATATAAAGGGTGTCCCCGTCTGCCATGACGCCTGGACGGTCGCAGGTGTTCCAGCCGGTATTACCGCAGCCGGCCCCCAGCACATACATGGGATTGGACAAGGCGCAGGGTTGATTCAAGCCGCTTCCAGGATAAACTGCATTGGTGGTTCCAGTGCATTGGACAGGTGTTCCGCCGCCGTCTCTTACGTACCAGGTTGCTGCGGAGGCGTTCACTGCACCCATAGCCCAGAAGCCCAAGACCATTGTGATGCTGATTGCCAAATTTGTTTTTTTCATAACCCACCTCGCCGTTGGGGCATTACATTAAATTAAAAAACCTATTCCTCGTTTGCACAAAGAATAGGTTTTTTAATGGTGAATATGGCAACTGGCTACCTGTCCGGGCTACGGCCCGGGGTAAGGCCCTATAGCTTTGTGCCCCACCCTTTCGGGTGGTTTACCTTTTACATATCTAAGCGAAGCATAACACGTAATTCTTGTGTTGTCAAGTTTACTAAAAATCAAATATAATTTGATATTAGGTATATTATTTGCCTAATAATCAAAGTATATTTTTGCGGTCAAGATTAAAAAGATCGATGTCAAATTCGACAGAAACAGGTTTTTATCCTAAAAAATTATTGTAAACCTTAGATAGATATTGAATTAAGATTGTGGTGAAGAGGATTTGGCAGGAGGCAGTTTTTGGTCGGAAACGGTTATCAGCACAGGTTTTGAGACAGTTGTCCTGCCTTCCGTGTCCGTGGCTGTGGCGATAATGGAATAGGTCCCTAAAGCGACTTTTTCAGCCATATATTCATAGGGAAGCCGGCTGACCGTTCCCAAAAGATTCATTCCATTGTAATAAAAATTGACATGGGCAATGGTGCCGTTGATCTCTGAAGCAGCGGCTATAATGGCCACGTTCGACCCGGCCGGGAACATCGTATCTTTAACCGGCCTGGTGATAACGATTTCAGGATTATATTTAATCTGGGGCAAGGCCGCAGCCGGCTTGCCGCTGGTGATATTCTTGGACAAAGCGTTGAACGGATTGTTTTTAAGGCCAAGCAGGCTGTTGGCTGATGTTCCTTGATAATAGGTATCTGCCCTGCCCCCTGCCTGGCCCATGGGTATTTTATCGGCAAAATCAGGTTTTTTGCCGCATGCGTTTAAAAATCCGCTGCAGCCGTGATTATTGTTTCTGGTGTGGTACACCGTATTGCCCAGCTGGTCCCATTTCAGGTTTCCACAGCTTCCTGCGCCATCGCCGTTGCTTCCCGCATTGTAAATATAGCTGGTCAAGGCATTGCCGCCGGCGCTGTTGAAGGAAGTATCATCGATCCAGGCATAGCCGCCCAGCACCACATTATTTTTCAAAGATATGGAGGTGGAACCGTCACAGCCGCTGCCGTTAATATCCGATGATTCCAAGCTTATATTCCCATTGCTTAAAATCGTGTTATTTTCCAAAGAGGTATGGCTGTGATTGGTCACGTTAAAGACCACTGCGTCTCCCAGGGCCCGGCAAATGTCCCCGCCTTTAAAACCCGGCGAAGAGACCGCAGCGCCCAGCCACCAGCCGCAATCACCGATTACAACACTGTTGGTCATGCGGGAGTTTAAGGCATTCATCTTCACCTGATTGCCGGCATTGCCCTCAAAGAGCATCTTGTCAATGAAGATGTTCCCGTCCCCATTGCCGTGCAGGGTGTCTAAGCCGTCCTGGGTGTTAAAACTGATGGAGCCTGGGCCCTGGATGCTCCAGTTGCCCGCTCCTCCGTGTCCCACATTGCCGAAGGCCAGGCCGTCCCCGTAACCGCTTTGGTTTTGGCCGAAACAATCCGTGAGATTGGAAGGGCTGTCCATCACCAGATCATTATTTAAGGGATAGGACTCGACACAGCCGTTGTATTCGATCACCGGCTGATCAAAGGTCAAGGTGCCGGAAATCACGGCATTGGTCCCGGTCGTAAATCCGCCATATCCGTTGCCGATGATCCTCAAGCGCGTAAAGACAGCACTGCCTAAATTGTCCGTGTTGATGCCGTAGCGCCCCATCCCATGCACATAGACATCAATGATATGGACATCATCCCCTCCTATATTTAATCCATCCAGCGCCCAGGGTCCGTAGGGATAAGGGCCGTCGTAATTACAGCCTTTGTCCGGGGAATTATAAGCGCAGCTGGCGTGGTCGGTGATGTCCAGATTTTGAAGCACAAGATGGTTGTTGTTGGCATTGAGGATTTGCCATAATCTTTGCGTGCCCCATAATTGCGGCTTGTGCTGGCCCGTGCCGATGATGGAGCTGGGCTGTAAAGCGCTAAGGCCGGCAGGCAGATTGCCCAGGGTGCAGTCATAGGGGTAGGACTCGGCACATCCCGGCGTCGCGTTATTCTCCCCGTCATCATATCCGATTTCATATTGGGCCTGGCCTCCGTTTGCCGGATCATCGCCGCTGATGTACAAGGTGTCCCCCGCATGCATCACACCGGCATTGGCGCAATTGTTTCCGGCATTGCCGCAGCCCCAGCCTAAGGCATAGCGCGGATGATTAAAGGCGCAGTCAACAGCACTGCCGGAGCCGGGATAGGCTGCATCCGCTGTGCCGGAGCATTCTTCCGGCGTCCCCCCATCCGGGCGGACATAATAGGCCGCGGCCAGGGCAAGGGTCTGGGAAAACACGGCCAGACCGAGAAACAGGATGAATATGAAAATGGGTTTGTTCATGATTTGGAGAATTTAATTGACCGAAGAATTCGTCACGGTATTGGAAGAGGTCAGGACTCCGTCGGCTTGGTCTGTCTGTGCGGCATCATCCGCAGCCACAACCACGGGTGCGGCTGCAACGCTCGGCCCAACAACAGGCGGCGCAGGAGTATTGGTGGCTGGCAGCGGCGGCGGAGTAAGGTTGCTTGCCACATTAATGCTGACCGGTGTTGAGGTGGAAGACCAACCGTAACTGTCCGTGGCCTTGGCCGTTAAGGTGTAATTGCCGGGCTGGACATTGTTCCAGGTCACGGTATAAGGGCTGTTATAGGCTGTTCCTAAATACAGCCAGCCATTGCTGTAGAAATCAACCTTGGTGATACTGCCTCCTGTGACCGCGGCATTGGCAGTCACAGGAATATTGGCGAATGAGCCAAAGGAGGCGTTATTGGCCGGGGCCGCGATGCTGATGGTGGGGGCTTTATGGGCGCTGACCGTGACGGTCACAGGCGATGCATAAAACACATTGCCGTTGCTGTCCACTGCCTTGGCCGTAAGATTATAGCTTCCCGGCTGGGCGCTGTTCCAATTGACCTTGTAGGGAGGCCGGTTGGCTTCCCCTAAATAGAGCGATCCCGCATAATAATCCACCCTGTAAATGATGGCCCCTTGATCGGAAACATCGGATTTCAAGACGATATTGGCAGGGAGCGTAAAAGAAGCATTGCTGCCGGGTGATGTCAGGCTGATGGAGGGCGCATTAACAGCAGCTTGGCTCGGCGGCGCGCTGACCGGAGCATTGACGGTAATGCTTATAGGCGCTGAGGTCACGGTTTGATTGTTGGCATCCGTGGCCACTGCGGTAATGGTGTAAGTACCTGCAGGCACATTGGTCCAGATGAAACTATAGGGGCTGTTGGCATCTGTACCCAAGAGATTATTGCCGTTAAAAAACGCGACCTGGGTGATGCTCCCGTTGTTTTCAGAAGCGGCAGCATTTAAGGTGATATTATTCCCTGCCGTAAAGGCGGCATTGTTGGACGGAGAACTTATACTGACTACCGGCGGTGAACTCGGCACGGATACGATTATGTTGACAGCGCCGGAGGTTGAGGACCAGCCATAACTGTCCGTGGCCTTGGCCGTCAGAATGTAATTGCCGGGCTGGACATTGTTCCAGGTCACGGTATAAGGGCTGTTTTCTGCGGAACCTATATATAAGGACCCGCTGTAAAAATCAACCTTGGTGATGTTTCCGCCCGAAGATGAGGCGCTGGCTGTCAGCGTAATGTTCGCGGGCGTATTAAACGATACGCCGGCAGAGGGCGATGTCAGGGAAACTGCAGGCGCTGCATGGGCGCTGACCGTGATATTGATTGGCGTGGAATAAAAAACCGCCCCATTGCTGTCCGTGGCCTTGGCTGTGACGCTGTAATTGCCGGCCTGCGCGCTGTTCCAGGCCACGGAATAAGGGCTGAAGGTCGACTCCCCTAAAAACACCGGGCCCGCGTTATAATCGACCCTGTACACCTGGGCGCTGTCTGTCACCGTGGCGTTAAAGGTAATGGCCGCAGGCACGGTAAAGGAAGCATTGTTTCCCGGAGAGCTGATGCTGATATTCGGGGCGGCATTGTTCGTTGGGATGTTTTGGGCGGTGACTGTCAAAGCCACGGGTGCCGAGGTCGTTGTGGCCCCATTGGCATCTGTGGCCACGGCTGTGATGGCATAGGTTCCCGCAGCCACATTATTCCAAGTATAGCTGTAGGGGCTATTGCTAAGTGCAGCCAGCAGATTTGTCCCGTTATAATAAGAGACCTGGGTGATGGTGCCGTTGCTCTCCGAGGCGGTTGAGGTGAAGGTGATATTGGAGCCTGAAGCAAAGGTGCTGTTATTCGGGGGTGTGGCGATCATCACAACCGGCGCAGCCTGCAGCGCCGGCGCTGTCACTATGATCGTCACCGGCGCCGAGGTCGCGGTGGCGCCGTTGGCATCTGTGGCCACGGCCGTCAATGCGTCTGTGCCCGGCGGCAGATTGACGGCGATCCATTGATAAGGTGCTGCCAAGGAAGTCCCTAAAAGGTCCGTGCCGTTATAGAAGGCCACCTGGGTAATACTGCCGTTGTTTTCCGAGGCCGTGGCTGTAATGGTGACGCTGGCTGTGCTTAAGACGCTGCTGCCGTCGGCCGGAGCCGTGATGCTGACTGCCGGCTGTCCAGGTGCCGGGGCCGGCGGGTTCTGGATGGGCGGCGGGCTATTTTGGCTTACCGGATTGCTTGGCAGCGTTGTCTGCGGATTCACGCATACGGCATTGGAGCAATCATTGTTGGTACATTCCGCGTTGAAAAAGCAGGTGCCGCCGTCAGCCACGGTTGATCCGTATTGATAGGACCCAATGGCCCAGGCCGGACTGCGGGGGTTATTGTTGTAATCACTGGACGTGCCGCTTAGGACCAGGCTGCTGTTGCCTGCGCCGATCAAGGGAGAATTGGCCGCCGGATAAAATTGGTCAGCCAGGCCGACATTGGTATACTCATGGGAACTGTTTAAGGCGAAGTTTCCAGCCACGCCGGCATTTGCCGGATTATTGCAGATATCATGGCTGCCTGCGCAGTCCTGGGGATCATTCACCTGATAGACCAGATTATTGTTCTCCACCACATTGGCGCAGGAGCCGGCATCATTTTCCCAAAACCTGGTCTGCTGGGAAAAGCTGCTGGTATAATCCGGCGCTCCCACAATTAAATTGTTGTTGACGTTGACAGTGACCTTGCCGCCGCTGCACCAGGACGTTGTCAGTTCAATGTTGGTGCCGCCGTTGGAATAAAACGTCGAGTTGGACACATTAAAGGCCGCGGTATTGTTGGGGATGGCAAAGACCAGTCCGTCGCCGGCAGCCCGGCAAAAATCATAGCCGTTGATGGGCGGGCAATTGCCGTAAGAATCGCAGGAGGTGGTAAAGGGCTGGCCCGCGAAAAAATTGCAGTTATTGATGATTTGGGAATTTTCGATATTAACGGCGGCGTAATTGAGCTTCATCTGCTGGCTTTCATTGCCTTCGGCCCTGACGCGGTAGGCATTGAAGCTCCCGGTGCCGTTGCAGTGCAGATTGTCCACCCCTCCCTTGGTATTATAAGCAATGATGGAATTGCTCATGGTGATATTGTTGCAGATGCCGGTGCCGGCTTCCATGCCCCAGCCGTCGGCTAAGATGCCTCCGTTGCTGCTGCTGTCATCGGCGCAATGGTGGTAGTTTAAAGCATCAAAAGGATTGCTGGAATGCAAAGGATAAACCGAGCCGCATCCGTTAAAGACAATGGTGTCTCCGTTGACCGTGGTGATGCCGCCTAAGGACATGGTCCCGGAATTGCTGATGTTTTGGCCCAGGCCCACCCCGCCTCCGCCGTTGCCGTTGATGATATTGTTGGTTTCCGTAAAATTGCTTAAATTTCCGGTGGTGATGCCCCAGAAAGACATGCCGTGGACCCAATTGTTTTCCAGGGTAATGTTGGCGCCGGTGAGGCTTATGCCTGCCAATCCATAATCACCATAGGGGGAATTAAAGCCATTGTTCGGTTTATGGCAGGCATTGGGAAATCCGCCGGTCTGTTCGGCCGGGTCAGCGCCGTTGGTCACACAGGATGAATGCTGGGTGATTTCCAGGTTATTGATGATGGTATTGGAACTGTTATTGTCATTGAGGACCTGTACTACTTCTTCCCTGCCCCATAATTGCGGCCTTTGCGAGCCGATCCCGATGACGGAAGAATTGGACGGCATATTGGCCATGGTGCAGTCTTCGGGCGCCTGGGCCACGCAATGGCGGCCGTCCACAGGTGTAATTACGCCGCTGGTGTCAAGGCCGATGGGATATTGGGCCTGGGCGCCGGGCACCAGGTCGCTGTCTCCCACAATATAAAGCGTGTCTCCGCTGGACATGAGACTGGGCCTGTCGCAGGCATCAAAGCCGGTATTGCCGCATCCGGCGCCCAGCACGTACATGGGATTTGAAAAGGCGCAGGGTTGATTGGTGCCGTTGCCGGGATAGACCGCGTTGGCCGTGCCTGTGCATTGCGTGGGATTGCCCCCGCCGTCACGTACATACCAGTTGGCGGCACAGGCAGGCGCTGACCAAAGCACGGCCCAGCCAAAACAGCTTCCTAATATTATGGGGGAGGAAAAAATGAACCGCATATTTCTTACAACCATCACAACCCCGGGGGTTGTGATGGTGTTAAAATATATATTGAACAGTTATGGGGCGATAGTCAATAGTTTTGAGTAATTTTATTGAATTCTTCGATTTTGGCGGCCAGGGCCTTGCGCCGGCTTTCCAACGCATGGGCCTCATGGGTAAATTGGGACATGGAGCTTGCAATGGCCTTATCAATGGCCAGCAGTGCGCGGCTTTGTTCCAGCCAATTCCTTGAAATTTTATCCAGGCCCTTGCTTTGAAAGATTTTGATGTCTCTGGAAAGCTCGTTTAAGTATTCATAATCTTCCATGCCTTCGCGAAACAGCTCCACGCGCAGGGACGGCCAGGGCCCGTTGTCACCGGGATAAAACAAAAGGCCGTTGCCGTTTTGCTCCCATTTCGAGTTTTTAGCGCTTTCAAAAGGATCAACCAGCGGCCACCAGTTCACGCACCAATACAAAAATCCCTTGATGCCGTATTTCCAGCAGAGCCAGGGGATGATGCGGTAATCCATGGCATCAAAGTCCATGGCCAAATTCGGGGTCCCTGTGCCTGAAGGTCCGGAAATATACATCCAGATTTCCTTGCCCTTGTCCTGCAAGGCCCGCATTTTGGCCTCCTGAAAATCATCGATTTGAAAGCTCCAGATATCAATGTCCTTGATCCAATCCGCTCCGTCAGCCATGTCCCAAAGCCCGTGATAACAGACCATATTTTTAAACCCTTGATCAGCTTTATGGAGCATGGCTGCGATTTTAGCGGCCTTGGGGTTGCCCATGTCCCCTTCATCCCAGGCATAAATATAATTGTAATCAAAAAGATTTCGGCGCTTGAGGATTTGCGCATAGCTTGTGTATTGCGCTTGCAATGAACTTAAAGAAACATCATCCCCAGGCCAATTATTATCAAAGGTCCCGCCTTTTTTGCCGATCGAGAAATTATTCAGGCCGTAGGCCATGTACCGGTTTAAATCCGACACATCGTCTTTGTTGGAGGGATCCACATTGAGGATCGGGTCCATCCGGTAAAGCAGCATGGTCAGGATAAATTGGTCCTTGATTTTTTTAATCCGTTGATCATAGGCATCCTGACCTTCGTTTGGTTTTTGCGGAAATCTTAATTTAGTCAAGTGGCCGTAAAAATCAAAGGCGGTTTTTAAATGGCTGACCGCGGGCAGGACGAAATCATAGACATGGATGGACAAGTCAACAGCCTGCAATTTTTCCTCCTTGGCCATGACCAGGATTTTGCCTGTATAGTCTCCGGCCTCTGCATACGCAGGCGCATAAACAGTCACCCAGAAAGGCTGGGTCCGGTTGGCTGGAATCTTAATAGGATGCGGCGGCAGTAAAGGATCAGGCCATGGCCCGACATAGGCCGTCGGATAATAGGGCTTTTGGGTTGGGACATAACCTACGACTTTCCAGGTCATGTGTTTTTTATGGATGGTTTTTCCGTTTTGCTGATTCATGAGATCGTCCAGGACCAAATGCACATCTTCCAGAGGCCTGTCCTTGGTTTGAAGAACGATTTGAAAGGAACGGTATTCATTTTTGGCCATTGCCATCGAAGCGTTTGAGCCAAAATCAGGTTTTTTGAGTGTCCCGCCGTCCTGAAAAATCCGGTCTAAGCTGGAAGCGGTAAAAACCGCCACCCCATTTTGAAAAGCCGTGGGCGTTTTGGAAAAATAACGGCCGTGCTTCGGCTTGAATTTTTTAAGAAAAAAAAGTCCGCCGGCACCAAGGCACAGGCAAAAAAGAATAATGAAGAATTTATATTTGGGGAGTGCGCAGAACATGGGCGTAAACGGATTTTAATTGCCGGCCGATGATGTCCCAACTGTAACTGCCGCAGACGAGCCTGCGGCCTTCCTGGGCCAGGGCCTTGGCAAGATTCTTGTCATGCAATACCCGGACAATGGCTTGCGCAAAGTCAGCGGGCCCATCCGCTAAAAGGATATTGGCGCCGGCGGTATGCTGGATGCCTTCAGCGCCTATAAAGGTCGAAACCACCGGCCTGGACATGGACATGGCCTCCAGGATTTTAAGCCTGGTGCCGCCGCCGATGCGCAAAGGGACAATGAAAACTTCACAACGCTGAACATAGGGCCTGACATCATCAACGCGGCCGGTGACAATCACCCGCGGGTCCTTGCCCGCCAGACTTTTGACCAGGCCCGAAGGTGATTTGCCCACCACGTACAGTTTGGCGGAGGGCTGCCTGGCCCAGATCAGGGGAAGAATTTCAGCGCAAAAATAGGAGACCGCGTCCTCATTGGGCAGCCAATCCATGGAACCGGTAAAAACCATGGCCCCTTCTTCCTTATTATCATCGGCGGATTGGAAATATTCCGTATCCACTCCGTTGGGAATCACCTGCACCGGCGTCTGGCTTAAGACAAGGTTTTCTAAAATTGAGCGGTCCTCTTGGGAGCAGGCCAGGATGCTTTGGGCTGTTTTGGCCTGACGTACTTCATAGGTTTTCATTTTGCCGGCCTGCTGAAGGTAGAGCATTTTTTTGATTGGATTCGCTTCCACCTGGGCACAGCGCTCGAGGATTTTGAATTCCACGTTATGTTCATCCAAAATTTTGGGGACCCCAGGACCTGTCCCGCTATAATGGGCCATATGCAGATGGTCGATATGTACGGCATCAAAAGATTCGGCCTTGATCAAGGCCTCCATGGCCGAGCGCATGGCCAAGGATTGGTATTTGATGATCGCATGAGGCAGATCACCTGTGAGCACGTTCCAAACTTTTTGCGCCGAGGAAGATTCCAGGGCAGGCACCAGGGTGATGCGCAGGCCCAATTGTTTGAGTTCTTCCTTGAGTTGGGCATCTGCCGGGTCATAGGAAAAACTGAGCAAATGCACCTGGGCGTATTTTAAAAGCTGTTTTAAGATATTAAGGGTACGGATTTTTCCGCCGGTATCAGCGGGCAAAGGAAATCTGGGAGAAAGGAAAAGTATTTTCATTTAGATCTCAACCGCTGCCCTGTACATTTGATGGTAGTCATCTGCCATGCGGGTATCGCTGTATTCCCGCTCAACATCTTGATAAGCCTGGTCAGCCAATTGCCTGCGCAAGGATGGATTTTGGAAAAGTTCCCCAATGGCCCTGGCCAATGCTTGAACATCCCCGGCTTCAAGTAAAAGACCATTGACATGGTCCTTGATCAATTGGCCCACCCCTCCGGTTTTAGTCGCTATCACAGGCACGCGGCTGGCCATGGCTTCTAAAATGGTCATGGGCAGACCTTCGCTGAAGGAGGCGTTGACCAGCGCGTCCATGGACCTGTATATTTCAGGCATGTCCTTGCGCAAGCCGGTTAAAATGATGTTTTGGGACACATTGAATTGTTTGATCTGCGCCTTGATTTGAGGCTCCAAAGGCCCTTCGCCGACGATCAACAATTTTATCCGCGGGGCTTGCTCAACCGCCCTGGCCATGGCCTCGATTAACACCTTATGCCCTTTTTCCAGGGCCAGGCGCCCTACGATGGCCAGGACAAAATCATCCGCCGCAAGTCCGAATTCTTCCCTTAAATGCCCTGCAGTCAGGGAAGGCGAAAATTGCCGCAGATCAATGCCGTTGGCAATCACGGATAATCGGCCGGCCGGATAATTTTTTTTCAGCAGATTCTGGTAATTGTTCTGCGACACGCAGACCACATGGTCTGCGAATTTCAAGACAAAGGCATCCATGCGTTCATACCCTTTGAGTTTGGCGTCGGTGCCGATCCAGCCATGGATGGTGGCTGCCCATTTTTTGCCGGCCAAACGGGCGGCCCGTCCGCCCAAGAGATTGGCCTTATAATTGTGCGTATGCACCAGGTCAATGTGATGCTCCAAAATATATCTTTTGATTTGATCGATGGTTGTCAAATCAAAACGCCCCGAGGCCTCAAACACAGCATAGGCAAGCCCCATGCGCCTGGCTTCCTCAATGATCTCCAAATGCGGATTATGCGCATTATGAACAGCGCCCACGGTTTGTTGGGCGTTTTTCGTATGCGCGGCCAAATTTAAGATCACCCTTTCCGCTCCAAATAAGCCCGAGGAGCTGACTAAATGCAGGACCTTGATTTGAAACAGCCCTTCGTAGGCTGCCATCATTGCTTCCATGGAAAATTGGGACCTGACCCTCTCAAGCCCGTTTTGGCCCATGCTCTGCCTTTCTTGAGGGTTTTGGATCAAACGTTCCAAAGCTTGGGCCAGGGCCTCTGCATTTTCTTGATCGACGAGAAGGCCGTTATAACCATCCTTAACCAGTTCCGGATTTCCGCCGACCTTGGTGGCGATCACGGCCTTGCCATGGGACATATATTCCAAAATGGCATTGGACATCCCCTCGCTTAAAGAAGGCAGGACGCACAGATCCGCCGCATCCAGTAATGCCGCGGCATCCTTGCGCTGGCCGAAGAAAAGCACCTTGTCCTTGATGTTCAAAGCATCGGCCATGGACTGGATGGCGCCGTTTAATTCATCCTTGCCGACGAGGATCAATTTTACGAAAGGGTGCTGTTGGGATATTTTGGCAAAGGCCTGGATCAAATGAGCATGGCCTTTGACCGGCCTTAGATTGGCCACATGCATGATGACCAAATCCCGGGGCAAGAGCCCTAAATCTTTTTTTTGCACGGCGCTGTCTAAGGGTTTTGCGTTAAACTCAACCCCATTATAAATGACCTTGATCTTCTGTGGCGGCACAGCTTCGGTGTCCCTGACCATGGCTTTGATGGATTCCGTCACTGTAACAATGGTCTGCACCCACGGATTGATGAGGCGATAGGCCCAGATATGCAGAGGCCCGCGCCAGTACCCCATGTCCCTGCGGTTGGAAATGATGGAAGGCACCTTGGCCCAATGCGCCCACCAGGCGCCCCAGATATCCGAGCCGAAATGATAGGTCATTAAAATATGGATGGAATTGCGGCGCAGGAAATGATAAAAGCGCCAGCCTTGAAGCAGGCCTGAAAGGCCGTAAATCCTTTTGACACGGAAAATTTCAAAACAACAGCCGATGGCCTGGATCAAGGCCGGCGAGGTCTCTCCCTGCGCCTCCATGCTGATGATCCAAACATTGTAACGGTCCTTGGGCAGGCGCTTGGCAAGCTCAATGATCTGTTTTTCCGCCCCGCCGGTCACATCCCCCAGGCAATCCGTCAGCAGGGCTATATTGGTTTTCAATTGCGGCTGTGTCATCAAAGATCGTAATAGCGGACTTTTTTCTTAGGTCTGGCGGCAAAGGTCCTGGGTTTAAGCACCGCCTTGGCCGCTTGCGGGGCTTCTTCAACCGTCTGCGGCTTGGGCAGCCTGGTCATGGCATTCAACCTGCAGACCAAGGCCCCGAAAATCCAAAGATAGGCATTGGGTTCCATGTAGGACCAGCGGTCGCCGAAAAAATTATTGAAGGCCAAGATCACGATGCATATGCAAAGGCCTAAGCCCAGGGCCTTTTCCAACTCATCTTCCCCTTTTTGATACAGATAAAATCCTTCCCGGATAAAACAGAAAAGTGCTAGGACCAGGATCAAAAGGCCCACCAGGCCCTGTTCCGTCAGGATCTTGACATAGATATTGTGCGTATCCCCAAGGTCAAGGCCCAGGTAGCGGAAGGCGCCGTACCCGATGCCGACGACGGGGTTCTTTTGAAACAAGGCCATGGCCTGCTGCCAGATATTGATCCTGCGCTGGGAAGATTCATCGAGCTGGCCGCTTTCGTTTTTAGTACCCTTGATGCGCTCCACCGCTTTTTCCGGCAATACGGCCTGCCACAAAGCCACGACCAAGATCAAGGGAATGAGCAATTTTTTGTTTTTGAGCAAAAATAAGATCATCATGCCGATGGCCATGCCGCCGTACGCCCCCCGGGAATAGGTAAAAACAATCGAATAAAAATTCCAATAGATCAGGATGGTCAAGAGGATCTTGATCCTGCCTTTTTTAAGGGCGAATAAAAGGCTGAGCAATATGATGGTGTATTCATTGAAAAAGGCGGCCACCTCATTGGGCCCTAAAAACTGGAACGTGGCGGAGATTTTGCTGCGGGATTCCAGCGACGAGTACCAAAGCACCTGGTTAAAGGTGTAGTAATCCATGATGCACATGGCAACACACATGGCGGCCACAATCTCCCAGATTTCTTTTTTGGTGTGCACACTGTTAAGGATGATGAAGTACAAAAGCGGCAGAACGCAGAAATTTTTCCAGTCCTGGACCCGTGAATCATGGATATCAAAGACGAATTGGCCGAAGATATAAAACCCGCCGATAATCAGGGAAATAAAGAGATAAAAGACGAGCATCACCGAGATGCCGTTTAAGGATGAGGACTCGAAGAGTTTGCGGCCCTTGGTGCCGGATTTGGAAAACCAGCCGACGATGAGCGAAACAAGCAGAATGTCGATGAATTGGGTCCCGCCGGGGAAATCCTGCACCTTTTCCAGGATATTGCGCAGGGGCATCATGAAGGTGATGAGCAGGATGGCCCAGCGGCTGTTGCCGCCCAGCGCGGACAAGGCGCAAAACAGCCCGAAAAGATAGATCGTCAACGGCAGGAAATTTTTTAAGAGGATTCCAAGATGCATATCAGTTATTCATTGAGGGTTTTGGCAGGAATGCCCACGGCCGTGGCCCCCGCGGGGACATCGTTTAAGACCACGGCATTGGCACCGATCTTGGCCCTGTCTCCGATCTTGACGGCTCCCAGGATCTTGGCGCCGACGCCGATATACACATCGTTGCCTATTTCCGGCGCGCCCTTGCTGCCGTTGCCCCTGGTGCCGATGACGACCCCGGGACCTATGGAACAATGCTCCCCCATCTTGACATCGCTGTGCAGGATGATGCCGCCAAAATGCCCGACGTAAAATCCCTTGCCGATCTGGGCGCTGGCAGGCAGGGAAATGCCTGTCATCACCTCGGTCATTTTAAACAACAGGAAGGCGAGCAGTCTCAAAACCCAGGAAAGCAGCGGAATCTGGAAACTTCTGGCCCATCGCCCCAATCTATAGACCGCGATGGCCCAAAGCCCTTGCTCAAAAATAAGGTAAAACGCGTGGCTTTCCAGGCCCCGGTATCTTTGGATATCTTCTTTAAAATGATTGAACATAAGCCGGTTATTTTAAGCCAAAGCGTAGACCTTTTGCATGGCTTGGGCAAAATTGTCCCAACTGAAGCGTTTGGCCTGGCCAAACCCTTTTTGGACCAGGTCCTGCCTTAACTGGTTATTTTGACATATTTCATTGATGGCGGCGGATATTTCTTGAATATTATTAGGATCGACCAGGACCGCCGCGTCCCCTGCCACTTCCGGGCAGGACGAGCCATTGGAAGTGATCACCGCCGCGCCGCATTGCATGGCTTCCAAAATCGGCAGGCCAAAGCCTTCATAGAGCGAAGGAAAAACAAAGGCATGGCAGCAGGAAAACAAGGCCACCACATCCTCATCCGTCAAATGGCTTAGGATTTTGACCTGCGGCTCCACCCCCCATTGCCGGGCCCTCTGCCGGTATTTGTCCGTGTCCATATTACTGCCTAAGACCAGGGTAAAATTTGTTTTGGCCTTGCTGGCGGCAAAGGCACGGATGATGCCGTCGATATTTTTGCGCGGCACCGAGCCTACGGAAAACAAAAAAGGCTGATGCAGATCATATTTCGATTTTACCGCTTCCTGGGCCTTGGCCTCGGCCGGCTTGAAGCGCTCGTCCGCGCCCAAATGAATGACCTTGATCTTCTCTTCCTTAATGGCAAAATGCCTTAAAATGTCCTGCTTGGTGCATTCCGAGACCACCACACAGGCATCCAGGCTGTTGACGGTTTTTTGATAATTCCCTATGTTCTGCGCCCAAAATCCGTCCTTGATGGTCAGGGTCCTAAGATCATGGATGGTCAAAACTTTAAATATTTGGCTGGCCTGCGGCATGGTGTACCCCGCGGGGCGGTGAAAGACCCTGATTTTATGCGCTTTAAAAAATTGGGGCAGAAGAAAAGCATCAATGAGCTGTTGGCGCATCCAAAAATCCCTGTCAGCCACGCGCAGGACATGTTTTTGAAAACGCTCTCCCTCAGGCCCGGGCATGTCCTGGGGGCTTCGCCGGAGCGAATAATAAGCCAGGTCAAAATGATTGACCTTGTCGTTTTTAAAAAGCCCGTTGACCAAACCTTCGGTATAGGTCATAAGGCCTGAACGGCGCGGATGATTAAGGACAAAGGATTCAATGCAGATATTCATATTCAGGATTTTACCAGGGACAATAACAAAAGTCCGTAGGGTTTCATTAAGGTGATGATTTTGCGGCCCGCATGATCTGACTTTTTAAAGAAATACGAGCCTAATAAAGGATACCTCAAAATGGCTTTCCATGCATGTTGGAAGGCGTTTGGATAAGACCCTTGATCATAGAAGGCCTTGGCCAGCAGGTACTGGTTTTCCGTAATGCGGCGCAGCATTAATTTTGGGGGCGCTTGAGGATAATTGGCCTGGATTTTGGTAAAAATTTTAACCAAGCCCTCATACACCTTGACCATGTTTTGGGTGATCTGCTGGCCGTGGCGTCGGTAATAGGCCAGGACCTTGTGTTCGATTTCATAAAGATCATAATGTTCCGCGATACGGATCCACATATCAATGTCTTCCATGGATTCAAGCTGGGTGTCAAATAACCCGGCTTGATCAAAACAGGCTTTTCTGGCTAAGACCGTGGAGGTCGGGATATCGCCCCAAAGCTCCAGAAGCTCTTTCAAATTTTTTCCGGAAACACCGGCTGGCTTCATGCCGATGGTTTCGCCTTTCTCATTGATAATGGGCATACGGCCATAAACAATGCCGACCCGGGGGTTTTGGTCAAGGACCTTGACCTGCTCCTGCAGTTTCTCCGGCGTCCAAAAATCATCGGAGTCCAAAAAAGCAATATAGCTCCCCTGGGCCTGCCTGATCCCCTGGTTGCGGGTCTGGGCAATGCCCTGATTGGCCTGGCATATGGTGTTGATCCTGCCGTCGAATTTTTTCCGGATTTCCTGGGTATTGTCCGTGGAGCCGTCATCAATCACGATGATTTCATAATCCTTGAAGGTCTGGGCCAGGACGCTGTCAATGGCCTGGCTGATCAAGGAAGCGCGGTTATAGGTGGGGATGATAACGCTGACCCTGGGCGCCATTAGATTTGACCTGCCTTTCCCATCCTGCGGTATTCCTGGATCATGCCCCAGGTGCGGAAAAAACGGCGGCAGGCATCATACCGGCCCAAGGCGTCAAATGATCCCGGCACAAAACGCAGGGCATTCTTCACAAGCTCTTTCCAAAGGTATCTGGGTACTGCCCCCCACAAAGGAAGGCCTTGGGCCCCTTCTTCCTTTTCTCTGAGGGCCGCGTATCCTCCCAAGGCCGTGTTCCAGCGCGCCGCGTGTTTTAAGGTCAGGCGGTTTAAATACACCGGATGTTGGACCAAGGCCGTGCCGCAATAAAAAAGTTTTTTCTGCTGTTTCATGAAGCGCTCGACAATTTCCGTATCCTCGCCGATGTGGATGCGGTTGTTAAAAATCAAATCTTCGCGAAACAAGCCGCAGCTTTCAAAGAGCTCTTTGCGGAAAGCGAAATTGGCGCTGATAAAACGAAAATAGGACAAATCATAGACAAAGGTTTTAAGGCCCTCATCATAAATCACCACCCCGCCGGAAATTTTTTTGGGATTGGTTTTGGCCCACGGCGGCGTGCCTTCCGGAAAGATGGGCAGGACCCTGCCGCCCACCCCGTCGCATTGGTTCTGCCCGAAACAGGCATCGATCTCCTGCAGCCATCGGGGATCTGCAATAATATCATCGTCGGTAAAAGCCAGATACGCGCCCTTGGCCTGGCGGATGCCGTAATTACGCGCCGCGGCAGCGCCTTGATTGTCCTGGTAATAATAACGGATCCGATTTTCAAAAGGCTTTAATACAGTCCTGGTACCGTCGCTGGATCCATCATCAACAACAATGATTTCAAAGTCCTTGAAGCTTTGGGCCAAAAGGCTTTGAATGGCTTTGCCGATCCAGGAGGCGCGGTTATAGGTGGGGATGATGACACTGAATTTAGGCATGCTGGTCCCTGTATACTTTGCGGATTTGCATGGCCTTGCCCCAATTCCTGTTTAATTCAATCCAGGCCATCAGGAATTCCCGCCGATTAAACAGATGCGCCAGCAAGCGTTTGATGTTGCGCAGAAAGACCGGAAACATATACCTTGGGACCCCCAGCCAATAAACCCAGGCAGGGTTGGCATGATTATGCTCATCCACCATGAACCGGTATTTGCCAAGCCCCGAGTTCCAGGCGCCAATATAGGAGAGGCTCATGCGGTTTTTTTCCACGGGATGCCAAACCACGGCCCTGCCGCAATAATAGAGTTTTTTGCCGGCTTTAAAAAATCGGTTGACGATTTCCGTATCATCGCCGAAACTGCCAGTGCCTGGGCCGATGGTCTCGGAAAAAAGGCCGTATTCCTTAAACAGCTCTTTTTTAAAGGCGAAATTCGAGCCCAAAAATTCAAACATAGGTTTTTCGTACGGCTTATGGTCCTGGCCGTAATCATACATGACGATAGGGCCTGATAAGATATCGGCATTGGCCTTGACCCAGGACGGTGTTTCTTCAGGGTACTGCGGCAGCACCCGTCCGCCCACCCCGTCGCAGGCAAAGCGGGTAAAACAATCCGCGATGTTCTGCAGCCAAAATTTGTCTGCGATAATATCATCATCCGTAAAAATCAGATGCCTGCCCACGGCCTGCTCAATGCCCAGATTCAGGGCCTTGCATTTGCCTGGATCAGGCTCAAAGCCATACCTTAAAGGGACAGGAGTTTGGGAGGCCAGTGATTTGATCATGTCCTTGGTATCATCCGTGGAATGATTGTCAACGACCAGGATTTCCCAGGAAAATTTTCCGGTTGTGTTTTGGGCCCAGAGGCTTTCCAAACAGGCCTTCAGCTGTCGGCTGCGGTTGCGGGTCGCTATGATGATGCTGAAATCCATATCCTGTCCTAACTTTTCCATTGAATACCGTTTTTAATCACCCTGGCCGGCACACCGGCTGCGAGGCTGTGAGGCGGGACACTCTTGGTCACCACAGACCCGGCGGCAATCACCGAGCCCTCCCCGATCGCCACTCCTTTTAAAATAATGGCCCGCATGCCGATCCAGACATTGTCCTCGATGACAATGGGTTTGCTTAATTCATAGCCTTCATAGCCCATGTGATGGGCGTCCGCATCATTGAGGACCACCTCGCTCGATATGTAGACATTGCGGCCGATGGTGATTTTATTATTGCAGAACATTTTGGAATCAGTCCAGATATATCCGCTGCCTAATTCCACAATCCCGCCCTTGTTAAGGGTGATCACATTCCCGGCATAGACCGTAAAATGGCCCCGGACAATGACCTTGCTCTCGCCGAATATGTTGATCTGGGTCGGCTGATGGGTGGGGTAATTGCGGTCTTTATTGCCCAGTTCAAGTTTTGCGCCCCGATGAATGATCAGGGATTTGCGCAGGCCGTTGATTTTGGCCGGCGGGCAAATGGTCAAGCCCGGCATGGTGATGATCTTGTCCTTAATTTTCTTCAATAAGGTCATGGCTGGGGCCCTGCGGTGCCGTCTTTTTTAAATTCATTGATCCATGTCTTGATTTCAGCTAATTCTTCGGGATATTGCTTGATATATCGCTGATGGTCCAAATGCATCCGGGCGATATTGGCTTCCACATTGTCCTTGGTTAAGAGCATGCCGAAATCCTTAGGGCATGGATGTTGAGGATCATCGGTTTCGAACAACCGGTTTAAGATCATGTCTCCGATCTGTTCCTTGAAATGCGAGGTATCCCAATAATTGGCCATTTCTTCATGGCTGCCTTCCGGGGGCAATGGTTCTGTAGTGACGGAGGAATATCCGTAAAAATCATAAAGGGGAATGGGTTTTTGATCAGGGTGCCGGCTTGCCTCCAGGGCCAGGATCTTGACCAAGCGCCGTTTTTCGTTATCTATGGGACCCAGCCCCCCTTCCACCTTGATGGCAATTTCAAGCAGGCGGGCATGGGATGGTGTGGTGAAAATCTTCAAGGCGATGTGATGATAGCGGCAATACTCAATGATTTTATAAAGATAATCAAAAGAACTCAGCGGGTCTTGCTCGACCGCCACCACGTCATGATAGGGCTTGATCTCCTTGACCGGAGGAGCTTCTTCGATCAGCAAATTTTTGATCAGGGCATGGTCCAGCCTGTCCATGTATTCTTCCGGGCCTAATTTTTCAAAGTCCCAACTTTTTCTCCGGTAAAATTTGTCCCCGATCCTTTGCCCGTCAGCGGCGATCCAAGATGCCGCGGCGGATTTTTGCTTTAAGACGGTGTTCCAGCTGGATTTGAGGGCATCCATGCTCGTTAATATCTTGATATCGGCCAAGGCCAGCTTGACCTTAGACCATAAAGAAGCGTCGGACATTAAAATGTCCGGGTCAAAATCGATTTCAGGCTTATCCGGCTTGTCGAGCCTCGGATAAAGGTCCAGGCCCAAAAGGACCAATTTCTGCGGACGCACATTACCGGCATGGATCAGGTAACGGTACATTTCTTCGACCGAGGCGCTGTCTATGCCGAGATTGTAGCGATGCCCGGCATTGCGGCCCCAAGCCGGATGATTTGTCCGCAAGCCGAAATAACAACGGGAGCTGCCTAAAAGGACCGAATCGGGTTTAAGCCTTCGGATATCATAGGCCTTTAAAAGACGTCCGCGCTCATAGGTCGAAGGTTTTTTGGCATTGAAATTTTTAATGGTCAAAAGGTCAAACATGCCGAAAGGATCAACCAATAGATTCCAAAGCGCCGCAGTTCCCATGAGAAGAACAACGGTCAGGACCATGGCCCACAGATATTGGGAAGATGTTGTCTGGGATTTAAATTTTGACATAGGCCGATAAAATGAAATCTTCCTTGCTTTTGGCAAACCAAAATTGATTGAATTGGGCCCCCTGCATGGAGATAATCCTGGGAGGGTTTTCCTCAATGGCCAGCAAGGCGCAGGGAGTAAAATGACCCAATGGATATTTCAATCCGGAGGAAATATTACTGACTTGAACATGCTCGATCCTTAAATCCGCATCAGGATGTGCCTCCCGTAACAAGAGCCAGACGGGATATTCCCAGGAATCCACACCCATGATAAGACCAATAAAGCGGCAATGGGTTGATTTGATCTTTTGGGCCGCCTGCTCGAAATAAGGCTGTTTTTCCGGGCTGATGGCAAAGTATTGCGGGATGATGGGGCTGGTCAAAATATTCCGGCGGCCCGGGGTCCACGGATGGTAATGATTGCTAAACAGCCAGGGCATGGAACAGACAAAGAAAATCAGGCTTGCCCACACCATGGCCCGGGGGACCAGCCGCTCCATAAAAACCGCGCAGGGCGCGCAAAACATCAAAAACAGCCAGAGATGAAAGCGGCTGATCCACGGCTGCCAGCGGATGATCCAGCAAAACAGGATAAAGGACGCCAGCAGGGACAACAGGTAGGGCCAAAGCCCCCCGCTTTTTTGGGGCAAAACGAGCATCACGGCCAAGATCAGCGCGAAGAAAATAAAATGCATGAAATTACCGGCCCTGTCTTCGTCCGTATTCATGGCTGCGACGGAAAATTGACGGTTTAAAAAGGTGATGTCACGGTCATTGCCTGAAGCGCCTAAGGCATGTTCCGCAGAAAGAATAATTGTTTCGAACATATGATTAAGCCGTTGGGAAGGCGTTCCTAAGTGAGGGCCGGCCGCGCGCAGAACATTGCGCAGTAAGGTATGTACATCATGGGAAGCATTGACCAGGGTCGGCGTTTGCGGCGTTAAAGAGCCGGACATCTGATGATTACGCTGAAAATATCCGGCGCTTAAGGACAGCGCTATCAGGACCATGATAATCCCGGGCCCAATTCTTTCAGCGGAGCTTTTAAACGGCTGAAACAAATAATTTAAGAAAAAAGGGATGATGTAAATATAGGCATAGCCCTTGGTCAAAAACGCAAGCCCCATGCCTATCCCGGCGCCCAGAATATTCGAGGCCTTTGGCACGCTTCTGAGCCGCAAAAGAAAATAGACAGCAGATAAAAGCCAAAAACTGACTAAATAATCGGTTTGAGTACTAACGGACTGCAAAATACCCATGGGCAAGGAAACGGCCAGCAAGCAGGCAAAAAGCTGGGCCTTGCGCGAGGCAGATAATTCTTGGGCGATCAAGGATATGGCTGTCAGGGAACCGAGCATGGCCCCCCATTGCAAGGCATTGGCCGCTGTATCCGGGGCTTTTAAAGCCAAAAGATTGGCCAGGGCATATTCACCCCAGGGCGGATATATATTTTGCCGGTCTATGGCGCAAGGATAAAAGGCAACGGTCTTGTTTTGCAGCCAATGTTCGATGCGGGCAAGATGGTACACCAAGGAGTCCCAGGAATTGGGGGCGCCAAGCAGCGCGGTGATGAGGGTGATCAAGGCGATGAATTTGATCATCAAGATCAGGATTTTTTCATCACGGGGAAACCCCTTCCAATCTAAATCATTTAAAGGAAGGAGCTGCCATCTGCCCATGCTTCCCACGATCAAGACAGCCAGGGACCAGCAGATGGATAACGGCCAAAAGCTAAAGGCATGGAACAAGCTCAAAATTTCCGTAAACAGCAATACCGCAAGGCCGCTGCCGCAGGCGGATAAGAGCAAGGCATGCCTTAGGCCTGAGCCATTCCATTTTGTCCTGGCCAGGGCAGCCAAAAAATAGAAAAACAGTACGGGAAGAATAGCCAGCATGGTCTGCCTATGATGTAAACCTGTATTTGATGATCGGCCAATACATTTGCAGGGCCGTGCCCCAACGGATTTTCTTGCCTTGTGCGCGGGTGCGCGCGGTATAGCCGATGGGAAGCTCCTTGATCCTAAGCCCTTTTTTCAGGAATTTGATCGTGACTTCCGTCTCAAAGGCGAAATTCTGGGCGGTGATGGTGATGCCTTCAAAGGCCTTGCGCGTGAAAATTTTGTAACAGGTATTGATGTCCGTGATCCTGACGCCCCAGAGGGCGGAAAAAGTCCAGTTGGAGACCACGTTGGCGAAGCGGTTGATCCCCTCCATGTTCTGAATATGGCCTAAAAATCGGGAACCGTAAACAACCTGATATTCCTCTTTCAAGATGGGTTCAAGCAGTTTGGGATATTCATAAGGGTCATATTCCAGGTCCGCATCCTGGATGAGCAGGATATCTCCCTGGGCCTTGCTGAAACCCGTCAAGAGGGCCGATGTTTTGCCTCCGTTGGGTTTTTCAAAGACCTTGATAAGCGGTTGGGAAGCATATTTTTTCAAAACATCCGCGGTCCTGTCCTTGGAGCCGTCATTGACAATGATGATCTCCTTGGTCAGGCCGGAAGGCAGCTGCACGGACAAGACCCTGTCAATCAGGGAAGCCACGGATTTTTCTTCGTTGTACACAGGTATGATAATGGAAACCAGCATCGAATGCTCCTTTGGTTTTTGTTTAAAATTGAAAATAAATAAACTCTGAGACCTTAGACAACATCATAAGGGAACAGGCGAATAAAAAACCGGCATACAAGGCCCAACTGAGCGTTGGCCTCCAGGGCCCCTGCAGGGCCGGTGATTGCTTTTGTTTTTGAACATGACTGCTGTATTCCGGGCCGCTGTAATGCATCAAGGTCTGCGTATTGGGCGCAAACCAGGTGACCGACAGCAGGACCAGGGCCAGGACCAGGGTCACGGCCGGGTCCACCGGCGATCGCGAGAATTGCGCGTGATGGTCCCAATGGGCCAGGGACGGCGGCAGTAAAAAGCCGTGAAGGCCCATCATGCTTTTGAGTATGTCCCAGGCAATGGACACATCCGCGGCCCGGAAAAAGACCCAGCCGACGAGCACGGCCAAAAAAGTCAGGGCCTGGGAACAAAGATTGGCGCCTGCATTGTTTTCTGGTACAGAGATGTTCAGGCGCGCCAACAGGGCCCTCCATCCGTGGTTGATGATTAAGTAGGTCCCGTGCAAGGCGCCCCAGACCACAAAGGTCCAGCCCGCGCCATGCCAGATCCCGCCTAAGAGCATGGTCAAAAGCAAATTGACATATCTGCGCACCGGGCCTTTGCGGTTGCCTCCCAGTGGAATGTAAAGGTAATCTCTTAAAAAGCGAGAAAGCGTCATATGCCAGCGTTGCCAGAATTCGATGATGCTTTTAGATTTGTACGGGGAATTGAAATTCACAGGCAGATGGATGCCAAACAAGAGGCCGATGCCGATGGCCATGTCCGAGTAAGCTGAAAAGTCAAAATACAGCTGGACCGCGTAGCTCAAGGCCGCACTCCAGGCCGCCAGAAAATCCAGGTGCTGGCCTTTGGCGCAAACGTTAAACTGCAGTGTGGCAAATTTGGCGATGGTGTCCGCCACCATCACTTTTTTGGAAAGGCCGATGGCAAAGATCGTCATGCCCCAGGAAATCGAATCCAGGGTAACGGGTTTGGACTGCTTGAATTGGGGGATCACCTCGCTATGGTGTGTGATAGGCCCGGCAATAAGTTGAGGGAAAAAGGTCACAAATAAGGCATAATCCAAAAGGTCCAGGGAAGCGACCTTGTTCTGGTAAATGTCGATCAAAAGCCCGATTTTTTGGAAGGTAAAGAAAGAGATCCCGATAGGCAGGAGAACTTGCG
This sequence comes from uncultured Planctomycetales bacterium, assembly GCA_964483785.1. Taxonomy (GTDB): domain Bacteria; phylum Omnitrophota; class Gorgyraeia; order Zapsychrales; family Fredricksoniimonadaceae; genus JABDGZ01. The sequence goes on from CAZACW010000003.1 coordinate 84,574, forward strand.
CCATATGAAGGTCCTGCTTGAAGAAAACATTGACATTGTCGACGAAAAAATTGGCGTATTTGTAATAACACAGGACCATGAGATTGGCGGTAATGCCCACACAGAGAAAAGGCTTTAACAGGACCGGATGACGCGCGCGGACATGGATCATGGCCTTGGCCGTCAAAAAATTGAACAAGATCAAAAAGACAAGCAAAAGCAGATAGGGAAAACTCCACCAGCCGTAAAAGATCAGTGAAGCCGCAACCAGGGCCAGATAGGAAGAACGATACAATCCCCTGCCCCGCAGTGCATGAAAAACCGCGAAGGTCGCGGGTAAGAAAACCAGGATGAATATATAGGAATTAAACAGCATATTTTAACCTTTGACTTTGTGATGCACTTCAGTGAAAAAGTTTTTAAACCAGGCCATTGAATAAGGCAGGGACAAGGCCTCTGCCCTTTGCCTGGCGTTCTTCCTCATCGCGGCGCATAGGTCCTGGTCCTGCTTTAAGCGCCGGATGGCTGTGACGAAATCTTCTTTATTCCTGCAAAAGAAGGCATTGGATTCTGAACAATAGTCCCTGATGGAGCCCACATCCGAGACGATCTGCGGCAGTCCGCAGGCCAGGCCGCCCATGATGGAATTACTGCCCACCGTATCTTCCAATACCGACAAGCTGGCATCCGCGTGCTGCAATTTGGACCTTAATTCCGCTTCCGGCATATAGCCGTGCAATTCCACATTCGGCTGAAGGCTGAAGGCGGATTTAAGGTCTGCAATGCCGGCGCATATTTGAAAGGTGACATCCGGGCATTGTTCCACGATTTCTTTAAGCAGAGGCGTATTTCTTAATAACATCCCAAAGGCCAGGACCTTGAACGTCCTTTGCCCCTGCTCCTTGGAAAGCGGACGGTAATAATCAGCATCCACGTAATGAAAGGTCTGTTTGATCTTGGAGCCATAGCCGATGCGTTCCAAAAATCGGGTCAAAGAACTGCCGAAGGAAATGATATGGTCCAGCGCATCCAAGGAGGCGCGCAAGTATTCCATTTTATAGGTTTTCAAAAGCAGGGCTTCCGGAAGATGCACAATGCCGACCATCGGTTTCTTAAGCCCCTTCTGCCTTAAATGGCAGGCCAGGATTTCCTGGCTGACCTTGCCGATGGGGGAAAGATATTCCATAAAGAACAGGCAGTCTGTCCAGGGCAGGGTAAGCTTGGCCAAATATTTTCCGTAATTGAAGGCCTTGGCGTCCTTGGGTGAATTCTCAATCATCCAAAAAGGCAGGCCCATATCACGCTTCAGGCATTGGGCAAAATAAGTCATGCCCGCGTGATTGTTTTGCGTACCAGGCCAAAGATAATGAAAGGCGCGGATGCTGGGATGTTTCATCGCCTCTTCTCCTTGATCAGTTTTTTCATCTGCCCGCAGTTAAACAAGGCCCAGCAGCGGTAAATGACCTTGTGATGAAAGTCCTCGCTTAAAACAGATTTGACATAGAATTGAGCGGTCTGTCCCAGAAACCAAAAAGGGATCCCCCATGGCTGGAAAAATTTGGGACGGGGATTGTCCACGATGTTTTGGAATTGGCCCTGATGATAATACCAACGGAAAAAATAGTCCGGATTATTGCGCGTGATCGGGATCTTATGATGGACGATCAAGCTCGGCACATAGAGGCCTTTGGCCCCGTTGGCATAAAAACGCAGGCAAATTTCGGTATCTTCAGCCACCATCTTGTTGACATCATAACTCCCGAATTTTTCAAACAAACTTTTGCGGCAGGCGAAATTGGCCCCGAAGAAAATGCGGCTTTTTAAAGTCAAGGGATCGTTGCTGGCATCCAGGACAAAAGGTACAGGGCCATAATCCAGCAGGGCCAGGGCGCCAAGCAGGGAACCGGAAATCCAATCAGGCCTCTCCCCCGGCCATTTGGGATAAATTCGTCCGCCGATAAAGCCTATGTTCTTGTGTGTTTCATTCAGGGCCTTGGTAATCTCTTTCAAATAATGAGGGTCCACAATCACATCATCATCGGTAAAAGCCAGGATGGCACCCTTGGCATTTTTAATTCCTGAATTAAGGGCAAAGGACTTGCCTTGCTGGCCTTCAAACAAATAGCGGAGCCTGCCCTGGAATTGAGCTGTGTGCGCTGCGACCACCTCCTTGGTCAGGTCAATGGAATTATTGTCCACGATGATAATTTCGTGGTCAATAGCATCGCGGCCTTCCATCGCAAGGAGGCTTTCCAAGGTGCCTTTGAGGCTGTCACAGCGGTTATAGGTGCAAATGATAATGGATATCATAAATTTAAGCTGGCTGAAGGCAGGGAATCTGCACCGTGTGCAGGAAATTCCTTACCAATTGATTGAGTTCAAAATGCTCCCTGGTAAATTGAAGGCCTTTTTGGATCAGGTCCTGCCTTTGGGCCTGATTTAAGGCCACGGCTTCCTTCATGCCCTGGCCGATGCCTTCTACACTTTTATCGACCAAAAATCCGGTCCGGGCGTTTTGGATCAGTTCCGTCGGTCCGGCACAGCGGGTGGCGATGCAGATATTGCCGCAGGCCCAGGCCTCCAGCAAGGCAATGCAAAGACCTTCGGCATCCGAGGAATTGACATAACAGTCCGAGGCGCTCAAAAAATCCGCCACATTGTCTTTCTGGCCTAAAAATAGAATTCTGGATCCGTGCTGTTTTTGCCGGGCCAGGGCCTGCAATTCTTCTTTCAAGTCCCCTTCACCCAAGATCAACAGCCACAGATCAGGGACTTCGCGGGACAATCGATCAAAAGCTTCGATGGTTCTTTCAATGCGCTTGACCTTCGAGAGCCGGGCAGGAACGATAAATACGAAATCCGCATCGGCAATATTCAGGGATTGGCGCATATGACAGCGTTTGTCCTTGGAGAAGACAAAGGTGCTTAGATTAATCCCATGATAGGAGACCAGGATTCGGCTTTTGGGATATCCCCAGTCCTTAACGAGCAAATCCTTGATTTCCTGGCTGACCACAATGATTTTTCGCGCCAGAAGCCCCCTTAAACTGTTGATGCATTTTTGGATTGTCAAGCGCGGGCCGGACCGGTGCGTCGGCGGTTGGGACGAAAGGTTCTCATGCATATAATTATTGCGGCCGGTCAGGCAAAAGCCCGCTAAAACAGCGCCGAGGCGAAAATCCGTGAACGCGCCCTGGATAAATATCGTAGTTGTCGGTTGAAGGGGTTTAAGCAAGGCATAGCTGTCTTGAAAAAGCTTCAAGGTCCCTTCGTAAAGGTCAAATTCGATTTCCTTAATCGCGATAGGCAGGCCGGATTTTTTGAATTGTTCTTCAAACAGCGTCCTGCCGCCTTTGGAAATGGCCAAGGTCACGCGGCAGGCTGAATAATCGATGCGTTCAAACCAGTCCATCATCAGGCGCTCAAGGCCTCCCCACATCAATCGCGCAGGAAGCCGCCTTAAAAAAACAATATGAGGTTGACTTTTCTGCTCAGGCATAATTTTTTTCTTCCCGCCAAAAAGTTTCTGCCCTGTCTAATTTGCCGCGGTATTGGGGGTCAGCGACGGAATTTTTCAAGAATTGCAGATAGGCAATGGCCTCTGCGCTCAAATATTTGGCCATAAATTGCCTGACCCGGCTTGGCTTCATGGCATAGATGGCGCCGCTGGCCTGCAGGGTCACAGGCAGGCAGGATTCCGGTTTGATGCGGCGCAAAAAACAGGTGTGGATAAATTTGAAATTGACCATCAATAATTGTTCCAGCAGATCATTTTTCATCTGGTGCAGCAAAGGCAGTAAGCGCTGGTTGATCCGCTCGGAAAGCCTGCAATGGGCCTTGAACATCCGCTCCTTGTCCGCGGAAAGGCTTTTATCCAAGATGCGGTAGCAGCAGCCCACATAATCGATTTTTTCAAAACGGCCGCCTTCAATGAGAATGCGCAGCCATAAATCCGTGTCTTCCTGGGACAACAGCTCCTCGGCAAATCCACCCATTCTTTCGACCAAGGCGCGTTCCACCAGGATGGTATGCACCGGGCAGGGATTGGCCTCGATAAAACGGGCCATTTGGCTGGAAGCCCCGAGCCAGACCTTAACAGCCTTTTTATTTTTGCTTTCAAATTCCAGCTCATAATCCGTGACACTGATCGTCCAGGCTGTCTTGTCTTTCAAATGTTCAACTTGAAGTTCCAGCTGGCGGGGGTATAAAAGATCATCACAATCCAAAAATTTCAGGTACCTGCCTTTTGAATGGCGCAGACCGCTGTTGCGGGCGCCGGCCAGGCCCTTATTTTTTTGGTAAAGATACTGGATTTTGCCTGTCCTGGCCCAAGGCGCAAGGACTTCCTTGGTGGCGTCGGTGGAGCCGTCATCAACGACAATGATTTCAAAATCCTGGAAGGTCTGGCTTAAAACGCTGCCGATGGCGGAAGGGACGAAGCCGGCCCCGTTATAGACCGGAATGATGACGCTGACAGAAGGATGGGTGGAGGCGGCCATATCATTTCACCGCCCTGGCCGTGATGATCAGCTGATAATCAGGGTCTTGGTAATCAAAAATTTCCTGAGATAGTTCCGGGGTACCGATGCTGTATAAAAAGGAAGCGGTGACTAAGACATTGCCGTGTTTTTCCACCAGGATCTTGTCCTGGGCAAATTTTTCTTCCAGCAGGGCCCTAACGGAGTGTTCGGTAAACGACCAGTACCTGCGCGTATGGCTGGGAAAATGCGAGATCCCCGGGACAGTCAAAAGAAGAACGCCGCCCGGTTTTAAAATGCGGTAAAGATGATGGACGGCGGATTTAAGGTCAAAGACCAGCTGCAGGGTCTGGGTCAGCACAATGCAGTCATAGGTGTCCGCGGGAAGATGGCCGGCTTTGGCAATGTCCGCGACAATGGTGGCCAGGGGATTTTGCGCGTCGATATCCAGAATGTCCCGGGTATGGACCGAAGGCCCGCCGAATTTTTTAAGATATTGATCGTCCTTGATTTCCAGGGCGCGGCCCTGGATGGCCTCCTTGTTCTTGGCCAGAAATCCTTCGATGTAATAGCGGTCCACCGCCCCCCCGCGCCCAAACCCCCAATCGTCGCTGAAAGGTTTTAAACGGTTGAAATCCCCAAAATCAATGCGGCCGATCTTGGGGACAGCCTTAGGACCGCGCTTGAATATATGTTTTAAGATTTTCATTTGAGCCATTGTTTAAGGTTTTGTTTGAATTCCTGCGCCTCCCAGTTTAAGACCACCATTCTCGGCAGCTGCATCGGGTCTGCGCCCTTAAGGACCGGCTTTTGGACCGTGGTGCAGGCGCAGTCGAATCTCATTTTGCCCAGGATGGACAAGGTATGTTCGTCATGGTCGCCGTGGGGATAAGAAAAACTGCGCACAGGCTTGCCGATCATGGTTTCCAAATCTGCCCGGCCCTGCCCTATTTCTGTGGACTGCTCCTGCAAAGACAAGGCAGACAGCAAGGGATGGGAAACCGTGTGCGCTCCTATTTCACACAGGGCACTGGCAGACATGGATTGCAGTTCCTGCCTGCGCAAGGGCAGATGCGTTTCCCGGGCAACGACCGGACAGCCCTTCCAGAGGCCGATTTGATCCAAGGCGTCCCGTTTAGCCTCAGAGGACGAATGACTTAAAATTTGCCATAAGATAAAATAAAGGTCGATCCTGGAAATGCTGGTTTTGTTTTCAGGGATTTGAAAAACCCCTTCATCATATCTGAGGTTTTTTCGTTCAAAGGCTGAAGTGACGGTCCATTGATAAGTCTTATCTGAAAGCGTCAGATTAAAAGCTTCCGGAAGATCATCCGGTGCTAAAACTAACTGTTCCAGCTCATCCCACCAAAACTCCCGGGGACTGTCAATGGTCCCGCTGACTACAAAGAAGGTCGCCGGCACCTTGTGTTTTTCCAAAATGGGCCTGGCATACCTGTAATTATCCGCGTAACCGTCATCAAAGGTGATCACGGATTTTTTCTTCCCGTTGGGCGCACGTTTTGTGGATTTGGCCATTTCCTGGAGCGTGACAGGCTGGGTCAGCTCTTTCAGGACTTTCACATGTTCCTCAAAATGCGCAGGGGAAACAGCAAGGCTCCAGGGATCATTTTGTTCGGGAACATCAAACACGCGATGGTACATCAAGATGATGCCATGCTGATTGATTTGTTCCCAAATGGTGTTGATGGTCCTGGAGCCTGGAATTTTCATTTGATCGCCAAGAACCCTTCAAAGCAGACATATTTCATCACGGTCATGATGTCCACAAATCCGGCCCTTTTAAGCAGGTCAAGATTGCCCTGGGTGGAAAAGGGCTCGAGCACGCCTTTTAAGCTCCGGGATTTTCCGATGATCTCATCAGGATTATAGCCCTGGTCGAGCTTATAATCCGTGTAAATGGCGGTCATCATGTCCTGGTATCTGGCATCCGGACTGCGCACCTTTTCAAAGAGCAGAAAGGCGCCGCCCCAGTTTAAGGCCTGGAAAACGCGGTCAAAAATCAACTGACGGTTCTTGGGCCTGACAAACTGGATGGTGTAGTAGGCTATGATCAGGTCGGATTTTTCAAATTCCACATCCAGGATGTCCGAGGCCTTCAAGGTCACGTTTTTCATGCCCTTGCAGCGTTCCTGGGCCTTGTGGATCATCGGCTCCTCGACATCGATGCCGATGAATTTGGCCTTGCGGTGGCTGTTGCGTTTGGCCAGGGCAGAGGTCAAAGGGCCGGTGGAGCATCCCAGTTCATAACAGACAGACTGGTCATTAATGAAAAAATCGGATATTTTCAAGACCAAATCATGGCCCTCATTGTACAAGGGCACGGATTTGGACACATGCTCGTCGAATTTTTCCGCGACATTGCCGCCGAAGGTCCAGCTGGCATTGCGCGCTTGGATGGAATCGCCTGTATTGGCCATAATCTTCTCCTTAAGTTTTACAGCTGTACTGCTTGGCCTTCCTTGGGTTTCACGGACCTTACGCCGATCAAGACCTCAAATTTGGGGTCATGATGGTCAAGCTCTTCCTGGGTGATATCCTCCGCCACCAGGCCGTGCAAAAACGCAATGGCGGAAAGGACATTGCCGTAGGTTGTGACCTTGACATGTCCGGCTTTAAAAAACTCTTCGAACATGATCTGGGAAGACTGGGCTGTAAAGCGCCAGTATTCGCCCCACGGGTCCTCGCCCAGGACCCGGCAGATCTTGCTGGTGCCGTGGGCTGTGGCCAACAGCACGCCGCCGGGTTTTAAGATGCGGTAAAGATGCTTTAAGGCCGCGCGCACGTCATAAATCATCTGCAGGGTCTGGGTCAAAATAATGCAGTCAAAGATATTGGAGGCGATATGGTCTGCCTTGGTCAGGTCAGCGACCATGGTGGCCATCGGATTGCCCTGCGTGTAATGCAGCACATCCGACTGGGACACCCGGCTGCTGCCGTAGCGCACCGTATAGGAATTGTCCCCCAATTCCAGGACCCGTCCCTGGATATCCGCGGCATTGGTTTGTAAAAAGCGTTCGATGTAATAGCGGTCAATCACCTTGCCGCGGGAAAAGCCGAATTGCGGATCAATGGGCTTGAGCCGGCGCAGATCGCCGAAGGAAACATAGCCGACCGCCGGCTGGCCGTCCTTGGTCTTCGGCTTATAGCGCACAACGGACTTGATCAACCGCTTGACGCCGTGCTTCATGTTTTTGATGGGGCTGGCGGCTGTTGTCATATATTTTTTTTGATCTCCCAATGGATGTTAGGTATAAAAATCGCATGCATCTGGCTTTGCCTGCCGTCCATCTGCACGCGGACCACTTCTTGATTACGTACGACATAAGGATGGATCATGGACTTGTCCCAAATGGCCAGCTTGACCATATAAATGCCGGGATTAAGCTGATTGGGGCCCATATCAATGGTACACCGTCCCGTATTTTGAATATAATCGACCTGCGTTCCCGTGAAATCGGAACGGGTCGCGCAGCAAATCACCCCGTCTGAGCGGATGATTTCACAGGTAAAAACCGGGCCTTCGATTTTTTCCCTGGCCTTAAATTCCATGTCGATCTTTAAAGGAGCGCCGAGCTCGAGCGTCGGGCTTGTTCTTACGCCGGTGATGTCCACCAGGGACTGGCTGTCCACATTGACGCGCTCCTGGGTGTTCTTGATCTTTTTAATCAGCTCATTTTCAGCGTTTTTGAAAACAATGTTCTGGTAATGCGGGATCACCTCTTCCACCGGCCCGTCTTCGATCACTTCGCCGTGCTGAAGCAGAATGACCCTGTCGCATAAGCTCTGGATCATGTTCAATTGATGGGACACCAGCACAATGGTGGCCCCTGATTTTAACAGTTCCCTCATTTTCTGGGCGCATTTGGCCTGAAACGAAATATCGCCGACGGCCAAGACCTCGTCCACCAAAAGGATTTCCGGGTCCATGTGCGCGGCCACTGAAAAGCCCAGACGGGAAAACATGCCCGAGGAATAGCGTTTCACCGGCGTGTCGATGAATTCCTTGACCCCGGAAAACTCAACGATTTCATCGAACTTGTCGTCGATTTCTTTGCGCCGCATCCCTAAAATCGTGCCGTTAAGATACACATTTTCCCGGCCGGTCAATTCCGGATGAAAGCCCGCGGTCACCTCGATCAGGGCCGAAAGCCGTCCGTTGATGACCATCTCGCCCTTGGTGGGGACGATGATTTTAGAAAGCAATTTCAAAATGGTGCTTTTGCCGGCCCCGTTAGGGCCCATGATCCCCACCACCCCGCCTTTGGGGATCTTAAAACTGACGTTTTTGACCGCCCAGAATTCTAAGGTTTTCAGCTGGCCTTCATCCGTCTTTTTGCTGAACAATTGAGGGATCGCATCCCGGATGGAATTGAATTTTTCCCCTTTGTTAAATTTCTTCCAAACGCCGTTAAATTCGATCATGGGTGATGCCATAGACAGCCTTACTTTAAAATCGTTTCAAATATTTTCCGCAAACACGGATTCTTTACGCTGAAAAATAATTAAGCCAAGGACCAAGGTCAGTGTCGAGGTCACGACGGAATATCCGAGCCACAACGGGTCCGGGGCCTGGCGCAGCACAACAATGGCATTGGTCTGCTCCAGGATGCTGCCGATGGGGTTTAAAAGCATGATGAACCCCCATTTGCCGAAGGCCGAAGCCCCGTAAAAGACCGGCGTAAAAAAGATGCCGAAGGTCAGGATGATTTCCACCACATATTTGACGTCCCTGAAAAAAAGATTGGCGGCGGAGAGCAATAGGCACAGGCCAAAGGTAAAATTAAAAAGGAGCAAAAGCATGACCGGAAGCCAAAGGATATAGACGCTCAGGCCCACATGAAAAATCGTCAGCAAGACCGTCAAAACCAGGGTCGCAATCCCCAGATCAAAGAGGCAGGCCAGGGTTGATGAGAGCGGCAGAACGGCCCTGGGAAAATAAATCTTGGTCACCAGGGAACTGTTGCCCACCAAAGACTGCACGGCAAAGCGGATCGAGGAAACAAAAAAGGTCCAGGGCAGGACCTTGACAGACATGGACATGATGCCTTGCATGTCCATGGGCTGCTGGGACACCACGGCCATGGCCTTTTTGATCAGCACGCCCGCGCACACGGCCACGATGGGCATGAAGATGGCCCACAGAAAGCCCATGGCTGCCTGCTTATACCTTACCCTCAGGTCTCTTAAGGTCAGCATCATGGTCAAATCACGGTACTGGACAATGTCTTTGAACATGCGGATCATGGCAGGCCTTCAGGCTTTATTGAATTTGATTTTGAAATAGGAGACGGTCTTTTTCAGGCCCTCTTCAAAACTGACCAAGGGCCGGTATTGGATTTTTTGCCGGATTTTGGCGATGTCTGCGCTCGTCCTAAACACATCGCCCGGACGCACAGGCAGGAATTTAGGCTGGATATTCTTGCCGATAATTTTGTTTAAGGCCTCGGCCAGTTCCAGCACGGTATTGTCCTTGCCGTTGGCCACGTTAAAGACCTCATGTTTGAGGCCCGGCGTAGTGGCGGAAAGAATATTGGCGGAAATGACATTCTCGATATAGGTAAAGTCCCTGGATTGTTGGCCGTTACCGAAAATCGGCGGAGGCTGATCGTTCAACAGGCAGTGGATGAATTTGGGCACGACCACGGCATATTCATCATCCAGGGCCTGTTTGGGGCCGAAAACATTGAAATAGCGCAGGCACACCGTTTCCACCCCGAAAAATTCAGAGAAGATGCGGCAGTAATACTCTCCGGTCAGTTTGCTTAAGGCATAAGGCGATATCAACAGAGGATAATGTGTCTCTTTCTCCGGGAATTGGTCTGTGTCCCCGTATACCGAGCTGGATGAGGCAAAGACAAAACGTTTGACTTTTTGCTGGGAAGCGGCCTGCAGCATGAACAAAACGCCGTCGATGTTGACCTTGTTGTAGCTCAGCGGGTCTTCCAGGGATTTGGGCACCGAACGCAGGGCGGCCTGGTGAAGCACATAATCCATGCCCTGGCAGGCCTTGGCGCAGTCAGCAGGATTGGTGATGTCCCCGCGGACCAGCTCAAATTTGTCCGGACCAAGATCCTTGGCGAAATCCAGGTTTTCTTCCTTGCCGGTATAAAAATTGTCTAAGACCCGCACAAAATGGCCCTGGCTTGTCAGATGCTGGGCGATGCTGGAGCCGATAAAACCCGCTCCGCCGGTGATGAGATATCGATTCATGAAACCATCCTTTAGCTGGGTTTATAAATACCGGTAAATGTAGTTGGGCACGAAGTATTCGATGCCGGTCAAAACATGGCCGATGATCTTGGTGTGGCCTTGATTGAGCAGTTCTTCCGCCCGGCGCACGATCCCGCGCTGGGTCTCCCCGGCCTTGATGATCATCAAAACACCATCGACCTGGTTGCCGATGACCACGGCATCGGTGACAGGGATGACAGGAGGCGTATCAATGATGACATATTCAAAATGGGACCTTAACTGCCTTAAGAGATCCGCCATCTTGGTCGAAGCCAGAAGATCGGCCGGATGGGACGGCACCTGGCCGCAGGCAATGAAACTTAAATGGTCAATATCGATGTGGAAGATAATTTCATCCAAGGTCGCCTGGCCCAAAAGGTATTCGCTTAAGCCCTTGTGGTGGTCAACGCCCAGATATTTGACCAGCTTGCCTCTGCGCATATCAGCGTCGATCAGGATGACCTTGGGCTTGTGCATGGCATGGGAAAGGGTGATGGCCAGATTCAGGGCCGTGACAGATTTGCCCTCCCCGGCAATGGAACTGGTGACCACCATGGTGTGCGGCGGCTTGCCCTTATTTAAGGACAACAGATTGGTCACCAGACTTTTGTACTGTTCGGAGACCAGGGACTTGGGGTCAAAATACGGGATCAGCCGCGCGTCCACGCGGGACTCCTTCATTTTGCGCGTGATGACCTGTTTTTGTTCCTGGATCCGGACAGCCTTT
>CAZACW010000004.1:0-79931 GCA_964483785.1 uncultured Planctomycetales bacterium
TTATACGCAGGGCTTAACGCGACCATGGTCCCGGGTGCCGGCAAAACAAATTCCCTGCCTGAAGGCGAGGCAAGCTGGCCCTGGGCCGCGGGCAAAGGGCCTGCAACATCCAGGGTAAAAGCCAATATTATGAAAATGACCGTCTTATTCCTCATACGAAAATAATATTACCTCCACAACCCCGGGGGTTGTGGAGGTCATCCGTCCAGTTTTTGATATATAGACAAAGGATAACCTATTTAGAGAAATTTGGCCAATTTTTCAAGGAGGATGGTTTTAAGTCTTGCCGCGGCGCTCTTCGAGCTGTTTGCGGATGGCGTAGGCCTTGTCTTCCGTAACCTCGAAGCGCATGATGACGAAGATGGCGATGATGGAGGCGATGATGGGGATGCCGACGTCGCAGAGCCTCATGTAAAACAAAGTATGCGATGTTTGATGGCCGCCGAGCTTCACATCAAAGCCCGTGGCATTCAGCAAAAAGCCGGAACACAGCGAAGCCAGGGCCTGGCCCAGCTTGATCATCCACCAATAAATGGCGCCGAAGGTCCCTTCCCGGCGGGTGCCGGTTTCCAGTTCATCCAAATCGCAGACATCCGCCAGCATGGAGCTGATGATGGTAAAAACCGAGCCCAGGCCAAAAGCAATGAAAGGCTGGGCGATCAACAGCAGATAAGGATGCTGAGGATTATACCCCACCCATTTCAGGGCGTAACCGACAATCGATAAAGGGATGGCGATCAAAAACGCATTGCGCTTGCCGATCTTGGTGGTGATCCAGGTGATGAGGGCAATGGCGCCGGACATGCATAAGGCGCTGAACATTCCGTTAAAGCCAAGCAGGATGCCGCCCTTGCCGTAATCCCCCCCGTAATCATAAAAGAAAATGACATACGAAGTAAAGGCAGATGCCAGCATGAAGCCGTTGAAGATCAAAAAGGTCACCAGACAAAGTTTGATGTACGGCCGGTTTTTCAAGGCGATGAAACAGCCGTTAAAGAAATCCAATATCACATGTTTCTTTTGGGGCTTGGGCAGGTCGGCAAAATATTCTTTATTGAAGATGGCCGGAAGAATGCCGCCCAGGGCCAAAAAGACCCCGACGATGACGGCCAAAATCCGCACGCCGTGGACAAGGTCCTTGTTGGTGTACATGAAGGTAAATAACCACGGGGCCACGAACCATGCAATCTGCGCCACGGCATTGCCTGTCCCCTGCAGGCGGGTGCGCTCGTGATAATCCGGGGTCATTTCAAAACCCAAGGCGATCCAGGGGATGGAATAGAACGCGAAGGCAACGACAAAAAGGCATTGGATCCCCAAAAAATACCAGAAATAATACATCTCGCTCTGGCCTTTATACAGCTGGAACATCAAGGCGAATAAAATCCCTGAAAAAAGCGCCCCGAAAAAAATAAATGGACGGCGGCGGCCGTACCTGGTGCGGGTATTGTCCGAGGTGTAACCGATCAGCGGATCGGTGAAAGCATCGAGGAGCCGGGGGATGGTGCCGACGAGCCCCACCAGGGCCGGGTTCATCCCCAAACCAAGATTTAAGACCAAGACCATGGCGGTGATGGCGGCCGCCTGGGTCTGGTTGACCAATGCTCCGATGGCGTACACGCCTTTTTGAAAAATGGAAATACGGTCAGCGCGGGCTGTGATATGGCGGGACGAATTCTCCATCACTGAATCCATGCACTTTTCTCCGCAGAAAGGAATTTACAAATTTCGGCATTATAACAAAGCCCTGCACGATATACAATGCCTATTTATCTGCCGAGCAAGACAAGGATGGGCCCGCCCTTGGGGAGGGATGATCTCTGAATAAGGGCCTGGCCGGGGGTCAGAAGCTGATGGGGCCATGGCTTTCCATCGACGGAAATGCCCTTGATCGCGTATTGCCCCGCGTCCAATCGGGAAGGATTATGGTAGGTGATGTCCAGGCGCCTGCCCGCGAATTGGCAGATCACCGCAGCATGGCCTTTGGCATTGAATTCCTCCTTGACCAATTGCGGGCTTAAAATCAAATCCCCGCGATGGCCGCGCACGCCAAAGACATGGATGAGCTTGGTCAAAACCAGCCAGCTCGCCGAGCCCGTGAGATAATGGTACATGCCCCGGCCTTCGGCATCAAAATATTCGGGGATGCCGGGATAAATCTTGCTGCGCGCCCCGTCCACAGCCATGCGGTATATGGATTGCAGGACGCGATAGCCGGCGCGGGCAAAGCCGCGCTGATACAGGGCCGCGGCGTACATCACGTTCATATGGCTGAAAAAAGCGCCGTTTTCCTTGGTGCCGTAGGCAAAACCAAAGGCCCGTCCCAACTCCAAATAATGGTCAAGGCCGAAATCCGTGTTCAAGCGAAAGCCTCCCAGCTTTTTGTCCTTTAAAAACTCATCCGCGCTGAGAATGATCTGTTCGACCTCTTCAGGGGAGGCCATGCCGCTCATAATCGCAAAGACCTGGCCGGTCAAGGTCATGCGCACCCTGCCCTCGATCAGGCCCTCGACGCGCCTGGCCTCATTATCATAATATCCGTTGTACCACGCGTACTTTTTTCCCTTATGCTCGAGCTGGATTTTCTCGTGCTGGCGCAGATGGGAAAAGATCCAATGCCCCTTGGTCCTAAGATCATGCACCAGGTCCTTGACCGCGACCTCGACGGTCTCGCCGCTGATCACCGGCTCGACATGATGGAAATATTTTCCAAACAGATGGTTGCGCTTGGCCTTGGGATCATCGTAATGGATCTGATCGCCCAGGGTATCGAGCAGGATCAAAAGCTCGCGCAAGAACCTGAACTTTTCAATGCCCCTGGCCCTGGCCAGGTCTTCCACCAGATCCGCCAGGCTCAATAAATTGCCGGCATAAAACGACGTGAACGCCGCGGACTCGCCCTTCTCATGGGCCATGTCTAAGCCGTCGTTCCAGTCCGCGCTTTCCAAGCGGATGATATTATGCTCCCCCACGTTGAAAAACTGGGTCAAATGGGTCACCAGCAGATGTTCGAGAATACTGCCCTCGTAAATATGCCCTTTTTTGTCCAGCAATTTATGCCCGTACTGGGTGACCCAGCCGATGTCTTTTTCGTGCGTGCGGGAAAGCTGGGGGTCGCGGAAATAATGCTGCTTATGCAAAAGAATGTCATAGTCCCCGCTTTGGTCAATATATAGCAGTATGGTCAGCAAAGGCCAGGCCCCATGGTCCATCCACACGCGGGTGATGGCGTTGCGGTCCGCTAAAAATTCGCCTGGCCCGGAGCCGATGATCGTGGCATTGCTGCCGTCGATGCGGATGCCCGCGCAATTATTGATCAAATGCGGGCGCACATGATTGGGCTCGATGAGGATAAGCGAAAGCAAATCCTGCCAGATGTCCCTCCAGCCGCGGCCGCCCTTGCCGTAATCATGGTCCGGCAAAAAAGAACAGCCGAAGATGCGCCGCAAGACGGGCTGCAGCGTCACCCATTTCATCCAGGCATTGTAATGGCCGTCCTTCAGGTCAAAGCTGATGGAAGATATTTTTTGGGACCAGAATTTTTGGTTGACTTCCAAGGCGTGAGCATATTTTTCATCGGTATTGAACCTGTCGAAAATTTCCCTGGTCTGGGCCTCATCTGCGGCGCAACCGACGGCCACGATATAGGAAAGCTCCTGCCCCGGCTTAAGGTCAGCTTCCTTAAAGCGCAGGGCGCCGACCGCTTCCTTGCCGTTTAGCGCCTCGGCCTTAAGCAGACCCGGCTCGAAATTTTCATAAACGGCCTGGGGCCTGAGCATCGATCCCTGCTCGCCGTAAAAACTCTCCGCCGTCGGGAAACTGCCTGCCGGCGCCGCCGGTCCAGGGCCTGTCCCGTACACGAAATAAACCATCCGGCTTTTTTTATGGCCTTCCTCATTGAAGGCCATGGTGGTTGAGAGCAAAACGCCCTGCTTGACCTGCCTGGGCCTGTTCAAGAGGGACGTGACATGCTCATGATCATGTTTATTGGCCAGCGACCGGCCGAACAGGGCGATGGCCGCGGTTGGCGTCAACCGGATGCTTTTTTTGGAAATATTTTTGATTGTCACGCGCATCAATTCAACCGGCTCGCCGCTCACCGGCACAAAATTGACCGCGCTGATTTCGATCCCGGCCTTGCTGTGCCTCTGCACCAGTTTGTGCCACAAAGGGCCGACCACGACCGATGCCTCTTCTGCCGCGGATTCCTGAAACAAACTGATCACTTCACGGCCCGGGAGGCAGACAAAAAATGCGCGGCCGGGATAACGCAGGTCTTCCCTGGAAACGGGTTTGGTGAGGTAATGGAATTTGTCGATTTTAATGTCGCCGCTTAAAAAAGGGGAAATGGCGGACTTGATGCCGAGACTATCCGGGGCGCACAACGGCGCGTAGATGGTCTTGATGCCGGCCGCCTGCTTGGAGCTAAAACTCACGCCATCGGGTAAGAATGTAAAAAACGGTTCAGCAGGCATACAGCGGGAAGGAATTTTATGTTAGATGTCTTTCTTCGGTGAGTTTGAAAAGGCGCTGCATCTTGAATAGGTCCACGTCATGAAACTGAAGGCCCAGCTCCCACATGGATAAATTCGCCAGCTTGGCCCATACCACCCGGCCGCTGAGAATCATCGGTTCCTGGCCGTCCGGGAGTTCAACTTCGAGGGCAATCTGGTCATCCAGAAAAAAACGCTCCTTGGTCAGCAGGCGCACGCCCTGGGCCGAGGCATCGCGTAGAAAAACATCAGTCCCGTAATCCTCCCGGGCGTCCTTGAATTTGACCGGAAAACGGGCGGAAAAACGTTCAAATAATCTACGTTCTGGGTTTGTTTGAAGATAAGTTGGCATTTATATATTTATCGAGACGGGTTTCTGAACCCGAAATGATCTCTGAAAACATCATGCCAACACGGTATTGGCCGGACACACCCAATTTCCGGACCCATTTTACAACCCCAATGACCATAACGGGTTTGGTATCAGGCTTGAGGACTATTTCGAGGGCTATTTTTTGATTGATGGCAACAGGTTGGGAGGAAATCAAGCCGATCCCATGCTTGCTGATATCCATGGTCTTGGTCTGTTCAAATTCGGAACCATCCTTGCCATCCACAGGTACAAGGCAATTATAACGGACTTCAGACCTTTGGTTTACGGCCGCGCACATAGGAAAAAAATCAGTTCTATTTCGGATATTTTGGGCTTGATGCGTGAAAACGCTTTCTTCAACTATAGTTTAAAACATATTTCCCAAAAAGCAAATGAATTGGAAAAATTTTTTTTGTTTTATAACCTGTTGGTGCCGTTCAACTAAAGTTAAAACCTTTCAGTTTAACGAAAAATTTATATTTAATTAAAATTTAGAGGTCATTTTGTTTGCTGGGGTTTTGGGCAAATGTTATACTATATCTTGGTATGACGAAGAAATTGACAAACACGAAACCGGTCAAACAACTTTCCCTGGATGAATATGCCAAGGTCAAGGGAAAGCTGACCCAATCCAAATTGAAATTGAATTTCCCCTTGATCATCAAGTCCTGTTTTATTGTGCCCATAGTCTACGGCCTGTTTCTGGTGATCTATTACGTGGCCCATCTGCGCTTTTTGCCGGAACATTAAATGACCGTCACCGACTCGATCACCTTTATCTTGAGCTTCATTCTCATGCTGCGCGGGGCCTCACGCGGAGTTTTAAGGTCCCTGACCGGCCCCTTCTCTATATTAATAGCCACCATCGTCAGCATCATCTATTTCCAAAAGACCCAGAACATGTTCATCAGCCTGATGATCGGTTTGATCGGCCCCCTGGTCCTGGGGATTTTCTTTAACATTCTGCTTAAAATAGGGGCCGCGGCCACCGGTGAGGTCAAGCATCCCACCATGCCCTCGCGCCTGGCCGGCGCCATGCTCACCTTGATCTGGGGCTGGGTCTTTATCATCTTCACCTTGATCCTGCTCATGGTGATCCCCGATGTCAGCGGCACCATGGCCGCGGTGCGCAAGGACGTGTCCAGGTCAATTTCGTTCAAGGTGGTCAAGCCCTTTGAAGACCGATTTTTTGCCTCCGCCCAAAAATACACCTCCGCCTCCTCCGGCGAATCATCCGGCGCTGATGTCCGGGCCCTGGCCGAAGACCCGCGTTTCCAGCAGGTGCTTCAGGACCCAGAGATCAAAAAGGACATCGACGCCCATGATCTCGGCCGCCTGATGAGCAATCCCAAGATGATGGATTTGGTCAAACAGATCATGGCTGATCCTAAAACCATGAAAAAAGTCCTGGCCCTGTATCAAAGCCAAACCCAGGACCAATCCCCTAAAAATCCGTAAAGGTCAGCTGTTTATCCTGCGCGTTGCGAAAATGCGCTGTGGAGAGGCGGGTCCTTCCCGTCGGAAAATGGGCCCGCTTACAGCCCATGTCAAAAAGGTCCCGGATCTGCTCGGCAAAAAGGCCCTGGCCGGACATGCGGGTGCCCCAGCCTGAATCGTAAAGGGCGCCGTTGCGCAGGGCGCGGATGCGGTTGAGGACCTTGTCCTTGCGCTCGGGAAAATACACGCTGAGCCACTGCTCGAAAATTTCTTTGTTCGCGTAAGGCAGGCGGATCACCGTGTAGCCCGCGCCCCGGGCGCCGGCCTGCGCTGCTTTTTGAAGGATGGCGGGGATTTCGTAGTCGGTGAGCCCCGGGACGATGGGGGCGACATTGACCGTCACCGGCACGCCGGCCTGGGCCAGGGCCTCCACGGCCCTCAGGCGGTTGTCCGGCGTCGAGGCCCGGGGCTCCATGACCCGGGCGATATGGGCATCCAAACTTGTGATGGAAACCGTCACGCAGGCGCCTTGATACTCTGCCATGGATTTTAAAAGATCAATGTCGCGCGTGACCAGCTTATTCTTGGTGATGATGCCGACGGGGTTCCTGAAATCCAGGAGCACCGCGAGGCATTGGCGGGTGATCTGGAATTTGCGCTCAAAGGGCTGGTAGCAGTCGGTGACCCCGCTCATCACGATGACCTGCGGTTTCCATTTGGGATGGGCCAGTTCTTGGCGCAAAAGCGAGGCGGCCTCGGTTTTGACAAAGATGATGGACTCAAAATCCTGGCCTGAAGATAAACCGAAATACTCGTGGGTGGGCCTGGCGTAGCAATACACACAGCCGTGCTCGCAGCCGCGGTAGGGGTTGAGGCTGCATTCAAAGCCGATGTCCGGGCTGTCATTGTAGCTGATGATGGACTTTGAGCTGTCCTTGTAAAATTCCGTCTTGGGCGAAGGGTATTCCTCGTCGGGCAAATCCTCGTCCCGCTCAAAGGCGATTTTCTCGAAGCGGTTGACCGGATTGCCCTGCGCGCCTCTGGCTGGAAGTTCCTTTTCAGGCATATTGCCACAACCCCGGAGGTTGTGATGGTTGACCATCACAACCTCCGGGGTTGTGGTGGTTCAATCACACATTAACTGTTCATCATTAATGAATTACTTGCCGATGCAGAATTCTGAAAAAATACGCTCTAACAGGTCTTCATCGATATTGCGGCCGGTGATGGCATCCAGCTGATTCACCGCGGCCTTGATCTCCTCGCAGATAAATTCCAGCGAAGCCCCTTCCTGCATCAGGCGCAAGGCCCCTGATAAATTTTCCCGCGCCTCTTCCAAGGCCTTGATGTGCCGGATATTACTCAGCCAAAGGCCGTCTGTTTCCAAATCCTTGTCCATACGGATCATTTCAATGATCTTACCCTCCAGCTGCGCGATAGAGGCCGGATCCAGCGCCGAGACCTTGATCACCTGCTTAAAGCCAAAGATCTTTTCAGCCGCTGTCATATCCAATTTAAGGGGCAGATCCATTTTATTGACCACAGCCAAGACCTTGGAGGATTTCAGCTGTTCCATCAAGAGCGTATCCTGCGCTTCCAAGGGACGGCTGTGGTCTAAGACCAAGAGCGCCAAATCCGCACCCTTAATAAAAAGACGGCTGCGCGCGACCGCTTCCTGTTCAATCAAATCGCGCGGCTCCAATATCCCCGCGGTATCGACGAGCGCCAGGGGAATGCCGCTCAATTGCGCCTGTTCCTCAAGCACATCGCGGGTGGTGCCGGCAATGGGCGTTACAATGGCGCGCTGCTCTTTGAGCAGGGCATTCCATAAGGATGATTTGCCGACGTTGGGCTTGCCGCAGAGCACAATGCGCATGCCTTCTTTTAAAATGCGGCCGCCGCGGGATGATTCCAAGAGTTCGGCCACAGCTTGCTGCTGAAGGCCAAGGCCCTGCCCCAGGTCCTGGCGGCCCTGGGATTCAATGCCGTCTTCCGGAAAATTGATCAAGGCCTCGGCCGCGGTATAAAGTCTCAACAGCTCTTCCCTGATGGCCTTCAATCGCAGGGACAAGGCCCCTTCTAACTGATGCTGGCTTTGGCGCAGGAATTGCCCGGTCTTGGCCTGGATGATGTCGATCACGGCCTCGGCCTGGGTCAGGTCCATGCGGCCGTTAAGATACGCCCTCTTGGTAAATTCTCCCGGCTCTGCCAGCCTGGCCCCGGCATTCAGGAGAGCCTGCAGGATGGCTGTCAAGACCGTCATGCCGCCGTGGCCGCTGATTTCAACTGTATCTTCTGCGGTATAGCTGTTGGGCGATCGCATCACTGTGACCAACACTTCATCGACGACAGCGCCGTTTGGCGCATCCAGGACCTTGCCGTAATGCACGGTATGGGATTTGCACTCCGCCAAAGTCAAAAGACCCTTGAGACGCACAATGGCCTGCGCGATCTGGAAAGCCTGTTGTCCGCTCAAGCGCACAATGCCAATGGCCCCCTGACCCGCGGGGGTGGCTATGGCTGCTATCGTATCTTCCAAACCTTTATATTGATACATATCCAATAATGCCGTGCCGCGCGCTCACCCTCGATCAACGCGGGTTGCTGTGCGCGGCGCCGCATTCTTCCCTCGCTTCCGCGACGATAAACAATGAACCTGTCACCACAATAACATCTTCCGGGCCGGCCATGCGCAAGGCCTTCTCCAAGGCCTGCGGTAAATTCCCGATGAGCTCGCATGGTTTGCCTTTGAAATATTTTTCCCCTTCGGCCTTCACGAAAGAATAGGCCCGGCTGTGGACCGCCTTGGTCAAGATGATCTCTGCGGCCACGCTGTTGAGTTGAGCGCAGATGCCCTCCACATCCTTGTCCTTGGAAACGCCCAAAATCAGGACCACCCGCCGCCCGGGATATTCTTCCTTCAAGGTCTCAACTAAGGCCGAGGCCGAGGCCTTGTTGTGCGCTCCGTCGGCAATCACATCGGGCCGGGAAGCCAATAATTCAAAACGCCCTGGCCAAAAAACTTTTTTGAGCCCTTCCGCGATGGCGGCTGCGCTGATTTCAAATCCCATGCCGCTTAAAATATTAAGCGCGGCCAGGGCCGTGGCCGCATTAAGTTTTTGGTGCCTGCCTTTTAAGCCGGTCTTTAAATTTTCATGGCCTTGCAGGCTGACTACATGCGGCTGAATGCCGAATTCCCGGCAGCGGCCCAAAAGCACATCCATGGCCTCTTTGTC
Source organism: uncultured Planctomycetales bacterium (assembly GCA_964483785.1). Lineage (GTDB taxonomy): Bacteria > Omnitrophota > Gorgyraeia > Zapsychrales > Fredricksoniimonadaceae > JABDGZ01. Next base: position 9,540 of record CAZACW010000004.1, read on the forward strand.
CTGCGGAGCGATCACCACCTTCTGAAGGGAATTTTTGATGATGCCGGCTTTCTCCACCGCGATCTTCTCTAAAGTCGGCCCTAAAATACCCACATGGTCCAGGCTGATCGGCGTGATGACCGCGATCAAGGAAGGGGCCGCGTTGGTTGCATCCAGGCGTCCGCCCAGGCCGGTCTCCAAAATGACCATATCCACCTTTTGCCCGGCGAAAAACAACAAGGCCGCCACGGTCAGGATCTCGAAATAGGTGATGATATGGCCTTCATTCTGGACGGCCGCGGCCAAAGGCCGCAGACGCGTCAGGACAACGGCCAATTCCTCGTCGGAGATACAGCCGTCCCCCGGCCTGTGGTCCAAAACGCGGATGCGCTCGTTGACACGGTGCAAATGCGGCGAGGTGTATAAGCCGACCTTGTAGCCCGCCTGGTGCAGAATGGAGGCCAAAAAAGCGCAGGTGGAACCCTTGCCCTTGGTGCCGGCCACATGGATGATTTTTAAATGCTTGGCCGGGTCGCCGGCCAAATCCAGCAATTCCCTGATGCGGTCGAGGTTAAAATCCACCGCATGCATTTTATCCAGCTTGGATTCAAAATTGACAAAGGAATTAAGATAGGGGCTGACTTGTGCGGGGTCCATAGGAGATTCCCCACCGGGTTCCCGCGCGCGGGAAGCTTGGGATCAATGTTTAAAATGCCTGATGCCCGTAAAAACCATGGCGATTTTTTTCTTGTCAGCTTCCTTGATCACGGCCTCATCCATGATGGACCCTCCGGTCTGGATGATGGCCTTGACCCCGGCCTTGGCCGCGATGGTCACGGTATCGGGTTTAGGGAGAAAGGCGTCGGAGACCAGCACGCTGCCGCGGGCCGATGCACCTGCCCGGCGGATGGCCTCAACCGCGGCATCCACGCGGCTGGTCTGGCCGCAGCCGATGCCGAGGGTCTGCGTGCCCTTGACCAAGACGATGGCGTTGCTTTTGACATGTTTGATCAGGGCCCAGCCGAAGCCCATGGCGTCCCGCTGGGCCTTGGTAGGCTTGACCTTGCTGACCGTCTTCATCTCTTCTGTTTTCAGCGAGCGGTTGTCTTTCTCCTGCAGCAGCAGGCCGCCGGAGACTTTTTTGAAATCATAACGCTGGGCGCGCAGGTCCTTGACATTCAAGACGAGCAGGCGCAGGTTCTTCTTGGGCATAAACAGTTCCTGGGCCCTCTTGGAAAATCCCGGGGCAATGACGCATTCCATGAACCCGCTTTTGAGCACGGCGGCCGCGGTTTTCTCGTCGACTTCGCGGTTAAAGCCGATGATCCCGCCAAAGGCCGAGAGCGGATCGGATTGATGGGCCTTGAGATAAGCCTGCTGCAGCTGCGGGGCCGAAGCCACACCGCAAGGATTATTGTGCTTGATGATCACGGCCGCCGGCGCGTCGAATTCATGGACAATGCTGACGGCCGCATCCAGGTCCAAAATATTGTTGAAGGAAAGCTCCTTGCCCTGCAATTGCTCGAGCCTGGCCAGGCCCTCGGGCCGGGCGCTGTCCCTGTAAAAGGCCGCGGCCTGGTGCGGGTTTTCGCCGTAGCGCAGGTCCTGCGCTTTATTGAAGGAAAAGGCAAGGTCAATGGGAAAATTGGAAAAGGAATTGTCGGCCTTGAAGCGATTGTTCAAATACCCATAAATGGCCGCGTCATAGTGCGAGGTGCGCTCAAAGACCTCAATGGCCAGGCTGGTCAAGACCTTGTCCGAAAGAAGGCCGCCGTTGTTGTCAAGCTCCTGCAGGACCTCGGCGTAACGGTTGACATCGCAGATGACGGCCACACTCTTATAGTTCTTGGCCGCGGAGCGCAGCATGGACGGCCCGCCGATGTCGATGTTCTCAATGCATTCTTCCAGGGATATGTTTTTTTTCTGGATGGCTTTCTCGAAAGGGTAAAGATTGACCACCACCATGTCGATGGTGCCGATGCCGTGGGCCGCGATCTGCTTCATGTGCTCGGGATTGTCACGCAGGGCCAGCAGGCCCCCGTGGATCTTAGGATGCAGGGTCTTGACCCGGCCGTCGAGCATTTCCGGGAAACCCGTGTAATCACAGACCTCGCGGACCTCGATGCCGCTCGAGCGCAATAGCGCGGCTGTGCCTCCGGTGGAGAGAATTTCCACGCCGAGTCTTGAAAGTCCCTTGGCAAATTCCACCAAACCGGTCTTGTCTGAAACGGAAATTAACGCGCGTTTGACCTTGATCATGATCAAAAAAAAGGGGACGTCTCCCATTTAATTAAATGGGAGACGTCCCTATTATTTAACGTTTACCTTTTTTGCGTTTGCGTTCGGAAGGCTTGGAATAAAAGCGGCGCTCTTTGAGCTCGACAAGAAAGCCGTCTTTCTGGCATTGCTTTTTGAACAAGCGCATTGCCTTTTCAAAACTGTTCTTGTCATTGACCTTGACTTCTAACATGACGTCTCGCGTCTCCTTGAGGGTTTAAATTGGTTTTTAGGGTTTGTATTATAGTATATGCCGGGTGAAAGTCAACCTCAATCCGGCCCGGCCGCGGCCCGCGGGGCCCTGGGACTGACAGAGCGGCAGCGACGGTTTTTTAATAGGTCGGGTCAACGTAGGTGTAGAGTTCCCCCGCGAAATTACGCAAGGTGTAGCGGCCGTTTTCCTTGGACACCAGATAATCCGGGTTGACGGGGATCTTGCCGCCCCCGCCGGGCCCGTCGATCACGTAGGTCGGCACCGCGTAGCCGGTAGTGTGCCCGCGCAGGTTTTGGATGATATTGATGCCGGTCTCGACCGAAGTACGGAAATGCCTGGAGCCGACGATGGGGTCGCACTGGTAAATGTAGTAGGGCCGAACGCGGATCTTCAAGAGCTCATGGAAAAGCTTTTTCATAACCTCGGGGGAATCGTTCACCCCGCGCAAGAGCACGGTCTGGCTGCCCATGGGGATGCCGGCATCCGCAATCATGTTGCAGGCATGCTTGACGCGCGGGGTCACTTCCTTGGCGTGGTTAAAATGCACGCTCATCCACAAGGGCGTATACTTTTTGAACATCGCGATAAGCTCCGGCGTGACCCTTTGGGGCAGGGTCACCGGAATGCGGGTGCCGATGCGGACAAATTCCACGTGCGGGATGGCCTTGACCGAGGAGATCAAATACTCTAGCATCCGATCCCCCAGGGTCAAAGGATCGCCGCCGGAGATCAGCACATCGCGGATTTCCTTGTGCGCGCGGATATAATTGAGCGCGGCATCATAGGTGGAGGTGTTGAGGGTATGGTTGCCGTCGCCCACCATGCGCGAGCGGGTGCAATAGCGGCAGTACATGGCGCACATCTCATTGACCAGAAAAAGCACGCGGTCCGGATAACGATGGACCAAGCCGTGCACCGCGGAGGATTTGTCTTCCCCGCAAGGGTCAAGCATTTCTTCCGGCGCGGTCTCGAATTCGTAATCCAGGGGCACGGACTGAAGGCGGATGGGACAGCCGGGGTCGTTCTCGTCGATCAAGGCGGCAAAATACGGCGGGATGGACATGGTGAGCTTGTCCCCCGCGCCTTTGACCCCGCGCTCCTCCTGCGGGGTCAAACTCATCAGCTTCGCGATCTGGTCCAGGGTGCGGATGCGGTTTCTGATCTGCCAGCGCCAATCTTCCCAGTCATTGAGCGTCGCTCCGGGAAACAGCTTGATGACGCGCTCTTCCTCAGGTGATAAGGGGATGTTGGGGCCGCCGGAGGAGGCCATTTCTTCTTTGATAAGTGCGGATGTCGGGCTCATTTTTTGTATGCGGTCTCCTTTATCCCCAAACGCTTCAGGGCTTCTTCCAAGATTTGGTTGATCACTTGATTATACGACAAACCTTTGATTTTGGCAAAAAGCATAAACACATCATCAGGACTTAGGTTTGGCAAGGGATTGATTTCCAAAACAAAGGGATGCCCCGCCTCATCCACACGAAAATCCACGCGCCCGAAATCCCGGCAATCCACGGCCTGGTAGGCCCTCTTCGCCAGCTCCTGCAGGCGGTGGGCCAATGCGGCCTCGATGGGCGCCGGGCAGATGTGTTCCACCAATTTCTCCGCCACGTGGCGGTAGGAATAAAACTCATTGCCCAGATGCGTCTTGCCGCCGATGGCGTACTGCACCACGGGCATGGCCTCAGGCGGCCGGTTGCCGATGATGCCGACGGTAAATTCCGTGCCCTTGATGAATTCCTCGACCAAGGCAGGCTGATGGTAGAGCCGGTTGATATGCGCCACCTGGGCCTTTAACTGCTCCAAATTTTCCACGCGCGAGGCCTGGGTGATCCCCTTGGAAGTGCCCTCGTGCAGGGTCTTGACAAACAACGGATAGCCGATGGTGTTTAAGGCCTTAAGGTCATCCTCTTCCCAGGCCTTGAAATAGCGCGCCGTCGGGATGCCTTCGGCCATGAAGCACTTTTTGGCCATCACCTTATCCAGGGTGACGCCCAAGGTCAGCGCGTCCGCGCCGACAAAAGGGATGGCGTACACATCCAAAATGGCCGGCACCTGCGATTCGCGGTTGCGGCCCTTAAAGCCTTCGGCAATGTTAAATACGATCTCAGGCCTGGCTGCGCCGCTTTCCAGATAAGCGATGAGCTTTTGGGCCCCGCCGATGGCAATGGTCCTGTGCCCGGCGGACTCCAATGCGGCCGTGAGGCAGGCGATGGTCTTGTGCCCGTCGAGCTCGGCCGCAGCGTCGATAGGATCATCCGCGGATTTCAGCCAGTCTGTCTTTAAATCAAAGGTCAAGCCTATAATTTTACCCATATTTTCGTCCTCAATTTATCAAAAATCCACCAAAAAGCCATAAAAAACTGGGACACATTGAAAAAACTGGGACACATTGACTTTTCTTAAAAAATTCAATGTGTCCCAGTTTTTTCTAACGGCTGGTGAAGACCTTCACGCGGCGGCAGATTTTTTGGACGGGGCAGGCGGTGCACAGCGGCGAGATGGGCTTGCAGACATTCTGGCCCCAGGTCACCAGCATGGCATTGTAATCGATCCAGAATTTGGGCGGCAGTTTTTTTCTGAGGGCGAATTCGGTTTGTTCCGGGGTCTTGGTTTGGACATAGCCCAGGCGGTTGGAAATACGGTGCACATGGGTATCCACACAGATGCCCGGCTTGCCGAAGCCTTCGGTCAAGACCAAATTGGCTGTTTTGCGTCCCACGCCTTTTAAGGTCAAAAGCTCATCAATGGTCTCCGGCACCCGGCCGTGGAAGCGATGGATGAGGTCCCTGCAAATTTCGTGGATGCGCAGCGCCTTGGTCTTATAAAAGCCCACGGGATAAATCAATTTTTGGATTTCAGCGACGGGAATTTCAAGCATGCCTGACATGGTGGCGGCGCGGCCAAAAAGGCGCTCAGAGGCCGGCAGGGTCGTTTCATCGCGGGTACGCAGGCTCAAGAGGCAGGAGATCAGGACCAAGAACGGGCTCTTGAATTTTTTGCCGACCAGCGTGACCGAGGGGTCCGGCAGATCACGCATGGCCTTCTGCAGGCGCTTGATCACTTCAGCGATCTGTTTATTGTCCAAAAGTTTGTTAGTCATGATCGATTAAGATAAAGTATATGTTCTTTTGACGACTGTAAAATTTTTAGGCAACGCAAAGGATGAAGGGCATGCTTTTTTGACGACTGTAAAGTTTTTAGCCAACGTAAAGGATAAAGGATATGTTTTTTGACGACTGTCATCGTTTTTGCTGCCTTTCTAGAAAATTTTTGTGGAAGGCAGCGACGCCAACGGTCTCATGATGCTTCGGCGGCTGAAAAACTCGTCCCGAAGTTCTCTGGAACTTCGGGACTCGAACATTTCAGCCGCCCCTCGGCCTTCGCCTCGGGGTTCCCTCGCATCATGAGCTGCGTTGGCTAAAAACTTTACAGTCGTCAAAAAACATATCCTTTATCCTAAAGATTTCAAATATATTTACATCTCGCCAAAAATATACCCCATCTCTTCCAGGGCGGAATGGTCCTCCCTCCAGCGGGAAGCGATTTTGACAAACAGCTCCAGAAAAACTTTTTGCCCCACCAGCGCTTCCAGGTCCTTGCGCGCCTCGGTCCCCACCTGCTTCAACACGGCCCCGGCCTTGCCGATGACGATTTCCTTTTGCGAATCGCGCTCGACTAAAATCGTCGAACGGATATGCAGGACCTTGCCGCGTTTAGGCTTGACGCTGTCAATCAGGACCGCAATGGAATGCGGCACTTCCTGGCGCATCAATTTGAAAAGTTTTTCGCGGATCAAGTCCGCCATGGCCATGCGCCTGGGAAAATCCGTGATCACATCCTCGGGATACAAAAAAGGCCCGGAAGGCATCAGCCCAAACAAAAGGTCGAGCAATTTCGGGACATGCGTCCCTTGAAGGGCCGAGATGGGCAATAAAGTCAAGTCATCCATGTCCGTGATGGGTTTGCCGCGGACCTCTTCCCAAAGCCGGATATACTCCGGGACAAATTTGCCCTTGGTGATGTCGATTTTATTCAAGGCGATGATGATGGGCCGGCCGCACCGGTTCAGGCGGCCGATTACATGCTCTTCTTCGGGGCCGGTCTTTTCGCTGGCATCCACCATATGGATCACCGCGTCGACGGAATCGATGCTGCCGATCGAGGCGCGGTTCATGTACTTGTCGAGCTTGTCGCGGCCGGCGTGCAGGCCGGGCGTGTCGATGAAAACAATCTGGCCGCGCTTCTCGGTGTGGATGGCCTTGATCTGCTGGCGCGTGGTCTGCGGCACGTCGGAGACGATGGAAATTTTTTCGCCCACAATGGCATTGACCAGGGTCGATTTGCCGACATTCGGCCTGCCGACAATGGCCACCATGCCGCTTTTAAGTTTTTTTTCCACGGGGCTTCCGATATTTTATGACCGTGAAAACCACGGCGGTAAACAAGGCCAGATTGACGACATTAAAACAGCGCCAGACCAGGTCCTTGGAGGTAAACCCGGACGGCGCCATCACCAGGCAGCAGACCCAGACGCCCAGGGCCCAGCTCATCGAAATATCCTCGGAGGAGCGGCGCTGGATGATCCTGATGATCAGGGGGATGTTAAACAAGGGCATGATGATGGAAGCTGCAAGCCCCATGTCCTGGATGATGTTCATACGTTTCCTTTGCGGTATTTAAGCACCGCGGCCAAAACCGCTGTCAGCATGGCCACGTTCATCGTGTTAAAGCCCATGGCCAGGATGTCCCTCGAGACAAAGGCGCTCGGGGCCATGAAGAGTGACGCGCCCCAAAGTCCAAAGATCCAGGCCAGGGAAATGTCTTGGGAGGAACGCCGGCGGACCATCCGCACGATCAAGGGAATGTCCCATAAGGGCAGGACAACCGCCGCCCAAAAGCCGAGGGTTTTCACGATAGCCTCCTTGGGGTCTACACAGCGAAAAATTTGACCAGGGTCTTGAGGCGGCCCTCCACCTCGCGCATGGTCAGCGACGCGGTCTGGGCCATGCCGAAGCCCTGCACATTGAAAGAGGCCACGGTGGTGGCATACAGCAGGGCCTTGCGCAGGGTCTTCTCATCCAGGCGGTTGGTCTTGCTTAAATACCCCATGAGCCCGCCGGCAAAGGTGTCCCCGGCGCCGGTGGGGTCCACGACCTTCTGCACCGGATAGGCGGGAAAAGCGAACATCACCTGGCTGCTGTAAAACAGGACCCCGTGCTCGCCTTTTTTGATGACGATCATCCGCGGCCCCATGGACCTTAGGGCACGGGCCGCCATGATCAGGTTTTGTTCCCCGGTCAGGGCCCTGGCTTCCCCGTCGTTGGCCACGAACAAATGCACCATCTTCATCAGGCGCCGCAGGGACTTTTGCTTATGGGTGATCCATAAATTCATGCTGTCCAAGCCGATCAGCCGCGGGGAGCGCAGGTGCTTTAACAGCATCACCTGCAGATCGGGATCGAAATTGGCCAGGAAAATATTGGGCAGATGCCGTTGATGGGACATCAGTTCAGGGACATAGGTCTCCAGGACCCCCAGTTCCGTGGCCAGGGTCAGGGCCGAATTCAAGTCCCCCTGTTTGTACTCGCCGCGCCAGCGAAAGGTCTTGCCGTTGCTGATCTTCAACGAGGAAAGGTCGATCCCCTTGCGTTTCAAAAAGCCCAAATGCTTGGAGGGAAAGTCCCTGCCCACCACGGCCACCAGATGCACGTCGGTAAACAGCCGCGCGGACATGGCAAAATGCGCGGCCGAGCCGCCCAGCATGTCCTTTTTAACGCCCGAGGGCGTCTTCACATGGTCCAAAGCCACCGTGCCTAAAACCACCAGGCTCATATCATGCTCCTATGATTTTGATCAATACGCGTTTGTCCCTGCGTCCGTCGAATTCCCCGTAAAAAATCTGTTCCCAGGGCCCGAAATCCAGGCGCCCCTGCGTGATGGCGACCGTGACTTCGCGGCCCATCACCTGGCGCTTCAGGTGCGCGTCCGCGTTGTCCTCGCCGGTGGCATTGTGCCGGTACTGCCCGACGGGCGCGTGCGGCGCCAGTTTCTCCAGCCAGGCATCGTAATCCTCTAAGAGCCCGCTCTCGTCGTCATTGATATAGACGCTGGCGGAAATGTGCATGGCATTGACCAGGCACAATCCCTCCTTAATGCCGCTTTCATCCACCGCCTTTTGCACCTGGTCCGTGATATTGATGTACGCCCGGCGGGTCTTGGTATGAAACATCAACTCTCGGCGGAAAGCTTTCACTTTTTTTTCTTTTCCAGCTGCCTGAGGTACTGCTGAAACTGCGTGTCTTTCAAAAGATTGTCCAGGTCCGCATCGCCCTTCAAATACTCAAAATCATCATACCCGTAGTCGATGGCGCGGGTCAGGGCGCCCAGGGCCGCGCGGGTCTGGTTTAAAAGCGCGTAGGAGCAGGCCAGATTGTAATGCACGATGGCATCCTCGGGCCTGAGTTTGGCCAATTTCAAATCCACTTCCAGGCCCTTCTGCCACAGCCCGGCCCTGGTGTACAGATCGCCGATGGCGCTTAAGGCCTCGATGAACTGCGGGGCGTTTTTCAGGATATTCTCGTAAAAAACGATCTCAAAATCAATGTCTTCCTTCTTGCGGGACAATTTAGGCGCGTGGTCCTTGCGCATAGGGGTCCTTTCGTCAAAGCGGCCTATTTCTTCTTTAAATAGCTGCCGATGCGCGCGACGGCCTCGACGAGATTGTCGTAGCTCGAGGCATAGGAAATCCGCACGTAATCGGCGCAGCCGGCTCCGAAGGCATTGCCCGGCACCAGGGCCACTTTTTGCTTGAGCAGTAAATTCTTGGCAAAATCCATGGAGCTCTCGCCCGTGGACTTCACCGAGGGAAACGCGTAAAAAGCGCCCTGCGGCATATGGCAGGCAAGCCCTAGTTCGTTTAAGGCGCCGACGATGAAGCGCCGGCGGCGGTCATACTCTTTTTTCATGGCCTGCACGTCGGAGGCGGCATTTTTCAAGGCCTCGATGGCGGCCATCTGGCCCGTGATCGGCGCGCAAAGCAGGGTGTACTGGTGGATCTTGGTCATGGCGCCCACGATGTCCGCGGGGCCGCAGGCATAGCCGACCCGGAATCCCGTCATGGCGTAGCTTTTCGAAAGTCCATTGAGATAGATGACGCGGTTGCGCATCTGCGGCACGTTAAAAAACGGCGTGTGCTCGAAATCATAGCTTAACTCGTCATAAAGCTCGTCGCTGATGACCAAAAGGTCATGCTTTTTGATGACGCGGCCCAATTCCTCCAGTTCTTGCCGGGTGTAGGAGGTGCCGGTGGGGTTGCAGGGATAGCCCAAGAGAAGGCCGCGCACGCCGCGGCTGATCGAGGCTTCGATCTGCTTGGGCGTCACCTTAAAGCCCGTCTCGATCTTAGTCTCCAAAAAAACCGGCTCGCCGCCGGCCAAGGCCACCACCGGGCCGTAGGCCACATAATAAGGCTCAGGCACGAGGATCTTCTCGCCGGGATTGAGGATGGCCCGCATGGCCAAATCCAGGCCTTCGCTGACGCCGGCCGTGATCAGGACCTCTTCTTGCGGGTCATAAACGGCCTGATAGCGTTTTTTAAGGAAGGCGGTGATTTCCCGCCGCAATTCGATCATGCCCTTGTTGGAGGTGTAGGAGGTGTAGCCCTGCTCGAGGGACTCGATGGCCTTGGCGCGCACGTGCCAGGGGGTCACGAAGTCCGGCTCCCCCACGCCGAGGGAGATCACGTCCTTCATGCCCAGCACTAAATCAAAAAAGGCCCGGATGCCTGAAGGGGCCAGTTCATCAACACGTCTGGAAATTCTCATAGTTCAGTATGAAATGTTCTGCCGGCGTTCATGTTTGGCATGCTTGAACACCTGGCCTTCTTCCTTATATTTGCGCAAAAGAAAATGGGTGGCGGTCTGGCGCACGTTGGCCATGGACGAGAGCTTCGCGGCCACAAAATCCGCCACGGTCTGGATGCTTTCACCCTCGACGATGACCAGCAAGTCATAGCCGCCGGAGAGAAGATAACAGCTTTTCACCTCGGGAAAGGCGTAGATCCGCTCGGCGACGCTGTCAAAGCCTAGGTCTTTCTGCGGCGTGATCGAGACCTCGATCAGGGCGCGCACGGCCGGCGGGGCCTTGGTTTTCACTTTAGACATACGGACTCCTTTATAGCGCGTCTTTCACTTGGACAAAATCCGCGCGGCGCTCCAATTTGGCGATCTGGTCCCTCAGGACGTCAATGTCTTCCTTCAGGCCCTTGATCTGGGAGCGCATCTGATTGTTGCGGGCATCGATGAGCACCATCCTGTGCACCAAGGTCTTTTTCATCAAGGGCCAGGAAAGGCCCATCAGGGAACTGTCCCTCAAATCTTCCAGGCGCAGGACATTGGCATAGATCTCCCGCTTAAGCTCTTGTTTGTGCGCGTTTAAATCTTTGAGGGTCGGCGCGCTGTACGTCCCCCCTTTTTTCAGGGCCGCAAGAATATTTTCCAAAAGCACCTCCTGCGTGCTTTCATCCTCGAGCTGCTGGCGCAGCTGGCCCAGCTGGGGATCAGGGTCATCGCCCCTTTGCCCAGGCAGGGCATCAATCTGTTCTTTCTGATTAAGCCGGACAAGTTCCCGTCCGCGGACCGCATACTTTATGGCCTGGACCTTGTGCTCACTCTCTGACCGTCTTCGTCTTAAATCCCGCAGCTGCAGCGCGTAGTCCTTGAGACGCTGGTTCTTGGCCCTGATGCTTTCGTTAAGCTCGATGATACGCAGGTCCTGGTCTGTCTGGCCGTGGCGTTCCTGCAAAATGGCTGCGCTCTGCGCATTTTTGTCCCTTTGCTGGTCAATGGCCTGCCTTAATTCATCGGCCTTTTCCACCAATTGCTGGTATTCGTCTTTAAGGCCGTCATTTTCAACGCCCAGTGACTGGGCCTTGGCCTTGATCACGTCCAGGGTCAATTGCCATTGCTCGGGCATGGACGAAGGTCCGGCCGACAGCTGGGCCCTGGCCTCGCCCAAGAGGCAAATGAGAGGCAAAAGCAAAACAAAGACATAAAAACGCATGGCTTCATTATACCCGGTTATGCCCGATGGGGCAAGGACGGGAACATAAAAGTTATGGATAGGGAATGTTTAACAGACCGTCGGATACCATCACAACCCCGGGGGTTGTGATGGTATGGGCTTGATGAAAACAAAGCCCTGAACGCGTCCGGTGGCGGGATCTGCGAGGCGGGAACTCATTTTATCGGCATCTGTGTCAGACAACTGGTCCTCAAAGGCAACGATCAATTTGCGGCTGGGCTGGGAGCGGTTATGCACCTTGGCCACCGGCTCCTGGCCCAAAAAACAGCCCTTCGTATAGGACGTATAATCATGCTCGTGCACATTGAGGATAAACTCATCCGCCTGATAGTCGATGCCCATCAAGGGCATCCTATGCTCCAGGCGAAACCGCGTAAATTCCTCTTCACGGACGCTGTCGGGAAAATTTTCCGAAGACCAGATGATTTGCGCCGTGTCCAAATCAATCCAACAGCCCTGCGGGTCCGGCGTGATGGTCACATGCGCCAATTTTGCGTAGCGCTGTAAATGTTGAAGAAGTTGTCCGGCCGCGGCATTTGGAACGCTGATCAAGAATTCCTCGTCGCTGATCTTCTTCTGGCGAAAGGTGGCGATGATGCGCCCGTGCTGGTTTAAAAAAGCATTGAGCGGGGCATCCAGGACATTCGAAGATATCCCATTTAAGAAGGCTTCTACCTTGCCTTTGACGCTTAAAACAGTTTCCGGTAATTTATACAGGCGCATGAGTATGACGCGCCGCCCGACGTATCCTAAATTAATTCGGGTCAGGCCGGGCGGCCGCGCATTTTTGGGCCAAGTCAAGGGCCTCTTGCTTTGTTTTAATTTTCCCCAAGGCTGCTTCTTCCTCAATCTTGGCCAGGATCATGCCAAAAACCGGCGAGGGCTTGAGTTTCAAGACCTTGATCAGATCATGTCCGGTCAGAAGCCGCTCCTTGGGCTTGTGTTCCTGCTTGACAAAAAACCGGTCGATGAGCATGCGGCAGGTCTTGGCATGATGAAGGGCCTTGCCCTTGGTGGTCAATCGTCCCCGGGTCGCGGCCTGGTCCGCCATGGCCAAGATCGCCAGGGACGCGGCCTCTTGTCCGGCATCGCGCATAAACCTGAATACGGCCTTTGCGCTGGGGCGCTTGAAATTCGACAGATACCCCGGCCTCAGATGCAGGCGCACCGCGTTCTCTAAAAAGTAGCGTTCCTTGACGGAGAGCTTCAGCTGCTTGGCAGCCTGGCGCGTGATCTTTTCGCCGGCATACTCGTGGCCGTGAAAGGTCATGCGGCCGGCGGCTTGACGCTTTGTCTCGGGTTTGCCGATATCATGCAGAAGGGCCGCCATTTTTAACAGGGCGGCGCGCGTATGATGGCCGCCGATGATTTCCTGCAGATAGGATTGGACCTTCTCGTCGCTGGCCATCTTTTCCATGATCTTTTCCAGCTGCCTGAGGACCTCCAGGGAATGCCGCCAAACATCCAAATGATGATAGCCGCCCTGATAGACGCCGTACATCACCGTGATCTGCGGCAGAACCTGCGGCAAAAGCCCCGCCTTGTCCATGGATTCAAAACTTTCGGCGGCCCTGGGCGATGTGAGGACCTTAAACAATTCCTCCCGTATTCTTTCCGCGGCCGCCTGGCTGATTAAATGCGCGTCCTTCTTGATTTGGGCCAAGGTGCGCGCATCCATTCTAAATCCAAGGGCAGCTTGCAGGGCAAAGGCGCGCAGTAATCTTAACGGATCATCCTTAAAAACCCGGGGAGAAACCATGCGCACCACCCCGGCTTTAAGATCGCGGCGGGCCCCCTTGGCTTCCAGCACCTTGTCCGGCTGAGGCCCGTGTTCAACGAAGTCCCAAGCCAGGGCATTGACGGTAAAATCGCGGGAATCCAGGTCTTTTTGGATGCTGACAGCCCGCCAATCGGCAAAATCGAAAGTGAAGATCTGCCCGCCGATGGTCTTGACGACACGCGCGCAGCCGCGCTCCTTGTCCAGAAGCACAAACGAGCCCTTGATCCGGCGGGCCAGCCGGCGGCCGAGGGCAATGCTGCCTTTTTCCACGGCAAAGTCAAAATCCACGCCGCGCCGGCCGAGAAAATAATCGCGCAGGGCGCCGCCCACCAGATAAATCCGCGGCTTGCTATGTTGAAGGGCCTCCAAAATAAGGGCCAAGGATGGATAATAGGTCAGCAGCATCTTAGGCAGGGGGCATGGAAGATTTCTGCAGGATCTCTTCCATGACAAAGATCGGGGCTTTGCAGCGCACCGCCAGGGCCACACTGTCCGACGGACGGGCATCGACGCTCTTGGTCTGGCCTTCCTTGGTCTTGATGTCCAGCTTCGCGTGAAAGGTGTTGTTGATAAGCTTGTCGATGACCACGCGCTGAAGCTCGGCACCCAGGCCCCTCATCACGCTGATCAAAAGATCATGCGTCATCGGCCGCGGCACGTCCACCCCGGAGATCTTGATCTTGATGCTGGAGGCCTCGAGGAAACCGATGACAATGGGGATCTGGCGCTCCCCGTCCTTTTCCTTGAGCACAATCACCTGGTCCTGGCGCTTTTCATCGATGATGATGCGGGAGAGTTCGACTTGGATCATAAGCGTTTTTTGGTTTTGGGCCTTTTCTGTTTTTTTAATTTTTTAAGTTTGTTCTTGGTCAAAATGTTCTGCAAGGCGCTCATGAACTGGTTGACGTCGCGAAACTGCCGGTACACCGAGGCAAAGCGCACATAGGCCACCTCATCCAGGACGGAGAGGCGCGTCATGATCATCTCGCCGATGTCCTTGGACGAGATTTCGCGGTCGTATTTGCGGCGGATGGCATGCTCCACATCATCCACCATGTCCTCGATCTGCTCGACGCTGACCGGCCTTTTCTCGCAGGCCTTGATCAGCCCCCCCAGCACCCGGGTGCGGTCAAAGGGCTGGCGGCGTCCGTCGCGCTTGATGACCATCAGGGGCACTTCTTCGATGTACTCGTAAGTGGTGAAGCGCTCCTCGCACTTGGCGCACTGCCGCCGGCGGCGGATGGACGTCCCGTCGCTGTTAAGCCTTGAATCCGTCACGTTGGTCCCTTTGTAACTGCAGGCGGGGCAGCGCATAGGCTAAAAACCAGCGTATATGGGAAACGCGCCGGCCAGCGCCTGCACGTCCTTTTGGACCCTGGCCAGGGCGGCCTCATCCCCCCGGCTGACGACGCAGCGGTCGATGCATTCTGCGATCTGCTGCATCTGGGCCTCCTTCATGCCGCGGGTGGTCACGGCCGGCGTGCCGATGCGGACCCCGCTGGCCACCGTCGGCGGCTGCGGGTCGAAAGGAATGAGGTTTTTGTTGACCGTGATCTGCACGCGGTCAAGCAAAGACGCCGTCTCCTTACCCGTGACGGACTTCGGCCTTAAATCCACCATGAACAAATGATTGTCCGTGCCGCCGGAGACGATGCGAAACCCCCTTTGGCTTAAGGCCTGGGCCATGGCCTGGGCATTGGCGATCACCTGTTTTTGGTATTGCTTAAACTCAGGCGCCAAGGCCTCCTTGAAGGCCACGGCCTTGGCCGCGATGATATGCATCAAGGGACCACCCTGGATGCCTGGAAAAATGGCGGCGTCGATTTTCTTGGCGAATTCTTCCCGGCAGATGATCATGCCGCCGCGCGGCCCCCGCAGGGTCTTGTGGGTCGTGGTGGTCACAAAATGGGCGTGGGGCACGGGATTAGGATGCAGGCCGGCCGCGACCAGGCCCGCAAAATGGGCCATGTCCACGAATAAATAAGCGCCCACGCCATCTGCGATCTCGCGGAAACGCTTGAAATCCAGGATGCGCGAATAGGCGGAATACCCGGCCACGATCATCTTAGGTCTATGTTCTCCGGCGAGGCGCTCGACCTCATGCATGTCGATCCTCTCGGTCTTGGCATCCACCTTGTAGGAAACGAATTGGTAGAGACGCCCGGAAATATTGATTTTAAGGCCATGGGTCAGGTGCCCGCCGCAGGCCAGGTCCAGGCCCAACACCGTGTCCCCGGGTTTTAACGCCGCAAAATACACGGCGGTATTGGCCTGGGACCCTGAATGCGGCTGCACGTTGATGTGGTCTCCGCCGAAGAGCTGTTTGGCCCTTTGGATGGCCAGGTTTTCCGCCTCATCGACATATTCACAGCCGTTGTACCAGCGGGCCGCCGGATAACCTTCGGCGTATTTGTTGGTCAGCACACTGCCGGCCGCTTCCAGCACGGCGGGCGAAACGATGTTTTCCGAGGCGATCAATTCCAGATTGTTCTTCTGGCGCGTCAGTTCATGTTCAACGGCCTTGGCGATTTCAGGGTCCGTCCCTGTCAGATGCTTCATGATAAAAACTTCCTTTCCATGTCCTGGATCAAGGCCTTGCGGCGCGTGTGGCGCCCGCCTTCAAAGGCGGTGTTGAGCCAAACCTTGATGATCTTCATCGACTCCGCCTGGGTCGTGTATTTGGTGCCGATGACCAGCACATTGCTGTCATTGTGCTGGCGGGCGAGCGCGGCCATTTCCTCGTCGCGGACCAGGGCGGCATAGATGCCCGGGACCTTATTGGCCGCGATGGTCTGACCGATGCCGGTCATGCACAAAAGGATCCCGCGGCTGTCAGGATGGGCCTTGACTTCACGGCCGACCTTCAGGGCGATCTCGGGATAATCGCAGGCCTCGGTTTCCGAATGGGAACCCAGGTCCATGGCCTCATGGCCCATGGCCTTAAGCGCCTCCACAATGGCCTTTTTGTAAGTGACGCCGCGATGGTCTGAGCCCACAAAAACCTTCATCACAGCAGCCTTTCAATTTTTTCCACGGCTTCCTCGATGGTCAGCATGCATTCCTGGTAGGCGGAATGCGGCTGGCCGATGGGATCAGGCACGTCCAAGTCCGCCTCATACCCGCGGTGGGTGCTGCCGAATTCTTTCAAGAGATAAAGCCTTTTTTCCACCGACGGGACGCGCTCCAGGATTTGACTGCGGTGCGCGCGGGTCATGGCGAAAATCAAATCGGATTTCTTGAGCATGATGCCGCCCAAAGGCCTGGACACGTGCGCCGCGGCGTTGATCCCCCGCTCGCGCAGGACGGTCATGGTCTCCTGGCTTGCCGCGGACTTAAAATAAACGCTGGTGCCGGCCGAATGCACCTCCACATCGTCGCGGCCGATCAATTTGGCCTTAAGCGAATACTCGGCCATCACCGAGCGGCAGCTGTTGCCCGTGCAGACGAACAGGACGCATTTTTTGCTGATGGTGCGGTCCACGTCCGGCTGGGTGATGACGCCGTCGCGGGTCACCGTGGGATGGGTCATGGTGAAATCTAAGATCGTCGAGGAGATCCCGAAATCCACCGGCCCGCCGTCCAGGGCCAGGTCCACGTGGCCGTCCAAATCTTTTAAGGCCTCCTGGCAATTGGTCGGCGCCTTTTTGCCTTCCAGGTTGGCCGACGGGGCCGCGAGGGAGCAGCCGCTTTCTTCCACCAGGCGAAGCGCCACGGTATGGTCCGGCATGCGGATGCCGATGGTCTCGCCCTCATGCTTGGCCGGCACGATCACGGTCAAGGGCCCGGGCCAGTACTTGTCGATCACCTTGTACAGGTTCGGGTGCGTGTAGGTGGAATAATTCTCGATGATCCCCCGCTGGGCGATCAGGATGGAAAAGAGCTTGCCGTCCGTGCGGTGCTTCACCGCGCGCAGGCGGTCCATGGCCTTGGGGTTGTTGGAATCCGCCGCGATGCCGTACACCGTCTCCGTCGGAAAAATCACCAGCCCGCCCTGGCGCAGGATGCGGGCGGCTTCGGCGATTTTCTCCGGTTCCGGCAAGGCGGAATTGACCTTCAAGACCTTGGTGGCGGCCATAATGAAATGAAAGACAGCACCCTATTTTTGCTTCTGCGTTTGCCGGACAAAATGGGGCGTTGTCCCCATTTTGCCCCCGATGTCACGGCGGAAAAACATATGGTCAAATTCAATTTGGCTGACGGCATTATACGCCTTTGTCACCGCGGCTTCAAGGTTTCTGCCTAAGGCGGTCACGCCCAGCACCCGTCCGCCGCTGGTGACCAAACGGCCGCCGTCGTTTTTGGTGCCGGCATGAAACACCACCGTGTCTTCATCCTTGATCCGGTCCAGGCCCTGGAGGGCAAAGCCGCTTTTGTACGGGCCCGGATAGCCGCCGGAGGCGATCACGACGCAGGCGCAGGGCCGCTCGTCCCATTGGGCCTTGACTTCGTGCAGGCGGCCGTCGCAGGCGGCCTGCACAATGTCCACGATATCCGTGTGCAGGCGCGGCAGAATGCACTGGGTCTCGGGATCGCCGAAGCGCACGTTGAATTCCAGGGCCTTGGGGCCGTCCAAGGTCAGCATCAGGCCGGCGAACAAAACGCCCTTAAAAGGGTTTCCCTCCTGGTACATGCCGCGCACCGCCGGCTCGATGATGCGGGCGATGATCTGGTTTAAAATCTCGGGATTGACCTTGGGATTCGGGGAAAAAGCGCCCATGCCGCCGGTGTTGGGGCCGATATCATCGTCAAAAATCCGCTTATGGTCCTGGGCCGTGGGCAGGACGAGAAAATGCCTGCCGTCGCAGACCGCGAGCACCGAGGCTTCCGGGCCTTGAAGGCATTCCTCGATGACGATCTTGTCTCCTGCCGCACCGAAGAGCTTTTTGACCATGATATCCTCGACCGCGGTCTTGGCCGCCTTCAGGTCCGGGCAGACATACACGCCCTTGCCCGCGGCAATGCCGTCGGCCTTGACCACCAGGGGAAACTGCGCCTTTTCCACAAAGGCCAGGGCGGGTTCAGCCAGGTCAAAAATCTTATAGACGGCCGTGGGGATATTGCGGCGGTGCATGAATTCTTTCGCAAAGACCTTGCTGCCTTCCAGCCTGGCCGCGGCCTGATTAGGCCCGAATATTTTCAGGCCTTTGGCCGTGAACGCATCCACCATCCCGGCCACCAGCGAGGCTTCAGGGCCGACGATGGTCAGGTCGATTTTCTTCTGAAGGGCATACTGCAAAAGCAAGGGCACATCATCCACAGCGATGTCCGCGCATTCCGCGATCTGGGCGATGCCGCCGTTGCCCGGCGCGCAAAAGAGGCGCTTGACCTTGGGCGATTGCTTGATTTTCCAGCACAGGGCATGTTCCCTGCCCCCGGCACCGATGACTAAGACATTCATGTAAAGATAACCTTGTGTTGGGAATCCTGGATGACCCGGCCTATGACAAAGGACTCTGTTTTTTGAGACCGTAAAAAGGCCTGGACAGCGACGACATCATCAGGGGCCGCGACCAGGGCAAAGCCGATGCCCATATTGAAGGTGCGGTACATATCATGGTCCGGCACACGGCCTTTGTCCTGAATGAGCTCAAAAATCCGCGGCACGGGCCAGCTTCCCTGCGTGACCGCAAAACAAAGGCCCTTGGGCAGGACCTTGGTCAATTTTTCGTACCAGGCCCCGCCGGTCATATGCGCCATGCCCTTGACCCTGATCCGCTCGAGCAGGGCCAGCACCGGCTTGACATAGATGCAGGTGGGTTTTAATAAAATCTGCGCGTAGCGTTTCTGTTCCTCCTTAGTCAGCGCCTTGCGGACCAGGGAAAATCCGTTGGCATGCAGGCCCGAAGAAGGCAGGCCGATCAACACATCACCGGCTTTGATCCCGGACCCGTCTATGATCCCCTTGGCCTCGACCACACCGACGGTGAATCCGGCCAAATCATAATCCTCGCCCTTGTACATGTCCGGCATTTCCGCGGTCTCACCGCCGATCAGGGCACAGCCGGCCAAGCGGCAGCCGGCCACCATGCCTTTCATCACGTCCTTCATGGTCTTGGGATTGAGTTTGCCCGTGGCGATATAATCCAAAAAAAACAGCGGCTTAGCACCCGTGCAAAGCACATCATTGACGTTCATGGCCACCAGGTCAATGCCCACCGTGTCATGCTTATTGGCCAAATGGGCGATCAATAATTTGGTGCCAACTCCGTCGGTGGAAGAAACCAGAACCGGGTCCTTGTACTTTAAGAATCCCGGATCAAAGAGGGCGCCGAAGGAGCCGGGCCGGCGGAGAACCCCGCGGCCCTTGGTCGGGGCTGACATCTGCTGGATGGCCTCCACAAAGCGGTTGGCCTTGGCAATGTCTACACCTGCTTTTTTATAGGTCAAGGATCGGGTCATATCATTGAGTCAACCGTCTGCTTGCATTCGCAATCACAGCGAATACTCGTGAATGTTTGGCAGACCGTCGGGCCCCACCACAACCTCCGGGGTTGTGATGGTTAACCATCACAACCCCGGAGGTTGTGGTGGGGCCCTATGGATCGCTAAACATCATTTACAAATGCTCTTTCACATAATCTATGCCGTTGGCGAAAATCCGGGCGCCCTCCCCGAGCTTTTCCCGTTTGGCCAGGCGGGTCCAGTACGGGTGCTGTTCAAAAAGAAAATGCCTTTCCGGGTGCGGCATCAGGCCCAGGACGCGTCCGGTCGTATCGCAGATGCCGGCGATGTCCTGCGTCGAGCCGTTGGGATTTTCCGGATAGACCGGCACAGCTCCCTGCGCCGTGCAATAGCGCAAAACGATTTGCTGATTGGCTTTCAGGGCCTTCATGACCTCGGGGTCCCGCGGGATGAATTTGCCCTCGCCGTGGGCCACCGGCAGATAGATCAATCCTGTCATGCCCTTGGTCCATACGCAGCGGCCCTCCACCTTCATATGCACCCAGCGGGCCTCGAATTTCCCGGAATCATTATAAAATAAAGTCGCTTCCTGTCCAATGTTCAAACCCAAACCCGGCAAAATGCCGGCCTTGACTAAGATTTGAAAGCCGTTGCAGATGCCGATGATCAATTTGCCGTCCTTGATGAACTGCCGGATATCCTGGGCCAGTTTCAGGCGCAATTCATTGGCCAGGATGCGGCCCGAGGCGATATCATCGCCGTAGCTAAAACCGCCGGGCAAGGCCAGGACATGGAAATCAGCAAGCTTGGGCGCGCCGGACAACAAGGCCTTGATATGCACCTGTTCGACCTCAGCCCCCAAACTGCGGAAGGCAAAGGCCGTCTCCTCGTTGCAATTGGTCCCGGCGGTGCGGACCACGATGACTTTTACATGTTTAGGCATAAAATAAATGACGTCCGTTTGACATAACCTCCACAACCCCGGGGGTTGTGATGGTTACCATCGCAACCCCGGGGGTTGCGGAGGTCCAATTATTTTCTTTTCGCATAAAAGGCCTTGATGAGCCTGACCACATCCTCCGGCTTGTCGACCACCCGGATGATGTCCAGGTCCTTCAAATCGATACAGCCCTCGTGGAGCATGGGGCCTTTGAACCAATCCAGGAGGCCTTTCCAATATTTGCTCCCGTAAAGGATCACCGGAAATTTGTCCATGCGCTCGGTCTGGATCAAGGTGATGCTTTCCGACAGTTCATCCAGGGTGCCGTAGCCGCCGGGAAAAATCACAAAGGCCTTGGCGTATTTGACAAAGCAGACCTTGCGGCAGAAAAAATAATGGAAATTGACTAAGTGATTGATGTAATTGTTGGGCTTTTGCTCAAAAGGCAGGTCGATGTTCAGCCCAATGGAATGCCCGCCGGCCTTGGCCGCCCCTTTGTTGCCCGCTTCCATGATGCTGGGGCCGCCGCCGGTGATCACCGCATAGCCTGCCTTGACCAGCAGTTCCGCCGTCCTTTGCGCCGCGTCATAGTAGGAATGCAGGGTGTGGATGCGCGACGACCGGAAGTTGCTTACCGCCGGGCCGCATTCTTTTGGTTCTTGCAAACCGTCGACAAATACCGCCATGATGCGGAAAATGAGCCAGGGGTCTTCCATCATTTCCAGATCAGGTACTTGGGGGTGTTTTTTGATTTTGGCCATGGTTTTTCCTTTTTTATCGTAAGGGTGCTTTCCAGATTTCCTTCAAGGCATCGATGCGGGCATGCACGATCGGCCTCTCTTTTAATCCGTAAATCAAAAATTCAGGGCTCTCTTCCACCCTGCCGATCTTGGCCAAGGCAAGGCCTTTGAATAATTTGGCCAGAGCTTTTTCATGCTCCGGGGGCGCTTCCGCGATGAAGCGCGTATTGCTTTCCGAAAAAAGCAGGACATCTTCCCGGCGCGCGCTTCCCTTATAGGGAAGATTCTTTAACAATACAGTGGCGCCAAGCCCGCCGGCCATGGCCATTTCAGCCAGGGCCACGCCTGCGCCCCCTTCGGAGCAATCATGCAGGGAAGAGAACAGGCCTGCCTGATTGGCCTTGGCCGCGGCCCGGTAGATTTTGACCGCGGTTTTAAAATTGACGCGTGGCACCTGCCGGCCCAATTGCCCTGCATTTTCAAGATAGATGGAACCGCCCAATTCATCAGCGGTTGTCCCGATCATGTAAATACTGTTGCCGGCTTTTTTAAAATCCATGGTCACACAGCGGCGGACATCCTCGATAATGCCGATGGATGAAATCAAAATGGTCCCGGGGATGGCCAGGCTCCTGCCTTTTTGGGTGTATTCATTGTACAAACTGTCCTTGCCGGAGATAAAGGGCGTGCCAAAAGCCAAAGCAGCCTGATAACATCCCTTGGCACAACGCACGAGAGCACCCAGCCTGTCCGGCTTGTCCGGGTTGCCCCAGCAGAAATTATCCAAAAGGGCGATGCGCTCCAGGTCCCCGCCCACGGCGATGATCTGGCGGATGGCCTCATCTATGCAGGATGCGGCCATCCAGAACGGGTCCAGTTTGCCGAAGCGGGGATTGATGCCGTTGGCCACTGCAATGCCGCGCACGGAATCAAGCCTTCCCCGGATCACCGCCGCGTCCGACGGGCCGTCAGCCGCAGGCCCTACCAAGGGCTTGATCACGCTGGCACCCTGCACTTCATGATCATAAACGCGGATCACGCTTTCCTTAGAGGCCACATTATAATGGCTTAAAGCCGCGCAGAGTTCTTGAGTCAGGTCCGGCGTGAGGCGGGGCTTTTTTTCCTTCCTTAAAACCGGCGGATGGTACACCGCTTCCTTGGTGATTTTGGGCAGGCCGTCATGGATAAAGTCCATGTCCAGATCCGCCACCTGCTGGCCGTGGAAAAACAACTGCAGGCGGCCGGAGCCGTCAAATTCGCCCAGAACCGCGGCTTCCACGTTTTCATCGGCGAAAACCTGCTTCAGGGCGTCGATCTTGGCCGGCGGTACGGAAAGTACCATGCGCTCCTGCGCTTCGGAAATCCATATTTCATGATATTTGAGCCCCTGGTATTTCAAAGGCGCCTTGTCAAGATCAACGCGGGCGCCGGTCTGGGCGCCCATTTCCCCGACGGCCGATGAAAATCCGCCGGCCCCGCAATCCGTGATGGCGGAATACAGGCCGGCCTCCCTGGCCCGCAAAAGCGCGTCCAAAACTTTTTTTTCCTCGATGGGATTGCCGATCTGCACCGCGCCCGAGGAAACGGTCTGGGAGGCGCCGGTCAATTCGCCCGATGAAAAGGTGGCGCCGTGAATGCCGTCCCTGCCGGTGCGGCCGCCCACAGCCACGATCAAATCGCCCTTGTGGACGCGTTTGTTTTCCTTGCCCTTAGGGATAAGGCCGATATTGCCGCAAAACACCAGGGGATTGCCCGCGAACTGCTCATCAAAGACAATGGCCCCATTCACCGTCGGGATCCCCATTTTATTGCCGTAATCGCGCACGCCTGCAACCACCCCCTTCATCACCCGCTTAGGATGCAGGGCACCGGCCGGCAGGCGGGCCAGGGGCATGTCAGGAGGGCCGAAGCAAAACACGTCGGTGCTGCACAAGGGCCTGGCCGCAAGCCCGGTGCCTAAGGTATCGCGGATCACGCCCCCTACACCGGTATTGGCCCCGCCAAACGGCTCCAGGGCCGAGGGATGATTATGGGTCTCGACTTTAAAGCAGACATGAAAATCCTCATCAAAGGCAATGACCCCGGCATTGTCGTGAAAAACCGAAATGCACCATTTTTTCTTTAATTTGAGCGTCGGCACCGCGATATAGGTCTTGAAAAGACTGCGGATGGTCTCAGTTTTTGGGCTTCTGCCTTCGCGGTAACGGATCAGGCCGCGAAAGGTCTTATGGCGGCAATGCTCGCTCCAGGTCTGGGCAATGGTCTCGAGTTCAACATCCGTCGGGTTGCGCCGTTCCTTTTGAAAATAGGCCTGGATCTGGCGCATCTCGGCCAAATTCAAATACAACTGGCCTTGCCGGGATATTGCGGCGAGCTTTTTGTCCGTGGCGTTTTGCAGATCCACGATGTTCACGTCAAAGGTCGAGGCGGAAGTGCCGGCCACCGACAGCATCGAGGGGACATGGGCAAAGTCAGGGACCTTGTGCTGGATGAGCTTGTTCATCAGCACGCGGTCCGTGATCATGGCCAATTGTTTGGGGTTGAGGCGGCCGAAGAGATGGTATTGCTTGGCCGTGCGCACGGCGCTGATGCCCGCGATGCCAAGGTCCTTTATCCCTTTCAGAGTCGAGGCCTCGACCGGGTCCATGACGCCGGGATTATAGGCGATTTCAACAATATGGTGACGGGCATCCTTAGGCGCAAGTTTAAGATCAAAGCTGTATGCTTCGACCAAAGGATCGGTGAGCAATTCGTCGCAGATGCGCTTAAGCTCCGCGCTGCTGGCGCGGCCTTCTAAAAGGAAGACCGAGACCACCTGCACCTGGGAAAGCTCGCCCAGCTTCAATTCCTGTATGTCCCGGGCCACCGCGGTGCCAACAGGGTCAAGGACCCCGTCTTTGTGTTTGACTTCAACGCGCCAAATCATGCGTAACCCTGCGCAACACTTCCTGATAGGCCCCTTCGACATCGCCCAGGTCCCGGCGGAAACGGTCCTTGTCCAGCTTATTGCCGGTGCCGATTTCCCACAGGCGGCAGGTGTCGGGAGAAATTTCGTCAGCCAAAATGATGCGGTCCTTGATGCGTCCGAATTCCAGCTTGAAATCTATGAGCTCGATGTTCAAATTCAAAAAATATTTCTTCAAGACCTCGTTGATCTTAAAGGCCAAAGAGGTGATCCGGCGCACCTCCTCATCCGCCGCGAAATTCAAGGCGCGGATATGGTATTCATTGACCTGCGGGTCGCCCAGGGCGTCGTTCTTGTAGCAGAATTCCAGCGTCGGGCAGGCCAGGTTGGCCCCTTCGGCCAGGCCCAGCAGACGGCACAGGGAGCCGGCGGCGCGGTTGCGCACGATGGTCTCCAGGGGCACGATCTCAACGCGCTTGATGAGCATTTCGCGGTCGCTGAGCCACTGCACAAAATGCGACTCGATGCCCTTGGCTTTCAAATGCTCGAAGATCTTGGCGGCGATGAGATTGTTCATGATGCCCTTTTGCGCGATGGTGCCGCGCTTCTGGGCATTAAATGCGGTGGCATCGTCCTTGAAATACTGGATCAACAGGCCGGGGTCCTCGGTGGTGTAAAGGATCTTGGCCTTGCCTTCGTAAATTTTTTCCAATTTCTGCATAAATTCAGACCACCGGACCCTGCCCCGCCTGCCCTGCCGCGCCCTCTCGAGGCTGTGCTATTTGATGCCTGCCTGCTTGAAAATTTTGTCCCTGTGGCGGATGTAGTATTTGATGTCGAAGCAGGCATTGATCTCGTTTTGCGAGAGAAATTTGCGCACCTTGCGGTCCCTGAAAAGCACGTCCTTGAATTCCGTGCTTTCCTGCCAGACCTGCATGGCGCAGGCCTGGATGATCTCGTAGGCCGCGTCCCTGGTGAGGCCTTTTTTCATCAATTCCAGCAGAATGCGCTGGGAATAAATCAGCCCCCGGGTCTTGGAGAGATTGGCGATCATGTTTTTGGGATACACCAGCAGGCCTTCGATGATGGGCAGGAATTTGTTGAGCATGTAATTCAAGGCGATGGTCGAATCCGGAAGGATCACGCGCTCCGCCGAGGAATGGCTGATGTCGCGCTCGTGCCAGAGATTGATGTTTTCCATGGCCACGATGGAATTGGCGCGCAGGATGCGCGAAAGGCCGCAGATGCGCTCGCAGGTGACGGGATTGCGCTTGTGCGGCATGGCCGAGGAGCCGATCTGGCCCTTGAAAAACGGCTCTTCCACTTCCAGAAGCTCGGTTTTCTGCAGGGCCCGGATTTCCGTGGCGAATTTTTCGAGCGAAGAGCCGATGATGGCCAGCACCATGAGAAAATGCGCGTGCGGGTCGCGCTGGATGATTTGGGTCGCCACATTGGCGGGCTTAAGGCTGAGCTGCTGGCAGACATATTCTTCCACATGCGGGTCGATGTTGGCGTAGGTCCCGACGGCGCCGGAGAGTTTGCCGAAGCGCATGCCTTCGCGGGCCGCCTGCAGGCGCTCCAGGTTGCGGTTCATCTCGTCGTACCAGATGGCCATTTTCAGGCCGAAGGTCGTGGGCTCCGCGTGCACGCCGTGGGTACGGGCGATGCATACCGCGTCCTTGTACTTTTTGGCCTTGTCTTTTAAGGCCGCTGTGATTTTCTTGATGTCCGCAATCAGGATGTCCGCCGCCTCGACGCATTGGATGGACAGCGAGGTGTCCAGAAGGTCCGAGGAGGTCATGCCCATGTGCAGGTACTGGGCCTCGGGGCCCAGGCTTTGGCCGACGCTTTGGATAAAGGCCACCACATCGTGCTTGGTGCGCTCTTCCAGGCGCCGCACCTCTTCCAGGTCGAATTTCGCGTTTTTGCGGATCTTTTCCATGGCGGCTTTGGGGATAAGCCCTAATTTGGTCATGGCTTCACAGGACAGCACCTCGATCTTGAGCATGATTTCCATCTTATGCTCATCAGACCAAATACGGCTCATCTTGGACAGGGAATAACGGTCGATCATGAACTCTCTCCTTCTGGACTTAACATATTGTGGGAGTAGGGGAAATCAAAGGCGGGTGATACTATAACAGAGAAAAAATGGAAGGTCAATCTAAAAAAATGCAGTAAATACCTAAACTATTGGGAATTAATGGTTTAAGTAATTTTGTTTGGCAGACCATCCGGACCTGTCCTGGACATAAAAAACCATCACAACCCCGGGGGTTGTGATGGTTTTTTGATCAGGCGCCTTGCTTGACTTCCGGAAATTTTTCTTCCATATATTTGACGCTTTCCTGCACGCTTTCCTTCATGAGAATGGGCAGGGTATTGATCAATTTCTTGCCCTCATCCGACCCGTAAAAAGAAATGAAAGCCTTCAGGTCATCACTGGAAAAATTGCGGTCATATAAAGGCAGAAGACGGTCAATGATTTCATCGACCTTGACGCGCTGGCGGATTTTTTGGGCCTCGTCCGGCTTTTCTTTTTCGATTTGTGAGAGCATCGCGTCAAAATTATTGATCAGGGCCTGGCGGGTGCCGAAGACCTCGATGAATTTCAAAATCAGGGCCTTTTTGTCAGGGTCCATGCTCCCGGCGGTATTGGCCGGCGCTGCTGTTTCCGTTGGCTGGGCCGCGGCGTCAGGGGCCTCCGGCGCTGCTGCTGCGGGTGCCGCCGGTGCAGCCGCCGGTGCGGCGGCTGCGGCCCCAAAGGCCTGCCCGTCGACGTCCTTGATTTCGTCGGCATAATAGGTCATGGTGACCCCGTCCACGCTGATCTGCAGGCTTTTATTGTCCTGCTTGATGATATCGCCCTGCACCGAACGTCCGTCGTTAAGATTGACCGTCACGGCCAAGGCCAAGGCCGGCGGGCAGATTAAAAAAACAGAGATCAAGGCCGTTCCTAAAAAATTGCGCATAAAAACCTCTTTCTTAATAAAGAAGGGATATAAGGAATATTTGTGATAAACCAAGCTGTATGATACACTATCGGCCATGATTGAGCAAATACGAAAAAATATTGACCGCAGCCTTTCCTCGTTTCTTGACACGGTCAAGCGCGACTACAAACTGCATTTGGTCTCTCCCATCCTGTTTGAGAGCATCCGCGAATTCACCCTGCGGGAAGGCAAGCGCCTGCGGCCCCTGCTTTTGGTCTTGACCTACAAAGGCTATGCCCCGGCCTCCAAAAAAATTTCCCGCAAGCTCTACAACGCCTCCACCTGCATGGAATTCCTGCACAATTTCATGCTGATCCACGACGATATCATCGACCGCTCGGACCTGCGCCGCGGCCGGCCCACCATGCACAAGGTGCTGGAAGCCACGGTCAAAAGCAGCGCCCCGCAAAAATTGGGCATCGATTTGGGGATCATCGCCGGGGACATTGTCTATGCCCTGGCCATCGACGCCTTTCTGTCCATCGACGAGAAGCTCCAGCGCAAGGAGCGGGCCCTGAAATATTTCATCCAGACCGCGGCCTTCACGGCCATGGGCGAATTCATCGACACGGTCAGCGGCGTCAAGCCCATCGCCGAGGTGGATGAAAAAGAGGTCTTTCTCAATTACACCCTCAAGACCGCCCGCTACACCTTTGACTGCCCCATGGTCACCGGCGCCATCCTCTCCGGCGCCGACGACCGCGAAATCGAAAAAATATCGCGCTTCGGCATCCTCATCGGCCAGGCCTTCCAGGTGCAGGATGATATCATCGGGATCTTTGAGACCGAGGCCAATATCGGCAAATCCATTTTAAGCGATCTGGCGGAAGGCAAGAAAACCCTGCTGGTGACCCATGCCTTCAGTGTTTTGCCTAAAAGGCCACGGGCCAGGTTCTTGAAGATCTTCGCCAAGAAAACCAAGACGCTCAAAGACCTGGAAACAGTCAAAAAAATCTTTGTAGAGGCCAAAAGCCTGGATTACGCTTTAAACGCCATTAACCGCAGGCTCGACGAAGCGCAGACAATCCTCGAGGCCTTAAAAATGAACCCCGAATCCAAGGGCCTGCTGAAAGCTTCCCTGCTTAAACTCTTCAACCATTCCCAAAGGATCGCCGCCTCATATCAAGCGGCTGGATAATTCATCCAGCACCAGGCGGCCGCGGCCGGTGGCCTGCAAACGGCCGTCCTTTAAAACGAAAAATCCGTCGCGGATCCAGTCCTTGACCTTGGACTGCCTGTCTTGCGGCAATAAATCCCAGGGCACGCCCTCATTCATTCTCAGGCCAAAAAGCACCTGTTCCATCCGCCGCTGGTCCTCATTCAAATCCTCATGGCCTTCGCGCGCATCAGAGCCTTTGTCCATGCGCTCAAGATACTCCTTGAGCCGGGGCGTGTTCCAGTATCGGCGGCGTCCGTCGAAACCATGGGCGCCGACCCCAAGGCCGATATAGGCGCCGCCCTGCCAGTAATTCCGGTTATGCCGGGATTCAAAACCCGGCCTGGAAAAATTGCTGATCTCATACTGCGCAAAGCCGCTTTCAGAGAGCATGGTTTCGATCAGCTGAAAATGTCCGGCCAGGGTTTCCTCATCATCTAATTTCATCTGCACGGCGCCGAAGCGGCTGTCAGGCTCAATGGTCAGGGCATACAGGGAGATATGCTTAGGATCCAGGGCCGTAATGGCCCGGACATCCTGCTGTAAATCCTGGCGCGTCTGGCCCGGAAACGCATACATTAAATCCACATTGATATTGCTCAATCCCGCTTCGCGCACGATGGCCACGGCCTCTCTGGCGCGCGCGGGCCCATGGCCCCTTCCTAAAAATTTCAGATACCGCGCGTCCATGCTTTGCACCCCTAAGCTGACGCGGTTAAACCCAAATTTTTTAAAAATCGCGGCTTTCGCGGCATCGATGCTTTCGGGATTGGCTTCGATGGATATTTCCGCATCGGCATCGATCACAAAATTTTTCCGGACCGCCTCCATCAATATTTCAAAATGATTTTCTTCAAGCAGACTCGGGGTGCCGCCTCCGCAATAAAGCGTCTTCAGGCGCTGACCCTGGTGCGGCCCCATTTCTTGGACCAGGGCCCGCACATACTCTTCCCGTCGGTGTTCCTGGCCCACGGCGATGGTGAACGAACAGAAGAGACATTTGCGGCTGCAGAAGGGAAGATGGATGTACAACGAGGCAGGCGGCATAAAAATTTATGAAAAAATTTTTTGCATATAAATGAATTAATGGTAATATCTTAATAACAAATCAATCTTTAAGAAAGGAGCTATTCATGGCTACCAAGAAAAAAGCAAAAAAGAAAACAGCTAAGAAGAAATAACTGTTAGTGGATCAAGCATTTTCATAAAACCCTTTGAATGATTTCAGAGGGTTTTATGTTTGTGGCCTCCCTACCGGCCACTCCTTACGGTCGTGGTCTCCCTACCGGCCACTCCCGACGGTCGTAGAAAACCCCCACAAAAACAATTCCCAATTCATATAAGAGAAGCAGAGGCAGGGCCAGGACCATCATGGACACGATGTCCGGCGGGGCGAGCAAGGCCGCGACGACGAGGATGATCAGCACGGCGTGGCGCCTCATCTGGCGCAGGTATTCCGGCGAGGCGATGCCGATCTTGGCCAGAAAGGCCAGCACCAGAGGAAGCTCAAAGGCCGCACCGAAGGCCACGATCATGTGCCCCAAAAACCCGAGATAATTTTTGACCGTCACCATCGGCACCAGATACGCGGAAGAAAAACCCATCAAGAATCCGTAGGCCCTGGGCACGGCGATGAAATACGCGAACGCGGCGCCTGCCAAAAAAAACAAAAGGGAGAGCGGTGCAAAAACCACGACGAATTTTTTTTCGGAAGGCTTGAGGGCCGAGGCCACAAAGGCCCAGGCCTGGTAACAAATAAACGGCGAGGCCAAAAGCAGGGCCATGACCGTGCCCACCGTCATGTAGGTCGAAAACGCCTCCGTCGGCGCTGTAAACACCAGACGGCCGGCAGGCGCGATCAGCACCGGGATGAGCTTGCCGATATACCCCCAGCAAAAACAGAAGGCCAGAACAAAAGCGCCCGCGGACTTTAATGTCCGCGAGCGCAATTCTTCCATGTGCTTGAAAAAGGACTGGAATAAGGACTGAAACGTCACTTGGCGCCGGGTTCGACGGGCTTTTTGATTTCCTCTTCGGCCCCCTGCAGGTTCTTTTTGAATTCACGGATGGCGCGGCCCAGGGAAGCCCCCACTTCCGGCAGTTTCTGGGCGCCGAACAGAAGAATAAACACGGCCAAGAT
Organism: uncultured Planctomycetales bacterium; assembly: GCA_964483785.1. Lineage (GTDB taxonomy): Bacteria > Omnitrophota > Gorgyraeia > Zapsychrales > Fredricksoniimonadaceae > JABDGZ01. Next base: position 40,150 of record CAZACW010000004.1, read on the forward strand.
CAATATCAATTCAGGCAAACGTCCCATAAACGGTCTCCTTTGGGAATTTATGTTCTATTGGCTGGTATTTTATAAGGAATGGCGCCGGGCGACAAGGAAAATTTATTTCTGGGCCTGCAGTTTTTTGACCTTGTCCTGCAAAGCATCGACTTGGTTTTGTAACCCATTGACCTGCGCTTTTAGCTCCTTGATGGACTGCAGAAGGACTGCGGAGAATTTACCGTAATCAATGCCCAGATATTCCTGCCCGTTGATCTTGTTGGAGGCCACCAATTCCGGATAAACCTTCTGCAGTTCCTGGGCAAGCAAGCCGATGCTTTTTTGGCCTGGCTTAAGTCCTATGTTACGGGACAACTGGTTCCATTCAAAGGACACGCCATGCAATTGGTTGATTTTGGACAATGTATCCGGCAATGAAACTATGTTCTGTTTTAAACGCATGTCCGAAGCGCCGGTGACGGTGCCTGAGGCCCAAATATTGCCCGTAACGCTCATGTTACCCGTCTGGTTATAGCTGCCGTTAACGATTAAATTGCTGTTGAGATTAAGGTTATTGAGAGTGTCAAATAAAGCTTGGCTGGCAGGGTTATTAGCGACACGAAAAACTATATCGTTTCCTGCCGGCCGGTTTAAATAAAGATGCTGGTCCGTAGGACTGCTCAAAATATTGTATTGGACGCATCCAGCCGAGGTGGCGGTCTGCCCCAGCGTCAAGCCCACATAATTAGGACCGCAGCCCGCGGTCCCGATTTGGGCCACGCCTGTTCCCTCGCCTTTGACAGAGAGCGTATTGATGGGAGATGCATAGTCAATGCCTAAATTGCCGCTGCCATTGACATAAAGGCTGTTGGCCGGAGCATTCCAGGCCACGCCAAACTGAGAAGTAGCGCTGCCCATATCAAAAAAACCGAAATTATAACTCGCATCATAACCCAACACCATCTGCCGGCACCCTGCCGGACAGGTTGCCCCGGAAGTCCTGCCTATGGACACCTGCCCATTGACTGCGGCGGGGGCATTAAATGCGCCGACCTGGAGCATGTAGGCAGGGGCAGTTGCCCCGATGCCGACATTGCCGTTGGTGTCGATGCGCATGCGTTCTGTGGGCGTTCCGCCGGGCGATGAGTTCGTACTGGGCGAGGTTGAAAATGTCAGAAACCCGCCCCATCCCCCGGAATCAACTCCGCTGATTTGGGCCATATTAAGGACATCATTATTGTTGGTAAAAAGAATGGAGCTTCCATTGCCGCCATTTCCGTTCACAGAATTTAATCTAAGCAAGTTCCCTAAAGTGGCGTTGCCGGTATCATGGGTGATTTCCAACGAAGCTTGGGGTGTTGTATTATTCCCAATGCCGACATTGTTTAAGTAGGTCCCGAAGACCAATTGGGCCGCAGGATTGGTGCCAATGACAAAGGGTGATCCCGCAGGACCATTCAGGTTAAATACCCTAAATCCCGCATCAGCGGCATCTCCGTCCCAATTTAAATAGACATTAAATATATTCCATTGGCCGGTCAAATCAAGGTTTCCCGTAGCACCGTCCATGAAAAACGTCCATGGGCTATCAAAATTATTTCCGATGGTCAATGGAGTCCCCCAAGTGGCCGTGGGTGATTCCAGAACAGATGAACCTAAAACATCCAGCACGTCCGTCCCGACAAAGGTGCCGATGCCGACATTATTGGAAGAAAGGTGATTGTAATTGCCGCTGGGGGCAGGGTAATACGTGGTGAGGGTGGTCGTTCCGGCATAGACCGCAAGAGCGCCAAGCATTAAAAAAGCCGCTGTGCTAAACAAAAGGCCAAGCTTTTTCATCAATTCTAATATACCCTATTTAGAGGATTGAAGCAAGTAATCCCGGTTTTAATTAGGAAACCCTTTCAAGGCCGGTCAAAGAGCGTCACGGCGCTTTCTTGATTGCCATATCTTCTTTTCTCATATAAACTTAGCTCTTATGACCCCAACTCTTTTCAGGCCTTTGGCCCGCTTAAATGCCGATAATCTGTATTTTGACCAGAGGAAATTTGACCCTACCCATCAAGAAATCACCAAGGTCTGCGCTTTCTTCGGATTGGGTAGACTCCAAGGGTTTGAAAAGGAGAAAAACATCGCGTTTTCCCATTCCAATTTCATTGTTTTTGCCCAAACATCTAAAGGCTGCTTTGCCCTCAAATTTTATCCGCCGTATGCGCTTCAATCCATCAAAACAGAATGGGTCATCAACCAAATCCTCATCAGACAGAGTTTCCCCACCCCAGCCATGTACTCAAACCCGGGGAAGGGCCCTTGCATTGCGTGCCATGGCCGGCTGGCCGCCTGTTATTCCTATATAAAGGGACAACCCGCCTGGCAAATTTTAAACAAACGGGGTCTTTTCCCTAATATAATCGGAATACTCTTTGTTCTAAAGAATCTCTTGTCCCGCCATGCCGCCAAAATCCCTTTACCATTCTCAAAGGACCTGGCCTTGACGATCAGCGATTTGACCCGGGAATCTAAGGATCTTATGCCTTATGATCATCAAGAACTGGTTCAATCCATCTTGATCAACAGTTTGAAAAGCTTTCGCCAAAACCGGGGTTCGTTCATCTGCCAAGGGCTCCATAATAATGCTTCATTATCCAATTTCATCCTTAACGCCAAAGGCCTTTATGCCTTGGACCTGGCCCACGTCCAAGAAGACTATAGAGGCAAGGACCTTGTCTCTTTATGCGTTTCCTGTCTGTTCTTTGGACTTTCCCAAGGGGCCATCAGGACCATCGTCAAACAATACTTCCTCATCCATGGCCTAAAGCCGGAATATCATACGGTATTTCAAACGCTTTTCGATGTGGATTTGATTAAGGAATATTTAAAAAATGTCCGGCGCGAAAAGGCCGTGGATGGCCAACAAGCATCGCAATATATCCGCCAATACCGCTTGGCACTCGCCCAACGAAAAAAATCGATCACCGGCCTATGGAAGAAATCCAGCAGATCTGCCGCTTTTTTGATTTAGGCAGGCCCTTGCATTTTGAAAACAAAATGAGCGGGCTTCCCCATGCCCATGGCCTGGGCCTGGCCAAGACTTCCAAGGGAAAATTTGTCATTAAATGTTATCCGGCTTATGCGGCCCAAAGAATCAGCTTGGAATACGCCATCAACCGCATCTTGACCCAACGCCGTTTCCCGACTCCGGCCATGCATGCGGGCCCGCCGCATCGTCCATTTTGCAGGATCAGCCACCAGCTCTTTTGCTGCTACGATTTTATCGACGGTGACCATGCCTGGCAAAGCATCCAAAGCAGGGACACCTTCCGCCAGATCAATGGCAACTTGATCGGCATCAAAAACACCCTTGCTCCGCTTAAAGGACGCCTGCCTTTTTTAAGGCAGGAAAGCCTGGCGGCCAAGATCAAGGACCTGTCCCAAAAATCTAAAATCTTAAAAACCTATGACCACAAAAATTTGATCGAAGGCCACTTGAAAAACATATGCCGCGCCTTTGAAAGTCAGCGCCGCGCCTTTGCCCGGCAATGGCTGCACAATTGCGCCACCCTGACCAATTTTCTAAAATTCAAAAGCAAAATCTATGTGATTGATCTGGAACACGTACGTGAGGATTATGTTCTGGCGGACCTGGCCAGCCTTGTTTTGTCCTGCCTGTCGGTGGATGTCAAAAAAGATGTTCCGCTGTTCACCATCCAGGCCGTGATCAAAGACCATTATGCCCAGCTGCGGCCGTCTGAAGAAGACCTGGCCGTTGTTCGTGCCCTCTTTTTGCTTGGCCTGGTCAAGGAATATCTGCATTACATCCGGGCATGCCGATTGCCTGGTCCTGCTTCACAACAGTTGAGTTTAAAACAAGCCCGCGCCTTCCATCTTTTGGCTGACTCCAAAGCCCTGACGAAATTATGGCTGCCTTGATTGTTCTGACCAAATGCCCTGCACAATCCGGCGTAATTTTTGATCATCAGAACATGAGTCATTGTCATCGGCCGTCGCCGCCGAAGGCTTGGCCCTGTGACCATACGTCTTGATCAAGAGTTTCCTTACGACGGCAGGGACCTGCAGTTCACGGGGCGCGCCGCGCAAAGGAAAAAATTGCCCTGCTGACAGGGAACGCAGCGATGATTTGCCTATTTTTAGTTCATCAGGCATGGAAAGGGAAAGGGCAATCATTTCCTTGGTTAAAAAGGGAAAGACAAATTCCAATCCGTGGGCCTGGGCCGCCTGATGATGGGCCTCTTCATCAAGCTTGGTCCTTGCCAGGCGCGCTTCAAGGCCTCCGGGATAAGGCTTTAACGCATCATCCCCAAACCATTGGTCCGCCCCCATGCCGGAGATGAACACATCCCCGGCGATTTTGCGATCATATTTTTTTAAAGCCGCGTACACCACCGCCAAATCAAGATCCAGCAAAGGTTCCAGCGTCATACGCGCGACGGTCTCAAAGGCAGATAAAAATTCAGCGGTCTTGACATGAAGGATATGATGCTGCAGTCCCGCTTCCCTGGCTGTCAAGGAAGCGCCGGCCACGGTCAACGGGTTAAAATCTTCAAATTGGACGGTCACAGCCGCAACCTTGGCCCCTTGCCGCCGGGCCAAGGAAGCCATCAACAGCGAATCAAAACCGCCGCTGAACATCACCGCCCTGGGCCGGCCTTTGATATCACCCAAGGCATGTTCAAGGGCCTGTTGGAGCTGATCAGAAACTTGTTCAATGGGCGCGGGCATGGGGGCAGATCAGGCGTTTCTCACCCTTTGATAGGCTTCCATCTGCCCGGCGATCTCACGGTTTCGCCAGGCCACGCGGCAATTGATGCAGTGATGGTAAGTTCTAAAAGGTTCGCCGCCGTTTAAGGCCAACGCGCGGGCCTGTGTATAGCTTGCAGATTCCCAAACTGCCTTGAAGCCGGATTCATACGCGTTGCCGACCTTCACCGCCTGCATGAAACAGCAGACATTCACGTCCCCGTTGAATTTGATGGCGCTGTTAAACCAGCCGTGAAAACACGGGGGCCACTCGCCGCTGATCTCGGCTTTGTCCTGGTGCTGCTGCAGCTGTATGTGCCGGTTTTGCTCGCTCACTTCCAAGACCCTTTTTTGCACCACATTGGCGCCAATTTTACGGACCAGGTTTTCTGTTTTCAAAAGGTTCTGCGCGTTTAACCGCGTCATCACCAAAAGCACCTCAATGCAAAAATTCGGATTGTACAAGCTCCGCAGCCTGGCCAGTTCCCTGATATTTTTGATCACCTTGACAAAGAGGTCCTTGCCCATCAAGGCGCGGTAGGATTCCCGGTCCGCCTCTCCCATATTGATCACGATATGGTCGGCCCGTAAGATGTCGCGGCAGCGCTCGATGGGAAAGGTCCCGTTGGAAATCAGATTGATGGAAAAATCCGGCTCCAGATGCCGGAGCATATCATAAAACCGCGGGTGCAGGGTGGGCTCGCCCTGGCCGGAAAGGTAGATGGTATCCACCTGAAGCTCCTTGCATTCCAGGCTTAGCCTTTCAAATAATTCATAAGGCATGAAATTTTCGCCGCTTTTGACATGGGTGCTGCCCGGGCCGTGATAATAGCAGTACTGACAGGTCAGATTGCACAGCTCCGTGATATGAAACTGCACCATGGCAGGGCCGATCAGGGGACGGCCGGACTCGACGCCTTTTAACCGCAGCAATAATCTGCGCTTCTGCTCCCGATGGTTTAAGATCACTTGACAGCCCCCAGAGCTGATCGTCTTAATCGTTGATAATTCTGCAGATGCCCGGCAATCTCTTGGTTGCGGCCGGCCGCGCGGCAATTGATGCAGTCATGGTCTTTTCTGAAAGTCGGCCCGCCCAGCAGGGCACCGCTGCGGGCATCGGCATAGGCCTTGGACTCCCAGATTTCCTTAAACGGCTTCTCAAAGACATTGCCGATGGTCAAGCTTTGCATATAACAGCAGACATTGACCCCGCCGTCCAATTTAATGGCGCTGTAAAACCAGCCGTGATAACAAGGCGGCCACTCGCCGTCAATTTCTGTATGCTCTGCTTGGCCTTTGAGCATAAGATTACGGTTGTGCGATGCGGGCTCAAAGGTCTTTTTCTGCACCACATCAGCGCCGAGCCGCAGGACCAGGCGCTCGGTCCTTAATAGATGCTCATCATTGAGATTGGTCATGATAAAAACCACTTCAATCTTAAAGTCAGGATTGTACAGGGGCCGCAGTCTGGCCAGTTCCTTGATGTTCCTGATCACCCGTCCAAAAAGGTCCTTGCCCTGCAAGGCGCGGTAGCTGTCCCTGTCCGCGGCGCCTAAATTGATGATGATGCGGTCCGCCCGCAGCACATCGCGGCAGCGCTCCAAGGGAAAGGTGGCGTTGGTAAAAATCGTGACCGCAAAATCATGCTCCAGGCGTTTGAGCATGTCATAAAATCGGGGATGAAGGGACGGATCGCCTGTGCCGGAGAGATTGACCGTATCCACCTGCAAATCCGCGCAGTCCCGGGCCAATTGCTCAAAAAGCTCGAAAGACATATGGTTTTTTCCCGACGGGCGCAAGGGGCTTCCTGGGGAATAGTACCAACAGTACGGGCAGGCCAGATTGCAAAGGTCGGTGATCCTCAGATGCACCGTGGCCGGACCGATCAAGGCGCGCTGTTCTTCGATGCTTTTCAGACGCAAAAGCAGCCTGCGTTTTTGTTCCCGGGGCTCAAGGATCATAAGGGGTCATGGGCGGCCAGCCGCAATTTTTCGTTTAATTTTTTGTTGATCGGCACATAACTGCAATGGCGGCATTCACGCCATTTGGATGAACAGGCATGGATCCCGGCAGATGCTTCGCGAAGCGTATCATGCAAAAAATCATTGTCGAACCAGATGTCCTTATACCGGCGCTCATTGACATTGCCGGCCACACAAACGCCCACCCCGTCGCAGGGGGCCACCACCTGGCCGTTCTCATCGATATAGCTGTAAAACCAGCCCACCTGGCAGTTGACCTTCACTCCCGCGGTCGCATCATAGACAAGCAAGCGGTCATTGTTGGTTTTCGTAGGCGTCATGGTATGGACATTGTCATTGTAATGGCCGTTGACGATAATGTTCTTTAAGTTTTCCAAATTATGGACAAAAGAATACCCTGCGCCCAGGGCCTCTTCCACCATGACTTTTAATGCGCTCAAATGTTCCTCGGAAAAAACTAAATCCTTCATCTCTTCGGTGGCTTTAAAAAAACGGATGTAGACCTGGTCCACCCCCCTGTCCTGGGCCAAATCAAGAAAGGCCGGCATTTCCTTGTAGTTATGGTCATAAACAATGAAGGTCAAAACGATTTCCGGCTTGCCGTATTTACGGCGGGCAGCGAGGAGCCGGTCCAAATGCTTCAATAAATTCGCTAAAGAGCCGCTGGTCTTGCCGTGCACCCGGCGGTAGGAAATTTCATTCATGGCCGAGAGATTCACGATCAGGCGGTCCGCCAGGCAAAGATAACGCAGATGCTTGCCGTCAAAATCCAGGTGGCTGTAGGCCCGCAGGCGCATTCCCAATTCCTTGACCTTACGGAAGGCCTGCTCGGCAAAGGGGTAAAGGACGATTTCGCCCCCCTCCAGGTTGATCTCATTGACCCCGATCTCATGGCAATCTTCAAGGACGCCTTCCAGCACCTGATAATCCAGCATCACGCGCTTCGGGGGGTTGGATATCAGCGGCGAAAAATACCAGCAGAACGCGCATTTGCGGTCGCAAGCCTGGATGGCATGGATATTGACCGACTGCGGGCCGATGAGGGGCCTGCCCAGCAGGGCGCTTTTGGCCCTTAATTTGTCCTTCACGGCAGGAGACAATGATTTTAAGGATTCTGTATTGAGCATGGTTGAGCAGTTTCCAATTGCGAAAACAATAAAGCGCGTAATTCCCGGCGTGCGGTCAAGGCCTTGAGCAGGTCCAAAAAATGGGTCAGTGCCCGCCGGTCTTGAACGGATTTAAAATCCGCGTGGTGTGTCAGCACGCCGGTGAGGATTTTAAGCTTGATGCTTTGGATCAGGGCTTTAAATACATCTTCAGCCTTGTACGTACTTGTTGTGCCAAGATCATAGCGGCTGAAGGACACCTGGGCCGGGAGATCTAAAAAATCTGCCTGTATCTTAGGCTTATGCGCCCCGGCTGAAAAATATTTGAACCCCTCTTCTTCTAAGATTGAAACCGTGTTTTGATCAAACCCGTGATAAGGCGGAACAAAGCCCGGCGTAAAATCTTCTCCAAAGGCCCGGTGCATCCTGCTTTTTCCTTCCCGGATATCTGCTTGCTGGTCCGTCCATGCCCGGGAGGCCCCGAACTCATATTTGCCCTGGCCCGGCGGGGCATGGTTTTTATGCAGCCAACCGTGCTGGACAATGTCGAGCAATTGGGGCGATTTTTGTTTGGCGTCCCGTAAAAATTTGACCAGGGCAGGTTCCATGGCCCCGGGGATCACGGCCTGCACCACGGGAAGGCCGCGCTCAAAAGCCGCATCAAAAAAATAGCGGAAGGGCCCATCCAGGGTCCAGACATCATCGTTACGTATAAAAACCCGTGCATTCATGAGGCAAATCAGTATACTATTGTTTTACTTCCCATGCGCGTCTTATTCCATTACACCCACAAGCAGACCCTCGGACATACGACAAGGTCCGTGGCGCTGGTCACGGCCCTCTGCCGCCATGGCGCCGAGGTCCTCGTCTTGCAGGGCGGGCTGCCCCAGCCTTTTGTCCAATTCCCTAAGAATGCCAAGGTGCTGGATCTTCCCCTGCCCTTTGACGGCCGGGGCAGTTTTCAGGCCCATGCCGCCCCTGTTTCAGCGGCGCAGCGCGCCCCATTTATCCTGAAAACAGCGGCAGATTTTAAGCCGGATGTCTTCATCACGGAATTTTTTCCATTCGGCCGGCTTTCTTATACGCCGGAATTGCTGCCGACCCTGCGCTTCCTGCGCAAAAAAGGCGTAAGGATTTTAGCCAGCATCGGATACCCGCTGTTGATTGACCTGGAGCGGTTTCAGGACCCCCGATTTTGCGCTTTGCACAAATCCATCTTTGCCTTCTTTGACACCTTCCTGATCCACACGCCGGACAAACTTGAAACAGCCTATATCCAAAAGACCATCCCTTCCGAGGCGCTGGCCAAACTGTATTTCAACCTGTTAAAAGAACTCGAACCAAGGACCAAGTACACCGGGTATGTCTATCCGCAACCCATGATCAGTGATACCGGCAAACCTCGGGCCGTTGCCAAGAACAAAACCGTTGTCATCAGCCGCGGCGGCGGGGCCGTGTATCCGAAGCTCATCACTTTAAGCATCGAGGCGAAACGCTTACTGGCCCCTGACATTCATCTGATCATCGCCTGCGGTCCAGCCACAACAGCAAAAGAAATGGCCTTGTTCCAATCCTGCCTTAAGCCCAAAGACCAATCCAAAATATTTCTCACGCAAAGGATCTCAGACCTGGATGATTATTTCAAAGACTGCCTGGCCTCGGTCAGCCTCTGCGGCTACAATACCTCGGTCCAATTGATGCGTCACGGCACACCCTCAGTCCTGGTCCCTTATCAAAACAATCTCTCCCGCGACAAGGTCTTAAAAACCAATACCAATGACCAGATTGCCCGCGCCCGTCTGCTCAAAGAACGCTTTTGCGGCCTCATCCTGGACTATGACCTGATGACCGCCTCTAATTTGGCTGAGGCCATTACCCAGCAAATCCACGCCCCCCGTCCTGCCCCTGCCCCCCAGGCCTGGTTTAACGGGGCTGATCTGACAGCACGCCTGGTGCTTGAAGGTAGTCCAAATTGAACTTTTTCAAAAAGCCGTGATACGCAAAACAGCCCGGACAATGGCCTTGGGCCGCCTCTTGAGATAATTTCCGCCGCACTTGATTTAAAGCTTGGGGCAATTCTCCGTTTGACCCTAACTGTCCTGCCGGCTCCATATAGAGGCACGGATAGACCTTGCGCCGGGAATTGATAAACAAGGACCGCGCCGGTGTGGCGCAGGCACGTATGCAGTCCCGCCCGCCTTCGAGCAAAATGAGCATGGCTTCGGTGAGCTTACGGTCAACGCCCGCATAACCCTCATCCAAGATTTGACTGATTTGCCGGCGGACAACTTCGATCATCGCGGGCGTCAGGGTCGACAAGGCGCCGGCCTGCGGCATCTCGTGGCGATGATAATAATCCGAAACGCCGGATTCCATGATCTTGGGGAAAAACCTGGCCTTATAACGGCGGGCCAGCTGATAAACCTCATGGATCTCGGCAAAATTCATTTGATTGATGGTGAATTTGAAATCCAAGGTAATCTTTTGGCCATAATTGTCATGGAGCCATCCCATGGTCTTTAATGTCTTTTGATAAGCGCCTTCCCCCCGCAAGAGATCATGGGTCTTTGGCCCTCCGTCGATGCTGATGCCCATGTACATGCCTTTAAGATAAGGACCATAGGCGGTGAACACCCGGCGCACCCCTTCAAAATAAGCGGCGTTGGAATAGACGCCGAATTCATCGATGTCGCCGCGCTCGCGCAGCAGCGCCAGGGACTTTAACAATCGGCCGCAATTGCGGTTGAGAAACGGCTCCCCACCGGTGACAGACACGAATTTCAATTTAAATTCCTGGGTCAGGTTTCTGATCATGCGCACCACCAGGGAAGCGGTCATCTCATGGCGTTCTTTCTCCGCCCAGATCCCGCAATGCTGGCAATGCAGCTGGCAATGATTGGTGATCTCGACCGTTATATCATTAAGAACAGGCTTTTTCATTCTGCAGGGTTTCTTTCAAGTCTTCGGCCCGCTGGACATTCTCATCATAATAAGGGCAGGTCTTGCAGGCTGTGTGCATTTTTTGGATTTGTCCGTATTTGCCCAAGAGCCGCATGTTCATCATTTGAGGCGAATGCCAAAGCCCTTTCAATGACCATCGGTCCTGATGCGTCAAACGCATCTGCGGGATGCGGCAGCAGATGCTGGTATTTTCATCATCGGACTTGACCACCATCTCAAACCAGCCGTTCAGGCACTGGGGCGGTGTCTGATCGTCTTCGCCCATCTCCGGTGCCGGGCCTTGCGGCAAGGCAATGCTTTGATTGTGCGCATGCACGTTCATCTTCTTAAAGTAAACGGAATTGACCTTCCAGCGCGAGGCCAAATCCCGCATCATAGGCCTTTGTTTGATGTTTTTGGCGTTGACGATATAAACAATGTCGATGAGAAAGTCAGGCTTGACGGAATCTCTTAAAGACACCAAGCGCTCGATGTTGGCGATGACGCGATCAAAGAGGTCCTTGCCCTGGATTTCAAGATATTGCAGACGGTCCACTGCGCTTAAATCGACAACCACCTGATCGGCTTTGATCACATCCTGGCAGGCCTCCAGCGGGAAGGTGGCATTGGTGAAAAGCTTGACGAACAGCGGCTGGTCTTGCAAATACCGCATCATGCGGCCAAACTGCGGATGCAAGGACGGTTCTCCGGAACCTGTGATATGGACTTGGTCCACGTTTAGCTCAACACAGTCCTTGATGGTGCCGCTGAATTTTTCCCACGACAAATAATGGGCCTTGTCAAAATGGGCGGGATTGCCCGGCGCATGGGTCCAGCAGTATTGGCAGCTTAAATTGCAGGAATTATTGATATGAATGTCAACGATTTCCGGGCCGATGTAGACCTTCTTGTCGCGCACGCCGGCGATGCGTTTTTGATACCGCTGTTCCAATTGCAAGACATCTAAAATCATGGGGACCTTCTTGAGAATAACCAGCTGCCGCTTTCCTGCATCTTCTTATACCATTGGCATTGTGCGCAGGGAATGTCCTTGCGCTCTGGTTTTTTGCCGCGCAGCATGGCCCTGGCGTAATTCATTTTCTCATTATTAAGGATTCCCTTCAAATCATCCTCAAAGGCGTTGCCGTAATCAGCCCAATAATTGACGGAACATCCCAGGACCCTGCCGTCGGTGTTGATCTGGGGCTGCAGCCAAAGCTGGGAACAGATTTTTTCCGCCTGATAAATCCTGCCGTATTTGTCCTGGTATTCCCGGCGGTTGACAGCCCCTGTGCCGGACAGCCGCCTGATCAAGGCGGGATTTTTCAAGGGGGAGAATTCATCCCAGGACAGTTTCACAAAAAAATCCATGTCCAGCGCCCTGGCCATGCGCCTGGCCAGAGGAATTTCATGTTCATTGTGGCCGAAAGCAATGAACTGCCAACACAGTTTGGGAAAGATCGATTTGTACCTGGCCTTGTGCGCGTTGATGGTCTTGATGTGCGCCATGACCTGGTTAAAATCCCCGCCTTTCCGGTAAATCCCATAGGTGTCTTGGCTGGCGCCGTCGATGGAGCAGGTGATGCGGCCGAAGCGGTATTGGACCAGTCCTTCCAGCATGGCTTCACTGGCTGTATTAAGATTTGTCCCCGTGGCCGCGTTTAAGGCCACCTTCTTCTCATGCGCGTAAGCGGCGATGGCCAGAAGATCAGGATTTAAAAAAATCTCCCCCCAACTGCTTAATTCAATGCTCTTGACCCAGGGATTGGCATCGACAAATCTTTTGAAATCCCTGAATTTCAAAAGCTCCGTCCCCAGTTCCCGGGCGATCTCTCCCTTGGCGGTCGGGCACGTGGGGCACTTCAACTGACATGCCGTTGATGCGTCGAGCCGCACGCTGACAGGGTTGATTCTCATGCTTTTATCTCCGTCCTAAATTGCCGGCAGGCATCGGCAACGGTCCTGGCCTTGTCCAGACCCATGAACGAATGCAGGGGCAGATGAAGAGCGCTTTCGGCATACCAATCGCTCACCGGAAACTTCTTTTGACTTTTGCCCCGGAATATCGCCAATCGATGCAGCGGCACGTAAGGCCTTTGCACCATGATGCCTTGGTTTTCCAAAAACCGCATCAGCCCGTCCCTGTCCTGGGCGCAGACAACAAAATTCTGCGCTACGCTTTGTGTGTGTGCCGGGTCTTTAAAAATCGTAAGACCCTGGGTCCCGGTCAAATGTTCTTCATAATAGCTTTTAATCAGATGCCGCGATTTGATGATTTCCTTGAGGCGGGAAAATTTCACCCGCAAGGCGATCAGGTCCAGGAAGCCCATGGGAGCAAATCTCTGGCCCATGTTCAAAAGTTCCGCGTCACTGCGCCAGTCTTCCATCCAGCGCCTGATCCGCTCCTCCTGCTGTTTTGGACAAATGACCATGCCTCCCCCACCGCCGCAGGAAGACAAAGGCTTATAATAAGAGAAGGAGAACGCTGCCAGGTCTCCAAAGGCCCCAAGCTTGCGGCCTTGATAGGTCGAGCTTTCCGCCTGGCAGACATCCTCGATCAAAACTATTTTCCTTTTACGGCAAATCCCTTTGATCGTCTCTATGGCGCAGGCGCGGCCGAACATATGGGCCGCGATCACGGCCTTTGTTTTTTTGGTCACGGACCGCTCAAGAGCTTCAGGGTCCATCTGCAAATCATCGGCCTTGGCTTCCACAGGGACAGGTTTGGCCCCGGCATAAATCACGGCCAGGGCCACGGCCTGATAGGTCAAATTGGGCACCAGGACTTCGTCCTTGGGCTTGACCCCCGCGGCCAGCAGGCACATTTTAAGCGCGTCGCTTCCGGAATTGACGGCCACGGCATGTGCAACGCCGATATACTGCGCAAACGTATGTTCAAATTCCCGGACCAGGGTCTTGATTTCATTAAGACCCTTCAGGCTTTTAAGTACACGCTCCGTTTCAGCAGCATATTCACGGCAAAGCGCCTGCTCAACCAGGAGGCTCTCGTACCTTATCGCTGCCATGCGGCTGTCCCTAAAATCTTGCGGTCTATCCATTCAATGCTTTCACAAAGATCGATATAATGTCTCACTCTGTCTTCGTATTTGCGGCCAGGCATGGTCTTGACCGCCTGCAGGGCGTTAAAATTGCTGATGCTGCGGTAGCTGCACTGGGGATGCCGGGACAAATGTTCCTGCAAATCCCCAAAATACCGCCGGGCCGCAGGCAGCAAGGCCCCGGATGCATTTTTCGCGAAATCCATGAGATACAGCTCTTCCCGCACTTCTTCAGGAAAGGAAAGCAAAAGCCAATTGGCCAAAATTTTGCCGCTGGGAACAGAAAGCAAGTCCCAAGAACCCCTCGAGGGCTCGCTATAGCCGCGGCCGATCAGGCCTTGCAGGCTGTTCTTCAATTCCCAGGCACAGGCCTGGCGGTACTGATCCATAAAAATGCCTGAAGCTTCCTCGTCCCAAATCTCAAGAAAGGCCGGATGCACTTCAATGGACTTAAGCCCCATGGCAGCCAGGCATTTTAAATTATCCAACAATCTCATAACACTGGAAGGATGCACGGTCATGGTGGCTGTCAAAGGGCCGCGGGCATTGAGCGCCAGGGACACGCCTTTGAGAATGTCCGCGTAATAATAAGGCCCGATCCCCGGACGGTTGCGCTGGGTGGTTTTTTCATCGCCGTCAATACCCACTTCCAAATTGACATCATGATGTAAAAAGAAATCCATCAGCTCTTCATTGAGCAGGGTCGCGTTGGTCTGTACGGAAATGTAACGGCTTAAATTGTCCCGGCGGATGCGGGTGATCATGGCCTGAAGCACGTCCTTGTCCATCAACGGCTCTCCGCCGGAGAAGACAAATTCAAGGGGCGATGCGGGGCGGATGTAATCCAAAATATTCTCAAACGTGTGAAGTGTGATCACCTGCCGCTGGCTGCGGTATTTATAAAAACAATAGCCGCAGCCTAAATTGCAGCGGTCCGTGAAAAAAAGCCAGACATGATTGATCTGATCGATCAAGGATTCGCTCATAAATCAGCAGTGCGGCGTCTTAGACCTCTTTACCTTGGGAAATGATTGATGGTGCTCAAGGATGAAGAACGGCCATGATGGGACCCAAATTTTCCCAATCCCAATGTCAAGTGCGTGCGCGTCTGAAAACGCATAATGTCATTGATCGCCCAGGTGTTCATGTAGGGCTCGCCCATCATGGCATTCATCAGATCAAAGCTGTGGCAGACATGTTCGCGGTAAGGCAATTTGGCATGTTTTCGGTGCATTTTATCATACGCTTTCTGATAAAAACCAAGCACCTCGGGCCTAAATAATCCCGTGGCCGGGTCCCAGAGCGTAAACTCAATCCGCTTATGTTCCGGCAGGCAGAGAAAGGCGTCCCCCCCAAACAGATAATTCGGCGGATGAAGGCTTAAGTCCATCACGCCCGGACTGATCCACTGGATGTCTTCGTTGGCATACATCATCCGCCGCAGTTCAGGACGTTTGGCCATGCTGAGATAATTTTTCTTGAAGGACGCCACGGTTTCAGGGGTCCAGGGCATGAAGG
Organism: uncultured Planctomycetales bacterium; assembly: GCA_964483785.1. Lineage (GTDB taxonomy): Bacteria > Omnitrophota > Gorgyraeia > Zapsychrales > Fredricksoniimonadaceae > JABDGZ01. The sequence goes on from CAZACW010000004.1 coordinate 55,492, forward strand.
CCGCAGGCGTGATGTCGACGTGCGGGATGCCCAATGCTCTTAAAATATCCAGACCCTGCTCCATATGCTCAATTTCATGCGGATGCACCGTCATGGATGATCCACAGCCGATGCCGGCCTTGAGGCAGGCCTTGATGGTGTCAGCCAGTTTTTGATAGGACGCGGGCTTAAGGCCGCAACGGTGCCGGGCCGTCTGCTCCTGGCCGCCGTCGATGCCAAACTCCAATGACACCTTCAAACGCGCCAGTTTTTCAATGTCCTCATCATTGATCAAAAGGCCATTGGTCTGGATATGCAGGGAAATCCCGGGAAATCGAACGCTGGCCTCTTGCATGATCCTAAAAAGGTTCTCCTTGGCCAGAAAGGCCTCGCCGCCGCTGAAAATCAAGGTGGAGGGCACGGTTGCTTCCCGCTCAAAGAGCAAAAAAAGCTGCTCGACGGCATCCAAGGAAACTTCCCGCCCCATCATGTGGCGAAAAAAGCAGTAATCGCAATGAAGATTGCAGCGCTCGGTGACATAGATCCAGGTGGAATTGACCTTGAATTTTTTAAGCGCTTTTTCTGGTGTCGATAAAATATTTGATCTTGCCATTTGAGGTCCTTGGGACTTCCCCGGGATGGGCCCGAAGAAAAACGTGAAAGTTGATCCCCAGCCTTTGCACCAGGGCGGCTTGAACAGCGCTGGCCTTGGGCAGGGTTGCGCCGGCCACATTGATAATGACTCTATCATAATATTTCAGCGGGTGCTTATCAACCACAAAAAAGAAGCCCGGCTTGCCCAGATAATCATGAACGGCCTTGATCAATTCCTGCTTCCAAACGACCGCCCCATTGAGCAATAGGCTCTCCTGGATGCGGCCGAGAACCTTGATGCCCAAGGACCCTTTCTGGCGCACCAGTTCCACCCTATCACCAAGACGATAACGCAAAAATGGCATGCATGTGTTGTTTAAATCGGTCACCACCAAGTCTCCCTGACCTAAAACGGACGTCTTTCCGGAGCCGTCCAATACTTCCAACAATAATCCGTCATCAAATACCTTCATATATTCATCTTGCGGCTTGATGGCGACGCTTAAAGCAGAAATTTCATTGGCGCCATAATGGTCATGGACCTTGACCCCGGACATATGCTCCATATTCCTGCGGTATTGCGGCCACAATGGTTCGCCGCAAGCCAAGCCTATTTTTAAGGAATGACGCCGGCCTATCACGGCAAATAAATCATAAAGTTGATTGGCATAGGCGTTGACCATGTTCGGCCTTAACGTTTTGACCATTTGAGCGGCATCCATCGCCTGGGCCGGTGAAGTGATGGGGCCGAAGGGAATGACGCCGGCACCCGCAGCTTTCAGGCCTGCTTCCATCATGCGCCCCGGGCTATTTAATGCATAGGAGCACAGGTTTAAGCATAAGATGCCGGGTTTGACGCCGATACTGCGGTAGATCTTGACGAGGCGGCCCAAGTGTGACTCATACGCTTCGCGCGAATGAAGAATCACCAGCTTCGAGGCCGTGGAACCTGAAGTGGCTATCATGTTAAAGGGTGCAGACAATCGTTGGGAACCGGCAAAACTTTTAAGCGACTCGCGATGGGAAATAGGAATGCGCTTAAAATCGTCCCACGATTTTAAGCGCAGGCGATAGCGGGCATCATGCCTGGCCCAGAGGGAACAAAGTTTCAAGACTTTTTTAAAGGACGTCCGGCTCAACATAGGTTCACAAGCCCGTTTCAGCCGCCTTGCACAGCAGGCAGGGGCGCCACCAGGACTTAGAAACATCCAAGATGGGCTCGAAATCTTTGCGTTCAGCCGCGATTTCCCCAAAATCCTGGGACATCAAATTCCCGAAATAAAACGGGTCTTGGGCGATGTCCAGGCCATTCACCGCGCGGTAAGGATTGTAACATCCATAGCAATCTCCATTGCCGTCAATAAATAACACCTGACGGTGCACCTGGCATGTGTAGTGACAGGTTTGGGATGAGGCATCCGATTGGGCCGGCCCATCAGACAAGCGGTTTAAGCGTTCGATCAATTTTTCCGTCTTTTGGATGAAATCCAAAATATTGGTATGATCCAGCAGGAATTTGTGTTGACGGTTGATCCGGGCCCAAAGCAGGACCTTCTTCAAGCCATGCAGATCGAACCCAAGATTAGACGGTGTTTTGATATAATTGTACACATATTGATAGGACACATAAAAACAGCGCTGTTCTGACAAGGCGCTTCCCAGCAATCGGCGCACTTTGAGAGGGAAGGAAAAAGCGTCCTTAACGGATTGTTTGGTCACAACATAATTGGTCCTTAAATTGATCCCCAAATTTTTTTCAGAAATGGCGCTGACCACATTCTTGACCAAGGCGCTGCAGCGATCAAAGTTGAACCCGGGATAAGGCGAATGGATTTTGTGCAATCCTTGCTCATCAACGGCATTCAGGTTCACGGTCAACTGGCGCAGGCAGGGCAAAATCTCAATGATCTCCTTATCCTGAAGGGCGTTTGACAAGAGTTCGATCTCAAAACCCAGGGCGCGGGCTTTTTTAATGATCCGGGTGAATGCCGGATTGAGCGTCGGTTCGCCCCTGCCCCCTACTTCCAAGACCCTAAACCCTTTTTCGAAAGCCTGGGCTATGACCGTGTGCCATTGTTCCTCAGTCATGGTTTCTTTTCGGCTCAACGGCTGGGCCTCTTTGACATAGCCGTACATGCAGAACCCGCAGCGGTATTGGCAGCCATCATAGAGGGAAACAAGCAGGCGTTTTTCGTTCATGAGCGTCTTGGACTTTTAAACGATTCTGGAGGAGAGATGGTTTTTATTATAATGCGCCGGGCATTAAAAATCAAAATATATGAACGCCCTGGCCCCGTCGATGGACAGGACCTTGCTTAAAATCATCAGCCCGATCGACCCAGCGACGATCAGCGCCCCCGGAAGCTTCTTGGCGGCCCTGATCTCTAAAGATAAACGGTCCCAAGGATGGGCCAGGAAAGCCAGGATGATCAATAGGACAGGAAATAATGTCATTGAAAATAAAGAAAAGCCCCCCCATTGGGAAAACCCGCCCAGCACATGTTTCAGCTGTCCCCAATCCCTGGACCTAAAGAGCATCCACGCCAAAGCCACCGCATGAAAGGTGATGAGCTTAGCCAGCCACAAAGGCATTTTAACCGATGGCCATAGGCGGGAAAAAACGCGCTCCACGACCAAATAAAGGCCATGGCAAATTCCCCAAAGCACGAACATCCATGAGGCCCCGTGCCAAAGACCGCCTAAGGCCATGGTGACCATGATATTCAAAAGCCTCCGGCCAAAGCCCCGCCGGTTGCCTCCCAACGGAATATACAGGTAATCCTTGAGCCAACGCGAAAGCGTGATGTGCCATCGCCGCCAAAAATCCCTGACAGAGCGCGCGGCATACGGCCGGTTGAAATTCAAAGGAAGGCGGATGCCCATCATGAACGCCAGCCCGTAGGCCATATCCACATAGCCGCTGAAATCGCAATAAATCTGGACGGCAAAACCATAAAAGGTGAATAAACTCTGATAGAAATTCAATGAGTCCTGCGCGCCGTAAAACCTGTCCACGTAAAATCCGATTTGATCGGCAAACACCATCTTCTTAAGCATCCCGATGGCAAAAAGCGAAAGGCCCAATTTAAAAAACCTCTGTTGAACAGCCAAATGCCCCAATTGGGGCAAAAGTTCCCTGGCCCGCATAATGGGGCCGGCGATCAGATGGGGAAAGAAAGAGACGAAAACGCAATAGCGCAAGAATCCTTGTTCAGGCTGGATCAGTTTCTTTCGGACATCGATCAAATACGAAGCAACTGTAAAGGTGATGAAAGAAATCCCGATGGGCAAGGCCCAACGGCCATGGCTGGCCCATTGTTCCGCCCAGCGATCAGAAACGTTTTGAAGAATGAAAGAAGCATATTTATAAAAAATCAGAGGCGAGAAGACCAGCAGGAGTGTTGCCGCAAATTGCCAACGCGGCATACGCGGCACTTTAAAAGCGCCATAATAGCTTAAAAGGACAAGGGCAAGCAGCAGGAATATATAGAAAGGGCACCACCAGGCGTAAAAAATACAGCTGGCTAAAAATACCGCCCCTAACCGCCATGGGGCCGGAACCATGCTCCATAGGAACATGAAGACCGCAAAAAAAATGAGGAAGGTATTGGAATAAAAGAGCATGGCTGATCAATGCCTCGATAAACTTGCTTTCACCGCCGGCCCAATGGCCTCGGCCATGATCTGCAGGCCTTGGGCATTATAATGAGGGTCTGAGGGCATAATCCATAATTGCGCTTGAGGGACAAGCTGCAATGACGGGGTAAAATCAACCGTCATCCAGCCCAACCGGCTCCCTAAATTTTTAATCTTGTCATATTCCCTCTTATAAGGAAAATCCGCCAAATCGTGGCTGTCCGGCGTGACCGCCAAAATCACCTTAAACCCGTCTTCTTTCGCCATGGCATCCAATCTCTGGAAAGCGGCGACCATGTCAAGATATCCCTTGAAATCGTCCTTGTATAAATTCTTGTAATAGCCAATCCGGCCTTTCCTGCTTGCGGTCCCCATTTGAAACATGTCCAGGGCCTCCACCCATTTAACCGCCAACTCACTGTGCCGCAGTAAAAAATTGCCTCCCTCAGGCCCCAGGACCTTGGCGTCGCTGATGAAAAAATGCACGATCACCAGATCCGGCTTCAAGGCCCTTAGCCTGGTCTCAAAAAGATGCACATACCGCACCGCATTGTAATTGCCGATGCCGCCGTTAAGGACTTCTGCCTCCCGGCCCATTTCCTTTTGAAGATCAGCGGGCAGGGTGCTGTTTTCCTCGACCCCCCATCCTAAGGTATTGGAACTGCCCAAAAATAGGACCCTTAAATGATGCCGCTGTCCCTGCGTCTGGATCTCAGGCCCGCGCAGGCCGAAACTATTGATGCGGACCATGACGCCTTCAAGTTTGGCAGAGCTCCCCGGCCTGTGCACATGACCCAACACAGGATCAGGGCTTATCATCTTAAGCAATTTGGCATAGCGCCACATTTCAATGCTGTAGTCTGATTGGTCCAGGTTTTTCAAGCGCAGAAGCCCCTCGGTGAGGATGAGGGCCGCCAGCAAAACCGCGAAAAAAACCGCCGCTTCTTTAATTAATCTGATAAACAAATCCGCCCTCCGGGGCGCTCTTTGTCATGAGCGTCAGCCATAAGGTCCCGGCGCCCAAAATCAGCACCCCTATGACCCAATAGAGCCAGTATCTTTTTATAAAATCGTTCATGGCTTCAGCGGGCTTGGATATAACCCTTTTTTGATAAAATCAAAAGTGAACTCCGCGATCAACTGATGGGCCTTGCCGTTCGGGTGCGGGTCATCCGAAGCCACCCACAAATCTCCTGGCCTCTCCCATGGGGAAAACATAGAAGTGATATCCAGGACATCGATGCCGTTATTCTTTAAAAAATCCGCCATCATGCGCTGTTCTTGCTTGAAAGGATAATGAGCCAAATCATGGAACTCCGGAATGAACACCACTTGCAATAAAATACCGTTCTTGGCACAGATGTCCCTTAACAACAGAAAGGCTTCTTTCGCGCGCGCAAGTCCCGGCCGGCCCTCCTGGTACAAATCCGCGTAATAAGTTTTATAATTTTTAGCCGGGTCCAGCCGCAATGACCAAGCATGCAGCCTTGACCAATATAAAGTCAGCAGCTGAGAATAGCCTAAAAACCACCATGATGACTTATGCTGGGTGAGCTGGACACTGTTAATGACAAAAAACATCACCACCTTGTCCGGATGGTATTGCAACCCTTTTTTAATGAAATGATGGACCTGCTGTTCGGTGGTATAATTGCCTGTCCCGGTATTGATGATCTCCGTCGGATAAATCCTGCTCAATTCCTTTTCCAGGATATCATGAAAGGTCTCTTCTTCCTTCACCCCCCATCCCAAGGTGAAGGAATCGCCTAAAAACATAATCCTTTTTTGATTGGTCCTGGCCACTAGACAATCGCGGCCGCGAAACCCGTCCGCATTGGTATGGATCATGACCCCCATCAAACGCGCCGATGCATTCGGCTTATGGACATGGTCAATGAAAGGGTCCGGGTCATCCTGTTTAAGGCCCATCGCGTATTTTGTCATCTCGACATCATAGACCAAATAATGATTGAGGCAGGCCCTTGTCAGCAGTTCGAGGGCCAGGAAGCACAAGACAATTGCGATGAACGGCTGGAGGCCTAATTTAGAGAACATGGGTTCCCTTCTTGTTTCAACATACGTTCCAAGACCTCGTTCCTGACATGGCTCTCATCATAGAAATCCTTCTCATCAAGGCCGCAGACCTCCGAATTAAAGGAGCCTTTGATTTTGACATTCAATCTGCGCGCAAGAGCGCGGAAATCATTCTCGATACCGGCCAGGTCCAGGGCCCCGGGGTTGCGCTGGGGATCCAGAAAATAATGATAAAGTATGGGGTGAAAAGGAGGCACATAACAGGTGACCTGCACGTGACGCGAAGTTAAATAACCGACGAATTTCTCTAAAATGTCCTCCAAATTCCGGCTGAACTTCAGCTGCCTCATCAATGGCGATGCCGGCCCATGGTCCATGTCCCTCACCGCCGCCCTTCGGCTTTGCGGCACGTCCCTTAGGTAATAGGCCCTGTCCCATAAATACCGGCCATCCTTGAAAAACATTTTTTCGTCGTTTCTCTGCATCCATCGGTCCACTGCCATTTGAAAACGATGAAAAGACAAAATACGCTGCCATGAGGGCGGAATCAGCGGCCCCCTGATTTCTTCCCGGCTCACCCCTAAACGGTCCATCATGCCATAGACATCCTGTTTGATGAAGAGCCAATCCGGCGGCATGTCGGGAGAAAGGACCAGTTGCGCATTGAGAACAAATATAATCTTCTTAGGGAGCATGTTCTTTTGTTCGTACTCCTGGACAAGGCCCATATAATCGGCAAGCACAGCCCCCAATAAAGAATGATTCAAGACCTTATCCGGGGCAAAAATGTTCTCGCCGATCCATGACGTATTGCTTGACCCCAGCACCATAATATCAGGAGCAGAGCTTAAATGTTCAATCCAATATTTGAAGAGCAGCCGGTCGTTGATGGGACGGTTAAAGGAAACATTAAACCCGTCAGCCAACAGGCTCGCATAACGGCGTTCATCGCTCCCTGCCGGATCGGCCCCTAAAGGCAAAACCGCCTGAGGATCCATGGCTATGTTCACCGCTGCCACCAACAACAGAACCGGGACAAAGCCAATCAGTTTCATGAACAGACGCCTTGCGCTTTGCCTTTCAGAACTGGAAATAGTAAAATGGATTTTGTCCATGGTCTCCCCAAAACAGGATGCTTAAAACAAGCCCGTAATAGTACGCCCATCGCACCCAAGGCCTGTCCTTGGCAAAGATAAAATGCCCGCCGGTATTCTGCAGCAATAATTCTAAAAAGATCAGGGCAATGATCAATTCGATGGAAAGGACCCACCATTTGATATTAAAACCGAAAGACCTGTAACTCTCTGCCCAGGCACCTTTTCCCCATCCGCGTCCTAAATGGCCTACGATAAAAAGGGCGTCCGCCATGTCCCTGGCCCTTAAAAAAATGTTGGAAAAGCCGACTAAAGCGAGCGTCAAAAACACCTGGGCTGTCCGGACGAATACACTGCTTTTAAGACCGGATTTTCTGCCGGGGCTCATGATCACATATAGTCCGTTGAGCACGCCCCAGACCATCAGCGTCGGGGAGGAGCGCTGCCCCAAGGCGCTGATCACAAAGACCACAATAATGTTCAAACACCATCGCCATGCAGGACATCGATGACCTCCTAAGGGCAGATAGACATAGTCTTTCAGCCATTGCGCATAGGTGACGCTCCAGCGCCGCCACCATTCAGCGGCCGAAGTGGAAAACAAGGGGAAATTGAAATTATCCGGCAAGCGAAAACCCAGGACTTTCGCCGCCCCTACAGCCATGTCGCAATATCCGGAAAAATCGCAATATAACTGCACCATGAAAAACAAGGCCGCCACAATGAATTGGGGCCCTTGATGACTGGGCACATCCCTGAAAACTTCATCCACCAAGACGGCCAAACGGTCCGCAATGACAACTTTTTTAAACAAGCCCCAGGCCATGAGCTTCAAGCCGTCGGCAATCCTCTGATAATCCACCTCATGCCTCTCATGAAATTGAGGGATCAAGCGGTAGGACTTTTCCAAAGGCCCGGCCGCCAGTTGGGGAAAAAACATCACATAAAGGGCATAAATCCCCCCATGCCGTTCTGCCCTCTGGCGTCCCCTGTAGACTTCAATGACATAAGAAAGGTTCTGCATCACATGGAAGGTCAGGCCGACCGGTATGATCCAATTGAGCATGGACAGATTGAAATATTTGAAAACGAACAAAAAACTGCACGTGAGGATGATGCTTAGGACCAGATACGGCTTGGCGTTGCGATTTTTGAGGCGGGCCCCTTCGATCCAAAGGCCTGCCCAAAAGTTGATGATGATCATCAAAAGCAGAACCAGCAGATACGGCGGGAAAAACCACATGTAAAAGACGCAGCTGGCGGCCAGCAGCAGGGCCCAGCGCCAGGGGTGAGGGCACAAAAAATAAGACACGGACACAGCGAAGAAAAAAAACAAAAATGGGGCGGAATTAAAAAACATGGGCAAGCTCCAAGGCCCTGCAGAAATCATGTTCACAAATTTTTGATAATACATTACTATAAGGCATGGTGTTGCCCCCACCAACCATTATTCTTTTTGTGCTCATCCTCCTGATAGGCATCTTCACCACCATCACGGACCTCAAAAGCCAGAAAATCTACAATGGCCATCTCCTGGCCGGTGCCATCTTAGGGCTCGGGGCCATGATTTACGCCCTCATGTTGCAGGACCGGCAGGTCCTATCCCATGTCATCAACGGCGCGGTTGCTTTTATCCTCGGCTTCTTGCTGCACAGGTCCGCCGTCTGGAAAGGAGGCGACGCCAAATTATTCACGCTGTACGCCTTCCTCATGCCGGAGCCGGTGTACAATCAAGTCCCTTGCCCGCCGGTCGTAAACCTTTTTGCCTGTTCTTTTATTTCTGCGATGCTCATCCTCTTCCCATTTTTTATCAAAGATCTCATCATGCACCATCGGGCCATCGTTCTTGACCTGACCCGGCCCGTCAAGGTCCAGGCCTCCTTCAGGGCCATCGGAAGGACCGTATGCATATCCTGGATGCTCTTCCCGGTCTATTATCTTGCAAGAATGGCCAACCCTGTTATGATCTTGACTGTAACCTACCTGATTTTCAACAAAGGCTATTCCGTCAAAAGTGAAGCCAAAAAACATTATATCGTGGATTTTTTAAAAAAGGAGTTCGTCGGGCTGTCGATCGGCATGGTCCTGGGATTGGGCCTGCGCCTTTGGCTGTCGCCCCATTCCCTGACCTTGCGCTCGCTGGCTGTGTTCTTGGCCATGATCAGCGTCTCAACGGCCATCTCGACGTGCATTCATACCGCCTTGCAGCATTTTAAGAATTACCATGAGCGCGTATCTTTTGCCCCCCTCCTTTTGTTCGGATGCTTGTTAAGTTATACCCCTTTCTTGACAATATTGACGCATTGGACTGCCCAATGGAACGTCCTCCTTTACCATTAGAGATCATCATCGAGATCACCGGCAAATGCAGGCTCTTATGCCCTTATTGCACAGGCCCGCGGACCGCCGATGTTCCTTTGCGTGAGATCCAGGAAACCATGGATGAGGCCGGCCGTCTTGGGATCGGCGCCGTGCGCATCACCGGAGGGGAACCGCTGATCCATCCGGACATCCAAAAAATTTTGGCCTATGCCAAATCCAAAAAATTCAAGGTCCTTTTAAATACCGCCGCTGAAAACATCAGCCCCTCCCTGATGAAGTCGATCATCGCCAATGTCGATATAGCCCTCATCTCTGTGCAGGGGCATGATGAGGCATCCAACCTTGCCTACACCCGCACGCGGCATCCCTTTCTGGATAAAATCAAGAACATATTCCTTTTAAAATCCTATCTGCCGACCCTGTGGCTCGCCACGGTCATCACGCCTCTCATGGCCGGGTCATTTAAAAAATTCATGCCGCTGGTCAAAACGATCAATCCAGCGGCATGGACCTTGCTGCGCCCGATCAGCGCCATGAATGACGATTTAAAACAAATGGATGCGGGTTTTTACCGCCGCCTGTCGCTTCAGATCCTCAAGGCCCGCCGAGAACAGGTCAATGTTTTTATTGCGAACCCCATCCCCTTATGCTTGACGGGGAACTTGAATATAGGCCGGGAAATTTTTTTCGGCGCCAGTTTCGATGACGGCCATGTCCGCATCGTGCGCAGCGCACAAGGGTATTTCAAGCCGAGCTATTTTGTAGAACGGGATTTGGGCCGCAGCATCCAGGAAGCTTGGGACCATCCCTTCTTGAAAGAACTTGACCGCACTGATTATCTGCCCCAGGAATGCCAACGCTGCCCGGTCCATGAGATTTGCCGCGGCGGCTGCAGGGCCATGGCCGAGAAGGCGTTCCAAACTGCCCTGGCGCCGGATCCTTTGTTCGATTCAAAGCTGGCCCAAAAAGCCCTGTCAAAATAAAGCGTAAATGAACGGCGCGCTGGCTGAGCCCTGGGTCAAAACAATGATCAGCCCCATCAAGACCATGATCAAAACGATGGGCAGCAGCCATAACCGCTTTCTGACTGTTAAAAACTGCCAAAATTCTTTTAAAACACTTAATTTGGACATTGATGGACCCTAAAATTGGTTTAAATACCGCTGCTTAACGTCGGACGATGCCTCAACCGGGCTCCAGTAAGAAGGCCTTCGATCATCCCAGGTTCTTTCCATAAAATCCTTGCCCCTAAGGCGAAGCAGGAGGGCTATGGGTGTCAACACCATCAAATATAGGATGGTCAGCAATACAAAACTGATTACCGCCTGCACCCATCCTGCCGCCTTGATTGCGGCATCCAAAATATATTTTAAGTCGCCCGAAAAATTTTCCTGAAATGGCCTTTTCATCAATCCAGCTCCACGGCGATTAACTCACGGTTATAGCTCCCCTGGCCGGGCTGCTTTTGGCGGTCAAAAAGACACTGCCCCACCAAAAGATAATCCATTTCCGTGCTCATAAAACAGCGGTAACTGTCCAGGCTTGAGCAGACCACGGGTTCTCCCCTGACGTTAAATGAGGTGTTGATCAAAACAGCACAGCCTGTCAGTTGCTCAAAAGCTTTCAGGATGCTGTAAAAAAACGGATGATCATGCTCATCCACGGTCTGGACCCTGGCGGAATGGTCCACATGGGTCACCGCCGGAATTTGCTCGCCCTTCACAGGGGCCGTCAAAAGCATGTAGGGACTCTCCTGTTGGAGGTCAAAATAATCCCGGCAGCGTTCCTTTAGCACCACCGGAGCAAACGGACGAAAAGGCTCCCGAAACTTGATCTTCAGGTTCAATTTCGCCGCCATCGCCTCATCGCGCGGGTCTGCGATGATGCTGCGCGACCCTAAGGCGCGGGGGCCGAATTCCATCCTGCCGCGGCAAATGCCCACCACCTTCTGCTCATTAAGGAGGCCGGCTATTCTTTGCGGCAGCTTTTCTTCATCCACATGCTCATAGACCCAGCCGTTTTGATCGGCCATCGTTCGGATATCCTCTTGCCGGGGCCCCAACAAAGACCCCTGCTGAAGATCGTGAACTCCGTCGGCAAAGCGGGGCCTCTCTAAAAAATGGTGCCAGGCCAGCATGGCGGCGCCCAGGGCGCCGCCGGCATCGCCGGAGGCCGGCTGGATCCAAATCTTTTCAAAACCGGCCTCCTTTAAAATTTTAGCATTGGCCACGCAATTAAGGGCCGCGCCTCCGGCCAAGCAGAGATTTTTTGCTCCAGTCAGCGCCCTGGCATGCCCGGCCATTTTCAGCATCACCTCCTCGGCGATCTCCTGGATGGAGCGCGCCACATCCATGTGAAACTGTTCAATCTTTTCTTCGGGCCGTCGCGCCGGGTTTCCCAAAAGCCCTTCGAAAGCGCTGTTGATCATGGTGAGCCCGCAGGGGAATCCAAAATATGTCACGTTCAGGCGAAAGGACCCGTCCTCCTTGATATCGATCAAATGCCGCCGGATCAAATCCGCATAGACAGGACGGCCGTAGGGTGCCAGGCCCATCAATTTATATTCCCCGGAATTGACGCGAAAACCGACGTAATAGGTGAAGGCCGAATACAAAAGTCCCAGCGAATGCGGAAATTTCATCTCTTGAAGCAAGGTCATTTTATTCCCCCGGCCCTCACCGATGCTGGCCGTTGTCCATTCTCCCACTCCGTCCAAGGTCAGGACCGCGGCCTCCTTAAAAGGAGACGGGAAAAACGCGGAGGCCGCGTGGGACTCATGGTGGAGAGGGAATAAAACCGGTTTGCGGACGCCCAAGGCGGAAAGGATTTCTTCTTTTAAAAAAATCCTTTCTTTAAGCCAAAGAGGCATGGCTTTGACAAACGAGGACAACCCCAAGGGTGCAAAGGACAGGTAGGTCAGTAAAAGGCGTTCAAATTTTAAAAACGGCTTTTCATAAAACGCCACATAATCGATTTCGTCCGTGCCGATGCCCGCTTCTTTCAGGCAGTAGTCAATCGCCCTTCGGCAAAAAGCGGCATCATGTTTTTTGCGGGAAAACCGCTCCTCCTGGGCCGCGGCCACAATAGCGCCGTCTTTAAGCAGACACGCGGCGCTGTCATGATAGTATGCGGAAATGCCTAATATATAAACAGGCTTAATCATGGCTTGGCATGATTCAGCTGTTGGACCAACACCTTGTCGAAAAATTCCCTGCCGCCAAACTCTGCCTTAAGCAGGGGCCTGCCCTGGGGCGGACTGGCAGCGGCTTTTTGAACAGCTGATTTTAAATGTGCGGCGGTCAATGCCTGGATGGGAATGATCTCGGCCCCGATCCTTTCTTTTAACAAGGCCGCGCGGGCAAGCTGCTCCTGGATTGATTTGTCCCCATAACCGGCAAAAGGGACCACGACGGATTTTTTATGATATTTCAGCAGCATCACCGAAGTGTGGTAGGAGGCCAGGGAAACGCAAACATCGCTTTGCGCGATCAAACCTTCATAGTCACGGACCGCTCTCATCAAAAGAAGATTATGGGTTTTCTTTTGGGCGGCCAGCTTAGTAAAATAACGCCATTCCTGTAAGGTGGTCGAGGGGCCTGCCACCCCCGTCCAAAAATACTCATTGCCCAAAAGCTCGCTGGCCCGGATCGCCTGCGCGATCACCTTAGGATAGACCGCCCCGCCCCCGCGCAGCACAGCCACCTTGCAGGCGCCCCGGGGAATGGATGGCCGGGCCACAGGGCCGCCTTCATCCTGACGGATGACATTCTGTTGAGGCAGCAGATAGCCTGCAAAGGTGATTTTGGAGGCATGCCGGTCAAAAAAATCCAGATAGGCCCGCCGGACAGAAAAAGGCAGCTGTCGGGCCATATATTCTTTTTCCGACGGCGGGGAAAAAATAATGATCCGTTGGTATAAACCCAGGATCTTCTCCCTCCATCCATGGCTGGCTCCGGTCAATAACGGATAGCCGGCCACGGCCCACAACAAGGCCCCTTGGCGAAACGCTTGAACAAGCGGCGGAATCAGGCTGTGGCGGCATTCTTCATTGCCCAAGGGAAAAAACTCTGTCACAAACAAGTCCGGCTTGATACGCCTCAATAGGTCCAGGTGCATGCCACAGTTCATGAGCGCATCCGCCGGCGCCTTCGCAAGGAGATGTCTAAAATGCCGGCGGTCAGCCATGGGCCCTGGACTCGCCTGCACCCGTCCCCATTCCTGAAGGCGGGCCTTGACCTGCCGTCTGCCCCTTTGGATAAAAAAAAGATCCCCGCCAGGGAATCTTTTTTTAAAGACTTCGCTCATGGCCAAGACGCGGGACGTATGGCCTAAACTATCATAATGGGAAAATGAAATGACCGCCCTGGGGCACAGATTACTGGCCATATTGGGCCAGTGGACGGGGCGCTTTGGGGGCCTTGCAGGCATCGCGCATCTCGGCGTTGGCAATGCGCTGGCATTGTCCGTCCAGCCAGAACGTAAAATCCTTCTCTTCATCTGCGCGGGTCCTTTGGCTGGCTAATAGGCGGCAGCCGGACATGTCCATATACCAATTATCGTTCCAAGCGGGGCCGTAAGGGCCGACAAAATCCTTGATATATTTCTGGCAGGCACCGGCATTACCCGCAAAAGCATATGTAAAAGCTGTCCCTTCGACCCAGCCTGATTCACTGCAGTCGGTAAAAATCTTCATCATGTCTTTTCTGGTCCGCTCCCCGGGGGATTGGACCATATGGCACAACCCATTATTCCCGGCCTTGTGCTGAGCATCACTCATGGTCCCCCAAAAAGTCTTGAGGCATTCCATCGGCTGGCGGTCCCCTTGTGCGCTGCAGGCATTGGCAATACAGGACCAGGCCTTGACCCAGGCCTTTTCTTTCGCATCACTGTCGCAATTCCCCTGGCAGCCTCCCGCATTTCCCTTGGTCTTGTCAAAGGCGTCCAGATACAAATAATCTATGGGATTTCGATTCGGCTGATTTTGAGGAAGCAGGCTCATGGGCGGTGCGGCCGGGTCCTGATTGTTTTGCTGGGCCCATACGCTCTTGGCATCGGCCGTGGCCAAGGCCAGGCTTAAGACCAGCCATGAAATCTTTTTCAAATGACATCCGTTCACGGCAACCTCACGCAATCAAACTTCAATAAGAAGTGTGTGTGGCGACATTCGTATGGTTCACGCTCCCGCCCCCTAAGCCAAGGCAGGGCCCGCCGGCGCTGACGACATTGGTATGGGTTTGGGTGGAACCGTTGTCCGCGATTGACCCCACCACGCCCAGCGCCGCGACCGTTGACAGCCCGACCTTCAGAATCGTCTCCTTACTGACAAAGCCGTCCTCATCCTTCATCAACGCGCCCAGGCTCTTGGTCAGGGCCGGCTTCTTGGCGGCGGTCTTACCTTTGTTCTTCCTTTTCATGAGGGACTCCTTGATTGGTAAAATCCTGACGGGTCCAGCGATGAAACACCTGCGCATAGGAGGGGTTCTCCAGCAAATAGGCAAACACGGTCCGAAACTGGTGCTTCAAAATCTGCAGGGACCGCGCGCCGCCCTGAGGGATCACATTGCCTTCCACGGCGTAATTGACCACGGGATCATAGCCCATCCACGGGCTGTAAACACTGCGGTCATGCCACAGGTCCGAACAGCCCGCGCTTAAGACGTACAGCAAGGATTCGTGTGCAAGCATCTTGTCCAGATTTTCATCCATGATGTTCCCTAACCGGAAAATCGGGTCTCCCAGCATTCTGGCCTCATCGCTGGGGTAACAACCCCCATCGGGGGCGTAGGACATGACGCATCTCCCTGCGCCGCAGGGATTCATCATGTCCACATAGCCGGGGTCTTGCTTATACAGGGCCTTGACCAGAATGGTCCTGGCGATCCTTTCACTGAAAGGGGTCCCGGATAAATTCAATTTCATGATATAGGCCATGGCCCGGTCATAAAAATCATTGAATGCCTCTGCGGTGTAGCCGATGTCTTCCCAATGCCCGCAGGCATAGCCGATCCGGTTGACCGGCCTCAAGGCGATTTCGCCCTGGCCCAAACGCACAAATTCATCGATGATCCGCTCGGGATGCGCCAAAGAATGTTTGGTAATGGTGGGCAGCAAATTCACCTTGCGCCCGAACTGGCGTTCAAATTGCATGATTTTGGCCACGACCAGGCCATGGTTGCGGCCCCGGCCCGACGCATCGATCCTGTTTTGGTCATGGATATCGGCAGGACCGTCGAGCGATACGCACACCTGCACGTCATGGCCGGCCAGAAAACGCATCTTGGCCTCGTCCATGAGCATCATGTTCGTGACCAGCACAATATGCAGCTGCTTGCCCAAGGTATTGAATTTGCGGGCATGTTCCGTCAAAAAGGCGACCGCCGGCCAATTCAACAGCGGCTCCCCGCCTTGAAATTCCAGTGTGATATTTTGGTTGCGCACATCAAACAGATTGTGAAGGACGCGGGCAGCCACCTCTTGGGACATGTCTTCGGACGAAGCGCCCCCTTCGGCATGGCAATATTTGCAGCGCAGATTGCAGCGCTTGGTCACAACGGCAATATGCAGGCCGGTGTCTTTAAACACATGCCCGTTCAAATTCCTGTAACCTTCCAGAACGCGCGGCAGATTGTTCTCATCCAGGATCAGCCCCCTCTCCCGCAGCCTCTCAAACAATTTTCCGCCTTGCAGGACCTGCAGGCTGTTAAGCTGCCTGAATTCCTGCACATTTAAAGCGTCCCAACAGCCCATCCTGTTGGTCACTAAATATTTGTCCTTGAAGCGCTCGGCATTGAAAGGAAGCAGGCAAGCTTCGGTGGCGGTATTCATCGGTCCCATCGGGTCACTTTTGGGTCTTGACAGCTGTCTTGGGTTTTGCGGAAGCCTGCTTTTCTTCGGCTTCCAGTTCCTTGATCAAGTTCTCGATTTCTTTGTCCTCAGCCTCTTTGACAATGGACGGAGACGCCGAAAACAGGGCCCGCTGCAGCAGGACCTTCATGTTCTCCGCATTGACTTTAAGGCTGCTGAAATAATGCGCGTAATTGAGCAATTCATCCAGATACGCCAAGGCGAGCCCTTCCAGGTCAGCTTTTTCCTGTTTGGGCTTAAGCCAAACCGCAACCGTGTCTTTCTTGTCTTCTTCCAGTTTCAGGTGGGCGCGGTCCATGAACGCATAACCGGAGGAATGCACGGCCGCAAGGGGATAAACTTTCAGATCAACCGGGACCTTGATCCAAGACCCGTCTTTTGCAAACTTCGTTTTCATAGGAACCTCGGATGTTGGTGGTTAAATGGGATCATCAACTATTTAACACAGATCGAAAAAGTTTACAAGTATTATTTGATGGCCATACAATCTTCAAATGAGCGGATGATTCATCCCGCCTCCGGCGAAAACACCGCCAAAATTTCATTCGGGATAAAATCATACACACGCGTCAAGCGGAAACCCCATGGCAAAAACTGGGCCCTAAGGCTGTTGATTTGGCCCTCGACATTGCCTCCGGGAAGAAAAGGCGATTGTCCAGCGAACATATACGGCTGAAACGCCGACAAGATGAGCATTTGATTGGCGGATTTCATCACATAGAAATTCACCTGGTTTAAATGCGGACTGCCAAGATTGACACCCCGCCGGACGTCCAACACGCCGTATTCCTTTAAAAAATTAAAATTAAAATCAATAAAAGCTCTTTCGGCCGGCAGAATGACGACGGATTTGTCCAGTTTCAGCCCTTGTTTGTCCAAAAACGGGACAAAAAAATGGCTGTCTAAGGCCATTGCATTAAAGCACCCGGCAAGTTTCGGCATAAAATCATCGGCGGCCGTGCCTGTAGCGAGGATGTTTTGGGCCTGGGGCCTAAGGGCTTTAAGATGCTCATAAAACGGGCTTTGGGGCGTCAGCGCAACGATTTTTTTGAGCAGGCCTTTAACGTCGGTAAAATCCTCCACGGTAAAAGGATGGATGTATTTATACCTCAGCAAAACCAGGCGGCCATGCGGGTTTATACATAATTTCAAGCGCTTAAAAAAAACTTCCGGCTGCGGTATATATTCCAGCACATGCGCTAAAAAAATAAGGTCATATCTCTGGCGGCTGTAGAAATCATCGCCACCCGCGGCTTTGACTAAGACCGGCACCAGATTGCGCAAATGCCGAAGCCGGGCCTGGGAATCGACATAATGGACCATGTCCGGATTGACGTCCGTGGCATAGACCGTCCCTGTCCCGTCTAAAAAAGAGGCAAATTGATAGGCATATTGGCCTGAACCAGTGCCGATGTCCAGGATCACCATCCCTTTTTTGATGTCAAGCGCCTCGGCCATCTGGGCAAAGTCAGCGGCTTGGGCCCTTGCCTTTTGGCGCTCCAGCAAAAGCCCGGACCAAGGAACGGCCCGGGGCAAGGCATCCGGTTGTCCCCAGGACGGCGCCGCAGCGGTCATCACCAAAAGGATCAATGCCCTATTCAGCCATGCCGCCAAAATCCAGGGGGTCTTGGGCGGAATCCGGGGCATAGGATTGGCCTTCCTGCTGTCCGAGGTCCTGTTTTTCATAATTTTTAAGCTTGGGCGCTTCAAATGAGGTTTCCCGCACATAATAAAAAATGGCCAGCTGCATCTCGTCATTGGTCCTGCCGCCCCAGAGGACCGGATGGTCAGGGTCCGGATTATCAGGATTTTGGGCGGAATTGTCATAGGTGGAGACGATCTCCATCTTGGTCCCCGCAGGAATGAGCAACGGGTTGGTGAACAAATACCTGGCCTGCCAGTTGTATTTATAATTGGGGACGGAGAGGATGATATGGGAATTCCCGTCGGGATAATGGGCGGTGATTGTCATGCTGCGGCCGCGCAAATGCATATGGGGCTTGATGCCGTAGATCCTGATCTGGTTGGGGATGGGCAGGACGGCCCGCACGATGAAATTTTTGACATGCGCAGGGATGGCCTTTAAACTTTTGGACTTGTTCCAAAAGTAATAAATCGACAGGATTTTAGCCGGCTGCGTCTTGTGAAAATAAAGGCCGATCCGGGTCTGGTCGGTCTCTGCCTTGCCGGTCGGGGTGTAATGCAGGACAAAGGTGAAGCGCGTGCCCTTGGGCAGATACATGCCCGTATCCGACGGCAAAAGCAGCGGTGAATAGCCGGGACTGTAATTGTCGATCAGGTGATAATTTTTCTTGCGGGGGACCATGTCAAAATCAAAATAACGCCCCGACGCATAGAACCATTCCTGATGCCGGTCAAGGGCCGGGTTTTCCACCAGCAAATGGGCATGGTGCAGGACCTTCCGGTTGCCGGGGTTCCAATAACTCATTTTGATCCATCGGTCCTGGTCCATGACCTTGTCTCCCGGGACAAACCTGTAATTCAGATTGCCGGTCGGCGGGATGGTTTGAAGGTCCTTGCAAGAGATAATCATGTCCGGCCGGCCCCAAGGCCATCCGTCAACGGCCGGCCGCTGGGCGCTTGGCAAAGGGTCAGGCCCATCCCCCCTGGGCATCCCCTGCTCGACCCAGTGCACCATGGTCCGGGTCTGCTGGGGTGTCAGCGAAAGGTCATTTTTCAGCCGGAGGTAGGATGAATCCGCCCCCCACGGCGGCATGCGGCGGGTCCTGATCACTTCCCTGATCATGGCCCCATGGCCCATGACCTTGCCGTAATCATCCATGGACCAAGGCGCGATTTGGCCCTGAGAATGGCAAAGGATGCATTTCTTCATCAGGATCGGGGCCACATCATGCCCATAGGTCACCGGCTGCGCCGGCCGCGCGGTGAAATCAAACAAGCATCCTTTAATGTCCGTATGCGGCACCGCGACCGGCTTGTGGCTCATAACAGCGTCGATGGCGTTTTTCAAATAGGGATGGATGGGGCCCGCAAACTGCGTTTCATAGCCGAATTCATCGCTGATGGCGCCTTGGTAGACAATGGACCAACCGGAAGGATCAATGACCAGCGCCTCGGCGGAACGCTTGATGCTAAGCCCTTCCGCAATGACCTGGGCCCGGTCTTGAAGGATGGGGATGTCCAGCCCATAATCCTTGGCCTCCTGCCTGATGGAAGGCCGGTCATCCTGCGGGTTGGCATTGATCATCAGGAACACGACGCCTAAAGGCCCATAAATTTTTTTCAGTCCTTCCAGATAACCGTAACTTTTTCGGTTGATGGGACAGCCGTTCTGCTGGGACACCAGAACAACCGCCTTCTTGTCGGTGAAATAATATAAGCGGTGGAAATGGCCCATCTCGTCAAGCAAGGCAAAATCTTCGGCAAGTTTGAAACTCGACGGATGAGGCGGCTCTGCAGGGCGCTGGGTGCAGGAGTACGCCAGCAGGGAAAAGGACAAAAGCCAGGCGGCGGGATGTGTGCGAAAATGACGGGTGGGCCGGGGCATCACGGTCCTAACGGCGCGTTGCATCCTTGTTGGTCATGGCGCGATGCGCCATAAAGTTGACAGCACGGGTGAACTCCGGGTTGACGGCCGCATAATAACGCCTTATTTCTTCACTATAGGCCCTGCCTTCCGGCGATGAAAAGAAAATGACCGCGGCCCTTAAAGATTTTACGGAGAAATACTCCATCATCTTCCTTTTTCTGATCTTGTCCAGCTGCGGGATGACCCCGTTCTGCCGCAAATAGGACAAAAACCATGGCCTCTGGTCCTTGGGTATATTCTGCTCAGCAGCGCCCAGGGCCCTCATGTCTGACGGAAATAATTGCAGGTATTCATCGATCAGCTGTTCCTTTTGGGCGTCCGAAGCATGGCGGTACTGCAATGATTCCTGGGTGATGGAGGCCACGTCTTCATTGTAATACGTCAGAAAAATGCCGTCCACCTTCATCACCACCTTGGTCTGGTCGTGGGAAATCAAATCGCCTTCGACCGTCCGGCCGTCCTTAAACGTGAGTATGTCCGCCCAACCGGGGCGGATGTTCCAAAACAGCATGATGGTCACCATGGCCCATGTTTTCATAGGTTCTCCGGTCTTTGATCATCGGGTTTCATAGAGATATTCCCTGACTTGGGCATTTTCCTTGCGCCAAATCACATTGTCGATAAAAAAATGATGGATGCTGATGAATATGGCAAAGATCACAACAAAAAAAGTGCTTTGATTTAAAAGATGCTGGACGCTGAAGGTCTTGTCCGGCGCCAGGGGGACCCAATTGAAGAAAACATAGCCTAACACAAGGCCGGCCGCTATAAAAAGGCCGAGGGAAGCGGCGTCGATCGTTTTATGCTGGAGTTCATTGTATTTCATTTTAAAGACGATGGTATTGTACTGGATGGCGTGCATGGACGGGATCAGCCACAGCACCGGATGAAAATGGGCCAGCCAGGGCGCATACAAAAAAATCAGCCAAAAATAAAGCGCGGTCCCGTAACCTGCGATCCCGCTCAGAGGAACGAGTACGGCTTCCCGCCAGAATTTCCGCACCACGACACCCAAGGCGGCCAAGGCGCCAAGACAGACCGCACCAAAAGCAATTTTAAGGACTATGGGCGGAAACATCAAGGCATAAAATTTGGCATGCCAAAATTGCAGGCTGCGCATGCCGGTGTTGATCATCAGCCAGGCATAGACCCACAAGATATTCGCGTTCCACAGTAAAATCCGCCTCTCCCAGGGGGTGAAATAGACCTTTTGGTAAATGGAAGTGACGACCAGCACCCCGAACCCCTGCTTGGCGTAATGCCAGCCGTTGACCAAAAGACCGAAATTCCCCAAAAATCCGAATAACAGATAATCGTTTTGGACATAACAATAGGCGATACATGCGGCCAGCAGCGCCGGAACGATGAGGCTCACCCAGATATAAGGCCAACGGATGGAGCCGTCGACACGTCCGCGCAGTTTAGGGACGAAATCATGATAAAGGAGCTGATAGGAATACATAAAATGCGGGGCATTGGCCAAACAGGTGAAGACCAGCGTCAATAAAAAATAGAAATGGACGGTGCCTCTGAGACCCGGCGGTTTCACCGGACATAAGACGATGACCAAAGGAAGCAGGACCAAGGACCCCCCGCCTAAAAGCAGAAAATCATAGAATGGAGAAACGATATATTTTTTAGCCGCGTCCGGTTTCATTGCCTGCACCAGAAACAGGGGATCCCCCGCCTGTCCCACACCACATCGATCGGCAGGGCCCGGCGGTCCTTGAAATAATCCAAAAGAGGCTGATCATTCCCGTTGTCCGCTCCCCTGGCCCATACAATGGGCGCTTGATCTATGACGGCCTCATTATAGACCCAATCATAGAAATAATTATGCGCTAAAGGATAATGGACCACCACCAGATATTTCCCGCCCTTTTCCCTTAATGACCGCTCCAGCTCATCCCGCGTAAATACGGCCGGCAAGGCCCATGCAGCGGATTGCCGCGCGCGGGCCAGGGACTTCACGGCAGGGACATGGGGCGTCAAATACATATTCAAAAGCAACTGAAACGCGCATAAAAACAAAACGAGAATCAAACCTATGCGTACTCTGCGCCAGGAAACGGCCCCCAGGGTCCGAAGCCCCATGACCAGGACCAAGCTGACGATGCCTGTCAGCGGTGAAAAATAATGCGGCGTGGCGCGGCAGCGCATCAAGGCCAAGGCGGTTAAAACAACCGCCAATGCCGCCAACAAACGCGTCCTGGCCGCAGGACGGCCAAAGAGCATAAGCAAAAACCCCAGAGCCGGGATGGCCAAGGGATAGCCAAAATAGAACATGGACAAGACCCAGGCATCCTGTTTCATGCTTTGCCAAAAACCGGGCCAGGTTTTTTTGGCATAAAAATATTTTTCAAGAAAATTCTTTTCCTGGAGTTCCATGATTTTATGGCGGTATTCGACCTTTTTGTCCATTGACTGCCATATCAGCAAAGGAAGGTTCTCATAGGCACGTTGATACACAAAGTAAGGGAAAAGATTTCGTTCTTGAGTGATTCTTTCATTATACGCGCCCATGCCCAATGCCGTCATCCCTAAAATCATGCCCAAGGGCAGGACAATCCTCAAACCCTTTTGAAATGACGCAAAAGGATGCGCTTTGATTTTCCAAGGCAAAGCCAATGCGGCGACAGGAACAGCAACGAGGAACCCTTCCAGGGGACGGCTGTTGGCCAGGATGGCGCAGCCTAATCCCAGCCACAACGCATCGATCCACCGAGACATTTTCAAAATCCTGGGTAAGGCGCCCAACATCAAGGCGCCGCCTAAGGCAGCCACGCACCCGCCCCAATAACCCTGGCTCCAATAAGTGAAAATGCCGAATTGCAAAACACAAATCAGTCCGCCGGTCAGGGCCCAGCGCGGCGGCACCCAGGCATAAAGCATCCAGCAGATGGCCGCGCACATCAATCCGGCGCTTAACCAAACCCCCGCAATCGGCCGGCCGAAGAGCCGCTGGCCGAGGGCCAAAAACAATCCCTGGCCCGGCGGGTATTTGGACATATAGGTCGGCTGCTGGATGATATTAAAGGACTCGAAATACTCCCATAAGGGGTGCGCTGGATTGGTCAGGCGGCCGTGGGCAAAGGTGTCGCCTGCCAGAAGATAACTGAATTCATCGTGGACATACGGCACGGGCACCCCCTTCCATGATCCATAAGCCCAGCTGCCCATGAAAGAAAGGCCAAAGACCAAAAGAAGCGAAGCCCATCGGTGGCGCGCCAATGTGTCCATGTTAAACAGGCCTTCTCTTGCATCTGTTCCTGATAAAATTCATGACGGGTTTTTCCACCCCAAAAGTCAAAAGGGACGCCAGCATCACCGACACGGCGATAGGCACCAACAGCCGGACCCACGCATTGGCGCCGATTTTAAACAGATAATAAATGATGACGCACCCCATGTTCTGGTGGATCAGAAAGAGGCTGTAGGAAATCGTCCCCAAATAAATCAGGGGTTTTTGCGCGATCCAGTTTAATTTGCCGTAAATGAACAGATAAAAAAGAAGGATGCAGCAGGCGAAACAGAGGACGGTGTAGGCATCATCGCAGATCAAATTCTCGACGATAAAACACAGGGCCAGGGCCGTGTGCCGAAGTCCGCTCTCCCCTTTGGATTTCAACCGGTAAAACAGGATGCCGGCAAAAAAGAAATGCCAGAAAAAAAGCAGCCGCGAAAACACCAGCACGGCCGGTATATTCAAAGGCCCCCAATGCCCATAACGTTGTGTGACCACGACCAGGACAAGGCCTATCAAACCGATCCATTCAATGTTTTCCGTTTTTTTCAGGCACATGAGGCACAGGACAAAAACATAAAAAGAGATCTCGGGCGCCAAAAACCAGAACGACCGGTCCATATTGCTGTCATACCTGATCCACGCCTGGAGCATGGAAAGATTGCTGAAGAAAGTGGGCCAATTCACCAAAATATGGTTGGGTTCAGGAAACACGACCATGAGAACAGCGACAAAGATGACCGCAACGGCATAGGACGGATACAACCTGGAAAACCGGGCCACAATAAAATCCTTCGGGTCCTTGGTTTTCTCCACGATCATGAAGATGACGAACCCGCTTAACATCGCGAACAGCTGGATCCGGTACGGGACCCAGGGCATCAAGAACAAAAACTTGGCATGGGGAGCAAACAAGATATGATACAGGGTGGTGTAATGAAAAAGGACAACACCCAAGGCGCACAGCCCCCGCAAGGCATCAAGCTCCAACATCCGCTCTGAAGATTTATGGTCCATGCTCAATGTTGATTCAAAAATGATACAAAATCAGTAGTGTCCGGTAAAAAATAAGGGAATCACACCCTACGTGGTAAAATGGCTT
>CAZACW010000005.1:0-49493 GCA_964483785.1 uncultured Planctomycetales bacterium
TACTAAAACGGATGGCTTAACGGTGTTGCGCAAGAAACAATCAGGGGTTTTTCGTCAACAGGTTTTACAACCTCCACAACCCCGGAGGTTGTGATGGACTTCAAACCATCACAACCTCCGGGGTTGTGGAGGTTTGACGGCGAAAATACCCCGTTTCTGAAGCAACACCGTTAAGCCATCCTTATAAAATACGAAAACTTATAATAAAAATAGGACGTCTCCCATTTAATTAATTGGGAGACGTCCCCTTTTTTCTAAAATCCGGCGCGGACGGACAGGTGGGGCTGGACCTTGTGCCCGTCGCTGGGAGTGTCGCCGAAGGGATAGCCCAAATCAAATTCCATGTTGATGTCCGGGGTCAGATACATCCGCACGCCCGGCCCGGCGCCGAGCAAGGTCCTGACCTTGGCGGAACCGGGCTGCTGGCGCAGATGGTCAAAGACCTTGCCCTCATCCACAAAACCGGCCAGGGCAAAGACATTGCGCCAGGTCTTCTCCGGCATGCCCCACACCGTCCAGCTTGCCGGGATGAAATACAGCGGTATGCGGATCTCCTGGGAGAGACTGAATCCGCTGTCTCCCGATGAGTCGTTTTCCGGATACCCGCGCACCGAATACATGCCGCCGATATACATCTGTTCGAGCGCAGTCAAAGGATGCGCGCTGTACTGGCCCTGGGCCAGGGCGATGAAGGTCATGCCGAAAGGCAGTTTTTGGATGCGCGAGGCGTTCATGCTCTCGTAAAGAAAACTTCCGCCGGAATCCGGCCTGCTGGCCAGGCTGTCATGCAGGGGAGAACTGCCCCACCAGTCGGGTATGCCCACATGCACGTCCACGCCGGCCATGGTGCGGCCGCCTGAATCGTTGATCGTGAGCCTCGGGCCGCTGACAAAGGCGCGGGTGCGGTCAAAAGACAATTTATCGCCCATCACGTCGGTTTTGGAGTCCTTGAGTTCAAAGCGCAGATCCCAATCGAGTTTCAGGGTCCCGTTGTCGATCAAATTGTGCGTATAGCCCGGGATAAAATCAAAAGATTTGCCCACCACATGGTCCTTGTACAGGTCCTTCTGCAGGCGGGTCCGCGCAACGGCAAAATCCACGTGCACCTGGTCCTTCTCGAGCACGGGCAATTCATAATGCAGGGCTTCTGAAAACAGGGCCCTGTCCTCCGCGGCGGTCAGAGCTGAATCGATGATGTCCCCCCGTCCGGTGAGATTATTGTCCGTCAAGTGCAGGACATGCCGGGAAGGCCCGCCGGTCAAGGGCGAGCCGCGCCGGTTGTATTCGTAGGAAACATGAAGAGGGATCCGGTCCGCGACCTTAAGGGTGATATTGGTCGTGCCCGGCTCCTGCCCAGGTTCCAGATAGGCCTTGGCCGTGCGGTCAGGCTGGGCATTGATCTTGTCCAGCGCCTGTTCAATGGCTTCCATTCTAAAATAATCACCCGGATAAAGGTTCAGGGCCCCGCGAAACATGCGCTCGCTAAACCAGCGGTTGCCGACGATATTGATCTCCCCCACCCGCACTTCCAGGATCTTGATAACAACGATGCCGTCAATGATCTTTTGCGGCGGCAGATACGCATAGCTGTTGACATAGCCGTGGGACTGGTAATACGCCGAGACCTTGTCCGCGAAATCCTGCAGGTCCTGGAAGGTCAGCATCCGGCCTTCCAGCCGGCCCGCGTCCAAATACTGCAGCAGCAATTGCGCCGACGGGACGATGATATTGCCTTCCAGCGCGATTTTCCTGACCAAAAACTTGGGGCCGCCGGACATCACCGTCCTTTTGCGTTCCTGGCGCTCGATTTCAGAGCCCCTGGCTTGGGGCGTAAAAAATCCCTGCGGCTGTTTTAAAGGATTGGTCTGGCCTGTGATGTCCCGCTGGGTGGTTTCATTCACCACACTTTGGGCCTGGGCCAAGAGGGGCAGGCCGGCAGAAATGCAAATTACCAAAAGTACCGACTTTAAATTAAAAATTTTTTGGGGCATGAGGAAGCTTGTTTATGGAACCAGGTTCATTTGTACCATATTATCTGAATTTCCGACCATCGGAAACTTTAAATCATTTTTTATTTCAGGCGCTGTCAGATGCGGAAAATTCGAAATCAGGTCTGTTAAATTGCCTATGTTATTGGCTTGATCCGCCTGGACCACGCTGTCCTCATTCCAATAGATCGGCAGCGAGGCGGCACCAGGCGAATACGGCTCTCCGCCTACAAATATGTCCGGCGGTTTGACGGCATAACCATAGATCAGGATTTCGATCTTGGCCTTGTCTCGATGTTCCTGGCCTTCTAAATACTCAATCTGCCGGTTGATCTCTTCCTGGATGGAGAAGCTGACAAGCCGTGCAGGCGGCGGGGAAGGGCCTGGCGCAGGGGCCGGGCCTAAACCTTCCCAGTGCAATAAAGGATAATTGGCAGTGATGGTATCCCAAACGGGCGCGGCCGTAAAATCCCAAGATACGTATACCGCACCGCCGGTGCCTGCTCCATTTCCGTAAAAATCACTGACCGCGCCGGCCTGGCTGACACCTGCCGGCGATGCATTGCCCACCCCGGCCCCGTTGGTGGCGTTAAACCACCAATTATCGGTCAGGGTATTGCTGGCATCGTCATTCCCTATAAGACCTCCGGGCACATCACCGGAAGATACCGCCACACCGGTGGCAAAGGCATTGGTTACAGTGGAACTGGCGCTGTTGCCGCCGACTAATCCTCCGACCTCTGCTGTCCCTGTGGCTGAACCGGTAGCGTAAGCATTTTGAATGGTGGAGGCCGCATTTGCGCCCACCAGACCGCCGACGAAATTGTTCCCCGTCACATCGACCTTGGCATAATCATTGGCCAGGACAGAATGGTTTAAACTTGCCCCTACCAGGCCTCCGGCCGAGTCTGCGGTGGCTGTAACGGTCCCCGCGGCGTAAACGTCATCCATCTGCGCATTTTGATACAGAAGCCCGGCCAAGGCCCCGACGGCATTCTGACCGGTGATATGCGCGTTAGTCATCCCCAAATCATGAAGGCTCGAGCCGTTGACAACCCCGTACAGCCCGACATCGTCCGTGCCCGGCCGGTTGATCAAAAGCCCGTCGATGATCTTGCTGTTTCCATCCAAATTCCCGGTAAATTGGGTGATGTTGTTCCCGACAGGCATAAACCCTGCCCCGGCATTCCAACTGGACGTTGTTGTGGCATCTATATTGCTGTTGAGTTTAAAGTCGCTGTTTAAATAATCCGCCATCGCCTGCAAGCCGTAGACATCATAGATAAGATACGGATTGCCTGCAGTGCCCACACCGGTATAGCGGTTGAAGGTCCCGCCGTTTAAGGTAAAGCTGTTGGCTGAAAAAGTTTTGGCATGGTCTGAAACAACGGAGCCGCCATCCTGGATAAAATTCCCTGTCACCGTCAGATCGGCGTTTTGCATCAAGGTCCCTGTGCCCATCAGCACATCTGTCAGGGTGGTATTGGCGCTTAAAGCCGGATCATTGGCTTGATGGTCGATAAACACATGGGAAGCAGCCACCGGCGCTATGCCGGATGACCAATTGGAGGCCGTTGCAAAATCCGTCGATGTTGTCCCGACCCAGACATTATAAACATGCCCGGCGTGGTTTTCCCAATGCAGATGAGGCAGGGCATCGGTGTAGGTGTCCCAAAGAGGCGTAAAAATGTCCCAGCCGCCAACAACCCCTACCCCATAAACTGCCTGGTCTGGTTTATCAAAATCACCGGCTGCCGCGGCCTGGGTCACGCCGGCCGGGGCAGCATTGCCGACACCGGCCCCGTTGGCGGCGTTAAACCACCAATTATTGGTCAAGGTATTACTGCCGTCGTCATTACCGATGAGACCGCCGGGCACATCCCCTGATGATGCGGCGATGCCGGTGGCGAAGGAATTGGACACGCTGCTCGTGAGAATATTTTCTCCGAGCAGGCCGCCGACATGGCTGCTGCCGGTGGCTGTGCCGGAAGCATAGCTGTGATGGATGCTGCTGACAAAATAATTCTGGCCGACCAGGCCGCCGACACCATTGGTCCCGCTGACATTGCCCGTCGCATAAACATTGTCGATCGCAGCGTGATAGCCGTTATAACCCACCAGGCCGCCTATATCATTGGCCGTGGCCGTAACAAGGACAGAGGCATAACTATTATCGATGGTGGAATGGTAATTGTTGCCTGCCAGCCCGCCGACCAAACTATTTCCGCTGACACTGCCGGCCGCATAGCTGTTGTCGATACTGCTGGAATTCATGCTATAGCCTACCAAGCCGCCGACGTTATTATGACCGGTGATATCCACATTGGTCAGGCCAACACGAGAGATGGCTGCGGCATTGGTCTGGCCAAAAAAACCCACATCATTCGTGCCGGGCCGGTTGATGAACAAACTGTCAACGGTCTTGGCATTGCCGTCAAAGTGGCCTGTAAACGGCGTGGCATTGTTTCCAATGGGCACGAAACCCGCGCCATTGTTCCACAGGGACGTTGTGGAGGCATCGATATTATTGTTGAGCTTAAGATAAGAGCCTAAATAGCCTCCCACACCCTGCAGGCCGTAGACATCATAAATAAGGTAGGGGCTTAAGGCTGTCCCAGCGCCGGTATAGCGGTTGAAGGTCCCGCCCTGGAATGAAAAGCTGTTGCCTACGGTAAAGGTCTTGGTTGTATCGGAAACAAAGGCCCCGCCGCCCTGGATAAAATCGTTGGACAAAGTCAAATTACCGTTTTGCGTGAAGGTCCCTGAACCCATCAGCAAATCTGCCAAGGTCACATTCGCGCTTAAGGTCGGATTATTAGCTTGGTTGGTGATGATGGCAATGGACCCAACGCCTGGGACAGCATTGGTTGACCAATTAGACGCCGTGGAAAAATTAGTGGATGTTGTCCCCAGCCATAAGGGGTTCAAACTGCCGGCGTGATTTTCATAATGCAGCCGCGGCAATTCATTGGTATAGGTGTCCCAAACAGGCGTAAAAATGTCCCATTGCCCGACAGAGCCGATAGCAAAGACCGGATGGGTGGGATCATAAAAAGCACTGGCCGCCAAAGCCTTGGCGACCCCCGCGGGCGACGTGTTACCGACGCCGACGGCATTGGTAGCGTTATACCACCAATCATTGGTCCAGGTATTGGAGCCGGCATCGTTTCCGACCAAACCGCCGGGCGTGTCTCCGCTGGAACTGGCCACACCGATTGCAAATACATTGGTCAAAACGCCTGATCCGTTATACCCTGCCAGCCCTCCCACCGCGCTGCTGCCGCTGACCGTGCCCGCGGCATAGCTGTCGTCTATATGGCCGGAGCTGTTGTAACCCACCAGGCCGCCGATATTGCCCCCGCTGCCGCTGACACTGCCGCTGGCATAACTGTCGGAAATATTGCCGGAAGAATTATCCCCTGCCAGGCCGCCGACCTTGTCCGCCCCGCTGACGGTGCTGCTGGAAAAACTATGGGATATGTTGCTGGATGTGTCATTGCCGACGAGGCCGCCGGTATTGGAGGCGGTCCCGGTCACCGCACCGCTGGTATAGGCATTATCAACGGTGGTATTGGCATAGAGAGACCCGGCCAGGCCTCCCACACTGCCGTGGCCGGAAATTTGCACATGGGTCAGGCCAAGATCATGGATAGCGGCATGGTTGGTCTGCCCCCAAAGCCCGATATTGTCCGCGGCGGGCCGGTTGATATAAAGATTGTCAATGACGTGGGAACCTCCGGCGAAGGTGCCGGTAAATGGAAGCGAGACGCCGACCGGCGCAAAGCCCAGGCCGCTGTTCCAGCCTAAAGTGTCCGCGGCATCGATGGCATTGGCCAAGGTATAGGTCCCGGCGAGATTTAAAAACATCAGCTGGAGCTGATAATCATCGGTGACCGTTGTGGCATAGCGAAACTGCAAAAGCGGATAGGCGTCATTGTCCCCGGACATGGCCCAACTATGGCCTGTGGCCGCGGCGATGTCCCAGGGGCCGGCGTTGGTATAGACGGCATGGGCTGGATTAAAGAAATCGCTGAAAGCCGCGGCCTGGGTCACGCCGGCCGGCGCGCTGTTGCCGACGGCCACCCCGTTGACGGCGTTGTACCACCAATTGTTGGTCAGGGTGTTGCTGCCGTCGTCATTGCCGATCAGGCCGCCGGGCGTATCCCCTCCTGAGGACGCTGCACCGGTCGCAAAAGAATTGATAATGCTGGCTGAAGTCCTATTACGGCCCACCAGCCCGCCGACCATGGCGCCTCCGCTGGCGGTCCCGGTCGCGTAGGTATTATCCAGGACATTGTTGGAATAACTGTTGCCGACCAGGCCGCCGACATAACTTCCACTGCCTGTGACATTGCCCGTGGCATAAGCATTGTCAATATGAGAATGATAAATGTTGCCCACCAGGCCGCCCACATAGGATGCCCCGGTGACATGACCTGTCGCATAACTGGTATTAATGGTGGTATTGGATCCGCTATAACCTAATAGTCCTCCTACATAGACTCCGGTTGCGGTCACGGTCCCTGTGGCATAATCATTATCCATGGTGTAATGATATCCGCCTCCCACCAGTCCTCCAACATAATCTGTTCCGGCGACCGTTCCTTTGGCATAACTATTATCAATGGTCGTGTTAGAACCATAGCCCACCAGCCCGCCGACCTCGCGATTGTGACCCGTTACATTAGCTGTCGTATAGCTGTTATCAAGGGTCGAAGAATAGATAGAACCGACCAGACCACCCACTTCCCCGCCTTGACCGGTCACCGCACCTGTGGCATAAACATTATCAATAGTATTTTGATTCACTACATACCCCGCCAAAGCACCGACCCCCCAGAGCCCTGTCACGTTGACATTGGTCAGTCCGACATTTTGTATCGTTGCCTGCCTGATTTCTCCCCAAAGCCCGACCGGTTTATTGGACATAGGTCTATCGATAAATAGATTTGAAATCGTATGACTGTTACCATTAAAGACGCCGGTAAAAGAATTGCTCCCGGTTCCAATAGGGATGAATCCCGCACCCATGTTCCAAAGGCTCGTCGATGAGGCATCAATATTATTGGCCAGGCCAAAGGTGCTGGTTAAATATCCCAGCATCCCTTGAAGGCCGTAGATGTCATAGATAAGGTAGGGACTGCCGCCAGTGCCGGAGCCGGTAAAACGTTTGAAGGTGCCGGCGTTGAGGGTAAAACTATGCCCCACACTGAAGGTCTTGGTATGGTCGGAAACAAAGGCCCCGTTGTCCTGGGTGAAATTGGCGGCCACTGTTAAATTGGCATTTTGGGTGATCGTGCCCGTATAACCTACGTCCATTTTCATGTTCGCCACCAGGCCCGCAAAAGCACCGTCTATGGCGGCATTGTTGGTGTCCCCGCTGTTAAAAAGGACGGAGATCGTATTGTCAGGCACAATGCCCCGGCTCCAATTGCCGGCCACGGACCAATTGCCTGAACCAGTCCATATGTCCGTATTGGGATTGACCCCCAGGGTCGGATAAGAAATCCCGCCGAATATCCAGGAATAATTCTGGTCCCAGGGATTTGAGCCGTTATAAACAGCATGGACAGAACTATAAAAATCGCTGGCCGCCCCAGCTTGACTGACGCCGGCCGGAGCGCTGTTGCCCACCCCTGCGCCGTTGACGCCATTGAACCACCAATTATTGGTCAAGGCACTGGAGGCGTCATCATTGCCGATCAGGCCGCCTGGTATATCTCCTGATGAGGCCGCCACCCCTGTGGCAAAAGAATGGCTGATGCTGTTGGTGAAGGAATTCTGCCCAACCAGGCCGCCCACATCAGCGCTGCCGTTGGTGGTGCCGGTGGCATAACTGTGGCTGATGCTGCTGGAATTGGTATTCAGGCCCACCAAGCCGCCGAGCTGATTGCCGCCAATGACATTGCCCGTGGCATAGGTGTTGTCGATGCTGCTGGCATTGTTGTTGCCCACCAGCCCGCCAAGCAAATTGGCACCGGTGACTGATCCCGTGGCATAGCTGTTGTCGATACTGCTGGAATTCTGGTTAAATCCCATCAGCCCCCCCAAATAACTGCTTCCGGTCACCGTGCCCGTCGCATAGCTGTTGGAGACAATACTGGAACTTGTGCCGTTGCCGATGAGCCCGCCTAAATTATTGGTCCCGTTGACATTGCCTGTGGCATAGCTGTTATCAACGATGCTGGAACTATTTGTGCCGATAAGCCCGCCGGCATCGTTGGAGCCGGCCACTGTGCCTGAGGCATGACTGTTGGTGACCTTGCTGGAAGATGCGCTTTGTCCCACCAAGCCGCCGGCATTATTGCCGCTGGCCGTCACGTTGACCGAACTATAGCTGTTGTCCAGGGTGGAGAGATAGGTGTAGCCGATGAGGCCGCCTACCTGATTGCCGCCATTGACCGTGCCGCTGGTATTGCTGTTGGCAACACTGCTGGCATTACTATTGCCGGCAAGACCGCCGACATTCGTTGAACCTCCGGTAATAGCTACATTGGTCAAGCTAAGACGAGAAACCGTCGCATGGCTCAGATACCCAAATAGACCGACATTACCCGTCAAAGGAAGGTCGATGGCCAAATGAGAGACCGTGTCATTATTTCCATCCAAGGTCCCGGTGAATTTTTGACTGCTATTGCCGATGGGAGCAAAACCTGTTCCCCCGCTCCAGGTGCTGGTTGAAGTGGCATCAATATTATTGGCCAATCCAAAGGTGCTGGACAAATATCCCCCCATCCCTTGGAGTCCATAAACATCATAGATCAAGTAAGGACTGCCGCCTGTGCCTGCCCCGCTGAAACGGTTGAAGGTCCCCCCGCTGAATGCAAAGCTGCTGCCCGCGCTGAAGGCCTTGGTATGGTCTGAAACAAAGGCCCCGTTCTTTTGGATATAATCGCCGCCCACCGTAAGGTCCGTATTTTGGCTGATTGTTCCCGTATATCCGGTATCGATTTTCAGATTGGCGACCAGGCCCGCGAAACCCCCGTCGATGGTGGCATCATTGGTATCACTGCCGTTAAAAAGGACGGAGACCGTATTGTCAGGCACAATGCCCCGGCTCCAATTGCCGGCCACGGACCAATTGCCGGAACCAGTCCATATGTCTGTATTGGGATTGACCCCCAGGGTCGGATAGGAAATCCCGCCGAACAACCAGGAAAAATTCTGGTCCCAGGGATTTGAGCCGTTATAAACAGCTTGGAGCGAACTATAAAAATCACTGGCGGCGCCTGCTTCGGACACGCCGGCCGGCGCGCTGTTGCCAACTCCATTGACGTTGACCGCGTTATACCACCAATTATTGGTCAGGACATTGGACCCGTCATCATTGCCGATCAGACCGCCCGGCGTATCGCCCGAGGATGTGGCCACACCCGTGGCATAGGCATCCAAGATTTGACTGGAAGCAAGGTTCCAGCCGACCAACCCGCCGACATTGCCGTTTCCGGTGGCGCTGCCGATGGCATAGCTGTTGATAATGCTGCCGGTGACATTGAAACCAACCAGGCCGCCTATGTTAATGTTCCCATTGACATTGCCCGTGGCATAGCTGTTGTCAATGCTGGAGGAGCTGGTACCAATAAGACCTCCCAGATAGGATGCGCCGTTGACATTGCCCGTGGCATAGGTGTTGCTGACCGTGCCTCCACTACTGGATCCGATCAGGCCTCCGGCATTGCCGCCCCCGGTCACCGCACCCGTGGCATGGCTGTTGGTGACGCTGCTGGAATTAAGATTATCCCCTACCAGGCCGCCGGCCGTGCTGTCTGTGGCGGTCACATTGCCCGTGGCAAAGCTGTTGTCGATGCTGCTGGAATTCGTTTGCGTACCGATGAGGCCGCCGACATTGTCCGTACCCTGGACGCTGTCCGTGGCATGGCTGTTGGTGACAGCGCTGGAAAAATTTGTGCCGATGAGGCCGCCGACATTGGCGCTGGAAAATGCACTGCCCACAACGGCCCCCGTGACATAGCTATTGTCAACGCTGGTGGATTTATTGTAGCCGATGAGGCCGCCGATCGCGCCCTGGCCGCCCGTGACCAAGGCATTGGTCAAGCCGACATTTTTAACGGCCGCATTGGTGGTGTACCCGAAGAGGCCGACATTGTTGATGGCAGGATTATCGATGGTCAAATGGTCAATCGTATCATTGTTGCCGTTAAAACCGCCGGTGAAGGGATTGGATACACCGCCGATGGGAAGAAAGCCTGTGCCAAGGTTCCAGCTGCTGGTGGCTGTGGCATTGATATTATTGGCCAGCCCAAAACTGCTGGACAAATACCCCTGCATGCCCTGCAGGCCGTAAACATCATAAATAAGATAGGGGCTTAAGGCCGTGCCTGCGCCGGTAAAACGGTTGAAGGTCCCTCCTGTATAGGCGAAATCATTGCCGGTGGAAAAAGTCTTGGTGGTATCAGAAGCAAAACCGCCCCCTTTTTGGACATAGTCCCCGCCGATACTCAGGTTGACGCTCTGGGTGACCGTGCCGGTATAATCAGCATCGATCTTCAGGTTGGCCACCACCCCGGCAAAGCCTCCGTCGATAGTGGAATCATTGACATCACTGCCGTTAAAAAGCACCGAGGTGGTATTAAGCGGCACAAAACCCCCGCTCCAGTTGCCGGCCAAGGACCAGTTGCCGGAACCTGTCCAGATCTCCGTATTGGGATTGACGCCGAAGGTGGGATAGGTACTGCCGTCGGTATACCAAGTGAAGTTAAAGTCCCAAGGGGTGGCGCCGTTGTAGACGGCATGGGCCGGGTTGTAAAAATCCGTGGCTGCGCCGGCCTCGGTGACACCGGCCTGGGGACCACTGCCAACCCCGTCAACGTTCACGGCGTTATACCACCAGTTATTGGTCAAGGTGCCGTTGCCATAAGAGCCGATCAAGCCTCCGGGAGCGGGGCCGGTGCTGGAAGCCACACCCGTGGCAAAAGAATTGATGATGCTGCTGGTATTGCTGTTTAAGCCGACCAGGCCGCCGACCCGTCCGGTGCCGCTGGCCGTGCCTGTGGCGTAACTGTTGATGATGCTGCTGTTGTTATTGCTGCGGCCGATCAGGCCGCCGACCTTGTCCGCCCCGCTGATATTGCCCGTGGCATAGCTGTTGGACACCGTGCTGTGGGTGGTGCTTTCACCGACTATGCCGCCGACATTGCTGCCGCCGCCGGTGACATTGGCCGTGACATAGGAGTTATCAATGATGCTGGAATTATTGTCTCCGGTCAAGCCCCCTACGTAACTGCCCGAGGCCACAACCGAGCCGGTCACATAGACATTGGAGATGTACGTACCCAGGCCGTTATCAGTGGTAAGTCCACCCACAAAATCCGATCCGGTGATATTGACGCTGGTCAGCCCCAGATTTCTTACCGTGGCTGCCGACAATCCGTTGAAGAGGCCGGCGGATCCCGGGATATTTTCAAATAAATGGCTGATGGTAAAATTCCTGCCGTTAAAATTGATGCCGAGAGACCCATTCAGGGGGCTGAAACCTGTCCCGGAATTCCAGCTGGACGTTTCCGTGGCATCGATATTATTGGCGAGCACATAATAGGCGGCCAAATTCATGCTGTTGATAAACTGCAGGCCTCCCCGCACATTGGAATCCGCATAAATGACATAGGGGTCGGAAGATGTCCCGGTCCCTTGCGTGCGGGAAAACAGCGCATGGAAATTCGTTTTCATCGTGGTGATGCCGAAGGAGGCGCCTGTTGAGGTGAAGGTCTCATTGGTCCCTGAGGAGGAATTCAAGGTCAATTGATTGACACCTGTGATATTGCCGTCCAAGGTGTCCACGTTGCTGTCGCCCGAGAGCGAGGCATCCAGGGTCAGGTTAAAATTGCCCCCGGCCAGATTATGCGCGTTCATCACCACTTCCCCGTTGTTCGTACCGCCGGAATCCGCCTGCAAAGTAGTGTCGCCGGTCAAATTTACATCACCCGTAAAATTGATGTTCGCCGCATCGGATATCACCCCCGCCACATTGCCCGAAATGTTTATAGCTTTGTCCAAATTGTCAAAACTGCTTTTCTCCACATTCAAAGTGCCGGTGGAATTGAAGGTATAACCCTTCTCTTTTAACTTGGAGGCCTCAATCGTGCCGGTATTGTCGATCCCTCCATCTGCTTTGAGCTCTATCACTCCATCCTGATTGACCGCCCGATTGGCCTCAATCACCCCGGAATTATTGACGATGCTCTTTAAGGTGGTCTTAAGCAAACTGGCTGTCATCTGGATACGGCCGCCATCCGCATTGATCGTGCCTTGATTGATGATCTGCCCTGCATCTTGGCCGCTGGAATCCGTCAATTGCTTGGCCAGGCCTTGATTCACCACTAAATTGATCATTCCCCCCTGATCAAAGGACACGGTAATGTCCTGGCCTGAACCAAAGGCCACGGAGCCCATGTAGGCTGTGATGGTCCCGCCGTTTTTCACCTGGTCGGCAAGAAACACGACATAGCCGCCGTCCTTGACCTTGATATTAGCTTCATTCAGGATCTTGGCCACATCAGGGCCGTTGACCTTTTGAAAATTCAACTGGCCTGTCAAAAAAGCCTCATCCTGGATATTTAAGGTGGAAGCGATAAGCGACTGCACATTAATATTGGCGGAGGGAGCAATGTAGATCCCATTGGTATTGACCAAAACCACATTGCCTTGGGACAAAAGAGTGCCTAACCAATTGGTCTGCAAGCCGCTCGTGTCCCTTAAGAGCAGATCATGCGGACCGATAATGTCCACGATTTGATTGGCGGCAATGCTGGTATTGCCCTGCAATATGGCCTTGCCGTTGGTCTTGATGGTGGTGGTATCGCCGGATTGGCTGACCGAAGCGCTTCCGGATGTTACGGTTACGTCAAATGCCAAGGCCGGATGAATGGAAAAAACGAAGAAACAGAACAGGGTGAGAGAGGCGGAAAATTTTCTTAAGAATGATGCCATACTATATAAAGTATAGCATTTACTTAAGGCTTGAAAACAGTAAGTTTAAATTTTTTTAAATATTAAAACCATCACAACCCCGGAGGTTGTGATGGTAATTTTTCGATAAAGGAAGGTTCGTAACGCTTCATGCGGTAAATCCATTGCCTGCGGCCATAGCTTTCCGGATGCATGGAATTTGATGAATCCTGAATTTCCGGATGATAATATTCCCAAACTATTTCCTTTTCAGGACTTATCTCAAAAGCCCTTCCCCTTTCAGATTCTGTGACCAGCACATTGCCATTGGATAATTTTTGCACATAGCCTTGGGACAGGGTGTAAAACCCCGGGGCCTTATATTGCCACTCGATCTTAAGGCTGACCGGATCAAGCTCCAAGACCCTGGACCAGCCGCGGTAGCGGCCATTGTCAAAAATGAGCATCCGGCCATTGGGAAGCATGGTTGGCGCATGCTGGCCTTCCAGATGTCCGGCCATGTCCTTGGCAATGCATTTCCAGACGATCTCCTTGCTTTCCTGATCAAGAATAAAAATCATGCTCCCATGCCGGAAACTGATGAGCCAATTGCCTTCCCTGAACCGCTTGTCCCGAAGACCCAGGTCCGTCTTGGGCAAAAGCTGAAAAGAATTCAGACGGTAATAATCATACAAGCCGCCCCAGGGTGATCTGCTTTTGCGTGCCGGCGGTTCCGGCCAAAAGAACATCTTCGGTCTGTCCAGTTCAAGCATGGCATGGCATTTTTGAAAACTGGCCAAATGCTCCCAGGTGGAAAACCTGGATAATTCGCGGCCTTCAAGGTCGAATTCCACGATCGCGCAAAAATCCACGTCGCGGCCCTTGTAAACATGCATGTCCTTGGTCAAGGTGACAATGGTCTGGCCCGGCGTTAAAACGATGTCATGGTGCACGGGAAAATCCTGTTCCCAGATGATCTTATCCTTCCAGGTGTACAGGCCCCAGACGCGCGACTCATACGCCTTCTGGGCCAGATAGCGGCCGTCGGGCAAAAGCAGGCCCAGATAGCGCGCCCCCCATTTCTTGATGACCTGGCCCTTGGCATCGATCAAATGACCATCAAACAGATTATACCCTGGGGACATTTTGGCAGGCTGGCGCAAATGAGCTCCGGATAAAGCCGGGTCAAAGCGTGGTTCTTCCAACTCTTTTAATTTGGACCGTACCTGGTCAGCGAAAGACATATAAATTCCGTCCTGAAAATTAGGAAAATAGGGCGCTGTCCCCTATTTCCCGATTAACGGGTCGATCCATTCCGTCGGGTAGCGGGTCATGCGGTAAATTTCCTGGCGCAGGCCCCATTTATCCTTGTCCGTCGAATTCTTGGCGTTCTGCTGGTCAGGGTGGTAAAACTCCCAGACGATTTTCTTGTCCGGCGTCAATTCAAAGACATGGCCTTCCTCAGCCTCGGTGACGAGGATGTTGCCGTTGGGCAGGACCTGTACATACCCTTGGGAGAGCGAATAGAATTTTTTGTCGCGGTACTGCCAAAGGATTTTTAAGGTCGCGGGGTCCAGTTCAATGATCCTCGACCATTTGCGGTAGCGGCCGTTGTCCAAGATCACGATATTGCCGTCGGCCATCATCACCGGCGCGTGCGGGCCTTCGAGGCGGTCCCTGACCTGATTGTCGACGGCGCTCCAAAGCACATGATGGGTGTCCCTGTCCAAAATAAAGACCATGCTCCCGTGGCGGAAAGAAATCAGCCAATTGCCCGGATTAAAGGCCGGGTGCAGGCCCTGGCGGTCATTGGCCGGGATGATGGAGAGCGTGTTGAGATGATAATAATCGTAATGGCCGCCGAACACGCTTTGCTCCATGCGGTGCTCCTTGGGGATGGGAATGCTGGCCGGCATGTCTAATTCCAGCTTGCGGTGAAAGTGCTGGAATTCCTTTAAATGGTCCCAAATGGAAAAACGGTCAAGCTCTTGGCCCTGCTTGTCATATTCCAAGATCACGTCAAACTCGACGTCGCGGCCGTTGTAGGGGTGCACCTCCTTGGTGAAGGTGATGACGGTATTCTGCGGGGTGAGCACCAGCTCGTGGTGGATGGGAAAATGCTTTTCCCAAACCACCTTGTCGTCCCAGGTGTAGCGGCCCCACAAGGGCGCCTCGTAATATTTCTGCGCGTAATAATCGCCGTTCTTGTCGATCACGCCCAAATAAATGCTCGACCATTGCTTGATGAAGCGGCCCTGATTGTCGATCAGGCGGCCTTCGTAAAGATTGTAGCCCGGCGCGACCCGCGCGGGATCCAGGATGTGCGCGCCCGAGAGTTTCGGGTCAAATTTGGCGATGGGCGGCTCATAGACGGCGCGATAAACCCAATATCCGGCCCCTGATAAGGCCAACAGGATGCCGAGAATGAAGACTATCCGGTGACGGCGCCATAACCAAATGATGTTTTTGCCCAGGATATTGCGGAAAAAATGAATGACGATGGCAGAAGCAAAGGCGAAGAGACTGCCGACAGCGGCGAGTATGGAGCTGATGAGATATCCGCCTGAGCCGGGATCGATATAGGCCCAGGCCCTGGTGCTGTCGCCTATATAAAGTAGAAGGATGACTACGGCGGCTAAAACACGCATCATGACCTTTATTCTATGGCCTCACTCTCAAATGCGCAAGCCTATGATATTGAATCATGTCCTTCATGGCCTTTCCTGGTTCATGAATGGACCTTTCATAATCCGCACGGTTAAGATAGGCATCGGGAAAGGCCGGATAAAGGGCCATCACCCGGGTCCATAATCTGCCGCTGTCCTGCCATAACGCGATTTGGCGCTGGCCGATGCAGAGTATCCAAATAAACCACGCCAGGGCCGCTGCGATAACGGCCTTTTTGATCAAGACCTGCGCCCCTTTGTCCGCACACCATGCTTCCCAAATCCCGGCGAGCATCAGCACCAGGCCAAAAGACGGCAGATAAAAATAGCGGTCATAAATAATGGATTCGCTTAACCCCACAAGATGCAGAAACGGCGCCATGGTCAGCAAAAACCAGGACAAGCCCAAAAAACTTCTTTGCCAGCCGATGTGATGCCTGCGTAAATAAAACAACCATGTGATCAAAAGTCCAGCCATGGAATACAAGAACAAATGCTTATGGACATAATAACGCATGGGATAAATACAGCTAAGGTCAGCCGGAGCAAAAAATTTTTGAATATAAATCCACAAAGCTTCGCTGGATAAATTCATCCGGGTGAATAAACCGGCATGATGCATCAGAAAGGTGGGCTTCTGCCCTCCGGGGCCGTGATAGGCCGCTTGCAAGGAAAGTTTGCCGAAATAGACAGCCAGAACAAGGTAAGGAGCTTTGCGAAAGACCTGGCCCCATCTGATTTTTCCATAACAATAATAATCTGTCGCCACCAAAACCAAAGGTAGGGACAGGGCCATTTGACTGTAGGATAACAAGGCCAATCCATACATGAGCAGGGTCGCTGCTCGGTATAATAATGGACGCGTTAAACGGCGCAGCCCCTGCACATAAATCAATAAAGTCATCAAAAAGAAAAAGGCGCCGACGGGATAATGGCCCGCGGTTACCCAGACCACCGGCTCGACAGCCATCGGATGAAGCCCAAATATCAAGGCCGCGGCCAGGGCCGCGCCCCTCATCAGGGTCAGGGACTCGACCAGCCCATACACCAAACCGGCATTCACGGCATGGAGCAGGACGCTGATCAAATGATATCCGGTCGGCTCAAGCCCCAGGCCTTTGTATTCCAAGGCCTGGATGGCCATGGACAAAGGCAAAAAACGGTGGTAATGGCCGCCCCAGAGATCCGCGCTCATGCGCTGCAAACCATGCCAGGAAAAATCCTGGGCCAGGGGGTTCTCTTTAAAAATATACGGATCGTCCCAATTGACAAAACCATTGCCCAGGCCAGGCAGGTAAAAAAGCAAAACCAGGACCGGGAGGATGAACTTGGCGTTATTCATATTGCTTTGGCGCGCAAATTTATGTAGAATTCGAAAAGCTGTTCCGGCTAAAATCCTACCATAAATCACCTCGTTTGAGGCCATTGTCTATGATAAAAAATACGCTTAAAAACTTAGTCCGGCGCTGGGGTCGTCTTTGCAATCTGGACCTTCAGGACAATCTCGAGAGGATCCGGCATGAAATCGAAGTTTCCAACAATATCCTGATCGATGATTACATCCAAAAAAACCTCTTTGACGATCCCCGCTATGCCGACCCCAAAAAATTAAACCGCTACGAATTCCAGTACTTTTCCCAGCACGGGGAAGACGGCATGATCCAGGAAATTTTCCGGCGCATCGGGACCACCAACCGGTTCTTTGTTGAGTTTGGCATCGGCGACGGGAACATCGCCAACACCACCTTCCTGCTTTTGTTAGGCTGGCAGGGCTGCTGGCTGGAAGGCAAGGAACAATACGTCCGCTCCATCCAAGAACAATTCAAATTCCTCATCGACCAAAACAAGCTCAAGGTAAAACAAGCCTTCATCTATGCCGAAAATATCGAAGATTTGCTCGGCTCCCTGTCCTGCCCCAAGGAACCTGATCTTTTGACCATTGATATCGACGGCAATGATTATTGGGTGTGGAAAGCGATCCAGAACTACCGGCCGCGCGTGGTGGTGCTGGAATATAACGCGATATTCCGGCCGCCGGTGGAATTTGTGGTCAAGTATGAGCCTAACAAGGTGTTTCCCATCACCAGCCATTTCGGGGCAAGCCTGAAATCTTTCGAATTGCTGGGCCGGGAGAAAGGCTATTGCCTGGTGGGTAGCAATTTCACGGGGGTCAACACATTTTTGGTGAGGGAAGATCTGGT
Source organism: uncultured Planctomycetales bacterium (assembly GCA_964483785.1). Lineage (GTDB taxonomy): Bacteria > Omnitrophota > Gorgyraeia > Zapsychrales > Fredricksoniimonadaceae > JABDGZ01. The sequence continues at coordinate 17,761 of CAZACW010000005.1, forward strand.
GAAGGACAAATTCCTGGAGCCGTTTACCGCCGAGGTCCATTATGAACCGCCCCGCTATTACCTCTACAGGAAATTCGGGCATACCCGACGGGTGGGAGAATGGTGCGCCTGGTTGGAATCGAACCAACAGCCTAGACGTTAGGAGTGTCTCGCTCTATCCAATTTGAGCTACAGGCGCAGAACTTCCACAATCTTAATAAATTTTACTTAGAAAAGTTCAAGCCGCCCGTGTCGTTTCCTTAATTTTTTTCTAGAAAAACGACCAGGCGCCCCGTCCGCAGGACGGGTTGACTATATTCCACAGCATTACAAATTTACATCCAAAAAATTCATTTCCGATACGGCTCAAGTGTTTTCAGATATTCAGACGGAGGATTATAACCCAAAGCCCGGGCATTTTCCAGATAATGAATGGCCCCTTGAAAGTCCCTGGATTTAAACGAGAGGATCGAGAGATTGACAAAGGCATCCTGGTGCGAAGGGTTGATCCCCACGGTTTTTAAATAGGAAGCGATGGCTTCGGCGTTCTGCCCCAAACTCGCGTACACATTGCCCAAATTATAATAAGCTTCCGCATTTTTAGGCGCGACCTCAACGGCCTTCTCATAATAATTCTCAGCCTCCCTCAACTCCCCCTGCGATTCGCTCAAGTACCCCAAATGAAAATAGGCATCGCCGTTATCAGGGCTTAGCTTGACCACCTTCAAATAAAATTGGCGGGCCCGCGGCGGATCGCCCATGGCATTAAAAATTTCCCCCATGTTCAAGTACGCCTGCACCTCCCGGGGATGGACATGCACCAGCCGCGCGTACAGCCCCAAGGCCTCCTTGAAATTCCCCGTGTCCCGGTACAAATCCGCAAGGTTATACAAGGCGCTGGGATAATCCGGTTTCATCTGCAGGGCCTTGGCATAAAAGCGCATGGCCTCATCCTTGCCGCCCACCTGCTCGTACAAAAACCCCAAATTGTAATAGTCCCCGGCATTGTAATGCTTGCGTTTGGACAATTGCTCGAATTCCGCCAGGGCCTCTTCGCGCTTTTCCTTGTAGAGATCGTCGCGGGGAGATTCCGCGATGGCGCGGCCGTAGGCCTCGATCACCTGCACATGGATTTTCTCATCATCGGGAAAAAGTTCCAGGAGCCGGCTGTAGGTCTCCACGGCCTTGGGTGTTTCCCCCAAGGCCCGGTAGGCCTCGCCCAGGTCCAGATAGGCAGACCGCGCGCGGGGATCCAGGCTGATCAGCTGTCGGCCGTCCTCCACGGCTTCCTGCCAATGCCCCTCGGCGCGGGCCAACCGCCCCAGCCCCTGATACGCGGCCAAGGCCCGCGGATTCGCCTGGACCGCCTTTAGGTACAAGTCCTTGGCTTTATCCGGCTGGTGCGCCCTGTCATAAGCATCCGCCAAATGCACCAAGCGGCCGGCATCCGGATGGATGCGCACGGCATAGGACCAGAAAGTCAGCTCATCCCGGCGCAGATTGATCTCGCCGATACTCAAAAGCCAATCCGCGCCGCAGAAAACGCACACCGCGGCCCAAAAGAGATAGCGGACCAGGGATTCCTGCGAGCGCAAAAAAAAGTAAAACCGCTCCAGGCCCTTGGCCAACAGTAAAAAAAAGCCCCAGGCCGCGGCATAGAGCCAAACATAACGGTACGGCCCCCACACCAGGAACACGGCCGGCGCGCTGATTGAAAACAGCGCCGTGCACAGCGCGGCCCAGCGCTTGCTGATCTTAAATTTGCGCGCGCCCCAAAACAGGGCCAAGGCGCAAACGCCGTGGACCGACAAAAAAATCAGGGAGATCTTCATGGGGATCAATACTGGATGACCGAGTAAATCGGAAGGTCTTTAAGCTTTTCCTTGCCCTTCAAAAACTGCAGTTCAACCAAGAAAGCGACACCGACGATCTTGACCTTTTGGGTCATCAAGAGGTCAACCACGGCCCTGACCGTGCCGCCGGTGGCCAAAAGATCATCCACCACCAAGACCCGGGCGTTGGTGGGCAGAGCATCCTCATGGATCTCCAGGGTGTCCATGCCGTATTCCAGCTGATAGGTGACGCTTTTGGTCTTATAAGGGAGCTTGCCTTTCTTGCGCACGGGGATGAACCCGGCGCCCAGCTTATAGGCCAAGGCCGCCCCGAAAATAAAGCCGCGCGCCTCCACCCCGACGACATATTTGACCTTGGCCTGTTTGAAGGCCGCGGCCAGGGTGTCGATGGACTTGCCGAAGGCCTGCGGGTTTTTGAGCAGGGTGGAAATGTCCTTGAAAATGATCCCTTCCTTGGGAAAGTCGGGGATATCGCGGATATGTTTTTTTAAATCCGTGACCTTCATGCGCTCAAGCCTTTCCTAAAGATTCCGCCTTGATCAATTTGGTCGTCAGCAATTCCTTGACCGGGAGCTTGGCCTTGCCGCGGCTGATCAGATACAGCATTTCCAGGCCTCTTCGCCCCATCTCGATCAAAGGCTGGGCCACCGTGGCCAACGGGATGGAACTGTGGGCGCGCAAAGGATTGTCGTCAAAGCCGCACACCGCAAGCTCGGCGGGCACGGCGATTTTTTTCTGTTTGGCCACGTCCATCACTTCCAGGGCCATCACATCCGAGGCCGCGAAAATGGCCGTGGGCCTTTGTTTTAATTTGAACAGTTCCTGGGCCGCCTCGCGCGCCGGGGTGCGCAAGAATCCGCCGTATTTCACGTAGGTGTCTTCCAGCTCAATATGGTGTTTTTTAAGCGCGTCGCAATAGCCGTCCAGGCGCGCGATGCCGGCCTGGGTCGAGGTGTCCCCCGCGATGGTGGCGATGCGCTTGTGGCCGCGCTTGATGAATTCCTCAACAACTTGTTTGGCCGCCTCGTAATTATTGATGGCGATGTAATTGATGGGCTCCTGGATCACATTATTGAGCACCAGGCAGGGCATCTGGCGCATGATCGCCTTTTTGACGATCTCCACATCATTGTCGATGTCCGCGAACAGAATGCCGTCGACGTGCTTGCGGTCCAGCAGGGTGGCGTCCAGCCAGCTGCCGTGGTCGGCGCGGTCGGTGATATGCACCAGAAAATCGACGTTCAGGCGGCTGGCCGCGAGATTGACGCCCTTGGTGATCTCGCCGGTATAAAAAGAGTGAAAAATGTCCTCGAATCTGGGAAGGATCAGTACGAAGATAGGTTTACGTTTGACGGGCATAAGCTTAGGTTTTGCGTTTACTGGTCCTTTTCATTGAGCATTTTCTTCATTTTTTCCATGGTCAAATCTTCGATCTGGCGCACCCGCTCGCGGGAAATGCCAAGCTTTTTGGCGATCTGGGCCAGGGTATGCGCCTGCTGGCCTTCTTTAAGGCCGAAGCGCAATTCAATGATGGTCTTTTCCCGCGCGTCCAGGCCTTTCAAGATGGTCTGGGCCCGCTCCTTGTTCAAGAACGCGGTCACGGACTCATCGGGTGCCGCCATGTTTTCATCTTCCAGAACATCCAGCATCTGGCCTTCGCCGTCTTCGCCTAAGGGCGCGTCCAGGCTGGACATCTTGGCAATGGCGCCGTCGAGCTCGCGGACCTTTTCCATCGGCACCTTCAGCTTCTTGGCCACCTCCGCGGTGGTGGGCCGGCGGCGCAGGGCTTGGGTCAATTTCTCGACCATCTTACGGTATTTGTGAATCTCTTCGTTGAGGTACACCGGCACCCGGATCATCTTGCCCTGGTCGATGATGGCGCGGGAAATGCCCTGCTTGATCCACCAGGCCGCGTAGGTCGAAAACCGGAAGCCCTTGTGGGGGTCGAATTTGTCCACCCCGCGCATCAGGCCTATATTGCCTTCCTCGATCAGATCGCTTAAGGCGATGCCGAGATTGGTATAGCGTTTGGCGATGCTGATGACTAAGCGCAGATTGGAGCGGATCATCTGCTCGCGCGCCCTCTTGTCCCCCCGCTGGATCTTCTTGGCCAGGGTGATTTCTTCCTCGGCCGTCAGCAAGGGAATGTTCTTGATCTCTTTAAGATAGGACTTAATCGGGTCCATATATTATTTTTTCCTGGCCGTCTTTTGGGCGTATGCGCCTTTTGCTTCGCTCAAGGCCGCCTGGGCTGAAGCCAGACGGGCAATGGGCACACGGTACGGCGAACAAGACACATAATTCATGCCCACGCGGTGGCAGAACTTGACGCTGGTGGCCTCGCCGCCATGCTCGCCGCAGATCCCGATTTTCAGGTCCTTGCGGGTTTTGCGGCCAAGCTCGATGCCGAGCTTGACTAATTTCCCGACACCGTCCTGGTCCAGGCTCTGGAAGGGGTCTTCCCTAAAAATGCCCTTGCCCCCTTCTTTTTCATTGGCCACGTACACCGGCAGAAAACGGCCGGCATCATCGCGCGACAGTCCCAAGGTCATCTGGGTCAGATCATTGGTGCCGAAACTGAAAAATTCCGCGGTTTCAGCGATCTCATCCGCCAACAGCGCTGCGCGCGGGATCTCGATCATGGTGCCCACCAGATACGGCAGTTTCACCCCGGCTTCCTTGATCAGCCGGTCAGCCACCGCACGGGTGCGCAACTCCAGTATTTTAAACTCTTTTTTATCCATGGTCAACGGATGCATGATTTCAGGAAAAACCTTGATCCCTTCCTTGCGGCACTTCAACGCGGCCTCAATAATGGCCGTGATCTGCATGTCTAAGATTTCCGGATAGGTGATGCACAGGCGGCAGCCGCGGTGGCCCAGCATGGGATTGGATTCATGCAGCTGTTCACAGCGGTGCTTGATCTTCTCGATGGACATCCCGGTCATCTTGCTCAGCTTTTCCAGGCCGGCGTGGTCCTTGGGGGTAAATTCATGCAAGGGAGGATCGATCAGGCGGATGGTCACCGGATAGCCGTCCATGGCCTTGAAAATCCCGTAGAAATCATCGCGCTGAAACGGCAGCAGTTTGGACAAGGCCAATTCGCGGGTTTCCAAGGTTTCAGCGACGATCATTTCCTGGATGGCCAGTCGCCTCTCTTCGGTGTCGAAGAACATGTGCTCGGTGCGGCACAGGCCTATGCCCTGGGCGCCCATCTTGATGGCATTGAGCGCGTCATAGGGCGTGTCCGCGTTGGTGCGGACCTTGATGGTGCGAAAAGTATCCGCCCATTTGAGAATGGTGTAGTACGCTTGCGGCAGTTCCGGCTCCTTGAGGGCCAGGTCCCCGTGGTAAATTTCCCCTGAAGAACCGTCCAAGGTGATGAAATCGCCCTGCTTGATCATCTTGCCGCCGAAGGTCATCAGCTTGTCATTGTAATTGATGTTCAGCGCCTCACAGCCGACGATGCAGCATTTGCCCCAGCCGCGGGCCACGACGGCCGCGTGCGAGGTCTTGCCGCCGGTGGCGGTCAAGATCCCCTTGGCCGCGTGCATGCCGCCCACGTCTTCGGGGCTGGTCTCCTTGCGGACTAAAATCACGCGCTCGCCCTTATGCGCGTGTTTTTCCGCTTCCTCGGCGGTAAACACGACGCGGCCGGCCGCGGCGCCAGGCACGGCATTGATGCCGCTGCCCAGGCGCAGATTTTTCAGCTGATCAATGCCGGTTTTGTGGGTATCAATGACAGGATAAAACAAGCGCTCAATGTCTTCGGCAGAGATGCGGTTTACCGCCTCTTGCTGGGTGATGACAGGCTTAAGCGCGGCCTGCGCGTAGGCCTTCGGCAAATACCCTTTCTTGACCAGATCATTGGCCTGCGCTTTAGTCAGCAAAGGCTCGGTGGCATGGTCCAAGGCAATGCGGAAGGCCGCCATGGGCGAGCGTTTGCCGGTGCGGCACTGCAGCATGTACAGCTTTTCATCCTCGACGGTAAATTCCAGGTCCTGCATTTCCTTATAATAGGATTCCAGGATGGCGCGCACCGCGCACAACTGGGCGTAGGCCCTGGGCATCTGCTCTTTCAAGGTGGATAATTTTAAAGGAGTGCGGATGCCGGCCACCACGTCCTCGCCCTGGGCATTGATCAGGTAATCGCCGTAAAAAATGTTCTCGCCGGTATTGGGATCGCGGGTAAAGCAGACGCCGGTGCCGCTTTTATCGCCCTTGTTGCCGAAGACCATCTGCACCACGTTGACAGCCGTGCCTTTAAGGTCCGTGATTTTCTCCACCCTACGGTAGGTCTGGGCCTTTTCCGCCTCCCAGCTGTTAAATACGGCCATGATGGCGCCCCACAGCTGTTTCCAGGGGTCCTGGGGGAATTCCTGGCCCTTGTTTTTCTTGTAAAAATCCTTGAAGGCGAAACACAGTTCTTTCAATTTATCGGCGGGGATTTCCGGGTCGCTGTGGACCCCGATGCGGTGCTTCATCTCATGCAGCATGTCCTCCATCGGCTGTTTGGAAAGGCCCATGGCCGTTGAGGCGTACATCTGGATGAAACGGCGGTAGGCATCATAGGCAAAGCGGGGATTGCCGGTCTTGCGCGCCAGCCCCTCGACGCTCTTGTCATTCAGCCCCAGATTCAGAATGGTCTCAAGCATGCCGGGCATGGAACGCGCGGCGCCTGAGCGCACGGACACCAGCAAGGGGTCCTTTTCATCCCCTAATTTCTTGCCGGTGACTTTTTCCAGTTTCAAGACCGCCTCGCGCACTTGCCTTTCCAGGCCTGCCGGAAGTTTGCGGCCGAGTTTGTAATATTCCTCGCAGGTCTGGATGCTGACCGTGAAACCCGCGGGCACGGGAATGCCGATGGAGGTCATCTCCATGAGGCCGATGCCCTTGCCTCCCAGGACATTCTTGGTTAAATCCGTACCTTTCGCTTCCGCCTTGCCGGCGCCGTAAGAAAACACATGCTTTTTGGCCATTGCGTTACTGCCTTTCTTTAATTAGAGTTTTTCCTTCAAATATCCCGCCAAACGTGCGATGGGGACACGCTCCTGCTGCATGGTGTCCCTGTGACGCACGGTGACCTGCTTATCCTCGAGTGATTGCACATCCACGGTGACGCAAAAGACCGTCCCCACTTCGTCCTGGCGGCGGTACAATTTCCCGATTGCGGCGGTATCATCATACACGCAAACCATGTCTTTTTGAAGTTCGGATTTTATTTTCTTGGCCAGGGCCACGATGCCCTCGTTCTTTTTCAGCAGGGGCAAAACCGCGACCTTGATGGGCGCCAGTTTGGGGTGGAATTTCAAGACCACCCGCAGGGCGTCCTTCACCGTCTCTTCATGGTAGGCATCCACCAGAAAGGCCAGGGTGGCGCGGTCGCAGCCGCCGGAAGGCTCGATGACATGGGGAAAAAATTTTTCCGTGGTCACCGGGTCCTGGTACTGTAAGTCCTTGCCGGAAAATTTGGCATGCTGCTTCAAATCATAGTCCCCGCGGTTGGCAATGCCTTCCAGCTCGGACCAGCCGAAGGGAAAATGATATTCGACGTCCGTGCATCCAGCCGCGTAATGGGCCAATTCGTCCTTGCCGTGTTCGCGCAGTCTCAAATGGTCCTGCTTCAGGCCCAGGTCCTTGTACCATTGGAAGCGTTCCTTGATCCACTCTCGGTATTTCTCAGGGGCCTGCTGGGCCGCGCAAAAATACTCGATTTCCATCTGCTCAAATTCACGGGTCCGGAAGGTGATATTGCCCGGCGTGATCTCGTTGCGGAAGGACTTGCCCATCTGCGCGATCCCGAACGGCAGTTTGCGGTGGGTGGAATCCAGGACATTGCCAAAATTCACGAAAATGCCCTGGGCGGTTTCCGGCCTTAAATACACCAGCGACGATGAATCTTCCATGGCGCCGACGCTGGTTTTAAGCATCAGGTTAAAGGCGCGGGGTTCGGAAAAAGCGGTATGGCCGCATTGGGGGCATCGGTTGTTTTGGATATGGTCCGGACGCAGGCGCTTGTTGCATTGCTTGCATTCCACCAGCATGTCGGCAAAATTGTCCGTGTGGCCCGAGGCCTTCCAGGTCATGGGATGCATCAGGATGCTGGCATCCAGGCCGACGACATCATCGCGCCAATGGACCACAGACTGCCACCAGGCGTTCTTGACATTGCGCTTGAGTTCCGTCCCCAAGGGGCCGTAGTCCCAGGCGCCGCTGAGGCCGCCATATATTTCGGAAGACTGAAAAATAAAGCCCCGGCGTTTGGCCAGGGCGACGATTTTATCCATTACATCAGCTTGGGCCATAAGGAACGATTATTCTATCAAAAGGCCCTTAAAAAGCAACTTTAAAACAGCCTTCCGACTATCAATGGAAGCACATTGTCCGTCCTTAAAATCCTCGGCCCTAAATCCAGGATTTGGCAGCCGGCTTTTTGAAGCAGGCCGATTTCATAATCCAGAATGCCGCCTTCCGGGCCGATGATCAATACTTTTTTCATAGCGCCGATCATCGGGTCCTGCGCCCGGGTTTCCCCTCCCTCGGCCAATCGATGATACGGATGGGCTACGAGGGCCTGTTTTCCTTTCATTAAAGCAGGCAGCTGATCTTCGACAAAGGGTTTAAACCGCTTTATAAGTTTAACCTTGGGCAGGACCGTGTCAAGGGCCTGCTCTAAACCTAAAATCAACTGTTCTTTAATGGCGCCGGCTTGTAAAGCTGAGGATTGCCACAGGCTTTTCTCGACGCGGCTGAAATTCAGGAGAATGATCTGTTTGACCCCCAACATCGCGGCAGAGAACAGAATTCTTTTTAGCATGGGCGGCCTGGGCAGGGCCAAAATTAAGGTCAAAGGCAGGGCCTGGGGAGGTTTTTGGCTGAATGTGACATCAAGTTCCAGCGCCTCCTTTGTCTTATGGGCCACGGTCCCCTGCCCCATCAGGCCGTTGATCCTGCCCACAGATAAAACCTGGCCCTTCCTGGCCTTGAGAATGTCCTGGATATGGTCAAATCTGCGGCCGGTCAGCCGCACGCGGGAAGGGCTGATAAAATCAGGGCTGGACAGAAGAATGAGATTCATGAAAAGAATGGGCATCGTCGGGGAATTGGCCAGAGAGCACTTCCGTCTTATACTTTTTGACCGCTTCCAGGATCTGCGGCCCCAAATCCGCGTATTTTTTGCTGAATTTGGGATGATAGCGGGTCACAAGGCCCAGCAGATCATGGATCACCAGGACCTGGCCGTCGCAATGCGGGCCGGCGCCGATGCCGATGGTAGGGACGCTCAAGCGGCCGGTGATGGTCCGGGCCAATTCGAGCGGAATACATTCCAAAACCACGCTGAAACATCCGGCTCCCTGCAAAAGTTCAGCCCCCTCCATAATGGCCTTGGCTGAGGCCGCGTCCCTGCCCTGCACCTTCATGCCGCCCAACTGCTGGGCGGTCTGAGGGGTAAGGCCCACATGCCCCATCACCGCGATCCCGGCCTTGATAATGGCCGCGGCCACCTTGGGGCAATCCTTGAACCATTCCAATTTCACCGCCTGACAGCCGGCCGCGATCAATTGCCGGGCATTGTCCACAGCGGCGCTGGGGTTGAGCTGATACGCTTCAAAAGGCATGTCTGCGACGAGCAAGGCTTTTTTGACCGCGCGGGCCACGGCCCGGGTGTGGTGCAGCATCTCCTTCATGCCCACCTCGGTGGTGGAGTTAAGGCCCAGCACCACATTGGCCAGGGAATCGCCCACCAGGATGATGTCTAGGCCCGCCTCGTCGATGAAGGAGGCGATGGGATAATCGTAGGCGGTCAGCATGGTGATCGGCCGGCGGCGGGCTTTTTGGTCTAAGATATCTTGGATGCTTTTCATGGTCAGCCCAGGGTACGGATGATTTTTTGCGCCGCGGCCTTGCCGTCGGCAAAGGCCTCCACCACCGAATTCCCGGCGGCCGCGGCCGAGCCGCAGGCAAAGACCTTGTCCATGCTGGTCATGCCGGTTTCCCGGTCGACACTCAAAAGCCCGTCCTCATCGCATTTTAACTGCGGCAGATACTGCTTCAAAAACCCGTTCGGCCTGCAGCCGTTGGCCATGATCACGGTTTCAGCCTCCAGGACAACAGGGTCCTGGGCTGATGGTTCCAGTTTCAATCCCCCTGCCTGTTCGATCAGGTCCAAGGCCCGGCACTTGACGCCGGTGACACAACCTGCGTCATCTCCCACCATTTCCAGGACCCTCAGGGTCAAAATTTCAATGCCCTCGTCCCTCGTCTCTTTCAAGATCCCGGGATGAACGCCGGCCTGCTCCTCGAGGCCATCAAAGACCAGCCTGACCTGGCTGCCCAGCCGCGCGCTTAAGCGGGCAGCGTCAAAAGCTGAACGGCCGCGTCCCACCACCACGGTCTTGGCCCCTGTGATGCCCTGCTGTTTTGCCGCCTTGAGGGCGTCTTCCTTATGGACGGACTGCATGCGGTTTAAGAATTCCACATCATAATACACCCCGGCCAGATCAGCGCCCGGCAATTCGCTGAAACGCGGCAGGCTGGCACCGACGGCCAGCAATACGGCGGCATAGCCCTGCATAAACAGCTCGTCAATCATCATGGTGCGGCCAAAGACCACATCGGTTTTGACCTCGACCCCCATATGGGCCAGCAAGGCAAACTGATCGTCGAGCACCTTCTGGGGCAGGCGGAATTCCGGGACCGCGAAGCGCAGGAGCCCGCCGGGCGCGTGCGCCGCCTCAAAAACAGTCACACCCATCTGGGCCTTGGCCAAATAATAGGCCGCGGCCATGCCCGCGGGCCCGGAGCCGATCACCGCGATTTTTTGCCGGGGCTGTGCGGGCACGCGCTTCTCCAGCTTCCATTGGCCGGCATCCGCGGCAAAGCGTTCCAAATTTTTGATGGCAATGGGCACGCCGTCGGCGTGGAACACGCAGGCCTCTTCGCAGGGCGCCGGGCAGATGCGGCCGCACACCGCCGGAAAAGGATTGTCCTTGCGGATGCGCTCCAGGGCCTGGGTCGCGTCCCCTTCGCGCAAATAACGGATGAAGCCGGGAATATCGACCCCCAAGGGACAGCCGGTCAAACAGGTGGCTTGCGCGCATTGAGGACAGCGCCGCGACTCGTCCTGGCTTACCTTTTTGTTGAGACCCAAAGAGACTTCACCAAACCCGCGAACCCTGGTCTCCTTGAGAATGATGTTCGGCCCTGGTTTTCCCATGCCTTGGACTCCCTTGCGTTGGTGCGTTTGGCCAAATCCTGATAATCCACCTTGTGCCCGTCGAATTCCGGGCCGTCCACGCAGGCCAGCTGCCATTGCCCGTTGATCCTGACCCTGCAGGAGGCGCACAGGCCCAGGCCGTTGACCATATACGGGTTTAAGGTCACCCGGATGGGGATATTTTTTTCCAGCGCCATTTGGCTGGCGGCCTGCATCATGTCCACCGAACCGATGGCATACACCCGCTGGACATTGTATTTATGCAGAAGCTCTTTCAAGACGCCCGTGGCCAGGCCCTTGCGTTCGTAACTGCCGTCGTTGGTGGTGATGAAAATCTCATCGCACACCACCCGCATCTGGGACTCGAGCATCAGCACCTTCTTGGACTTGGCGCCGATGATGCCGATGACCTTGTTCCCCTTTTTCTTCAGGCCCCGGCAGATCGGCAGCATCTGGGCCGCCCCGATGCCGGTGGCCACACAAATGACCAGTCCGTATTTGTCGAGCTGGGCCGCGCGCCCCAAAGGCCCCACGAGCTGATGGACCTGGTCTCCGATGGCAAGGGCGCCCAAGGCCTTTGTCGCCGGACCCACTTCATGGACCAGAAGCGAAATCACACTGCGCCGCTCGTCCTTGTCGATGATCGTCAAGGGGACCTGGTGTTCCCCCAAAACCGGCGTCACCATGACAAATTGGCCGGGCAGGGCGCGGGAGGCGATGGCCGGCGCGGTCATGTCGATTTTTTTGATGTCCTGGGCAATGACTTGTTTATGGGTGATCGTGTGCATGTTAAAAAAACATCCACGGAGGCGGCATCGGGACTGCGGAGGCCACATTCATGGCCTGGCCGGCCAGCCCGAACATGCCGCCGATGATTTGTCCCGGCAGGGAGAGGAGCTCACAACCGCTCTGGGTGATGCAAATCAACAGCAAAGCCCCGAAGGTCCAGAATATTCTCATTTGACTAAAAATTCCGTTTCCAAAATCCTGTCCCCGAAACGCACGGTCACGGCCTGGGTGTCGATGGACTCCAGGCCTTTCAAGACCGGGGACACCACGTTTTCCATGTCATACATGGTCAATTTGGCCGACTGGGCGCCGACGGCATAATTGTCCAGCAGATGCGCCAGATCGTCTTTCTGCGCCTTGTAATTGGCGATGTCCTCGCGGATGGACGTTTCCTGGCGGTTAAGGTTCTCGATGGCGCCGCTCACCCATTCCGATTCTTCCAGGGTGATCTCGGTCAAGGAGGTGCTTTTAAGCTGGCTTAATTTGCGCTGGGCCAGGACCAGTTCCGCGTTCTTGTCCGCAATGGCCTCGTCGATCTCCTGCTTCTTGCTGTCCCCGTCCTGCCGGTAGGCCGCGGCCATGGACACCTGGCCGGACAAATAACGGTCGAGCCAGCCCAAAAAATCCTGGGCCCGTCGGGAAAGTTCCGCGGTTTTCATCACGGCCATGGAATGGAATTTGTTCCCGTTGTCCAGGCCCAACTGCGCCACGGTGTCATCCGCCTCGATGGAATGCAGGGAATCCCCGTAAGCGTCGATGGACAGCTTCAGCAATTGCCGGCTGCTGGCCACCAGCAGATAATCGCCCAGGAACCCATAGCCTGGGTCCATGTTCGCCCCCGCATGCAGGGCCAGATAATGGATGTCCACTTGATTATACGTCTCTTTTTCCACCGCCGCGATGGGATTTTGGGCCAGCTTGGCCAGTACCGCATCGGCCTTGGCGCGGTCCTGGACCTTGACGAAAATCAGGATGCGCGGATAAGGATAGGTGCCCTGCATATCAATGTCCGTCAAATACCCGCCGATCTCCTGGCCCAGGACGGGCAAAATGTCGTGCCTGATGCTGACCTGAAAAGATTTTTCGAAACCGGCCTTCAAGGTGTAAAGGTCCTTGGCCAGGCCGGGACGGTCATCGATCCTGGCCTTGGCCAGGCCCCAGACCTCCTGCAGATCATAGCATCCGGCCCATTGATATAAGATGGCGTTGACCGGCACTAATTTCAAGGTCTCATTGGCCAGGGCCGGACAGCTGTAGACCCGCTGCAGATGGGAGGAAAAATATTTTTCGTTGAGGCCCAAGACCATTTTGTATTTGCTGATCTTGCCCGGCCTGAAAGATAGGCCGATCAAGGGAAAGGCGGCTGAACGCTGGCCCCAGGAAGAAAGCCTGGCGTCCGGCTGGCCCCGCCAAATGTCCGCAAGTCCGTTGAGGTTCAGAAACACCAGCCCATCGCCGGAGGGATAGGCGTTATGCCGGATCACGCTGTAGGAGGGGTCAAATTGCAGGGCCTGGCGCCTATGCTGATATACATCCACCACTTCTTCCAAATGTTTGGACGGGTCTGGGGTGATGATGAGCAGATCCCTGATCCTCACATAGGCCAGGCCCACCCCCTGCTTTTTAAAAAGTATATGATTGATGCCGCGGCCAAAATATTCCTGCTGGGTGACGCTCGTCTCCTCGCCCCATTGATGGAAGAGCTGGCCTAAAAGTTCGACGATTCTCGTCGATAAAGTCAGGCGCAGCACGGCGATGGCGTAATAATTGCCCTCCTGGCGGTACACGGCCAGCGCAGCCTCTTTGACGAGGAATTTGTGGACCAGCGGATTGTCCCAAAATTTGGCCAGGCCGCTTTGCCAGAGCTGTATGTCCCGGATTTCGCCGGTCAACAGATTATTGCGGGAAAGCACGTCGGGCAGGTCTATGACGGCGAGGCTTTTGCCCAGATCCGAATGGATCATCTGGTCAATATGGTCCCGCGGATGGACCAATTGCATAAAGACCAGCGGATTGTCAGGCAAGATGCGCTCCACCGGCAGGCCCGGCCTCTGGCACCAGAGCCAAAATCCAACCAGGCCCAGACCCAGCACCCCCGGAATGAAGAAAAATTTATTGTTCATCTTTAAGGCCGAAAAAATCCATGGCGTTGGCGTTGACTTGATTTAAAACTTCCTGAAAGCCCAAATTTTTCAACTTTGCAAGCGCTTCAACGGTCTTGAGCACATCCTTGGGCTCAGCGCTAAACGCTGCTTCCCCGTCTCGATAACGCACCGGTGAATCCGTTTCCACCAGAATCCTCTGCAGCGGGGCCTGGGCCATGGCCTTTTGGGATTCAGGGCTATAGGCCACGCTTAGGCTGGTGGACACATAAAAACCGGCTGCCAAAATTTGATCCAGGACATCCAGCGGCCCGCTGTACCAGTGAAACAGCGCAGCTGCAACGCCGGAGTCAAGCGTCATCTGCAAACAATCCTGCCAGGCCCCGCGGCTGTGGATGACAATGGGCAATTGATGCTCCTTGGCCAGCTGCAAATGATAAGCAAAAGAATCCTTTTGCTTTTGACGCTCAACATCATCCTTGCGCACCCACTTATACCAGTAATCCAGGCCGGTTTCTCCGACGGCAACGGCCTGGGCGAGATGGCCGCGCATAAATTCAAAGGCCTGGGCCTGCTCCTGCGGCTTGACCATGCCCGGATGAACGCCTAAGGCCGCATAGATCCTGGGCCTTTGGTATTGGGCCTGGATTTCCAGGACCTTGTGCATGGACTCAAGGTCAACACTCATGGCCACAACGGCGCTGACCCCGGCCTCATGCGCGCGGCCCATGGCCCCCGGCAAATCCGCGAGCTGGTCAATATGCGCGTGCGTATCAATGAACTTCACAAGCCCTGCTTCTGCGGCGCCGGATGCTTTGGTCCCGGCGTATCGATGACAAAGGTCACCGGCCCGTCGTTGATGGAAGCAACGTCCATCATGGCCCTGAAGCGCCCGGTTTCAACCGCCAAACCCGCCAGCTTTATCTGCGCCACAAAATAATTGTACAGCTCTTCGCCCTTGGCCGGGTCTGCCGCTTCATCAAAGGAAGGCCTGCGCCCATGGTCACAATTCCCGTAAAGGGTAAATTGCGAAACGACCAAAAACGCGCCGCCCGCTTCCCGGGCCGATAAGTTCATTTTACCTTGTCCGTCTTCAAAAATGCGTAATTCCGCAACTTTTTTGGCCAGGGAAGCGGCGCAGGCCTGGGTGTCGTTTTGGGCCACGCCCAAAAAAATAAGCAGGCCCGTTTGGATGTGTCCGACAGTTTGGCCCGCCACCGTGACCCGTGCTTCTTTGACTCGTTGAACCACGATACGCATATATAACATTTTATATTAGCTTTCAAATTTCCGTGCGTCAATACCTAAAAGTTCCTCCGTCGGGATTGACAAGGTCCTGGCTTTATGTTAGAAACAGGTATGGACCTAAAAGCTTTATTGTCCCAGCATGCCTTTCCGCAAAACTTTATCGATATTTTTACGGCCTCAGGCATCAGCACCCTGCATCCGCCCCAGGCCGAGGCGATCCGCAAAGGCGTCCTGGAGCAGAAAAACGTGGTGATGGCCGTGCCCACGGCCGCGGGCAAGACCCTGATCGCGGAGCTGTGCATGCTCAAATCGATCCTTCAGCGCGGCGGCAAGGCCCTGTACATTGCCCCGCTCAAGGCCCTGGCCAGCGAAAAATACCATGATTTCAAAAAGAAATATGAACCCTTAGGGGTCAAAATCGGCATCGCCACGGGCGATCTGGATTCCCCCAGCCAATATTTGGACCGTTACCAGATCCTCATCGCCACGGCGGAAAAGGTCGATTCCATCCTGCGCGCCAAGGCCGGGTGGCTGATCAACGGCCTTTCCGTGATCGTCCTGGATGAGATCCATTTCATCGACGATGACAGCCGCGGGCCCACCCTGGAGATCCTCACCGCGCGCATCAAGCAAATGAAACCCGATATCCAGATTTTGGCCTTAAGTGCCACCATCAGCAATGCCCAGGAGCTCTCCGGCTGGCTCGGGGCCAATCTGGCCTTGAGCCACTGGCGCCCCATCCCCTTGAAGGAAGGCGTTTATTTCAACGAGAAAATCATGTTCAACAACGATTCCATCCGCTTAGTCAGGGAAGAGGCGGACGAGGACCTGAGCAAGCTCAGCCTCGACACCCTGCGCGGCGGCGGCCAGGTCCTGGTCTTTGTCAATTCCCGGCGCAGTGCCCAGGCCGCGGCGCGGGAACTCTGCCCGTCGGTGGCCAAGGTCCTTAAGCCCGAGGAGAAGAAAATGCTCAACCAACTGGCGCAGGAGATCGGCGAGGACCATGCCGCCACCAAGGTCTGCAAAAAATTGGCGGACATCCTCAAGGCCGGCTGCGCCTTTCACCACGCCGGCCTGACCCCCAAACAGCGCCAGTTGATCGAAGAGCATTTTAAGCGCAATATCATCAAGGTGATCTGCTCCACCCCGACGCTGGCTGCCGGCGTCAATCTGCCGGCCCGCCGCGCCATCATCCGCGACTGCAAACGCTATGCCAGCGGCCTGGGCTCGGTGTACATCTCCACCGCGGAATACAAGCAATGCGCCGGCCGCGCCGGCCGGCCCCAATACGATGATTACGGGGAAGCGGTGCTCATGGCCAAGTCCCTCTCGGAGCAAAACACCCTGTTCGAGCGCTTTGTCCTCTCCAAGCCCGAGCCGGTGACCTCCAAACTGGGGTCTGAATCCGCCCTGCGCATCCACATCCTTTCATCCATCGCCGCGGGCTATGTGCATGATATCAACAGCATGTTCGATTTTCTCAACCACACCTTCCTCTCCTACCAGAAGCAGGGCGTCAATTTAGTCGGCATGGTCGGCGACATTTTCGAATACCTGCACAAAAACGGCTTTATCGACAAAAGCGGATTTAAATATTTCACCACACCCTTCGGCCAAATCACCAGCCGCCTTTACATCGACCCCATGACCAGCCTGATCCTGCGCGAAGGCCTGACCAAGATCCACGAGGGCCATTCCTTCTCGACCTTTGGGCTTCTGCACATGCTCACCTGCTGTCCGGACAGCGAACTGTTAAATGTAGGCAAGGCTGATTATGAGGAGATGGAACAATTGGCGGCCAAGCTCGAGGACGAATTGATCATCACGCCCAACCAGCTGGCCCCCCTGCAGGACGTTTATACGTATTACGCGACGCTCAAGACCATGTGGCTGTGGGCGCGCTGGATCGACGAAGATAAGGAAGAGGCCATGTGCGATGATTTTAACATCGGCCCCGGGGACATTTACCGCCATGTGGAGTCCGCCGGTTGGCTTTTGTATGCCGCGGGCATGGTCGCGGAGCTTCTGCGCTACAAAAAGCTGACCTTTGAATTGGAGGCCCTGCGTCTGCGCATGCGCTATGGGATCAAGCCGGAATTGCTGGAGCTGGCTTCCCTGGAAGGGGTGGGCCGCATCCGGGCGCGCATGCTGTATAAACACGGCTACCGCGGCCTGGCGGATTTAAAAACAGCCACGGCCCCGCATCTGGCCTCGATCAAGGCCATCGGCAAATCCCTGGCTGAAAGCATTGTGCATCAAGTCCTTCATCCCGCGCCGGCCAGACGCTTCAGCGGCCGCCGCAGTTCCTTCTCCCAAGACGAAAGCGCGCCAGCCTCCCCATCCACACCTGAAACCACCGAAGTCTGGACGGATTGATAAAAACTGGGACACATTGACTTTTTTAAGAAAAGTCAATGTGTCCCAGTTTTTAATGTCCCAGTTTTTAATGTGTC
This sequence comes from uncultured Planctomycetales bacterium, assembly GCA_964483785.1. GTDB lineage: Bacteria > Omnitrophota > Gorgyraeia > Zapsychrales > Fredricksoniimonadaceae > JABDGZ01. Next base: position 35,402 of record CAZACW010000005.1, read on the forward strand.
CCAGTTTTTAATAATTCTTTGACCTTATCGGCGAGTTTGAGCATGTCAAAAGGCTTGGCCATCAAACAGCTGTAGGGTTCGTTGGGCTCGGGCTGGCTTTCTTCCTGGGTCAACAAGCCGCTTAAGACGATGATGGGGATGTTTTTGCAGCGCTCGTCCTGCCTGACCTTCATGCTCAGGCGCCAGCCGTCGATTTCCGGCATGGTCAAGTCCGCGATCATCAAATCAGGCGGGGATTTCTTGATCACTTTTAAGGCCTCATATCCGTCGGACGCAGTGACCACCTCAAAGCCGCTCTTCTCCATGATGGCCTTGACCATGTACAGGATGTCCAAATCGTCGTCGACCACCAAAATCTTGGGCATATCCCCTCCTAAAACAGCCGGTTGACCTGCATCAGCAGGTCATCCAGAGTCTCGTATTCCACAAAGGTAAAAATACCGGTCTTGGCCTTGATCCGCTCCATCACCTGCCGGTCATGCTTGACGTCGCGGGAGGTGTACAAAATGAATTTGATGTCCTTGGTCCTGGCCATTTGACTCAGCCTGAAAATGACCACATCTCCGGCGATGTCCGCCATGCCAAGCTGAACAACGGCCACATCCGGCGTGTCCTTGACCATTTTCTCGATGGCCGAGGCGCCGGTCTTGGCCGGCACCACCGTATAATCGGCCTTCAAGAACATCCCGGCTATTTGGTCAAAAAGCTCCTGCCCGGGCTCGACGATGCAGATCCTGCGCGGACGCTCGAGCAGGCCGATATTGGCCTTGAGCGGCGCGTCGCTGCGCCTTTTGATGATCAATTGCGCCTCATGGACCAACTGGTCGATTTCAAAGGGCTTGATCATAAAGCCGTCGATCTCCAGGTCCTTGAACAGGCCCTGCACATTGGCCCGGGCGGTCAAGACCAGGACAGGATACATGGGCCGGCCCTTCTCATTGCAGATCTTGCTGTAAAATTCGATGCCGCCCATGCGGGGCATGTTCATGTCCAGGACAATCAAATCCGGCCTGAACGTTTTGAGTTTGTCCAGGGCGTCCAGGCCGTCCCCGGCCGTCTGCACCTCATAGCCCTTGGACTTGAATTGAAACCCGATCATCTGGGTCAAATCTTCTTCGTCATCAATGACCATGATCTTCTTAGGCGTTTCCATATTATACATGCCCCCCTTCTGCGATGGGAAGCGTGAAATAAAAACAGCTCCCCTGGCCGAGTTTGGATTCCACGCTGACCTTGCCGCCGTGCTGGCGGACGATTTCCTTGCAAATGGCCAAGCCTAAGCCCGTTCCGGCGCAGCGCTGATGGGCCTCGCCCAATTGCTGGAATTTCTCAAACAATTTTTTCATGTCCTCTTCCTTGATCCCGTCGCCGGTGTCCTGCACCCGGACCTGGACCTCCGGAGCGTCCTGGCTTTTGAGGCTGGTGACGGTGATGCCGCCGGTCTTGGTGAATTTGATGGCGTTGGAAATCAGGTTGTTCAAGACCTGGATGATCTTGTCCTGGTCAAAGCCCAGGGAGGCGATGGATGCATCCAAAGAAGCTTTCAGGTACAGCCCCTTGCCCCTGGCCACGGCCTCCTGATTGTCGACGACGGACTGGATGGTCTGGTTGATGTCCCCGGGCTTGATGCTTAATTTGGTCTTGCCGGATTCCAAATGCGCCAGATCCAGGATATCGTTGATCAGGCGGTTGAGCCTGTCCACATTGTTTTTGGCCCTGCCCAAAAAATTGTTTTGTTCCTCGCTGACCGTCCCCGCGCTGCCGCTTAAGACGATGTCCAAGGCGGCCTTGATCGAGGCCAGGGGCGTCCTTAATTCATGGGAAATCGTCGAGCTGAATTCCTTCTGGATATCGTAGAGGGCCTTCAATTTTAAATTGGCCAGCTGGAGCTCATCGTTTTTAGACCTCATCTCCCGAAACAGCCTGCGGTTTTCCATCACCAGATCATAATGGTACATGGCCCCCACCACCGCGGAGACCAATTCCTGGGCATGCCAGGGTTTGTTGATGAAACGGTACACCTCGCTGACATTGATGGCTTTTTCAGCGGCCATCAGGTCCGCGTAGGCCGTAAAAAGAATGCGCACGATGTCCGGATACTGCAATTTGACGCGGTGCAAAAATTCCACGCCGGTGATGTCCGGCATGCGCTGGTCGCTTAAAACCACCTTGATCTTTTCCTTGGCCAGGATGTTCATGGCTTCCGTGAAATTGGAGGCAAAGGCCACCCCGTAAGGCTCGTCGGCGAAGATGCGGGTGATGGAGCTTAAAACGTTCTTTTCATCATCTAAAAACAGCACATTGATCTCTTTCATATCCCCTCCCCCAAAAGCTGTTTCTGCGCGGGAACGCAGGCGGCGGGCAGCATCACGGTAAATACGCTGCCCTTGCCCACCTGGGACGAAAATGTGATATCGCCCCCGGATTTGCGCACAATATCATAACTGCTGCTTAAGCCCAGCCCCGTGCCCTGGCCCACGGGCTGGGTGGTGAAAAAGGGGTCGAAAATCTTGGTGTAGTGCTCCGGCGGGATGCCGCAGCCCGTGTCCCCGATTTCGATGCAGACCTGATGGTCCTTGGTGTAGGTCTTGATCGTGATAAAACCCTTGCCCTGGATGGCATGCGCCGCGTTGGTCAGCAAATTCACGAAGACCTGGCCGATCTTTTGGGGATTGCCGACGATCGAGGGCACCGTACCGTAATTTTTTCTCAACTGGGCCTTGTATTTGATTTCATTCCAGACAATGTTCAAAATGCTTTCCATCAGGGCCTCCACATTCAGGGCCTCTTCCTTGCCCTTGTCGGGGCTGGCGAAATCGCAGAGGTCGGCCACGATCCGGCGCATATGCTCCGTGCCTTCCCTGGATTCCTTGATCAGGTTGCCGATGTCCCCTTCGATGAACTTGAAATTGATCTCATGCCTGGTCTTTTCCCAATGACTTAAAAGCTGGAACAGTTTCTCCTGGTTTTTATCGTTGATGGCCTTGACCAGGTTCTGGACAAAGCTCAGCAAGGGCCGGTAATGCGCCAGGTATTTGTCCAGGGTCTGCAGATTGCAGTTGATAAAGCCGATGGGATTGTTGATTTCATGGGCGATGCCCGCGGCCAATTGGCCGATGGCGGAAAATTTTTCCGACTGCAGCAATTGGGCCTGGGCCTTTTGCAGGTCGCGGTGCGACCGCTGCAGCTCATCCAGGGCCTCGGTGAGCCGGCTGGTGCGCTCCCTGACCTTCAAGTCCAGGTTTTTGTTCAATTCATCCAGGCGGTGATTGCTTTCGATCAAGGCGTTCTGGGCCCCGCGCAGAATGCACAACAGCACCAGCCAGGACAACAGCAATAATATGGACACCGTGATAAAGGAGACCTGGGAAAGATAGGCCTTGCTGTTTTCCACGGCCAGGGCCGCGTCCATCTGTTTTTTCAAATACGCATTGAGCTGCTCGATGCCCCGCTCATAATCGTTTCTCTGCAGTTCATATTCCTTCCCGAAAAGCAGGTCCATGGCCTCCTTGTTCTGCTTTTGGCGGATCAAGGCAAAGGCCGTATCTTCCATCTTCAATAATTTGATCTTGCCGCTGCCGGCGCGGTCTTCTTCCTTCCTATATATTTCCGGGGACACGGTCATGGCTTCCTGGATGGCTTCCTTCATTTTGGGCTCCACCGCGCGGTACTGCGCTTCCCAGGAACGGTCGCCGGTGGCTGCCGCCATGCGCGCGGACATGGTCATGATCTCGTCATCGTGGATGATCTGGCCCCTTAACTGCTCGATTTGCAGGTAACGTTCCTTCAAGGCGCTCACGGCCTGGCGGGCCTGATAATCGCGCATGCCTATGCCCACCAACAGCAGGCCGGTCAGGGCCAGGACCCCCGTAAAAAATCTTATGTAAAATTTATCGCTCATGGCATTTATCCCAGCGCTGATTTGACATGCTCTTTTAAGGCTTCATTGCTGAAAGGCTTTTGTAAAAATCCATCCGCGCCTAAGGCCTCGATTTTTTTGATTTCCTGCGGGTCATTGACTCCGGAGATGATCAAGATCTTGGTGTTCTTGTTCATGGGATCGTTGCGGATGCTGGCATACACCTGATAACCGTCCAAGGCCGGCATATAAATGTCTAAGATGATCAGATCAGGCCTGAATGAGGTGAATTTCTTGCCCGCGTCAAAGCCGTCAAAGGCGGTTTCAATGTCATATTGATTGTCCATCATCAGCATGCGCCTTAAAGAGTAGACAATGCCCCGGTCGTCATCTACGATCAGGACCTTTTTAAAAGAAGTGATCGGCCGCAGTTCAAGAGGAACAGGCATATTATATTCTTTTAGAAATTCCAAAAAATCATCAACACTGACCCTGCTGTGTTTGCCGGGGGTACGGTAGGCCTTTAATTTGCCGGATTCCACCCATTTGAGTACAGCCCGGTGCGTCACGTGGCAATATTTAGCTATTGCCCCGGTTGTTAACGGCTCTGGCTGATGACTTTTGAGGCTCATAGGTTTCTCCAATCTGTTCTACTTGTTCCTAAAGTTCCATTTGTTCCAATTCAAAGATACAACATATTTCGGCCTTTGTCAAATGACCACCACAACCCCCGGGGTTATGATGCTTAACCATCATAACCCCGGGGGTTGTGGTGGTTGCGGGGGTTAGACTTTGAAATAGAGGTGCAAAAGGCGGGAAATAAGCTTAGGGATATCCGTAATAACCGGCTTTCGCCGGAAGCGGGCCAGAACAGCCCTGGCTATCTTGGTCCGTAATAACCGGATTACAGCGGATTTGGGGGCAAGCTTTCGGATCTCATCAAAGAAGGTATTATGATCAAAGATATCCCCTACCCTATGATACGGTAAATCTACAATCATGACCCTGATGATCCAGTATTCTTGTTCTGTAACTTGTTTAATATCATTAATTTGCGCTAATAAGACCAAATCTTTGACAACTTCCGGATATAAAAGTTTATTCGCCATAATGGCAATCCGCTGTAAAATAGCCTGGCGCTGGTCGTTTTCCATAGTATTACCTGGAAGCAGATAGGTGCTCAACGGCAGTTCTTTATAAAGCTTGGCAAAATAGACCTGATCATATTCCAGCCATTTGCTCATTTTATGGTCAACGGTAAAACGGTCGCGTTTGGCGCCTCTTTCATCCGTATGCTGCCGGTAATGAAAGGTGGCCCCGCCCGGCACGCGGATGCCTTTGAAATGCCGGGCGATCCTGATGCCCATTTCATAATCCTGGGAGCGCAGTAAATCAGGGTCAAACAAGCCCACCTTTTGATAACAGGAAGTGCGCGCGAACAAGCCTGCCCCGCACAAAAAATTGGCCTCCAAAAGCTGGAGCAAAAACCCTTTTTCCTCTAGGTCCGGGATTTTAAATTCATACAGGACTTCGCCGATTTTATGATTGTCTTTGCGGCTGGCGCTAAAATAAAAAGTGCTGTAACTAAACCCGTATTCCGGATTTTTTTCCAAAGGGTCCACGAAACGCCTTAAGGCATCGGCCAAGGCCACATCATCGTCATCAAAGATCCAGACATAGTCCCCGGTCGTTTTGGCCAGGCCTTGGTTGATGGCGCTTGGTTTTCCCATCTGCCGGCCGGATTCCATATAATCGATGTGTTTCCCATAGGCGGCGCAGACGCTCTTGGTATTGTCGCTGGAGCCATCATTGACCACGATGATCTGATGAGGTGCCAGGGTCTGGGCCAGGATGCTGTCCAAACATTCCCCCAAATACACGGCCCGGTTGAAGGTGGGGATCAATACTGTGATTTTAGGTTCTGGCATGGGGTTACGGCAAAAACCGCGCGGAGCGCAGATGGCGCTCCAAATGAAAGACCAAAAAATGATTGAGGATGTACTTAAGCTCTTTTTTGACAAAGGGCGCCATGCCCAGCCGCAGGGAATTCTCCCAATCATGGTTCTGGATATGCAGGATGGAAGCCACCGAGCCCCGGGAAATGGCGCTTGTCTCGCCGGAAGCGTCCTGGCAGGAAACACATAAAAGCCCGCCCAAACGCAGGCTGAAACGCGGCGTCTCGTGCACATCCTGGCTGCAGCGCACGCAGGCTTCCAGATGGGGCTGAAACCCGGACAAGGAAAGGATCTTGATTTGGAAGGTGTGGACGAGTTTGCTGATGTCCGGGGCCGTTTGCAGGGACCTTAAAAATACCCGCACCAAATCATAGATCTTCCCGTTGCACTCTTCCGCCGGCATCAGCGCATCGATCAGTTCCGCGGCGTAACTGGCCGCGGTCATGCGCTCCAAATCCTGACGAAACCCCGCGTAATAATCCTTCATGTCGCAATGGCTGACTAAATGCAGGTCGCTGTGGCGGTATTGGTAGTAGACGATATCGTTCAGGGAAAACTTCTCGAGGCTGGAGCCGAATTTCCCGGGGTCGCGGCGGATGCCTTTAAGCACCCCCTTGACCTTGCCGTGGTCCCGCGTAAAGAACGTGGCGATGCGGCTGGTCTCCCGAAAATCCATCGACTTTAAAACAATGCCTTCAGTTTTTACAATCATATCTTGATTATGCCAAAATTGTGCTATAATTCAAGGTAATGTACAACGATTTTTATAAATTCAAAGAATCCCCTTTCAGCATCACCTCCGACCCAGAATTTTTTTTCCCGTCCTCGCGCCACGAAGAGGCCTTCAGCCACCTGCTTTACGGCATCGGCACGCGCAAGGGCATCATCGTCATCACCGGCGAGATCGGCACAGGCAAGACCACCCTCTGCCGCGCCCTGCTCAACCGGCTGGACAAGTCCGTCAAGACCGCGCTCATCTTAAACCCCAATTTTTCAGACCTGCAGCTCTTGCAGATGATCATCAATGACTTAGACATCCGCTACACCAAAAAAACCAAGCTGGATTTAGTCGGCGCCATCAGCCTTTTTCTCATCGATGAATCGGTCAAGGGCAACAACGTGGCCGTGATCATCGACGAGTGCCAGAACCTCAACATCCGCCAGCTGGAACAGATCCGCCTCCTGTCCAATCTCGAGACCGAAAAGGAAAAGCTGCTGCAGATCATCCTGGTCGGACAGCCGGAGCTGGGCGAAAAGCTCAAGAACCCGGCCCTGCGCCAGCTCACCCAGCGGGTCACCGTGCGCTACCACATCCTGCCCCTGCAAAAATCAGAGACCGAGGCCTATATCCGCCACCGCCTGAAGGTGGCCGGCGCAGACCGCAGGCTCCATTTTACGCCGCAAGCCATCGAGGCCATTTACGCGGCCTCCCAGGGCACGCCCAGGGTCATCAATATTCTCTGCGACCGCGCCCTGTTGGCCGGATATACCCGGGAAACCTTTACCATTGACCATTCCTTGATCATCGAAAGCGCGAAGGAGACAGCTTTGACGTATGAGTATCATCCATGATGCCCTGAAAAAAGTCCAATGGGCCAAGACCAACGGGACCGAGGGCACGCCCCAAGAAGGCCCAGCGAACACCGAAACCGCTGCCTTGCCTATGAAAAACAAATGGAGCTCTTTGCTGGCCATGGTCCTGGCCGTGGTCATCACTGCCGGGTCCCTGTGGTATATTTATGCGCAATTCAAGACCCAATGGCACGACCAGGTCCCCCGGGTCCAGCGCATGGCCAAGGCTTCACTATATAAATTGATCAACAAAAAAGAAGTCCCTGTCCTGCAGCCCAAACCCCCGGCTGAACTCAAGCCCCTGGCCAAGATCACGATCAACGCTCCTCCTGTCACCGTGGACACCACCAACCCCGCGGCCAAGCCTCCGGCGCCCCTGACCCTGAACATTCACGGGATCATGTCCAACGCGTCGGGCAATCTGGTGCTGATCAACAATTCCGTGTACCAGGAAGGCGATGAAATCGAAGGCGCCAAGATCATCAAGATCAGCCTGGATTCCATTACCGTCAACAATAACGGCATCGAACAGACCATCCCAGTCCGGAATTAAAAAACTGGGACACATTGAAAAAACTGGGACAGAAAAAACTGGGACACATTGAGTTTTATTAAAAAACTCAATGTGTCCCAGTTTTTTCTCCCAGTTTTTAAACCATCCTAATCCAAATAATCTTGAATAGCTTGGGTGATGAGTTGAGGAGGAATGTCACAGACAATCCTGGCTTTGCCGATCGCACTGGCCAAGACAAAACGGTTGTGCCCTGCAGAAAATTTCTTGTCATGCCGCATCAAATCCAGGATTTGGCTTAATGTCACGCCCTTGATTTTTTCCGGCAAGCCGGCCTTGGAAATCAGCCGGTTGATGCGCAGTTCATCGCGGGCTGACAAAAGCCCAAGTCTCATGGACATGCGCGCGGCGATACGCATGCCCAATCCCACTGCTTCCCCGTGATGAAAGCGGCCGTAACGGCCGGCAGCTTCGATGGCATGGCCGGCGGTGTGCCCGAAATTCAAGACCGTACGCAGGCCCTTGGTCTCCCGCTCGTCCCTGGATACAATGCCGGCCTTGATCGCCGCACAGCGGCGCACCATGAAGTCCAGGGCCACGCGCTCGCCCTTAAAAATCTTGTCATGATGGGTTTCCAAATAAGCAAATAATTTCGGGTCCCCGATGATGCCGTACTTGATGGCCTCAGCCATGCCATTGGCGATCTGGCGTTGGCTTAAGGTCACCAGCCATTTGGTATCCGCCCAAACTAATTTGGGCTGATAAAACGCGCCCACAAGATTTTTGCCCTTGGGCATATCAATGCCGGTCTTGCCGCCGATGGAGGAATCAATCTGGGCCAAAAGGGTGGTCGGCACCTGGATATAGGGCACCCCCCGCTTGTAAACAGCCGCCACAAACCCAGCCAAATCCCCGACCACGCCGCCGCCCAAGGCGATGATAAAAATCTTTTTGTCCACATCATAGGCGCTGATCTGCTCAAGCAAACGCAAGGCCCAGGCCGCGCTTTTGCTGGTCTCCCCTTCCGGCACATCAAAAAATTTGACCGTATAGCCCGCTTTTTTTAAGGCCGCGGCCAATTTCCTCCCGTACAACAATTCAATGAAGGAATGCGAGATGATCAAGGCATCCTTGCCCAACTTTAAGCTTTTGAGCGCCGCGGGCAAATGTTTGAGGATATCATGGCCGATGGCGATCGTATAGGCCTTGTCCTTGAGATTGACCCGGACCTTGCTTTTCATAATTGCACCCCAATCCATTGTCCTGCCATCTGTATCATGGGCGAAAGAAATCCCAGCATCCCTAAATTCAAAAGCAGGATCACAATGATTATACCAAAAGGTTCAAGCCGGTTGTAGCTGTTTGCTAAGGAAGGAGGCAAAACACTGCTCACCACCCGGGAACCGTCGAGGGGCGGAATGGGCACCATGTTAAAAACAGCCAGGGTCAAATTAAGCAAAACGCCCCAGGCCAGGGTATCGGCGATTTGGGACAAGGCAGGCCATACATACAGCTTAGAAAAAATAAAGGCCAGGGCCATGTTGGTCAAGGGCCCGGCCAGGGCCACCAGGGCCATGCCTAAGCGCCGCGGCCGCAATTGATGAAAATTGACCGGCACCGGCTTGGCCCAGCCGAAGAGCATCAAAGACTTAGTCAGCCCCATCACATGGGCCAAAAAAAGCGTACCGGGCACAAGAATACTGCCGACCGGGTCGATATGCCTGATGGGATTTAAGCTGAGCCGGCCCTTGAGCTTGGCCGTCGGGTCTCCCAGCCAATAGGCGCACAGGCCGTGGGCCAATTCATGCAGCACAATTGCCGGCACCAACACCACGCCAAGAAACAAGACGATATTGAGCATGTTATACGACCAGGGAAATTTTCTGGATATGCAAGAGAGGATACATCAGTTTTTTCTGGGGATCAGGGACCAGGTCCCCTTCCACATCAACGACGGTGCTGCAAAAAAGCGCGATCTGCGGGATGTCCTGCAGAAAAAACACGGATTTATCATCCATGACAATTTCATAATGGACATCGGCCTGCACAGCTTGAACCAGGGCCTCCACCTTCCCGCGCATGGACACGAATGAACTGACCACCGCGGCAGGCACAGCTGCCGGGGATTGAACCGCGGCTTCCTGGACAAAGTCCTGGCGCACCCAGGCCACGGTCCCCTCGACGGGCTCAAGCTTAGTCCAACCCTGCGCCTGGGCCTTGACCTTGACGATGGTGCCTTTTTTGACTTCTCCCAAGGAGGCCGCGTCCGCACTGGCGGCCGAGCGGACATTCACATTGTCCCCCGTGACCTCCCCTAAAGCTTCGCCTTTTTTCAGATTGAGGTAATCGGAGCGGATATATTCCTCCGTCGAGAGCAAAGGCTGGATCTTGTACCATTCATAACTGCGCCCCAAGACCAGGACCCTCTGGCCCTTGCTTAATTTGTCGACCTTGGCGAAATTAGTATTGGGACCCGCGCGGACATTGACGGATTCTTTGGACACTTCGGCCCAAAAAGGAAAATGCTCATCGGCATGCCCCGGGGCCGCAAACACAAACCCCAAGCACAGCGATGAGCAAATCAAGACATTTGTATTCGGCATTATTTCTTGGCGCCCGCGGCCGGCTTGGCAGCAGGTTTGGCGGCTTCGGCAGGCTTGGCCGCGCCTTCGGCAGGAGCAGCAGCGCCCTCCTCAGCCTTGGCTTTCTTCTTGGCCTTGATGCGGACGATCTTGGTCTTGGGCAGTCCGACCACCGTGGAATCTTCCTTCCAAAGGCCTTTTTTCATCAGCTCTTTGATGCGCTCGATGCGAGACTGCACGGTCCTTTGGGTCGCGCCGGCCCTGTCGATTTTTAACGAAGGATGCAATGACATTAAAATCTCCTCACTTGGCTGAAACGGTATGGTCCGGGCAATTTCCTTAAAAACGCCGCGGCGTTGTCCTTGGCCTGGAAATTGCCGATGCACAAAAGCCAATATTTTCCGTTTTTGATCAACAAACTCGGGCACCCTTTGGACTTCAACTGCAGGGCGTCCTGCTTAGCGTAGGCCTCATTGCCGTAGGTGGCGGCCTGGAGCGTGAAATGCTTCAGGTCAGCGACGAAAGCGGGAAGGGCCAGGGGCCTGTGCCGCAGCGGCTGGGTGATCACCGCTGCTGCGGCCATGGTCCTGGTCCCTGCGTTCCATGCGGTCTGGACCCGTTCATCCAGGGCCTGGGCCGCGAGGTGCTTGCCGCGCTCCACCCCTAAGGAATACGCAAAAAGTCCAACCATTATACCCAAAATCGTAAATATGACAAGACTTTCTATGGAGAGGGTCAGGTTGGCCAACAGGAACCTGGGTTTATTGGTATCATCCAGCAGTGCGGAATCGGCCGGAAAAAGTTCGAACTGGGGCTGCCTATAATTAATATTCATGTTTAAATCCAAAATAAAAAAGGTTATCTAAAGAATGACTGCGTCCGTTATGCAAGTCATTATAGGTCTAGCCCTTAAAGGAAGACAAGAGTTTTCTGAACTTTTTTTCTGACGAGAGACGGAGAAAGGCGTTGACGACCTTGGGGTCAAACTGCGTGCCGCTGTTTTGGATGAGCTCGCCCAGCGCCGCGTCCACGGTCATCGACGGGTGATAGGGCCTGCCCTGCACCATGGCCTCGAAGGCGTCGACGCCGGCGATGATGCGCGCGCCCAAAGGGATCTGCTCTTTTTTCAGCCCCGACGGATAACCGCTGCCGTCGTACTTCTCATGGTGGTGCAGGATGATGGGCAGCACCGGCTGTAAAAATTCGACGGGCGAAATGAGCGCGACGCTTTGTTCAGTATGGCGGCGGATATACTGGAATTCTTCCCGGCTCAAGCGCCCGCGTTTGGAGAGGATCTTGAAGGGCACGTCGATCAGGCCGATATCATGCAGCAGGCAGGCGTAGTCGAGCTGTTTCAAGCCCTCGCTGTTGACCTTCAAATACACCCCCAGCGAGCGGACAATGTCCATGTAAACCGGCGCGTGGGTCAGGCCCGCGTAAGACTGTTTTTTAAGCAAATTGCCGATGGAGGCGATGGTGCCCAGGATGATTTTCTCGTGCTCCTGGTGCAGCTGCAGATTTTTCATGGCTGTCACCGCCTGCTCGGCGAAGACGGAAAGCATCTCGTAATCGAAATCACCGAAAGGCCCGAGCCCTGCCTCCCGCCGGATGAAAATGGCGCCCAGATAATCGTCGGCCACCAGGGGCAGGCCGATGCAGTCGTCCTTGAGCACCGAGGCGCCCCGCGTGACCGACAGCACCTCCTCCCCGACCTCTTTCAGCTGGGCCGGCTTATCGCGCCAAATATTGATCTGATTGTCGAAACTGGCGCAGATCACCACGTTCTTTTTGGCGGGATGCACCAGATAGATGCTGGCGGAAGAGGCCTTGATGAATTGGCAGAGCAGGCGCGTCAGGCGCAAGGTCAGTTCCTTGATGGTGTAGGTGGAATTGACCAGGCGGTAAACCATGTGCACCGCCGAGAGGATCAAGTGATAGCGTTTGCTGGAAGATAAAGAATGCGCTGGCATCAAAGTTCAAACCTTCTGGTACGGATCAAACAGCCGTTTATGCTCATCCAGGGCAAAGCGGTCGGTCATGGATGCGATGTAATTACAAATGATACCATATTTTTCCTTGATGGAAAACCTTTTGTCCCTCGGGTACACCGCATAGGGCAATTGCATGGGGTTTTTCAGATAGACATCAAAGAGCCCGCGGATGATGCGCCGGGCCTTGGTGGTCATGCGCTCCACCCGCCAATGATGGTAAAGTTTTTCATTGAGCAATTGCTGTAAATGTTCCCGCTCCTCGTGCATGGGCCGGCTGAAGCCCACCACATAGGCCTTGTGCGCCTTGACATCCTGGGCGGATTTGAATTTGAAACGCGTGATCCGCTCATAGCTGGCCTTCAAGAGGTCCTTGACCTGCGTGTCGATGAGCTCCTTGACCACCTGATAGCGGAACATACCGTCCCCCGCTTCCTTGCGGCCCCCGATCTTGCCTACGGCCTTCTGCCACAGGGCGCTTTGCATCAAATCCTGCTCGCGGATACAGCCGGAGGCCAGGCCGTCATCCACGTCGTGGTTAAGATACGCCAGGGAATCGGCAATGTCCACGATCTGGGCCTCCAGCGTCGGGCCTTCCCGGCGGAATTCCTTAGGGATGTCGGCACCCGGCATGTCAAAGACCGTGCGGTGCTTCAAGATCCCCACCAGCACCTCCCGCGTCAAATTCAGCCCGTTAAAATGGGGATATTTTTTTTCCAGCCTGGCCACGATCTCGTAGGAGCGGAAATTATGGTTAAACTGGATCTTGGCCTCGCGCACGATATGGTTGAGCTCCGCCTCCCCCGCGTGGCCAAAGGGCGGGTGGCCCAGGTCATGGGCCAGGGCAATGGCCTCGATCAAATCCTCGTTCAGCCGCAGATTGCGGCCCAGGGTCCTGGCCAGCTGGGCCACCTCGATGGTGTGGGTCAGCCGCGTGCGGTAATAATCCCCCTCGAAGATGATGAAGACCTGGGTCTTGTATTCGAGCTTGCGGAAGGCCTCGGAATGCACGATGCGGTCCCGGTCGCGCTGGTAACAGGTGCGCCATTCGTGCTGGGGTTCGGCATAAAACCGCGCCCCCGCGTCCTTAGATTTCATGGCGTAGGGGGCCAGGATCTTGGCTTCAACGGCTTCGATGTTTTTTCTGGTCAGCATCGCTTAATTTCCGGTAAATGGCGGAAAGAGATTGGGAAATCACCTTAGTCTGCGCAATCACCGGCATGAAATTATAATCGCCCCGCCAGCGGGGCACGATATGCACATGCAGATGTCCGGGGAGCCCGGCGCCGGCCAGGCGGCCGAGATTGATGCCCACATTAAAACCCTGGGGCGAGAGGGCCTTCTGCAGCAGGTCCTTGGCCTCCCTTAACAAGGCCATCAACTGGACATACTCCTCAGCCGGCAGGCGGCTGATGTCTGCGACGTGGCGGTTGGGCACCACCATGCAATGGCCGTTGCTGTACGGATACAGATTGAGGATGGCAAAGGCATGGGGCCGGCGCAGAAAGAGCAGAATTGTGCGGTCAATTCGGGCGTCCCGTGCCCGGCGAAAAATGAGGGGCTTGTGGTTGAGGAGGGTACGGGGGGTGAAGGGGTAGCGACACGGGACCCAAAGCGATGTAGCA
>CAZACW010000005.1:49503-72814 GCA_964483785.1 uncultured Planctomycetales bacterium
CCGGTGTCTGTCCCGATACATGTTGCGGAAGGCAAAGTAAGTGGGCAGGCGAAGAAAGAACAGATTTTTGCTGTCATTGCATCCGTCACTGGCCCGGCAGAAAATGCAGGCCTTTGGCTCTCCGATGATCTTGGTGATATAGGTGTCGCGCCACGGCGCCCACAGACGATGCATATTTAGAATTTGACGATCTCGGCCTTGATCTTCTCCCCCTCAATCTGGATCAGGCCATACGAAAAAAACCTGGCCCTCACCGCGTCATTGGGGCTGCCGGGATTAAAGTACAGGGTGCGGCCGATGCGCTCATGCAGGGCTTGATGGGAATGGCCGAAAATCACCACATCCACGGCCTCGTCCTTGAACGCGGCGGCCGCGTTTTTCAAGGCATCGCGCACCTCGCCGATATGGCCGTGGGTCACCCCGATTTTCACCGGACCGATGGTGAGGACCTCCTTGACCGGCAGGCTTTTTTTAAGCGCGGCCTCATCCATATTGCCCTGCACCGCCTTGGTGGGTGCCAAGGCCTTCAAGGCTTTCAAGGTGCCGGCATCGCAAAGGTCCCCGGCATGGATGATCAAATCTACGTTTTTAAACCGCTTGATCAGGCCTTCGGGAATGAGCAGGGAATGTGTGTCTGAAAGTACGCCGATGGTCATCTGACGATTATGGGCTCATCGAATAAATTCATCAAGCTGTTTAACTGGTCCTCGTCCCAAATCCACAGCTTCTCCTGCAGGGCCCTCAGCTTGGCGTTTTCATCCAGGCCGCACAGCGAGACGATCACACTGCGGCAGGGCCTGGGCTCAAGCTTGCGGATCTCCTCCAGAATGCTGCCCAGCTCCTGGTCGAGCAAAGGGTCTTTTTTAAGCACCACCAGCCATGCGCCCTCCTGGCCCTGGGCGGAAATGGCATCGAAGAAATTGCCGGCGGCATTGCGCAGTTTCAAAAGCTTGATCTCCTTAAAAGCGGACAATTTATACCGGCGGCCGCAAAGCACAAAGGATTCATTGTCGAATTTATGCATCAAATCCACCATGCGCACCGCAAAGTCCTTGCGGGCCACAAGGCTGAAATCATTCAGGGCCTTGTTGATCTCCTCCTTGAATTGCTTGCGGGAGCGCCCCAGCTCCAAATCAACGACGCGCAGCCTGCGCTCATATACGAATTTGATCCAATAGCTCAAAAGCCTGTCCTTGATGTGGAAATAATTCCCGTTGCGCTCGACGATATTGGATTCCTGCAGGGTGTTGATGCGCGCCCCGGCCTGGGTGATTTTAAGTTTGAGGCTTTCCGCCAAATCACTGACCTTGTGTTTGCCGTGGGCCAGGGCGCCCAAAAGGGCCATGGTCATGCCCGCGTGCCTGCCGCTGGCCAGGGCGCTGACCACGGACTCAAAATGCCGGCTGATCACGCCCCAAGGATTGAAGATCACGTTTTCCACGGCCTGGACCACGATGGGCGCGTAAATCTCCTTTTGGGCATAGACCCCGCTTAAGGCGATCAGTTCCTGGCACAACAGATTGATATACAAGGGATGCCCGCCGGTAAAATCCACCAGAAAATTTTTCAAGTGCAGGCCGATCTTGACCTCCGTCAGATTATGGTCGATCAGACCCTGGGCCTCCGCGAAATTAAACGGCCCCAAGGCAATGGTCTCGAAATTACCGAAGAGCAGGGACAATTTTTCGCTCAAGATCTCCTGGGCCTGCTGAGGCAGGGAACTGGCCACGATATACAGGCTGTGGCGCTGGGTCATGATGCGCTTGCCCAGCTCCGCGAAGACTTCCGGAATGTCGAAATTCCCCAAGTGGCTAAACTCATCGATGATCAGGACAATGCCCAGCCCGCTTTCCTGATTAAGGATCTCCGGCAGGGAGAGAATCATGTGATACGCCTCGAGGATCTTGCCCTGGGCGGTAAAATTATCGATCGCTTCCACCAAAAACACGGTCCTGGGAAGCCGTTCCTTGGCCACATGGCACAAGAGCTTCAGGTCTTCGTGCAGGGGCTGGTTTTCTTTTTTGAGGAAATTGTACAGGAGGGTCCGGGTGAATTGGGAGGCAAAATAGGCAAAATCACGGTTTTCCAAATCTAAGTAAACAAAAAGCAGGTCCTGGTCTTCGGTCTGGGCCATCAGCCGCTGCAGCAGCGCGGTCTTGCCGATGAACCGGTTGCCCAGCAAGGCCACATTTTGGCGGTAGCCGTCTTTCAGGCCCATGACGCGTTTTTTCAAAATTTCCAAAACGCCCCGCCGGCCGTAAAAATTATTGTCAAAATCGATCAAATTCATGGCAAATAATACAAAGGATTCGTCGCCTGTCCGCCCCGGCGGATCTCAAAATGTTCCTGCACCTTGCTGCCCAGGGGGCCGACCTGTGCGATGGAGTCCCCTTTGTACACGTGTTCCCCTAATTTCACATAAAGCCTGGAATTGCGCGCATACACGGAAATAAATCCGTCTTTATGGTCGATCATCACGGTCTGGCCGTAGCCGCTTAAATAATCCGCCAGGACCACGTCCCCTTCCCTGGCCGCCTGGATGGTGTCCCCGCTTTGGGCCTGGATATCGATGCCGCGGCTGACAATCCCAAGGCCCAGCGCATCGTCAAAATAAACCACCACCTTGCCCTTGACCGGCCAGATGAACTGGTTGCGGTTTGCATCCTCGGTGTGTTCAGCCAGATTTTTAGGCGCATGGGCCCCGGGAATAAGCAATAATTGCCCTGCTTCCAGGGAACCGCCGTTGGGGATTTTGTTGACATCAATGATGTCCTTGATGCTGACCCCATAACTTTGCGCGATCTGCCAAAGCGTCTGGCCGGGCAGGACTTTATGGTAGATCCCCGGCGGCTTGGCCGGCCCCGCCTGCGGCGAAGGCATGGCCCGGTATTCTTCCGTGGAAGCACAGCCGGCCAATAAGGCCAATACACATCCCAAGAACAAAAGCTTTGCGCGCCCTGATCTTGGCACCGGCCCCGCCCCTTGAAATGGAGCGGGGGACGGGAATCGAACCCGCGTAGTCAGCTTGGGAAGCTGAAATTCTACCACTGAATTACCCCCGCACTAAATATCGAAAATTTTTTTCATTTCCCTGACCGCCCTGCCCGGGTCCTTGGCCAACAAGATGTCCCGGCACACCGCGGCCCTGCGAACACCACAAGGCAGAAGGCTCTGGATATTGCCCCGGCTGATCCCGCCGATGGGAAACACCGGGATTTGCACTTGCTGGAGCACCCTGCGCAATAAAGTCAAATCCATGGCCCGGCGCTGAGGCTTTGTTTGGGTCTTAAACACCGAGCCAAAACCGATATAGTCCGCGCCCTGGGCCTGGGCCTTAAGCGCGTGAGCAGATTGCTGGCAGGAAACGCCGATGAGCTTGCGCGGTCCCATCAGTTTTCTGGCCTGCGGCAGGCTGAGGTCTTCCTGGCCCACATGCAGGCCGTCCGCGCCGGACAATAAGGCCAGATCAGCGCGGTCATTGACAATGAACGGGATTTGGTGCCTGGTGATCTTTAAAATATGGCGGCAAAATCCTAAAATGTCCCGCGCACTGCTTTTTTTGTCCCGTAATTGTACTATATCGATGCCGGCGCGTACAGAATCTTTTAAAACTTGCAGGAGCCTGGCCGGCCCCAGGACCTCTGTATCCAATATCAAATACAATTTAGCGGCCGCCAAGGGCTTTTTGCTCGAGCGCATACATCTTATACCGCAGGGCTTTAAGCTTAAGAGAAGTCTTGGCATCGACGAGCTTTGCCGTTTCTTCCAAGACGCGCAGGGATTCCTTCACCCTCTGGCAATTGGCCCAGAATACCGCATCCATGTTCTTTCTTTGGCTTTCGCTGTCGGATGTTGCCCTGCCCACATCGCCCGTGCTATCGCGGGCTTCAAGGGCCTTGCGTCTATGCACCGCTGATAAAATTTCCGTTAAATGATGGCGAAGGTCCTTAAAAGCCCGCGTTAAACTCTTTTGGTCCCAATAATATCGGCACACATCTTCACAAACCCTTAACCCTTCCTTAGCGCGGTTGATATTGGCGTCCAAGATCCGGTACAAGGGTCTTTCAGCGCCTGCCTTCAAGGCGGATGATCTTGGCGATGATCTGTGTTGTTGAATAGCCCTGGACATACTTGACCAATTCCAATTTTTTGACCAGATCCTCCCCGGCCACGGCCTTGCCCTTCCAGTCCGCGCCCTTGACCAGCACATCGGGCCTGACTTTGGAAATCAATTGATAAGGCGTCGGTTCATTAAAAATGACGACGAAATCAACGCTGTCCAGGGCGGCCAGGACAGCGGCGCGGGATATTTGATTGACAATGGGACGGCCTGATCCCTTGATGCGGCGGATGGATGCGTCGCTGTTTAAACCGACAATCAGGACGCGGCTGCCCTTCTTGGCCGCCTCCAAATACTTCACGTGGCCGATATGCATCAAATCGAAACAGCCGTTGGTAAAGGCAATGGTCTTGCCCTGGCGGCGCAGGGCTGGAAGTTTTTTTAAAAGGGCGGGCAGACTCAGAATTTTATCTTGGATCGGCATAAGAAGGTAAGGATTGTAACACAGCTGATGCGAAAATGGAAGGGCTATGCTTTGGGGAGTCCAAGAAAAGAACGTAAATCAACCACAGGTTTGATACCGTTGATGACCAGCTCAAATTCGAAAGCTGTACGGAGTGCCTGCAGTTGGGCTGGGTCCATATGGAACTGAATAAACTGGCCGTTGTTCTGGACGGTCAAGGCCTCCTCAGAGGTCAGGTCTATACCTCCTTTATCTGCTTCTTCGATCATGGCTGAATGAGGATCAGAGTTCATAGCTGCATCAGGCTCAGATGGCTGGACCAGGGTCTGACCTTGGGGAAGAAAAGCTGTTTGAAGATCAATGGCCCTCACGGATGAAACCAAGCTTCCTTCTGCCTCACCGGTGGATGCAGACACACTACGGTAATAATCAATGACTTCTGAAGGAAATAAACTCATCAAATTTCGGCCATATTCACTATAATCCCCTGCGCTCATCCTTGCCTTAAACTCCTCAATAAAATGGGGCTCGATGCGCTGCATAATGGTCATAATAGCTTCGCTGTTCATCTCAAGGCTTGAAACATTACGGATGATCGTATGGATCTCATCCTGTATCAGCAGCATTTCCGAAGGTCTTTTGGGAGCGTAGTATAATGCTGCCCTCTCTCTTTTCTCTAAACCCAAAATGGCATTATAAAATCTTAATTTGGGTGAATTATAAACATCCGATACCCATGTATGCACAAAATATTCCTCCTCATAGAGGGGCTGTAAAGATATTATTTCGTTATAAACTTGTTCTATTTCAGATTTTTCGGATACATCGCGAGTAATGATATTGTTATTCGACACCATTTTCCGTGCTAACTCCAAAGCCAGTTCAGGCATGACCTTCGAAACAACAGCATTCTTGAATTCATCATAGGACATTCTTTCTACCACATCATCCGTGTCTTCATCATAAAAAAGATCGCTGGTATTTATTGCATGAATCTTCAATTCTTCCATTTGTTCATTAATGTCTTCAACCAATCTTTCGGCTATTGTTAAGCTGATTATCCTCCCCCTATATCTTGCAAATTGCCTTTCGAGAATGGCGTCCGCCCGTGCTATATCGCTAAAATTTCGCTCAACCGCTTCCCAGTGAGGAGCAACAGTAGCAAGCAAGGCCTCTTTCTTGCGCAAGGCCGGTGAAATTTTCCTTTCCAAACGATTTTTGATTGAATTATAGGCCCCTGGATCAAGCAGGCCTACGACTTCAAGAGTATTATGGTAGACCGATTCAAGATTTATGTTCAAACGTTGAGAAGGCGTTTCGTGTTCCAGGGCATCATAGACAAGGTCCCTAAAGGAGCCCTCGCCTTCGTGGTCCAAGACAGCCAATTGTTTTTTCATCCGATTGACCTGTTCTTGGACCAAGGCCATCAATAAGCGTGAACCACGGTCTAATTCATCTCGGCTGATCCTCTGGCCGCCGATCAACACTTCTGGAATTGCACCCGATTGGGCGGCAACAGCCAATTGCGCTCCGGTCCGTATGAAATTGGCCGGCCCTTGCCAACCTTGTAAATAAATACGTTCCCTTCGCTCTGGCCTTACTTGACCCGCCAAATGGTCTTGTAATCTATGCACGGAATTAATGCCTGTCAGTAAATGAAAACTGAAATCCTGGGCTGCCAATGGCTGGGCGTGTTGATTGGTCAATGTCCCCAACAGACCTTTGAGCACATCTTCAAACCCGTATGAGTTAGATATGCCCGTCATTAATACCCTTTTGACGCCGGCTTTTTGAGCCATGCGCTGAATGAACGCCAAGGACCTTTTAAGCAATTGCTGCTGAATTCTTGGATCGGCGAACCTGGAACCTTGGGCAGTCGCCTCACTGCCTTTCCTGGCCAAGGGCGTAAATTCAACGGCATGAATCCAAAATGTTAATGCCCCTTGATTGATCCCTGTCATAAAAATAAACCTGGCAAAAAAGGCTCCATTCTGGTACACATCAAGCTCATTATTCTCAAAAACCGCGTTATACGCTCCCATGGTCCAATAATTCATGCCCCCGGCGGACGTGCAGTCTCCAGCCAAGGACCCGCCGCTCACAGACCTGAGATTGCGGCTGAGGAGCCTGAATTCCATGTCTCCATCAATATCTGAATTGAATTGTCCCAAAAATCCGTTAATGACAGCAATGGAAGGATGGTCTCCTGGCAGCTTGTTTCTGCGTTGTATCAAAACAGACCGCAGCACATAGACTATTTCATCGGCGAAGATCATAAATAATCGGCGCCTCAAATCAGGATTTAAAAAATCCTTCAAGGCAAAATCCGTGGCCAATTCTATTTCATTGGCCAAAGCCCCGTTGTTATCATTGAAAACTTGCGCTTTAATGACTTCATCAAATATACGTTCGACCTCTTGCGGATCAAATAAATTATAGACATACACAGGCGATCCCCCCATATGCTCAACTGCGGCCCGCGCATCTTCCCCATAATCCCAGACCAAATCCTTGGTTGTTCCCCGGACAATGCTTAAGAATAAATAATTATCCAACATTACGTTTTTTGTATCAAAAATTTACATTCTCATATTGTTAAAAAGGCGGGCTTTAAATTTCTTATACCTGTTGATAAATTTTTCTAAATTACCGGGATTTTCAAAATACAAAACGTTCTTTTCAAATAATCTCATGACATCTGGAACTATCCTTGGATCAACGGTATACAACATTTCGTGAAAAAGAGAGAGCAACTCCTCACGCCCCAACATATATTTTTTTTGGTTTATGGATTTTAATGTGGCTGGGGAAAGCATGGCAGGGTTGTAAATATTACGGCCTTCAGGCCGCAGGCTGACATCCAAAATCTGATCTTGATGATCTGCAATCATGGCAAAATTGCTTACTATTTGAATATGCTGCGGGGTTATGCGCATTCCTCCGGAAAAATATTTCCTGGGAACGGGCTGATGGGTAACGGGATCTATTTCTTCCTTGATGAAATTATAGGCGCCTTTCTTAAAGGCCTGCAAGTACCGCTGGTAAATACCCTCCACAACCCCGGGGGTTGCGATGGTTATTCCTTGGATTTTGTTCTTGTTGGCATATACGACTGTCAGTATGCTGTCCTTGATCTTCTTCTTGTACCAGGTGGCAAGAATCAGCGAATTGTAGACCTGACGCAGTTGGGCAAAGTTGGCGCCTGTGTTGACTTCTTTGGTTAATTCGGGAAGAACAATCTCACGGATCATTTGCGTGCCCAGCATATGAATATTGGAACCCTTCAAAATGGGGACAGTCCCTTGGAAAACAATGTTAACGGGACAGTCCCCATTTTGAAGGACCCCAACATTCTCGTGCTTGGCTTGCGACAAATAATCTTCTTCCAACATCACCTTAAGCTTTGATTCCACCACATACGCTGTCCCTGCCTTCGCATTCTCATACACCACTGCCTTCTCAGGCACGATCCAGACCTTGTTGAAGGTATTGACCGCTATATCGGTCGTACCGAATCTCTTAGCCGCTTGGGCATACACCTTCTTCCAAAACTTCTTCCCTGTCTCCCCTTCTGGATAGATTAAGCTGGATGTGATCTGCTTTAACATGTAATCTTCTGCCAATAGGTCTCTGCCCATCTCTGTTTTTCCAAAGGCATCAGGGATAATCCTGTTTTTCTCGTAAGGCGAAAGATTGACCCATAAATCTTTCTCAGGGATGGTTAATGAGGCTAAGAAATACTTGATCAGTTTGGTGGATTGTTGTTTAAGTTGTTCTTGTTGTGGACCCCCGCCAAAAGCTTGCGGGGGTGACATGTGTTGTGGATTGGAATCACCCTTATCAAGGATAAAATCAAAACGAAAGGGATTATCAGGATGGACCTTAAGGCCTTTAAGTATTGGAGGATTATACGCAGGGCTTAATAAGACCATGCTCCCTGGCGCGGGCAGACGAAAATCATCGGCCTGGGCCCGAGGTAGAGGTCCAAACGTATTCAGGAAAAATGCCAATAATATGAGATACCGACACAGCATACTTTTAAACATACTTAAAGTATGCCATGTATAAGCATTATAAACAAACTAAAGTCTTAAGTAAATGATTAGGCCAGGGTGTTTTCGACCAATGCGCAGAGGGTGTGGAAAATGACTAAGTGGGATTCCTGGATGCGGGCTGTTATGGAAGACGCCGCGATGATGCTGATATCGCATAACGGGGCCATCTGGCCGCCGTTTCCGCCGGTGACGCCGATGGTCAAAAGCCCCATCTCCCTGGCCTGGCGCAGGGCCATGAGCACATTCTTGGAATTGCCGCTGGTGGAAATGGCGATCAGGACATCGCCCTTTTGCCCCAGGGCCTGCAATTGGCGGGAAAAAACGATATCAAAGGAATAATCATTGCCCAAGGCGGTCAGGGCCGAGGTGTCGGTGGTCAAGGCAATGGCCGGCCAGGCCT
Source organism: uncultured Planctomycetales bacterium (assembly GCA_964483785.1). Classification (GTDB taxonomy): domain Bacteria; phylum Omnitrophota; class Gorgyraeia; order Zapsychrales; family Fredricksoniimonadaceae; genus JABDGZ01. Next base: position 58,482 of record CAZACW010000005.1, read on the forward strand.
TGCGTTCTTTCTGGAAGCGGCCGACAAATTCCGCGGCAATGTGCTGGCTGTCCGCGGCTGAGCCGCCGTTGCCGCAGAAAAACAGTTTGTTCCCTTTTTTCAGGGCGCTGATGATGATTTCTGCGGCAGAGATGATGCTGTCCGTGTTTTTCTTGAGCGTCTCCTGCTTGACGGCGATGGATTCCTCGAATATGGCCTCGATGGTTTTTTTCATATCATTGTTTGGCGGAAAACACATTGGCGATGTCCACCAAATCCATGTTCACCAATTTGCGCTGGGACACGGCTTCTTCCATGTCCACAAACTTGATCTTGTTCTCCCTTAACGAGGCCATTTTGCCGAATTTATGTTCCTTGACAAGCTCCACCGCCTTGACGCCTAAGCGCGTGCCCAGCACGCGGTCAAAGGCCGTGGGCGTACCGCCGCGCAAAATATAGCCCAGGACGCTCACCCTGGTCTCATAATTCGTATGATCCTCGATCACCTTGGCCAGATACTCGCCCACGGAACCGAAGCGCCGCTTTTCAGTGACCGGCGCGGCCTCTGCCATGCGCGCGGTGTACCCTTCGATCCTGGTCCCTTCCGAGACCACGATGATGCTGAAGGGCTTGCCGCGTTTGTGCCGCTCGCGCAAAAGCTCATACACTTCTTCCAAATTCACCGGGATTTCAGGGATCAAAATGATGTCCGCCCCGCCGGCGATCCCGGCCTGCACCGCCAGCCAGCCGGTGTAAAGCCCCATCACCTCCACCACCATGATGCGGTGGTGCGATTCCGCCGTGGTGTGCAGACGATCAATGCATTCCGTGGCGATATTGACCGCTGTATCAAAGCCAAAGGCATAGTCCGTGCCGGACAAGGCATTATCAATGGACTTAGGCACGGCCACGGCCTGGATCACGCCTTTTTTGTGAAGGCTGTAGGCGATCTTGATGGTCTCTTCCCCGCCGATGACAATCAGGGCATCCATGCCGCTGCGCGCATAATGGTCCTTGATTTTCTTGATCTGTTCTTCGTCGTTTAAGGGATTGATCCGGCTGGTGCCTAAGATGGTGCCGCCTTTGTCCAGGATCCCGGTGGTGGACTTGATGTCTAAGACCCGCATGTCATTTTCAATCAGGCCCAGCCAGCCGTTCTTGATGCCGGTGACCACATAGCCTTCCTGCATCCCCTTGCGCACCACGGCCCGGATCACGGAATTAAGCCCCGGACAATCCGCGCCGCCTGTCATAATGCCGATTTTCTTCATAGGGAAATGTCAGGACCTATACCCGTGAAACGGAGCCTGGGGCGGGACCTGGAATTCATCCTTGTTTTTGGACCTTAAATCATCCATGGAAATTTTGATCACATGCACGCGGACATTGATCCGGCCTTCCAGGCCGACGGCTTCCTCGATTTTCCGGCGGACCATGTCCTGAAAGCGCGCGGTGAGCTCCGGGATATTGGCCTCATGCCTCAAGATGAGCTTGATATCCACCTCAAGGCCGCGGCGGTTGGCGATCATGTAAGGCCTGATCTCCTTGGCCTCGGGCATCTGCACGATCAGGCGCCGGATCAAATCCTCCAGGGCGGTCAGGGACACGGTCACCCCGCCGCTGGGATTTTCAAAGGCAATGGTGCGCTCCATCTGGCGGCTGCCGTAAATCAGTTTGGCCAGCAAAAAGCTCATCAGCATGATGACCCCGGCCGTGATCCCGGCCACGGCCCCGCTTTGGCTGTCGGAGTACACCATGTCCAAAAGGTTCTGAATGGTCTGCAGGTCCAGCTTATGAAAGACAAAAAGCATCACCGCGGTGCCGGTGGTCCATATCACGAAAATATAAAAAAGGATGGAAATGCGGGTCAAGAGCCACATAGAACACTCCTTTTAAGCGTTGGGCCTGTCAATGGACTGGATATTGACATTGATCTCTTTCAAATGGATGTCCACGGCATCCTCCACCGCGCGCTGGATGGTGTCCTGGATCTGGCGGGCGGCCACCGGGATATTCACGCCGTAATGGATGTTGACCCGGATGGCCAAGGACACCTGCTGGTCCTTGTCCACCTGCACCGACACCGACGGAAAATTCTTGTAGCCAAAGGCCTCGGCCAAAGGCCCGATAATGCCGAAGGTGGCCAATTGCACGCCGGGGATCTCCCGGATGGAGGCGGCCGCGATATCGCCGATGACCTTTTTGTGGATCTGGACAACGCCTAAATCAACCGTATTGTCCGGGCGCATGGAACAACTCCCTTCTGCCTCATCTGAAAAGCCTGAGGAAGGACATATTCTACTCGTTTTTCATCATTTTTTCCAGAAAATGTGTGGTGGCCTTGCCTTCCAAAAAGGTCGGATGATGAAGGATTTCCATATGCAAGGGAATGGTGGTCTTGATCGGCGCGATGTAGAACTCATCTAAGGCCCGGCGCATCACCTTCACTGCTTCGCCGCGGTCCCGGCCGTAGGTGATGATCTTGGCCACCATGGAATCGTAATAGGGGCTGATGGTATAACCCGGATAAATGTGCGTGTCGATGCGCACCCCCGGGCCGCCGGGCAGGTTGAGCTCCGCGATCTTGCCGGGGCTGGGGATAAAATTATTGTACGGGTCTTCGGCGTTGATGCGGCATTCGATGGCCGCGCCTTTGAACTTCACGTCTTCCTGCTTAAGCTTGAGCTTCTGGCCCATGGCCGCCTTGATCTGCTCCTTGATAAGGTCAATGCCGGTGACCATCTCCGTCACCGGATGCTCCACCTGGATGCGGGTGTTCATTTCCATGAAATAAAAATTATTGTGCATGTCGAGCAAAAATTCGATGGTCCCCACCCCGTGATAATTGACGGCCTTGGCCGCCTTGACCGCGGCCTCGCCCATTTTCTTGCGCAGATTGCCGTCCAAGGCCGGCGAGGGTGATTCTTCCAGCAATTTTTGGTGGCGCCTTTGCACCGAACAATCGCGTTCCCCTAAGTGGAGCACATTGCCGTGCTCATCGGCGAGGATTTGAAACTCAACGTGGCGCGGGCCTTCAATGTACTTCTCGATATAGACGTCTCCCAAGCCGAAATTGGCCTCGGCCTCGGTCTGGGCCATCTTAAAGGAATTGATCAGGGTCACGTCATTGTGGCAGACGCGCATGCCCTTGCCGCCCCCGCCGGCCACGGCCTTGATGATCACCGGATATTTGATCTTCTGGGCCACGCGCAGGGCCGCTTCCTGGGTCTTGATAATGCCGTCGCTGCCGGGGGTCAGGGGCACCCCCATTTTCTTGACGGTTTCCTTGGCCACGATCTTGTCGCCCATTTTGCGGATGCTCTCAGATGATGGGCCGATGAATTTGATGTGGCAGGAGGCGCAGATCTCGGCGAAATGCGCGTTTTCGGACAAGAACCCGTAACCCGGATGGATGGCGGAGACATCCGTGATTTCCGCGGCCGAGACAATGGCCGGGATGTTCAAATAGCTTTCCTTGCTGGCGGCCTTGCCGATGCACACCGCCTCATCGGCGAAGCGCACATGCAGGGAATTGCGGTCCGCCTCGGAATAAACAGCGACGGTGCGGATGCCCATTTCCTTGCAGGCCCTAATGACCCGCAAGGCAATTTCACCGCGGTTGGCGATCAGGATTTTGGAGAACATAGAATATTCCCTATTGCTTCAGCTGCGGAAAGTGGATGATTATGCTGTGGGGTCCACAATAAATAAGGTCTGGCCGAATTCCACCGGCTCCGCGTTTTGCACGGCCACTTCCAAAATCTTGCCGCGCACCTCGGACTTGATTTCATTCATCAGCTTCATGGCTTCGACGATGCAGACCACCTGTCCGACCTCGACCGTTTGGCCTACTTCCACAAAGGCTTCGGCTTCCGGCGAGGGCGAGCGGTAGAAGGTGCCCACCATGGGTGATTTGATGTCTTTGTTGGTTTTGGAAGCATCGGCAGGGCCTGGGCCGGCCGGGCCTGCGGCCGCGGGTTCAGCGGCCTTGGGGGAAGGCAGGGACTGGATGGCGTAATGGGGCGGCCCCCCTACGACGATGTCGCCGCCGGCGGATTTCCTCAGTTTTAATTTCAGCCCCTCGCGTTCGATCTCGATTTCATTGAGATTATGCTCATTCATCAGGGCGATAATCTCTTTGATCTCTTTCAAGTTCATTTTTTGACCCTTTCGACGTAGATCCCTGTTCTGGTATCCACCTTGATGGTCTCGCCCGGCCCGATAAACAAGGGCACCTGGACCGAGGCCCCGGTGTCGATCTTGGCCGGCTTATACCCGGAGCGGGATGAATCTCCTTTCAACCCCGGATCCGCCTCAATGACGGTGGCGATGATGAAATTGGGCACTTCCACCTTGACGACCTGGTTGTTGAATATGAGCGTCTCCACCACCATGTTATCCTGCAGGAACCGGATGCCCTCGCCCAGCAATTCCTGGCGGATGAGGGTGTCTTCAAAGGTGCTCTGATCCATAAAATGGTATTCGTCGCCGGAGGAATAGGTAAACTGCATGCGCCTACGCTCCAAATCCGCGTCCTCCAGGGTCTCGGCAGACCTGAAGGTGCGTTCCAGGACCGCGTCGGTCTTGACGTTTTTCAAGCGCACACGGACAAAGGCCGAACCCTTGCCCGGCTTGACATGATTAAACTCGGTGACAAAATAAAGCTGGCCATCCACGACCAGCCCCATCCCATTTTGGATTTCATTGATTGTAATGGCCACTTAACACCTCACACCCTTCCTTGGTTACCAATACCATATCTTCGACCCTGACCCCAAATTGATTAGGGATGTAGACCCCGGGTTCAACCGTCACGATCATGCCGGCTTCAAGCAAACTTGTACCTTGGCTGGACAGGCGCGGGGCCTCGTGAATGTCTAAGCCCACGCCATGGCCTAAAGAATGGCCAAAATACTTGGCCAGGCCGAATTTACGCAGGACCTTGCGCGCCTGGGCATCAACCGTTGCACAGGCCGCCCCAGGCTTGATGAGCCGGATCGCTTCTTGCTGCGCAAGTGAAAGAGCGCCAAATACTTGCTTGATACGAGGCGCTATTCTACCCAAAAAGAAATTGCGTGTCAAGTCAGACTTATACCCGTTTAAGTCTATCCCAAAATCAAGCAGGACATTTTCGTTATTACGCAGGATTCTATCTGTAGCCCTGGCATGGGGATAGCAGGAATTTGGGCCAGAGGCGATTATGGGCGGGAAAGACAGTCCTGCCCCATTGGATTTGATAAATCTCTCCAATTCCATGGCTGCTTTAAGCTCTGATAATCCTGGACGCACCACTTTTCTCATATGATCAATGGCCTTAAAATGCAGTTTCAGGCACTCTTTGACCTGAAGGATCTCCCCTTCATCCTTGATTTCCCGCAAAGATTCGACCAGGCCGGTGGCCGGCACCAGTTTGGTGGATCTGGGACAGAATTCCTTAAGTTTTTTCCACATGGCAAAGCTGGTATGTCTTTCATCAAAGCCCAGACGCCTGATTTTATAAAGCTTGCAAAGCTCGAAGAGCGTGGCGCAGGGCAATTGCTTGTATTGTTTGACCGCGACACCCTTAAGGCCCTGCCTGGCTTCCAGGGCATAGCGGGAATCCGTGATGTAAAAGGCCCTGGATGTGGTGACTAAAAGCCAGGATTCGGACGCGGGAAAGCAGGTCAGATACCGGATATTGCTGTCATTGACGATCAGCAGGGCGTCAATGTTTTTATGGCGGGAAAAATCTTCGATGAGATTTTTGATACGGGCATTAGAAGTCATGGCAAGGCGTGAATGATGAAAAGGTCTGATCTAAGACGCTTCCTTAAGGTCCACCAAGAGCACGGGAATGCCGTCGACTATGGGGTAGGCGCGCCGGCATTGCGTGCACACGATTTGATTGTCTTTCAGGATAACATCGCCGTGGCAGGCCGGACAGGCCAGCAAGGCCAAGAGCTTTTCATCGATCATGCGCCCTATCCCCCAAAAAAGGGGACGTCTCCCAATTAATTAATTGGGAGACGTCCCTATTTTTTCGTCAAGTCCACGTAACGCAATTGCAATTCGTAGATCGAGCCGTTCAAGAGGTCTTCCTCTTCCTTGGTCAGATTGCCCTTGGTCTTGTCGCGCAAAATGATCAAGGTATCGATCAAAAATTTGGCCTGCTTGAGGTTTTTCTCGACCTGATTGGTGATGGGATTGGGCATTTCGCCCAGAAAAATCATGGTTTGAAAGCCGAGGCTGGCGATATAATTGAAGAAATCCAATTGCGGCTCAGCGCCGGGCTTAACGCCGGTTACCTCCGCCTGGGCCGGTGTTTCCTTGGGCTCAGGGCCGCTCGAGGCCAAGGGCTGGCCGTCCGGGCCCAAAAGCCCGCCTTCCTTCTCTATATTATCTCCCCAGCGGTTTTGGATCGTCATAGACTTGTTCCTTTTTTTGCAAAGTGCACTACATTATCATTGGATTTTAAAAAAGTCAATGCTTCGATGGGACAACACCATCACAACCCCGGGGGTTGTGATGGTCCATCCCCAGGAAGGCGCGTAGGTCTATCAAAGGCTGGATATGGATGATCACCGGTACAAAGCCGGGGGCATTTTGAAACCGGGCCAGCTGGGCGGGATCGAGGTGAAATTGGATGAACCTTCCTTCTGCGCTGTAGACCGAAGAAGGGTTTAAGGCCCTCAAATCGATACCTCCTTGATGTTGGGACAATTGCGCATCATCCTCTGTTCTGCTGGGTCCAATGAACCTGCTTCCTCTTTTAGTCATTTCAGCCTGGGTCAAGGCCCCGGGAAATTGCGGATCCATCAAATGTGGTAAAGAAAATTTAATCAGAGCATAAGGCCGGTTTATTCCTTCAAGAAAATCACGGTCGCTGGACATAAGAGAAGCCAAGCCCCCGATTTCATAGAAAAAACCTTTTTGGCCATTTTCTCCACCTTCAGTTTTTGAGGGATAAAGCATCACAAATTCTTTATAAATATCAGCCATATGCTCAACAGCCTCCTCCATTTTTTCTTGGTTTCCCAACGCTTTTGACCGGTCAAATAATTTACGGGCCTCTTTAAATCCATGGATTTGGTCCAAAGCCCTGATAATGGCGCGCCTCGCATTTTCCTTGTCATCCCAATAACCCATTTCTCCAGACCTAAACCGAACAGCATCTGGATCATTCCGGTCCGCAAATTCAGGCATTAAGAATTCCATTAAGGCATACGGGGATCCGTTTTTTCGAAGATATTTCCTGGGTCTGGTCAATACAGACCCTAGTCCTCCGTCTTTATAAAATTGCATCTGGCCACCAGGGTAGTTGTCCATGAATGTCATATAATCCGTTCTTATTGCTTTGAGAACTTCTGCTCTGGCTTCCCTCAATTGTGAAAATCCCGGGATATGATCCAAGGCCTGAAAGATAGTTTCCCGTTCATCCCAAAAATCCCTTTCAATATCTGAGCGCAGTTCTCTCTCTGCTTCAGGATCAGCATCTGGAGCTCGGCCATTGGCATTTTCCGGGAAAACAAAATCCAGCAAGGCCTCGATAAACCCCGGCCTCTCAAAATAATCCTGGAAATTCAAAATATCGGTTGCATCAAAATGTTCGCGGAAGAACTGTTCGGGACCCCCAGGATAAGTGCTCATAAAAGAATCATACAGAGCTCTCATTTCCGAAAAATAAGCCTGTAGAGCCTGCCGATTGGCAGCAAATCCAGGGATTTTATTTAATATAGAAAAGGCCGATTCCCTGACAAAATCCGTGTTCTCCCATGACCCTCTTTCAATTTCAAGAAAACGCAAGGCATTAGGATTTTCTTGGTCTACGAGGTATGGTAAAGCAAATCTTAACAGCGCTCCTGGACTGTCCTGTTTATCGAGAAAATCTCTTTTCTGCCACATCAAGTTCCGCAATCCACGTTCGTAAAAAAAGCCTTGGGCCCCGTTCCTAAATCTTTCTCGATCCTCGACCTTATATTGGATCACCTTTGTTCGATATAAATCGGCCATTATTTTAATGGCACGATTCATCTCCTTAATATTGTCAACTTTTTTAGCCCTTTCATAATCCTGCCTGGCCTCATAAAATCCGGGAACCGTATCCAAAGCTACGAGAACCAAATTCCTTGCCGTCTTTTTTGTCCAAAATCCTCTTGCGACCCTTTGGGGATTTTTTTGGTTGGCTTCATACCATTCTTTCGCCTGCGCATAGGACAATCCAGGTGAATCGTCATCCGTATCTTCAAGATCATCCTCTAAAGTAGTTTCGGCCGTTGGATACTTTGTCCATTTATGGACCACATCGTCAAAAATCAGCAGAAGAGACAGTTCTTCATCATTTGAACCCAGTACATAGTTAAAAAAGAGGGCCTCTTTCTCGCCAGCTCTGGCATCGACAATGGATTTGCGCGTAGGGAGCCAGCGCGGATCAAGATGATTATAAGGGAAAAGGGCAAAGACCGGGACCAGAGATGTCCCTTGATTTCTCTTTTTGATATCTGAATAAAATGCGGTCGCTTGCCCAACGTCCCCTATGACGGCCGCGACTTCAAATGGATGATCATTAAATAACCGTTGGGCATCTCGATGGTCCGCAGCCTGCAAAAATGCATACCCCTCTCTTGAAAGCTGTGCAACGATGTTAGGGATTCCTTCGGGACTCAGCCCGGCTAAAATGACTTTCTTTCTTTTATCTTTTTTTTCTTCATGGGCAGCTGCCGGTGGCACAAAAAAGAATGGCGCTCCTTGGGTTTCTATATCCACCGCAGGTTCCAATGCCGAAGGCCCCTCATCAGGCAAAAAAGCTGTTTTAAGCGCCACACGATAGGTTTTACGTCCAAAATTCGATGTTGTTTGTGTATCCAATAAATTCAGGACCTTGCCGACAGCCAATCTTCTCTGGTCAATGATCTCTTGAATCCTTTGCGCGACTGCCTCCTGCCAAAATCTTGCCTTCTCTTGCAAGGAGTCGGAATATTCTCTGGAAAAGCCTTCAGTCACGATCGTTTCGGCAATTTCTTCGGCATAAAAATCTTCACTTAATCTTTCTTCCAAATAGGGCAAGGCCAGATAGATATAGGCCTCAGCCACAGGATATACTTTTCTATGCCCTGTAAAATAATCCGTTCTCTCCGCAATGATCATGCTTTCAAGCCCTTGCGCATGAAAATATCCTCTTGCTCCTTGCGGGAGAGGTGGACCGGGAGAGCGAAAATTAAAGACATGGGCTTCAATCATGCCAGCCAAAATTTGTGCGCTATGCTCCATGGCCTGGGCATCACCCGATGCTTCGGCTGTCTCATAAATTTTTCTTTCCTGGGCAAATCCTGGGATCTGCTCCAGGGCCACCAGGGTCATATTTTTGACAGTATGGACAGACCAAAATCCATACATTACTTTCTGTTTTTTCTGTCTATTGACCTCAAACCATGCTTTAGCCCTGTCATAGGATAATCCATCTTTAATTTCTTCCGGCGTGATGTGCAGTCCCCCATTGGATCCATCTTCTTCTGTTGAAAGCGTTTGATCCGTTTGACTTCTGAAAGTCAGGGTAAAAACGATTTGATACCCCTGTTTGTCATCCCCTTGGACTTTTACCTGCGCCGTGCCGCCGTAACGCAGGGCCACCAGCAAGGCAAAGGCGCAGCCCACCCCGCCGTCAAAAAAGGACTCCCGATTAGAATCAATCAAAAAGATTTTATTGGTTTGAACCTTTCTGCCCAGCACATCGATTTCAACCTTTGCCAATTTGTCTTCGATCAATTCCTTTTGCGCAATGCTGATCGGATTTTGAATAGTCACTGTCAATTGATCGGGGCCTTCTTCCTCAAAACCGACCTTGATGTCATCGTCCTCCACACCCTGCTGAATAGCGTTCTCGACAATACGCTCGATGGCCATGTAAATGGCCGGCTCGCTGAAATTGAATTTAAACAAACCAGGACCAAAATGCGGTATCAAAAAACTTTTTTGATCGGCATCCTTGCCTTTGCGGGATTTTGACATAAATCCGAATTCCCCGAAATCTGACCTTAGATTTGTTGTTTCCTGAATCTTGGGGCTTAAAACATCACGTATGGCAATCAATCCTGGTTCAATGGTGTCTATGTATAATAAAAGTCTTCTGCGGATGTTTTGAAAAATTGTATCCTTTTGAAGCGCTTCAGGAAGGTCTTGCTGCAATAATCTTTTAAGATTCTCCATCATGAACAACAATTTGGATAAATTGGCCTTATAACTGACATATAAGCGCATCAAGGTCCTTGGATCTATGTCAGCACTTTGGAAAAGAGCCCTGTTATTTAAACCCAGTTTATCGATTTCTTGGGTCAGCCTGGTGATGTCCACATAATATGTCTTAAAAGGAGTGAATCTTGCCTCCAGTCCGTGCTTTTCCAATTCATCGCCGATCATATCCAGCAAGCCAAACCTGGTCCAGGCGGTACTGCTGAACCTTCCCCCATGGCCCCAAAGCGCTAAGAGGTCTTCCAAGGCCTGGGCCAGAAACTTGACGTCATTGGGTTTTAAGGACGAGGTCCAAGCCTTGGCCGCGGTGATATTCATCGCCGCATCCTTCTTTAGATCTGTATTGGCCGCTGAAGGTGTCGTTTGATTGTCATTGGCCGCGAATTGATTGTCGTTGGCAGGCTCGCGAAACAACAAGGTGTAAACGATCTTGTATTTACCTTTTTCTTTGGTCACATGGACACGCGCAAAGCCGCCGTAGCGCAAGGTCGCGAACAAGGCGAAGCTGGAACCTACACCCCCTTTGTAAAAATCCTCACGTTCATGCAGACGAAATATGTTCTGGATCTCATAAAACTTGCCATTATTAATCATGGGGATAATATCGAGTTTGCCTTTTTGCATCAATTCCTCATACACTGAGCCGCTGATTTCATTGGAGATTTCAACCAGCAAATGGTCCTGGAGCTTGCGGAATTTAACGGTGACCTTTTCCGGAAGAATATTATGTTCAATGGCATTTTCCACAACGCGCTCAATGGCCATGAACAAGGCGGATTTACGGATCCTGGTCCAAAAAGGCTGGTCCGGCGGCCCTTCATATTCATAATGGACTTGATATTCTACGGTTTGCTCTCTTATCTGTTTCATATTTGGTTTAGCTTGAACATTATGCAAAATCTTATAAAACTCATGCTGATAATTTCTATACGAAGGCAGTGCCGTGCCGATGGCGGAATAAACAAAAATTTTAATCTTATCGGTCAAGGTGAGGGGTTTAACGGGCTCAACCGGATATTCTTCTTCATCATCTTGTTCTTCTTCCGTCTTGGTCACGGCCATAAACTTAAAGTCTTTTAAAGCCTCTTTCAAATCATACTCATCCTCGTAAGGAGATATGTCCTTAAAATCCCCGAAAATGACAAGCAGGCTTTCCACGATAGGGAGCGTATGTTTGATAAAATTCCTGGAAGAAGTAAACGCATCTCTTTCAGATACCCCCAGGGTCTGCAAGTCCTCTGGAGTATACCGGTCCAGGATCCGGTCCAAAAGCGACATGAAGTGATATAATTCTTTAAGACTTCCCAAATAGTCTTGGCGAAAGGTTTGCAATTCATTGCTTAAGACCCGGGGGGTTTTATCCTCGAAATGATACACTCTAAATCTATTGATGATCGTATTGACCTTGGCTTCCTCTTTATCAATGTTCTTCAGAAGGGCCCTTAATGCGCCGGGGATTTTCAGCCGCTGGGCAAAGAAGGGCTCATGGCGCGTTAAAATATCAGATAATTGTTTCGAAAAATTCCATTGCCTTTTAGACGCCCTGCCGCCATGGCGCCATATGGCCATCATGGTTTCCACGGCCCTGATTTGTTCATTGATGTCGCTGGGGTCATGCCTTTTTTGCAAATCCATATCATCAAGGCTGGGCCTGGGATCAATCTGATAGTAAAAGGTCGGCATCTCACCGGCAAATCCGGTGTCTTCGGTCCTAATGATGGCAATATAGGGAGACCTGATCAAATAATCAAAAAATTGGCTGATCCCTTTTAAGTCAATGAGGAGCGTTGAAAACCACAGGTCCTTGGGGTCATTCCACCGGCCGACATCCTGCAAGGTCGTCAATTTATTGCTTAAATCCCAACGCTGATTATGCCCCAATCCCCTGACTCTATGCCTTAATTGGAACCCATTGGACAGGGTCCTTAAGAACATCCTTTCAGTTTCATTTTCGCTGGCATAATATTTGGATTCTTGAAGATATCGATAATTCATGAGCCCTAGTTTAAAAACATTTAAATCTTCTTCGGTTATCTTTTTGAGCTGTCTCAAAGCCACTAAATATTCGACCTGCGGAAGGATGCTATCAAGCACCTCCTGGTAATCTCGGGCCATGCGCCTGACCGTTCTGCGCTCAAAATAATTCAACAAAACAGGCCCTCCAAACACTTCGAAGTCATAAATGCCCTTGTAATTTAAGGACATCTGCTTTCGAATCATTTCATAACCCAGCATGGCATCATCCGCTTTGGGGTATTTGGTCCATTCCCCCACGACCGTGCGGACCCTGACCAAAAAATCCTCCTGCTCATCCCTATGGGGCCATTGAAAATGCATGTTCAAACTGGTGGAGTCTCCCTGGCGGATGTCTTGGACTATGGAAATCAAAAAACGGCTTGATGTCGAATCGCTGGAATCCCCCACTAAAAAGAAAAACGGCAGAAAAATCCCATCCGGAGTATTTTTCAGTAAATCGTATAGTTCTAAGCCTCTTTTTCGGTCAACTATCACTCCGGCAAATTCGGTTTTTCTCTCCAATAATATGGCCAACGCTTTTTTGGCCGTAGACGCGATAGGTAAATCATAATGTTTGCCCATGACACCGTCCAACTCCTTTTCAATCCGGTCTGTGGGGGGATTATCCTTGGCTGGGTTGCCGACGATCAAAAATTTGGATTGCGCCTTAGATTGGTTTCCTAATAGAGACGGAATGGTTGAGGGCTTCATGGACCAGCGGCCGTCCGGCGCGCGTTCGACCCATCGGCCAAGGATTGGACCCAGGTCTTGCGGAATATCATTGTCATCAAGTTCTTCGGCAGCACCTGTTTGACCTAGGATCTCCATGAATTTTTGCCGATTTTCTTCGTCAGTTTCGAAGCCAAGGTGTGCGATATCATAGAGCTCTTCACTGATCTGCGCGGCCCCCGCTGTTTGATCGGAAATGAGCGTATTGAGATGATTGACCGCTGTTATCAGGGCATTCCTTAGAGACCTCGCGAAATGAGGGCACAACTCTTCCCATTTCAAGACATCGGGATCGCTCTGTCTAACCAAGGACGGTACGGCGAATTTAAATAACGAATAAATATTATTGGTCCTGCTTAAAAAAGGCCTGGGGTCTTCCATCAAGCGCTGAAGCCCCCCTTTTTGATAAAAAAATTTGATCTGTGCCTCTCCAAATGCCTTGACCTTGTCCCGATAGGCCTTGGCCATCAAACCAACATTGTTTTCCAGTCTGGCCTCTTTAAAATTTGGAATATTGTCATCCAGCCATTCTATGACCGCTCCAAGCGCATCATCCCTTGATTGCCAAACATGATACGGATCAATTTCCCTTAAGCTCAATGCCCCGGATTTCAGAAAATCCGGCAAAGCCAACTCAAATAATTTTCTGATCGAATAAGGCTGATGATCATTATTTTGATGCGCTTCAGTCAACAAAGAACGCATGCCTTTTAATTTGATAAAATAGGCAAATTGACCTTTTGGATGATTTAAGACTTCCTTGCGATAAATTTCCGCCATTTCCTTATAATTTTCTTCCCCGGTCCTTTGATCATTGAGCCGGGCCTGTTTAAACGACGGTATTTGATCCAGAATGACCAGAAAATAATTGGCGACTGTAATTTCATTGACCCAAAACCCCTGAGGGACTCTCAGGTCTTGGTCCGTCATTTCCCTAAACCAAAATTCGGCCTCTGCGTAGGTCAATCCCCGTTCAAAATCCACTCTGTTTTTCTCCAAATAGCGCGTATAGGGACGGCCATAGGCAAAAGTTTCTCCATCCGGCCTTCTCCAAATTTTTCTGGGAGACTTTTTGGTTTCAGCCCCATCAGGCATCGCGGCATCGGCAGGCTGCACATCAACGGATAAGACCGCTTGGTCGATCCCGGATGTCCGGGGAAGAATGAAATTTTGCTCAAAGCTCATGGCCGAGTCCATGGCCTTGTCATTCAAATTAAGGCCGCCGGAGAAATATTTCCTGGGGATGGCTTGCTGGGTGACGGGGTCTTGCTCGTCCTTGATGAAGTTATAGGCACCCTTCTTGAAGGCCTGCAAATACCGCCGGTAAATCACCTCCACAACCCCGGGGGTTGTGATGGTTATTCCTTGGATTTTATTTTTGTTGG
>CAZACW010000006.1:0-18950 GCA_964483785.1 uncultured Planctomycetales bacterium
TATCTGGTCGTGCCCAGGCGCGAGCTTCAGTCGGAATTGACCCGCCAAAGGCTCAAGGCCATTGCCAAGCACAGCGATTTGGGCGCGGGTTTTCATATCGCCTTTGAAGATTTGCAGTTGAGGGGCGCCGGCAATCTGCTGGGCTCCCAGCAGCATGGTTTCATCACCAGCGTCGGGTTTGATTTGTATTGCCGTTTGTTGAAAGAATCAATCGAGCACTTGAAAAAGGAGATGGAAACAAAACATGGACCTCAACGCGCGAAGGTTTAAGCTCCTGGCCCTGGCCGTGCTTTTGCTGGCACCCCGGGCCTGGGCAGCCAACACGGACGCCATCATCGCCGTCGTCAATGACGATGTGATCACCCTCAAGGACCTGCGCCAGTACATCGCCGGCATTGCCAGCCAGCTGAAGGTCGAAAATAAATCGCCTGATGAGATCCGCCAGATCATGGGGGACTATGAGCAGAAGGGGATCGATAAGCTGATCGAGGACAAGCTGATTTTGGCCGCGGCCAATGACAAAGGCATCGAATTGCGCGGGGACCTGGTGGACAAGCACCTGAAGGAAATCCGGGGCCGTTATGCCAGCGAGGAAGATTTTATCGGCGCCCTTAACGCCCAGGGGATGAGCATCAGCGACCTGCGCCAGAAATTGACCGACCAGCTGAAGGTCAAGTACGCGGTGGACATGGAGGTCCGCGACAAGATTTTCGTCAACCCGCAGGAAGTCACGGATTATTACAACGCGCACATGGACGAGTTTAACCGCAAGCCCCTGGTCAATCTCCAGTCCATCTTTGTCTCTTTCAAGAAATATCCCAAACCGCAGGCGCAAAGCCGGGCCGATGAGGCCCGCTCCCGCTTGCTGGCCGGTGAGGATTTTGACAAGGTGTCCAAGGCCTATTCAGACGCCGCCTCCATCGGAGAGGTGGAGCAGGGCCAGATGGTGGACGCGGTGGACACTGCGGTGTTTAATTTGAAACTGGATGAGGTGTCTGACCCGGTGCAGGTGGAAAACGGGATCTATGTGTTTAAGGCCGTCGGGATTTCCCCCGGCAAACAGCAGACCCTGCAGGAAGTCAAGGACCAGATCTACAGTAAACTCCTCGACGATCAATTTCAGACCAGATTCAAGGAATGGGTCCGCAAGCTGCGCGCCAAGGCCTATGTCGACATCAAGTAAAAAGACGGTCGTCCTTTCCATGGGCGATCCCGACGGCATTGGTCCGGAAGTGATTGTCAAGGCCCTGCAGAGCCGCAGTATTCCCCCGCGTTTTGCCTTCATCGTCGTAGGAGATCAAAAGCGCTTAAAACATCTTCCTGCCTTCGTCCCTGTCCTGAATGTCCCCTATAGGACCGCGGGGGAAGGCGCCCTTAAATTTCTGGACAAATCCATAGCCTTGATCAAGTCCGGCCAGGCCAGGGCCTTAGTCACAGCCCCTTTATCTAAAGAAGCGGTCAGCCGCTATGCCAAAAATTTTAAAGGGCACACGGAATATCTGGCCCAGGCCTTTGGCGTGAAGCGTTTTGACATGATGTTTGTGGCCCCTGGCCTGCGCCTGACCATCGTCACCCGGCATGTGCCGCTTCAGCGCGTGCCTGAATTGATTACGGCCCAGGCGGTTTACAATTCCATTGATTTAATGGCCAGGACCTTAAAGGAGAAATTTAAAATCAAGGCCCCTCAAATCGTTGTTCTTGGGCTTAATCCCCACGCCGGGGAAGGGGGGCTTTTAGGCCGTGAGGATCTTCGATCCATTCTTCCTGCCATCCGCAAGGCCCGGGCCCGGGGCATCAAGGTCCAAGGCCCTTTGCCGGCAGACACCTTTTTTGCTTTCCGTCAGCATTGCGATGGGATCATTGCCATGTACCATGACCAGGGCCTGGCGCCCATCAAGGCCATGCACATGAAAGATCTGGTCAATTTCACCGCCGGATTGCCCTTTGTGCGGACCTCGCCGGCGCACGGCACAGCGTATGATATCGCCGGACAAAACAAAGCAGACGCCTCGTCCATGCTGGCTGCCATCCAACTTGCCTGCCGATTGCTATGAAGCATCGACCTAAAAAGGAATTAGGCCAGCATTTTCTTATTGATACGCGCATCCGGGAAAAAATCGTGCAAGCCTGTCATTTTAGGCCCGATGATGTGGTGATTGAGATCGGACCAGGGCAGGGGGCCTTGACGAAGTTGATCGTGCCCCAGGTGAAGCGATGGATAGGCATAGAGAAGGACCGCGATTTGATCAGCCCTTTGCAATCGAGCCTGCCGCCGCACGCCGTCCTCATTCACGCAGATTTTCTGCAATGGGACCTTGCTTCTCTTAAAGGTGCCGGCAAAAGCGGAAATCCGGTCAAGGTCATCGGCAATATTCCTTATAATATTTCGACGCCCATCATCGAGAAATTGATTGAACACAGGCATAACATAGCTCAAGCGTATTTAACTGTTCAGCTGGAATTCGGCCAGCGGCTTGCAGCCCAACCAGGAGGCAAGGATTACGGGTCCTTGACTTGCTTTACCCAGTATTACGCTGATATTCGAATGCTGTTTAAGATCAAGAATACCTGTTTTAAGCCGGCGCCGAAGGTGGACTCGTGTTTTATCGCCTTGGCCATGCGGCAAAGCCGAGAGGAAGGGGCCAAGGATGAGGCTTTTTTGTTTCAATTGATCCAAACCGCCTTTCAACAGCGGCGCAAGACCATACTCAATGCTTTAAAAAGTTTGGTGGGCAAGGACCAATTAGAAGAAACTTTGCTCATCTTAGGGATTAAACCCAGCGTCCGTCCGGAAACTTTGACTTTGTCAAATTACATTAAAATTTGTAACTTACTTATGTTAAAATAAAAGATAGTATTTTAAAAAAAGGGGACGTCTCCCTTTTTTTTAAATGGGAGACGTCCCCTTTATTATATTCTTATGGAAAAGCGGATTTTCTATCATGACACGGATGCCGGCGGCATCGTCTATTACGGCCAATACCTGACCTATCTCGAAGAGGCGCGCACGGAATTCCTGGAACAAAGGGGATTGAGCGTCGAGCAGTTTAAGGAGCGCGGCTATCTTTACGTGGTGCGCCAATGCAATATCAGCTACCGATCGCCTGCCCGCTATGGTGAAACCATTGTCTGTGATGCCAAACTCAAGGCCATGGGCGCGTCCCAATTGGTTTTTGAGCAGACGGTGAAGGACAAAAAAGACGGCCGTTTGATGGTGCAGGCCGAGGTTTCCCTGGTTTGCCTGAACAAGGATTTCAGGCCTACCCCGATTCCCGATGATTTACGGGAAAAACTTGCTTCTTGAAGTTTGAGATGATAGTATTTTGCCTATGTCCATCACCAAACAAGACGTGGCCTACATCGCCGCCCTGGCGCGCATCGACGTGCCGGAAGCGAAGCTCGAAGGCTTTACCAAGACCCTGGGGGACATTGTCCATTATGTCGAACAATTGCAGAAGCTCGACGTGGACAAGGTCAAGCCCACCAGCCATGCCGTGCCCTTAGGCAATGTCCTGCGCGCGGATGCCATCCAACCCTCCTTGACCAACCAGGAAGCCCTGGCCATCGCCGTGGAGGCCAAGGACGGCTGTTTTAAAGTGCCTTTGGTCATCGAATGAAACTGCACGAGTTAACTGCCCACGCCTTACTGGACGCGTTTAAATCCGGCCAAGCATCCCCTCAAGAAGCTTATGAGGCTGTTGCAGGCCGCATCCAGGCTGTTGACGGCAAGGTCAAGGCCTATGTCCGCAGCGCCGCGCAGAAACCGGACTTTACCGGTCCCTGCCCCATTCCCATTGCCCTTAAAGACAATTTATGCGCCAAGAACGAGGAGATCACCTGCTCCTCGAGGATCCTGAAAGGTTTCCGCAGCCCCTATGATGCCGGTGTTGTGGAAAGGGTCAAAAAAAGCGGCGGGTGCATCTTAGGCATCGTCAACATGGATGAATTCGCCTTTGGTTCTTCCTGCGAAACGTCCTGCTATGGACCGACCTTTAACCCCTGGGATTTGTCCTGCGTCCCCGGCGGCTCCAGCGGAGGGTCTGCCGCTTCCGTGGCCGCGGACGAGGCGGTCTGGGCCCTGGGCTCTGATACCGGCGGTTCCATCCGCCAGCCGGCCGCTTTTTGCGGCATCGTCGGCCTGAAACCCACCTACGGACGCGTTTCACGCTTTGGCCTCATTGCCTTTGCCTCAAGCCTGGACCAGATCGGCCCTTTGACCAAGGACGTGCGCGACTGCGCCCTGCTTTTGAAGATCATCGCGGGCTACGACGAGCGGGACTCGACCTCAGTGAATGTGCCTGTGCCGGATTACACCAAGGCCCTGGTCCAGGATGTGCGGGGATTGAACATCGGCTTACCTAAGGAAGCTTTTGCAGAAGGCCTGGACCCGCAAGTCCGAAAGGCCATCGAGGAGGCCCTTAATCAATTTAAAAAAATGGGCGCGGTGATCAAGGAGGTCTCCTTGCCGCATACGCCCTATGCGGTGGCCACCTATTATATCGTGGCCACGGCCGAGGCCAGCTCCAATCTGGCGCGCTTCGACGGAGTGCGTTACGGCCTGCGGGCCCAACCGCAAAAGGTCCGCAAAAACGCGCTGGTCGACATGTACGAGGAGACCCGCGCCAGGGGCTTTGGCGATGAAGCCAAGCGGCGCATTATGCTCGGCACCTATGCCTTGTCTTCAGGTTATTATGATGCTTATTATCTGCGCGGCCAGAAGGTGAGGACCTTGATCAAACAGGATTTGGATCAGGCCTTTCAAAGCTGTGATGTGATTTTGACGCCGACTTCTCCGACGGTGGCCTTCAAGGTGGGGGAGAAGCTCAGCGATCCTTTGAGCATGTATTTATCGGATATTTATACCATCCCGGCCAATTTGGGTGGCATTCCGGCCATTTGCCTCCCTTGCGGCTTTTCCCAAAGCGGATTGCCCATCGTCCTGCAATTGATGGGACAGGCCTTTGATGAAGAAATGCTGCTGCGTGTTGCGTATGCCTATGAACAAAGCACGCCCTGGCACACGCAGAAACCGAATCTATGAGCGCCTTCGAGACCGTCATAGGACTGGAAGTCCACCTGCAGTTAAACACCAAGACCAAGATTTTTTGCCCTTGCGCCAATCAATTCGGCTGTGCGCCCAACACCAATGTCTGTCCGGTGTGCTTAGGTCTGCCCGGCACCTTGCCGGTCTTAAACCATCAGGCCCTTTTGTATGCCATCAAGGCGGGTCTGGCGCTGAATGCCGAAATCAACAGTTTCATCAAATTCGACCGCAAGAATTATTATTATCCGGACCTGCCCAAGGGCTATCAAATCTCCCAGTATGATTTTCCCGTCGCGAAAAACGGGTATCTGGACATCAAAAGCACGGCGCTCGACAAGCGCATCGGCATCAAGCGCGCCCATCTCGAGGAAGATGCCGGCAAGCTGGTGCATGACAATGCCGGCTCCTGTTCCTTGGTCGACTATAACCGCACCGGCACGCCCTTGATCGAAATCGTCACCGAGCCGGACCTGCGCTCGCCCCAGGAAGCCTACGATTACCTGCATACCTTGAAATTGACCCTGCAGTATTTGAATATTTCCGACTGCGACATGGAAAAAGGCTCCTTGCGCTGCGATGCCAATGTCTCCATCCGCCCCGCGGGCCAAAGCAGCCTGGGCACCAAGACGGAATTGAAGAACATGAATTCCTTCCGCGCGGTCAAGGCGGCCCTGGAATATGAGATCCGCCGCCATGAGCAGGTGATTGTCTCCGGCGGCAAAATCGTGCAGGAGACCCTGCTGTGGAACGATGACAAAGGCCAGACCCAGGCCATGCGTTCCAAGGAACAGGCCCATGATTACCGCTATTTCCCTGACCCGGATTTGGTGCCTTTTGTGGTGGATGCCAAGATCATCGACGGAGTCCGGGCCGGACTGCCGGAATTGCCTCAAGCGA
Source organism: uncultured Planctomycetales bacterium (assembly GCA_964483785.1). Classification (GTDB taxonomy): domain Bacteria; phylum Omnitrophota; class Gorgyraeia; order Zapsychrales; family Fredricksoniimonadaceae; genus JABDGZ01. The sequence goes on from CAZACW010000006.1 coordinate 5,942, forward strand.
AAACGGTCCGATTTTTAGGCCAATACGGCCTTTTGGCCTACGACATCCAGATCTTGGTTGCGGACGCGGCCCTGGCGGATTTTTTTGAAGAGGCGGTCAAGGTCTATGCTTTTCCTAAAAAAATCGCCAACTGGCTGGGCGGCCCGGTGTTGATGGAGATGAACAACCGCAAAACATCCTTGCAAGGCCTGAAATTGTCCCCGAAGGATTTGGCGGCCTTGATCGCGCAAGTTGAGGAAGGTGTTGTCAGCAATTTGGCGGGCAAGGAAGTTTTGACCATGATGTTAGACAGCGGCCGCGGTGCGGCCGAGGTGATCAAGGACAAGGGTTTGGCCCAGGTCTCGGATGATTCCAATTTACTGGCCATCATCGATGAGGTTTTGAGCCAAAACCCGGCGGTGGTGGAGCAGATCAAATCAGGCAAATCCAACGCGGCCGGGTTTTTGGTCGGCCAGGCCATGAAAAAATCAGGCGGCAAGGCCAACCCTAAAAAATTGAACGAACTCATTAACCGGAGAATGTCAGGTGTCTAAAAAAAATCTATGGATGGGATTGGCCGTGTTGGCCCTGGCCGCAGGATTCTGTTTACCCGGTATGTCCCAGGTCACGGAGCAGGGCAAGAAGGACATGTACAAGCAGGTCGAATTGTTCAGCTATGCCCTGAACACCATTGAGTCGGATTATGTGGACCCTAAAACAGCCCAGGAATTGATCTATGGCGCGCTCAAAGGCATGCTGTCCTCCTTAGATGCACACAGCCAATTTATGGACCCGGATGAATACAAGGACCTGAAAAGCGAGACCGAAGGAAAATTCGGCGGCCTGGGCATTGAAATTTCCATCAAGGACGATTTGCTGACGGTGATAGCGCCCATCGAGGACTCTCCGGCCTTTCGCGCCGGCATCAAGGCGGGGGACCGGATCGTCAAGATCGACCATGATGTCACCCGCGACATGAGCCTGGATGACGCGGTGAAAAAGCTGCGTGGCAATCCCGGCTCCAAGGTGACCCTCACCATCCTGCGGGAAAAGGAAAATTTGGTCCAGGACTTTGTGGTGACCCGCGAAATGATCCATGTGGACAATGTCAAGGACCCGCATATCATCGGCGACAATATCGGCTATGTGCGGCTGACGGAATTCCGCGAGAATTCCTATAATGAACTGCACCAGGCCATAAGCAAGCTTAAAGCCCAGGGCGCGGACAGCCTGATATTGGATTTGCGCAATAATCCCGGCGGGCTTTTGGACGTGGCGGCCAGGATCGCGGAAGATTTCCTGCCTTCGGGCAGGACCATTGTCTCCACCCGCGGCCGCCATCCTAATGATGATATCACGGCCAAGTCGAACAATAACGGCGGAGAATTCCTGGATTGGCCGATGGTGGTGATGATCAACGAAGGCTCTGCTTCCGGCAGTGAAATCGTGGCCGGCGCCTTGCGGGACAACAAGAGGGCGGTCCTGGTGGGGGTCAAGTCCTTCGGCAAAGGGTCGGTGCAAAGTGTGATCCCCCTGCCCGACGGTTCCGGCCTTCGCCTGACTACGGCCAAATACTACACGCCCTCCGGCGTATGCATCAACGGCATCGGGATCACACCGGATGTGACGGTCGAGGCGCCGTCCAAATCCGACGATGATGCCGATGCGGCCAAAACAGCCAAGCCTAACACCGACATAGAATCCATTTTTTCCGACCTTGAGCACAAGGAACAAAAGGGCAAGGCCATGTCCGCGAAAGACAAGGCCGATATCCAGCTGCAAAGCGCGATCCATGTGATTGAGGGCATCAAGGTTTACCGCAAATTCCAGCAATAGTCCGACCCTAAGATGGCCAAAGGCAAAAAGTCAATCAAACCGGACAAGGACATGAAGATTGCCGTGATCGTGGCGGCTGTAGGCGCCATGGTCATGGGGGTGTTTTTTTTCTGGGCCCACAAAAGAGAAGAGGCGCCGCCTCAAAAGATCGTCCATGCGGCCCTCAAACCAGCGGCGGAAGAAGGGGTGGACAGGTATCTGCCCAATGAGAATGTCAGGGGCCTGGAGCCGGCCCATCCGCTTGTGGTCCACGTCACCCATCCGTCCGTAGTCCCTGGTTCCGGCGGAAAAATTGCCTTTATCATCGATGATTGGGGCCAGTCCATGGGCAATTGCAAATATTTAAAGGAAATCCCTGATCCCATGGCCGTGTCCATCCTGCCGGGTCTGCGGCACACCAAGGACATCGCCCAATGCGCAGAACTCAACAATAAATTGACCATGCTGCATCTTCCTCTGGAAGCCCAGCATAATTACGATATTTATCCGCCGGATTACATCATCAAGACCAGCATGAAACCGGAATTGGTCGCCAGGATCGTGCAGGAGGACATGGACCAGCTGCCTTTGATCGAAGGGGTGAACAATCACATGGGCTCCAAGGCTACTGAGGACAGGGCCTTGATGTCCATCATCCTCAAAAAAGTCCAAAAGAAGGGATTGTTTTTTGTGGACAGCATGACCGCGCACAATACCGTTTGCGAAAAAGTGGCGGATGAGCTGGATATGCCTTTCGGCAAAAGGGACGTTTTTTTAGACAATGTCAACACCCGGGAAGCCATTGTGAAACAAATTTTGGTTTTGGCCCAGAAAGCGCGCCACCGGGGTTATGCCGTGGCCATCGGCCATGACCGGCACCTGACCATGCAGGTCTTGAAGGAAGAAATCCCCTGGCTTAAAAAACAAGGTTTTCATATCGTCAGCATAACGGAATTGCTTAAAAACAGATGAAGATTTTAGGTATAGAAACGTCCTGTGATGAGACCGCGGCCGCGGTGGTGGCCGACGGTGTCAAGGTGCTTTCCAACGGGGTGGCCACCAGCCTTAAGGACCATCAGCGCTTCGGCGGCATCATCCCTGAAATTGCCTCCCGTCGGCAAATCGAGTTCATCACCTGGATCGTTGAGGAGAGCCTGGCCCAGGCCAAGCTGACCCTGCAGGAGGTGGATGCCATAGCGGTCACCAAGGCGCCTGGCTTGATCGGTTCCCTGCTGGTGGGGATTTCCTTTGCCAGGGCCTTAAGCCGCGCCTGCGCAAAACCTTTGATCGAGATTGACCATATCCAGGCCCATCTTTACGCGAATTATCTTCAAATGCCCGGGGCGGCAGCGGCCTGCCCGCAAGAGCGCCTGCCTGCCGTTGGCCTGGTTGTTTCCGGCGGACATTCGAGCCTGTATTGGGTCCAAGATTTCCGGCATTTTCAATTGCTGGGCAGTACGCGTGATGACGCGGCCGGCGAGGCTTTTGACAAGGTGGCGCGCATCCTGGATTTGGGCTATCCCGGAGGCCCGGTGATCGACCGCCTGGCCCAGGAAGGGGTAAACCAGGAAATTAATTTCCCTCCGGCCCTTTTAAGAGATTCCCATGATTTTTCATTCAGCGGCACCAAGACCGCGGTCTTGTATTACACCCAAAAGAACAAGGCCAGGCCGGGATTTGCGCCGGCCAAGGTGGCGTATGCCTTTCAGGAAAGTGTCGTATCGGTGCTGGTGGAAAAATCCTTGAATGCCTGCCGCCAATTAAAGGCCAAGACCCTGCTGATCGGCGGGGGAGTGGCGGCCAATTCCGCCTTGCGCCGCCGCATGCAGGAGGCCGCCTCTCTTCAAGGCATCCAGGTGTATTTTCCGCCCATGGCCTTATGCCTGGACAATGCGGCCATGGTCGCCGGGCTGGCCTTTCATCATCGTCATTGACACGCAGAGGCAAGATGGTATACCATAATTTGCTAACTAATTTAAGGAGATCATGATGGCCTTTAACCGCAAAGAACCCAAAGAAGTCTACGACGAAAAGACCATAGAAATCAATGCCCAGATGGAAGGGTCCCTGACCTTCAGCGACCCTGTGAATTTGAAGATTTACGGCCGATACACGGGCAAGCTGGACACGCACGGCACCCTGACCATCGGCGCTTCAGCCCAGGTGGAAGCCAATATCCAGGGCGAAAACGTGATCATTGCCGGCAAGGTCAAGGGCAATGTGATCGCCAAGAAAATGCTGGTCTTGATGCCCACGGCGGTCTTGCACGGGGACATTTCAACCCCGAAATTAAACATCGTTGAAGGCGCCCTGTTCCAGGGCCATTGCCATATGCTCGAGGATGTCCTGACCATCGATGATCTGGCGCAATATTTGGAAATCGAGATCCCTGCCATTGTGGAGCTGGCCTCCAGCGGCAAGATCCCGGCCATTAGAGACGGAGAAACCTGGAAATTTGAGCGGGCCCAGATCGATCAATGGGCTTCCTCAGGCAAGGTCAAATCATGAGCAGTCAATACATCACGGTCCGCGAGACCGCGCAAATCCTCGCGGTGTCCGAAAAAAAGGTGATGGATTTGATCGAAGGCGGCCAATTGCAGGCGTATAAAATCGCGGACCAGTTTCTGCGCCTGAAACGCAACGAAGTGGCCTCGATGCTTTCCTCGGGCCAGATTGTTTCTGAAAACACCTCCTTTGCCTATACGGCCGGCGAGCGCGTCCAGGATTTTTTTTACTTCAATGACTTTTATCTCGCTGCTTTTCTTGTGATCGGCGCCCTTCTGTACTTTATCTTCTATACGAATTGATGGGACAAATTCGTACAATCAACGGCCAATACTATATCGAGTTTTACGCGCGCGGCCTGCTGTATTCCCAGCCCGCCGGCCATGATTTATCCGCGGCCAGAGAACAGTTAAGGCAGGTGGAAGCCAGGATCGCAGGCGGGGAAGCCCTGACCATGGCCAGGCACATCGACCTGCCTGATTTTTTTGAGCGTTACCTTAACGAGGCCGAGGCCCAATCCTATTCCCCGCGAAGCCTTAAGCGCTATGGTCTACTCATCCAGGACATCAGCCGGTTTTTGGCCGCACAATTTCCCCAAGTCCGTCGATTGGACCAGATGACCCCTTATGTGGCTGAATCCTACAAGGTCCATTTGGCCAAGACGCAAAGACCTAAGATCACCAATTTTTCCATGCTCTTATTAAGGGACATTTTGGAATACGGCATCAAGCTGGGCTTCATCCATGATAATCCCTGTTTGCACGTGCGCCTTTTGCCCTGGCCGGGCCCAAAAAAGGCCAAGATCACCCCGCGCTATGAAACGGTCCATCAGCTGTTTAAGCAAGGGGTGGGATTGGGCAAAACCGCGCAATTGATGAAGGTTCCTGACGTGGCCAGGCTCGTCTACTTTTCTAATTTGATTCCCTTAAGCAGGGAAGATGTGTATAATTGAAAAATTTAAACGGCGCAGCGTCCGGCCATTTTAATGGGGACATGGATCCATATGGGCAATGAAGATTACATGGAATATTTTAATCATAGGGGGGTTACTCCGGCGGCCTATGCGCAATATCAGGTCCCGGCGCATATCCTGGCATTGCTGCCCCGGAATCTCGATGCTAAGATTCTGGATATCGGATGCGGTTTCGGCCAATTCTTGTCGGCTTTGAAAGACAAGGGCTATACGCAATTGACCGGCATAGACATCTCGCCCCAGGCGGTGGAGCATTGCCGGAATAAGGGCCTGCAGGTTGAGCTTATTGAAAGTTTGGATGCTTATGCGGGGCAGGGGCAGACCGTTCAATATGATTTTATTATCATGAGCCATGTGCTGGAGCACATAGAAAAAAGCAGGATCATTCCTATCTTGAAGATGATCAGAAATGACTTATTGCGGCCCCGGGGCCTTTTTCTGCTGATGGTGCCCAATGCCCAGTCCAACACCGGTTGTTATTGGGCTTATGAGGATTTTACGCATCATCTTTTGTTTACATCCGGCAGTGTTTTGTTCTGCCTTCAATCCGCAGGGTTTAAACATGTCCGCTTCCTGGACCCTTACGGCTTGTCAGGACTGGGTTTCTTTAAAAGGGGAATGAAATCGTTGCTGCTGAAATTGTATGAAATGCATTACGATTTTTGGAACAGGGTCACCTCAAGCTCCTTTCATAAGCCCAGTCCAAGGATATTTTCATTTGAGTTAAAAGTGGCGGCGCAGGGGGAGTGATATTTGAATTTGAGTGAAACCCTCACAATGGCTTTGAGCTTAAGCCCGATATCACTTTCAGGCAATCTTCATCCTGTTTATATCACGGTCATATAAGAGAGGAGTACATTGCTTATGAATTGTTCGGTATGTTCAAAGGAGATGGTTGAAGAAGATTTTGGTGGAGTGAAAGTCAATGTCTGTGAAAACGGGTGTAAAGGCATTTGGTTTCCACATTGGGCTTTACAAAAACTGGATTTGAATGACGAAGGGGTAGGAAAGGCCATGGAGGCGGCGTTGAATGCGCCTTTGGTTAATAATTCCGACCGTGCCCCTCTTCAATGCCCCATTTGTCATATTCCTATGCATAAGCACCAGTATTTTAGAGTTCATGAAGTCAGTGTTGATGAATGTTACGGTTGTGAAGCATTTTTTTTGGACTCTGGGGAGCTGGCAGTTATTCGCAAAAAAGCCATGACGGATGATGAAGTAGAAGCTTATGAAAATAAGCTGGTTGGAGATATTACGGGGCGACCCAACGAAGTGGCTTTAGACGAGCAGGAAATACGACAAAATGTAGGGGTATATCATCAGCGAGAGGAAGCCGCGCATAAGTTGTCTCAAATTTTACATATACATTATTGGAATTGATTATGGTAACTCGAGGCGGGCAGATTTTTTTGGGAAAGGGATTAATGCGTTTTTACTAAAAAAGAGGTGCTTATGAATATTCAAACGACCAAGATAATGCAAAATGCCTTAAGCCAGATGAATGAAGGAAGTTTTGAACAAACTGCGGCGATTTTGAATGATACCAGAAATTTGGTCAGAGAGGAATTAAAGAAGCAGACTGCGCAGAAAATCAATGCCGTTATTAAAAAATTATCAGGGGATGATGCCTTGACGCCCGAAGAGATATCTTTAATCGAACTTTGGGTCGTTGGAGATGCTGAAAGCTCCGCTAATTTGGAAGATGATTTTCAAGATTTAATCACGGAATATAAGAGGCTCAGCGCTGCTTTAGTCAATTTTGAGAATAAAGAATGTGATGTGAATGACCTTTTCAAGCTATTGGGGCTTTTGGAAGATGCTTCCCACGCCAGTTTTGATATCGCTAATTTTTTAGAGAAAAAAGACAGAATCAACAGATTTAAATCGGCGGTTTCTAGCGGCTTTGACGGTGAGCAAAAAACTTATCTTGCGGAATTTCTCAATGGCAAGATTCATTCAGAAGAATATTAATGTTTGGGAAGCTTGTATGCGGCGGTCTTGACAAGAGAAGGAGGTTAAAATGAAACTATGGGGCCTGATAGTCGTTTTATTATACGGGTTGATACTTACGGTTTTAATGGTCCCGTTACTAACACTTTGTAGGTATGATCCAAGTTCACATCCGTTGGGGATAGGGTGGTCAGATTATTACCAATTCATCAATGACAAAGAATGGTGGATTTTCTTAGGAGTTGCTTTAATCGCACAGGCTGCGCTTTTAACAGTTCCTGTAGAAATGGCCGCCAAAAGACCCGTTACGAAAAGGTCTGTCATTCCGTTATTGACGGCTGCATCGTTTATGATGGCAGTTTTAGCGGCTGGTTTCGTTTTATCTATTGCAGAGGTGATTAGTGAAAAATCCCTATTCTTGATAGACCTCCAACGCTTATGGCCTCTTGGTATTTTTTTATTGGTATGGTTATTGTGGGGGTTTATCTTTCTTAAATTAAGCAAAGGTAAAGATAACGATTCCTTTATTCGACATTTATGCGGATGGCTTTTAAAGGGGAGTATCTTGGAATTGCTGGTCGCTGTTCCTGCCCATATTTATGTCAGGCAAAGGACCGAATGCTGCGCAGGTATAATGACTTTTATGGGAATTGCTTTTGGCGTTGCGGTCATGTTTTGTTCTTTTGGGCCTGGGGTTTATTTTTTATTCGTCAACCGTTGCAAGAGATTGTCAAGTAAAGCGGCGATGCCGTGATTTTTAATTGCTTTGGAGAGGTGGGTCGGCTGATGGAAAACGCGGCGACACAACACCTCTCCCTTGTTTGGATGAATTTGAGAAAGTTAGTTTGTGGTAAGGAGAGGTGGGTCGGCTGATGGAAAACGCGGCGACACAACACCTCTCCATTACATCTTCAGATTTGTCTATTTATACCAAATATGGTATATTAGAAATGGATGGACATGGAGCTTAAAAGATTGGATTTTGTAGGTTCATCTCGGGACGATTTGAAGGAATTTCCCGATGAAGTGAGGCAGGACATAGGGCATATGCTTCATATGGTACAAATGGGTCTAAAACCAAACGAAGCTAAGCCATTAAGAGGATTTGGAGGATCTGGGGTTTTAGAGATAGTTGAGAATTTTTTTGGGGACACATATAGGGCGGTCTACACAGTAAAATTTTCTGATATGATTTACGTACTTCATTGCTTTCAAAAGAAGTCGAAAAAAGGAATTGAAACACCGAAGCATGAAACCGATTTGATTAAACAGCGATTGAAAGAAGCTGAAGAAGACTACAAAGCTCGTTACAAGTGAGGTGAATATGACAAAAGAGAAAATATATAGGGGAAGTGGCAATGTTTTTGCTGATATTGGCCTGCCTCATCCTGAAAGGATAATGGCTCGCTCCCAAATTATGGCCAGGATAACGGAGATTATTAAAGACCGAGGATTGACCCAAAAACAAGCTGCAAAGATTCTCGACATTCCCCAGTCAAAAGTGTCCTGCCTTATGAATGGCAAATTGAGCATGTTCTCCCTTGACCACCTTTTTGAATTATTGAACGCATTGGACAGGAACGTAGAAATTATCATTAAACCAAAGGCCAAAGAAGAGAGATTTGCCACGACGTATGTGTTGCTAGCGGGATATATTTAACATTTCAAAAATTTTATCGCGTTTTTAGCACAGTTAAAAGTTTTAATTTTTTAAATTTGAATACAAGAATCTGTGACCGCATTAAACTAATGCGTTTGCGTCAATTGGAGAGGTGGGTCGACGCATGGAAAATGCAACGACACAACACCTCTCCTTAATTTGAATATATTTGAAAAAGTTAGTTTGTGGTAAGGAGAGGTGGGTCGGCTGATGGAAAACGCGGCGACACAACACCTCTCCCTTGTTTGGATGAATTTGAGAAAGTTAGTTTGTGGTAAGGAGAGGTGGGTCGGCTGATGGAAAACGCGGCGACACAACACCTCTCCCTTGTTTGGATGAATTTGAGAAAGTTAGTTTGTGGTAAGGAGAGGTGGCAGAGTGGTCGAATGAGGCGGTCTTGAAATGACCCAAGCGCTTCGCCGCATTTTATGGCTGGTATGGCTTTTTCGACGAGCAAGTGGAGCCATGAGTATATAATTTTGTTAAGCCAAATATCGCTTTTCTGACCGATTCTATCACGTTTCTATCACGGTTATATGAGATGTGTAGTGATATTATTGAGGGTAAAAATTTATTGTGTCGATTGACTATTATAGGGTCTTAAATGTAGACCAAAATGCCACCTTGTTACAAATAAAGCGTGCTTATAGAAAGTTGGCGTTGAGGTGGCATCCTGACCGTGTTGATAAGGCTGAAAAAGCCCATGCAGAGAAGGTTTTTAAGGAAATTGTAGATGCATATTATGTATTGGGGCACCCTCAACGACGCAAAGATTATGACCAGCAAAGAAAAAATCCATATAATCACCCTAGCCAAGAGTCTGCGTATTCTCAGAATAAGGGTGACCAAATTTATGAAGATTTTATAAAGAAACAATCGCAGAATTACGGCTCCTATGAAAATGATTCTATATTTGGCGGGAAAACAGCAAAAGTACTAGCGGTTATTTCAGCCGTTTTGTTTTATTCAGTTTTATACTTTAAATTTAAAGTACATCCTTATTGGGTGCACTTTATAAGCCCAGCCTTTCTTTATATCATATTTGAGCCGTTACGAGGCTGGATATGGTATTGTGAAGATTATTTTTGGGCCTACCCAACAAGTAAAGGCTATGAGTCATTTTTTTTATTCATAAGTTGGGTTATCATATCGGTATCATTATTGGCTGTGATAAAAGGCATTTTTTAAATAAAAAGAAGCAGTATTTGCAGGTAATAAGGGATTTTTAATCCATTTTGCGATATACTTCAACTATGAGTGATTTGGATAAAATAAAGAAAGCTCTAAAGCAAAATAAACAAACCCTTCAACGGGAATTTAAGGTAAAGGGGTTGGGTATTTTTGGTTCCTATGTCCGTGGCGAACAGAAAAAAAATAGTGATGTAGATATCTTGGTAGAATTTTCCCAAACACCAGGTTTGTTTGACTATATGAAGGTTGAAAATCGTTTGAGTGCTATTCTTCATAAAAAGGTGGATTTGGTCATGAAGGGAGCATTGAAGCCAAGAATAGGAAAAAATGTCATGCAAGAGGTAATTTACGTATGATTCGGGAATATAAGGATTTCGTAGCTGATATCATAGATGCCATTGACAAAATTGAAACTTTTGTAAAGGGTATGAAGTTTGAGACTTTTGAAAAGGATGTTAAAACAAGTTTTGCCGTGATACGGGCATTCGAAATAATGGGTGAGGCTGTAGGCAAAATTCCTTCCAGTGTCCGCAATAAACATAAAGGTATTCCTTGGAAAGAAATGGCTGGTATGAGGCATAAGTTAATTCACGAGTATTTTGGTGTTAAGCCTCGGGTTGTATGGAAAACAATTAAGCAAGACCTGCCTAAAATCAAACCACATTTGCAAGCTATTTTGAATGATATTCCTAAATCATAGGCTGTATCTATCACGATTTTAGCACGGTTGGGATGTCAGACTTATTAAAAGATGGATGTAGAATTTTTTAAATGTATTAAACTAATGCGTTTGCGATATGTGGAGAGGTGGGTCGACGCATGGAAAATGCAACGACACAACACCTCTCCTTAATTTGAATATATTTGAAAAAGTTAGTTTGTGGTAAGGAGAGGTGGCAGAGTGGTCGAATGCGGCGGTCTTGAAAACCGTTGCCCCGCAAGGGGCCGTGAGTTCGAATCTCACCCTCTCCGCCATTTGTAAGCCGTTGTAACTGTTATGGTTGCAACGGATTTGCTATTTTGTGCAAATATTTATGTAGTTTTGTGCGTATTATTTTGTTGTTTTGTGCATGAAATAGTGCCTTGAATTAACCCTTGATTTTTACTCTTTCCGCATCCTTTTTTTGCAATTCCCGCCGGATAAATCTTTAGAAAGCGCTTTCCCAAAATCACCGATACTGCCTTGACAAAGACTGTTTCATCGGGCATCCTTGATATGGTGCAGTAAAACCTAAGGAGGAGCCCCATGAAATTCGCCCCATTGGTCCGCAAAATTATATGCATTCATATTATTGCAGCCTTCGGCCTTTTGTCGGTCTATGTCCCTGAATCCAGGGCCGGTGAAATGGTTAAAGCTTTTATGCCCAAGCCCGGCCGGATGGTGGATTTAAGCCCTTCCTTTGTCCCGGCCCACTTGCAAGGCATGATGATCCATCCTGATAATGCCCTGAAATTCGATTTTCTGGTCAATCGGGGCGATGAACAATTGGATGATGCCCAGCAAAGAATCGAATATAAGAAGCTGATCAAATATTTCCTGGCTTCACTGACTGTACCTAACCAGGACCAATGGGTCAACCTTTCCCCTTATGAGCATAACCGCATCATCGCGGATAATTTCGGCAAGACAGAAATGGGCCGTGATCTTCTGCAGCAGGACTACCTGTTAAAACAGATCACCTCTTCCTTAATGTATCCGGAATCCAATTTGGGCAAGGGTTTTTGGGCCAAGGTTTATGAGCGCGCCTGGAATGAGTTTCATACGACCAATATCCCGGTCAACACCTTTAATAAGGTATGGATCGTGCCTGACAAGGCCTCGGTCTATGAAAGCAACAATACGGTCTATATTTTGGGTTTTCATTTGAAGGTCATGCTGGAAGAAGATTATTTATCCCTGGATAAACACGCCGCTATCGGCGCCCGGCCGAAGGCCAATGATCCGGTCCATACCGTTGCTTCCAAAATCATCCGCAGTGTGATTTTGCCGGTGCTCGAGAAAGAAGTGAATGAGGGCAAGAATTTCGCTCAATTGCGCCAGGTGATCAGCGGGATGGTGTTGGCCACCTGGTATAAAAAGGCCCTCAGGCAATCTTTATTAGGCCAGGTTTACGCCAATAAAGCCAAGATCATCGGCGTCAATCAAGCGGATACCAGGCTCAATGACGCCATTTATAGCCAATATCTCTCCGCCTTTAAAAAAGGCGTTTATAACTATATCAAGGAAGATGAGGACATTTATACCAGGCAATCCATCCCGCGCAAATATTTCGCGGGCGGGGTGGCTGCTCTTAAGGATGTGAGTGAGCTTAATGGAAGTAATGTGGCCGGACATTTAGGAGATATCAGAAGGGCTTTGGCTGAGGGCACGGATCTGGCCCAGGTGGCTGTGGATTTACAGCCGGAAAAAGCCAATGCGGCCATGAATTCCTTTCTATTTCTGTTGCATAGCCATGCATCTTTAGTGGCGCTTTTGCCGTTTTTGGTGGCTAATGGGTGGCAAAAAAGCAAAGGCCGGGCCTCTGTCAATTTAACAGAATTTTTTAAGAATACGCCTGTAGCAGATGGACCTGATGGCCGGGGAAGTGTCATCGCCATTCAACGCCCGAAAGATTTTAACATTCCTGAAGAACGATGGAAAAATATTTATCGTGCCATGATTGAATTATCATCTTCAGGTAAGGTCACTTATGGTCCTGAAGAAATCAAACTGGAATCAGATTTATCTAAAGAAGAGATGGAGAAAGCTTTAAAGGAATTCAGCAATGATCTTGCCATGTTTTCGGCGGACCAGATCCTTGATTACATTGCATTTTTCGTCATTATAGTAGGTTCAGCCATGTATTTCAGCAGACAATTTTCTGAGAATCAACCAAGCGGCAATGACATCGTCATAGATTTAAATAAATATTTTTCCAATAATATCAAGGTAATCT
>CAZACW010000006.1:18960-66472 GCA_964483785.1 uncultured Planctomycetales bacterium
TTTGCTGAATCACACAAAGGGCAATTACATGGCATATGAATTTAATAAAATATTTTCCATAAAATACCAGATCAACTCCGGGAATCGGGTAAAGCATATTCTCTTTGAAAAGCCCAAAGATTTTGAAATCACGCCCAGAGCCTGGCGCCAGATCAAGCGAACTGTACGGGCCCTGCTCCCTGAAATGCCGCAGAATACTGAGGATATAGATTTTACGACCAATCGGCCGGTAGCAGAAGTTCAGGCCTTGATTGAAGGAGCCTCTGCCAAAGGAAAACCGTTTGATAGAAATATGCTGGGTTTCAATCGGCCTACCGGCATCTGGACCATGGGAGCTGTTTTGATCTTTTTGGGACTTACGGTTACGTCTGACCCGATAGTTTCTCTCAACTCCGAAGCCCATTCCCTCAATATTTGGACACCGCCATTTATTGGTTCTGATATTGGCAATGGCAGTGAAGTGACAATCCGAGAGGATTTGAAATTAGATAGGCGGGGCATTGTGACTTTTGCAGGACAACATAATGGTAAATTAATAAGATTAAACGTGGTTAGAAAAGATGATCTGACGAACTGGATCGGAAATTTTCTTTTAAATTATCCTGACCGGCAGGAAATTGTAACGGATCTCAGGGTGCATGGATATATGGATTTGAAAGGAGAGGTAAGCCCTCTCATTCTGTCAGAAGGGCCTTCTGATCAACGTTTAGCACAAAGAACACGCAATTCCATTTTACATTTCAGCCTGATCCAGGGCAATAGATCTTATCTAGTTGATGGAAATGAGGCCATGTTAGGCACTGTTTTTGCTGACACACAGCGAGGGCGAGTGATAGAACAAGCTCTCATAAATTTTGTGGGACAAGAAAGGGGTCATTCAAGCAACTTATCCAACGTTTCGAATGGCTATGATGTTAAAGCAGATGGCCATAGCGGGTCGCTGGTGACGCTTTCAGAGCCGGCGGATATTACGGCCGATATGCAAAGAATGTTTGGTGTCAGTCGAGCCCCTGATGGATCGATGAGAATTGGGTTGCCTGAAATGGCCCCTCAACAGGCATCAGATGTTTTAAGAAGTATTTTTGAGGCATCTCAGGGTCTGTCATGGAAAAGTAGAGAAAACGGAATAAAAGAGATTGGTTTACATGGCATTCGTGAAACTATTGATGACAAAGCAGGAACCATTCTCATCAAAATACCAAATGCAAATGCCGCCATGCTCACCAATTCCCAATCCCTTGTACAGAGAATTGCGCAGAAAATCTTTGGAGAAAGGGTTGATATCAGCTCTCATCCTTTAGCTCAAGAAATGCAGATTAGTATATCTAAGAATATGAGGCAGCATATCCTGGGTTATGGTGTAGTCATTTTATTTGCGCTTGCCATGGTCGAAACTGTATTGCCCATAAAGTATACTACGGCTGACCATGTGTTCGCCGTTGCCTTTATGGCGGTGTTATATGCAGTCGGAGCCTCTTTTATAAGATCCCAAATTATGCATCAACGTTATCCTTCCAGGGATTTTGTGCGGGGATTGCACGATGATGATGGGGTAATTTATAGAGGAAAAAGTGTCCCAGATTGGGAGCTTGCCAGGATTATCAGCAAATATTCGGATGAGACCAATTGGAATCAGTTTTTGCTCCTTAACGCTTATAGCGGCGAAACTTTTGTTGTGAGATTGTTGTCCAGGCTGAACAATGAACAATTAAGAACGATCAGGGCAATAAGGGAAGAAAGTGGGTTTATAGGTTTGCTTAAAAAGGCGGCTGTCAATAAACTCGGGGCAGAGAGTCTCACAAATTTCAATGAAGGATTGGAGATTATTGTCAAAAAACCGACTATAACCTATTCGGTCGAAGGTGCCGGCGGAAAAATGTCAGATCAACAGGCTCATGCGCTGGCAGCTCAAACGGTTGAAGCACTCCATAAAATTCTAAAGCCAGCTGAAAACCCGACCCATATCGTGACGCTTTCTACTCCGTATCCAGGAATGCTGGATGATGAACAGATGGAAGCTGCCCGTATGGAATTAGTCTGGTATTTTGATAATAATGAGGTGCAAAGAGTGGCAGAGGGAGTTTTGCGATTTGAAACAAAATTATCGGAAAATGAAATTCGAGCAAGACTGCAGCATATTGTCAGGCATGTGGGGATGGAATACCCGCCGCTCTGGTTTGCAAATGGAACAGTGCCAATCTTTAAATTTTCATCTGGCGCAACGGCTCGTACAGGTGATGCTGCCATGCCCGGCGGTATCGATGTCAACGCAGACCATATGAATTTCACGGATTTAAAACAGGGCGGCAAGGGCGTGTCCATGGCATTTAACCCTAAGGACATGGCCCAGCTTGGCCAATTGACAGGTTTTGATCCTCAGATTTTGGGGATCCAAAACCTCAAGGCAGTGCCTATTTTAAGCGAATTGCGTCAAAAGCTCCAAGAAAGCGGAGTATAAGCCGCGAAAATCTGCCTTATCCTTAAGATTTTTTTCAAACACTTCCCCAATACTTTCAGTATCTTTTTTTTAAATCCGTGGTAATATTTTACGGGTCAAACATCCTATTTACTTTTAATTTTAGAGAAATGAAATGGAATCGGATTTAATCGTCCCGGATTTGTCGCTTGTTCCCGTTATTTTTAATCTCAACGGACGCTCGATCCTGATGATCGGCATGGTGATCTGTGTCCTGGGGATCCTTTTTGGCATGCACCAGTTTTCGCAGCTGCTTAAAATGCCTGTACATAGGTCCATGAAGGATGTGTCCAAACTCATTTATACCACCTGCAAAGCCTATCTTGTAGCCCAGGGAAAATTCCTGCTCATTTTGGAAGTGCTCATTGCCGCGGTGATCGTGTTCTATTTTGGCTGGCTGCGCCATTATGAATTGAGCAAGGTGGCCCTGATCATCATATGCAGTTTGATCGGCATCGCCGGAAGCTATGGGGTGGCGTGGTTCGGCATGAAGATCAATTCCCTGGCAAATGCCCGCTCAGCCTTTGCCAGCCTTCAAGGACGGCCTTTTCCGGTTTATGCCATTCCATTGCAAGCGGGCATGAGCATTGGCATGCTTTTGATCTGCATCGAGCTTTTTGTCATGCTGGGGATCCTGCTTTTTATCAGCCCCAATAATGCAGGGCCCTGTTTCATCGGTTTTGCCATCGGAGAATCCTTAGGCGCTTCGGTCCTGAGGGTGGCCGGCGGCATTTTTACCAAGATCGCGGACATTGGCGCTGATCTGATGAAGATTGCCTTTAAGATCAAGGAAGATGATGCGCGCAATCCCGGGGTCATTGCCGATTGCGTAGGGGACAATGCCGGCGACTCGGTAGGGCCGACGGCAGACGGCTTTGAAACCTACGGCGTCACGGGAGTGGCCCTCATCACTTTTATTCTCTTGGCGGTCAAAGACCCGTTTGACCAGGCCCAGCTTTTGGTTTGGATATTCTCCATCGGTGTTGTCATGATCATCTCCAGCGGCCTGGCTTACAACATCAACGATTTTTTCACGCGCCGCTATTACGGCCATGTGCTGGACATGGATTTTGAGGCGCCCTTGACCTCTTTAGTCTGGATCACCTCCATATTGTCCGTGATTTTAACTTTTGCCGCTTCCTACATTCTGATCCCGCAATTGGGAGACGGCACTTTTTGGTGGAAACTGGCAAGCATCATCAGTTTAGGGATCATCGCCGGGTCCGTGATCCCGGAAGGGATCAAAAAATTCACGTCCATGAATTCAGATTTCGTCAAAAACATTTTTGAATGTTCCAAAAAAGGGGGGGCGTCGCTCAACATCCTTTCGGGCTTGGTGGCCGGCAATTACAGCGCCTATTGGATGGGACTCGTGATAGTTGTCTTGATGGCCCTGGGTTATTTTGTGGGGTCCATGGGCTTTGATGCCATGATGATCGCGCCGGCGGTTTTTTCCTTCGGCCTCGTGGCCTTTGGGTTTTTAGGGATGGGGCCGGTGACCATTGCAGTTGATTCCTACGGCCCGGTATCAGACAACGCGCAGTCTATTTATGAACTTTCCCTGATTGAGACCCTGCCCAATATCAAAAAGGAAATCGCCAAGGAATACGGGTTTACCCCGGATTTCGAAATGGCCAAGCACCATCTGGAAGCCAATGACGGGGCAGGCAATACCTTCAAGGCCACGGCCAAACCGGTCCTGATCGGTACGGCCGTCGTCGGCTCTACCACCATGATTTTTTCCATCATCATGATTTTGACCCAGGGCCTCACCGTGCATATGGAAAAACTCTCGGTGCTGTATCCGCCGTTTTTACTGGGGCTTTTAAGCGGGGGCGGCATGATCTATTGGTTTTCCGGCGCTTCCATCCAGGCCGTGACTGCCGGGGCCTATCACACCGTGCAGTATATCAAGGACAATATCAAGCTCGAAGGCACGGAAAGGTCGTCCGCCAAGGACAGCACCAGGGTGGTTGAGATCTGCACGATGTTTGCCCAGCAGGGCATGATCAATATTTTCATGACGGTGCTGTTTATGTCCCTGTCCTTTGCCTGCCTTGACCCGTACTTTTTCATCGGCTATCTGATGTCCATTGCCATCTTCGGCCTGTTCCAGGCGATCTTCATGGCCAATGCCGGCGGCGCCTGGGACAATGCCAAAAAGTTGGTGGAGGTGGTTTACCGTGAAAAAAGCACGGACCTGCATGCCGCTACCGTTGTAGGTGATACGGTCGGGGACCCTTTCAAGGACACCACATCGGTGGCCATCAATCCGGTGATCAAATTCACGACCCTCTTCGGCCTGCTGGCCATGGAAATCGCCATTCTCTTAAACCGCGGACTGGACATTTGCCTGGCCCTTATCTTTTTTATCATCGCCTCATTTTTTTTGGTCCGTTCCTTTTACGCCATGCGCATTACAACCAAGGTCTAAATATCCGGCATGAGCCCCAGAGCGATATTATTGATCTCCTGCAAAGACCAGAAGGGCATCACCGCCACGGTCACGCAGTTCATCTTCCAAAACCAGGGCAATATCATCCATGCAGACCAGCACATTGATGAGCAGAGCAATACTTTTTTCATGCGTGTGGAATGGTCGCTGGACGGCTTTAAGCTGAAACGGCCGCAGATTCCGCCGGCCTTTGCCAAGATCGCCGAGACCTTTCACATGTCCTGGAAGCTTTCCTTTTCCGACGAGAAGGCCAGGGTGGCCATTTTCGCGGGCAAACATCTGCATTGCCTTCATGATCTTTTATACCGCTATAAAACCGGACAGCTTCCCTGTGACATTGTTTTGCTGATCAGCAATCATCCGGATGCCAGGCCCGCGGCATATGATCTGGACATCAAGTTTGTGGAATTTTATATCGATGCCAAAAACAAGGCTGAGCAGGAAAAACAGCAGATTGAACTTTTGAAATCCGCCCATATCGACCTCATTGTGCTGGCGCGCTACCATCAAATCCTCACCAAGGCCTTTGTCGATCTTTACCCTCAGCAAATCATCAATATCCACCATTCCTTCCTGCCGGCCTTTGCCGGAAGCAATCCCTATCTGCAGGCCTATCAAAAAGGGGTCAAGGTGATCGGCGCCACCAGCCATTACGTGACCCAAAACCTGGATGAGGGGCCCATCCTTGTCCAGCAGACCGTTCCGGTCACCCACCGCGACTCCCTGGAAGACATGAAAAGAAAAGGGGAGGACCTGGAAAAAAGCGTGCTGTATGAGGCCGTGCGCCTGCACCTGGAGCAGAAAATCCTCTGTTACGGCCATAAGACGGTTGTTTTTGAATGATGGGGCCGGGCCGCCCGGGACGCCTGAGAAAAATTCTTGCTAATCCTATTAAGATTGTCTAAAATTAGTTTTCTTTTACTCAAATTACTGGCAGGGTAGCTCAGTCTGGTTAGAGCGACGGATTCATAATCCGCAGGTCGGTGGTTCAAATCCACTCCCCGCCACTTTTTTAGCCTCGCGATTGATGCATGATATGCGCCTATTTTTTTTCAAGCGGATGTACATCCTTTTTTTGGTCTGTTATGGTCTGTATTTCTTAGGCAATAATATTTACAAGCTCACCGACCCGGACGAGGTCTTTTACGCCCAGACCGCCAGGGAAATGGCCGGCCAGCACCAATGGCTGACCCCTCTCATTTTCGGCCAGCCCCAATTTGAAAAACCTCCCTTGACCTATTGGCTCTTAGATGCCGCCTTTAAAGCGGCTGGGGAGACCCCCTATGCCGCCCGGTTTTTCCCGGCGGTGTTTGCCACGCTCGGCGTGATGGCGGTGTATTTGCTGGCTTTGATGGGATTCAAGGACGAGCGCAAGGCCTTGCTGTCGGCCCTGACCCTCGCCACCGGCGCTTTTTACGCGGGCATGGGCAAGACGGTCTTTACCGACATGATTTTTTCTGTGATGATCTTGGGCGCCATGGCCATGTTTGTCTGGGCCTACACGGACCGCCGGCACCAGGCCGCGGCCTGGCTGGGGTTTTATGCCTTTTGCGCGTTGAGCACCTTGGCCAAAAGTCCGTTGGGTTTTCTCATGGCCCAGGCCGCGGTGGTCCTGTTCCTTTTGTATCAGCGCCAAATTCAGTTGCTGAAAAACGGATGGATCGTGGCCGGCTTTGCCCTGTATCTTATCGTGGCCCTGCCCTGGTATGCGTATATGTACAATCATTACGGCCAGTCCTTTCTCAACGAATTCTTTTATAATGACCATTGGCGCAGGTTTTTGGAGGCGGAACACAAGAACAACGACCATTGGTTTTTTTATCCCGTGACCATGCTCGCCGGGATTTTTCCGTGGAGCCTTTTTTTATTGGCCGGCGGCATTGATTTATTCAAACGCTTAAAAAGCACGGTGACGATGATGGACCATCTTTGCCTTTCCTGGATCATCGTTGTCCTTTTGGTGTTTCAGATGGCCCATTCCAAACTGGCCTCCTACATCCTGCCCCTGTTCCCGGCGCTGGCCCTGATCACCGGCAATTATCTGGGCAATGCCCTGACCCAGATTTATTTTCGCAGGATCATCCAGAATTTATTGCTTTCCACCTGCGGCATCCTGGCCTGTATCGGCATCGCCGTGATCGCGGCGCAGAAACTGTACATGCACTATATTGCGTCCCTGCTGCCGATGATTTTCCTTTCCGCTTGCCTGATCGCGATCGCAGGCCTGGCGGCTGTCCTGGCTTTGAAAGAGCGTTTTCAAGGGGCGCTGTATGTCCTGGCCCTGACGCTGGTCCCGGTTTTCGGCACGGCCCTGATCCTGCGCCCACAGGTCGAGGGCATGGTCTCTTCCTACGAGGCCGCACAGTATATTCCGGCGCGTGCCTTGGGCCCTTTGACGGTCCTGGTGACCAAGGCCAACGCGCGCGGGATTTATTACTACACCGGGCAGGACGTGGCAGCCGTTGATTTTACCGGCAAGCAATTTTTCAGCCCGCATCCCATCCCCATTTTCGAGAACGCCGATCAAATACGGGGACTCATCGACCATCAGCCCGTGACCTACGCGGTGGTGCGCAAGTCCGCCTATAAATTCATCCTTGAGCATTTTTCCGGTTCTTATCGCGTGTCCTTGCTGAACACATTCGGCCAGGATTATGTCCTGAGAATCATTCCAAACCGGAGGTCCTAGCGTGCCTTTGCTGGTCCTTGTCCTTGCCCTGGTGCTGTCCATTCTCAGGATCGAGACCATGCCTGTGCATGTGGAGGTGCCGCGGCCGCCCCATCAACAGCGCGGGCATTTTGACTATGAAGGGCTGATCCATTGGCATACCCGTTATTCCGGCGATGCCTTGGGCACCTATGAAGAGGCCGCGGTGCTGGGCAATCAGTACCACCTGGACTTTCTGGTGACCACGGAACACAATAATCTCAATGCGCTCGCCGACCATAAGGAAGGCTGGCATGGGCAGATGCTGACCCTGGTGGGGGTGGAATCCTCCCGCGCGGAAGGCTATCTGTTGGGATTGAACATGACCCGCTATACGACCCATGATGATCCAACGGAGGCGTTTTTGCGGGAAGCGGCAAGCCAGGACGGCCTTGTCCTTATTGCCCACTCCCAAAATCCCCGCTGGCGCTGGCGCGGGCCCATCGATGCCAGGATGAGCGGTCAGGAAATCCTGGACTTGACCGACCAGTTCAACACCGCGTCGGTGTTTTCTCTCCTTACAGGCGTTTTTTATTATCCCTGGAACAGGCACGCGGCCTATCTGCAGGTCTATCACCGCCCGAACCAGACCCTGGCCATGTGGGACAAGATCACCGGCCAGCGGCCCTTTGTCGGCATTTTTGCGCCGGACATCCATCAAGCCATCAGGATTTGGAGAGGGTCCCTGATGCGTTTCCCGAAGGCGGATGAAATGGTGCCTTTTGCCCATGACCACATCATCCTGCCGGTGGCCTTTACCGGAAATTTTGCCCAGGACAAGCCCATGCTGTACGGGGCCATTCAAAGCGGCAGGCTCTACGTGGCCATTGATTTACTGCAGGATGCCACCGGTTTCTTTTTTTCAGCCCGTCAAAAAGGCAGAATAGCCTGGATGGGAGGCCGGTTGCCCGCCGGGGAGACGACGGATTTTTTGGTCACCCTGCCTGAGCATGTCGGCTTAAGAGACCTCGTGATCAATGTTTACCACAACGGGGAAAAATTTGCTTCCGGCCATGCGGCCGGGGATTTTATGTTCCAAGCTTCAGCGCCGGGCGCTTACCGCGTCGAAGTCGAGGTCGAGGGTCCCAATTTTTGGGGTTTGAACAAGCGCATGGTCTGGATCTATTCCAATCCGATTTATTTGAGATAAACCGAGGGGCGCATCCTATGATTTTATTGTTGGTCCTGATGAGTGTCGTTCTCCTTGCTCCGGCCCGGGCCGCCGAGGACGGCAATGATCTTTTCAATTATTCCAAAAAGCAGGAGGAGGCGCTCATCGTCAAGGTCAGGGCCTCGGACCTTTTGGTGCTGGAAGACGGCCGGCGCGTCAAGCTCATCGGGGTCGAATCCGCGGGGCCGGTGCCGCGCAAGCCCATCAAATACGACATCAGAGGCCGTGTGATCGAGGAACCGCAAGAGCCGTCCATTTCCCTGCAGGAGCAGGCCCTGACCTATGCCCAGGAACTGATGGAAAATAAAAAGGTCAGGCTGGAATACGATGTCGATTCCGGGGACAGCGCCACGGGATACCGCCTGGCCTATGTGTACCTTCCCGACGGCCGCATGGCCAATACCGAACTCTTGCGCATGGGCTTCGTCAAACTCAAACTGATACCGCCCAACGTCAAGCATGAAGATCTTTTCGATGCCGCCTACCAGGAAGCGAAAAAGGAAAAACGCGGGCTGGAAGACGATTAAATGGGTTTCGAAGAACGCGTCTTTGCATTCATCGGGAAACATCAGTTGATCAGGCCGCGGGGGCTGTTGATGGTGGGGGTCTCCGGCGGGGCTGATTCCATGGCGCTGTTGCTTGCGCTTTGCGCCCTGCGCCACCGCTTAGGGATCCGGCTGCACGCGGCGCATTTCAATCACCGCCTGCGCCGCGCCGCTGTGAGCGACGCGCGCTTTGTGGCCCAATGGTGCCGGCGCCTGCAGGTGCCGCTTACCGTCGGAGAAAGGCCGGGGCAGGGCCTCCTGCGGATCTCGGAAGATAAGGCCCGGCAGATGAGGTTTGATTTTTTCGCGCGCAGCGCGCGGGCCCTGAAGGCCCAGGCCGTGGCCCTGGCGCACACCCAAAATGACCTGGCGGAGACGGTTTTGCTGCGGATGGTGCGCGGCAGCGGCCTGTATGGATTAAAAGCCATCGTGCCCAAGCGGGTGATCAAGGAAACGGTGTTTGTGCGGCCCCTGCTGGATTTTCATCGAGGGGAAATTGAGGCGTATCTGAAGGCCCAAAAAGTCCCGTATCGCCGCGATGCCACCAACCGCCTCCCTCAATATCTGCGCAACCAAGTAAGGCTTCAATTATTGCCCTTGCTGATCAAGGCGTATAATCCGCAGATGGTCAGGGTCTTGGGCGACTTGGCCAGGACCGCGGGGGATGATTATGATTATCTTGAATCCGCGGCGCGCAAACATTTTGAAAAAAATGTTATCATTTCCGACCGCAGGGTTAAAATAGCATTGAAGCGGCTGCGCGGCCTGCATCCGTCCCTGCTGAGGATCATCTTGAGGATGATGGCCCAGCAGCAGAAGCAAGACCTCATCCAGCTTTCCTGCGCGCATGTGCAGGCCTTGGAACAAGGCCTGGCCCAGAAAGCTAAGGGCATTGTACATCTGCCCCAGGGCCTGAAGGCCAGGAAGGTAAAGGATTATTTCGAAATCTATGGTGCATAGGCTGATCATAGGCATTGTGTTGGCAGGGGGCTTCCTGGGCGCTGCCCAGGCCCAGGACACGATCTTAAACGGCGACATCAAGCAGTATGATGATAACGGCAAGATCAAATCCGAAAAAACCTACCACAACGGCACCCTCAACGGGCCTTTCCGGGAATACTATCCCAACGGCAATTTGATGAGCGTCGGTTCTTACAAGAACGGCCAATTGCACGGGGCGTTTAAGTCCTATTACGAGGACGGCTCGGTGTTTTTCGAAAAAAATTACATCAACGGCCAATTGCACGGCACCTCCCGCGAATTCTACGCAAACGAGGTGCCCAAGAGCGTCGAGAATTATTACTACGATTCCCTCAACGGCTTTAACCAGTATTATTTTCCCAACGGCAACCTGAAAATGGCCATGAATTTCAACAAGGGCAAATTAAACGGGATCAGCCGCGAATACAATGAGGACGGATCGCTTAAAAACGAGATCAATTACGTGGATGACCATATCGACGGCACCTCCAAGGAATACGCGGCCGACGGCAGCCTGTACGCCGTTTGGAACTACAAGATCGACCAGAAGGACGGGCCGGCCAAGACCTTTTACAGCAACGGCCAACTGCAGTGGGACATGGCCTTTAAAAACGGAAATTTGCAGGGGCCGGGCAAGAAATACAGCCCTGACGGCAAGCTGTTGATCGACGCCCAGTACAAGGACAATCAGTTCGACGGGCTGATCAAGGAATTCCGCCCCGACGGCATCCTCAAAAGCGATTGCAATTTTGCCGCCGGCCAAAAAGAGGGCCTCTGCCGGCAGTACAGGGAGAACGGCCAGATATGGCTGGAATGGAATTATCACCATGACAAAAAAGAGGGGACAGCCACCGAATACGCGTCGCAGGGCTTTAAGTGGATGGTGGTCAATTTCAAGGACGATGTCAAGAACGGCCCCATGCAGGAGTTTTACGACAACGGGGCCTTGAAACAGGCATGGAACATCGAGGACGGCAAGGAAAACGGCCCCAGCAAGTCCTATTACAGGTCCGGTGAGGTCATGACCGAGGAAGCGTACCATGACGGCCGGCTCAACGGGGAGGTCCATTTGTACAACAAGGACGGCAATCTGGCCTTCATCGACACCTACCATGACGGCGCCAAGGTCTCCCGGCAAGCCACGGCCCATGCTTCCCAGGACCCCGCCACTTCACCGGATTGACTTGATTTAATCCAATCCTCGGATATAATACTTCTTCATCTCATTTAATGGTCTGATGTGGAGATTTAAAAAATGGCCCAACCGAACGCAAATTCACCGCTGAAAAAAACGAACCGTCCTGTGCGCAACCCCAACGGCAATATCTGGTTTTGGGTGATCATGGCCGGGATTTTTATTTTGTTGATGGCGGTCCAGGACAAATCCGGCATCAAGACGGAAAAGGAACTGACCTATTCCGAATTTTATACCATTTTGAAGGACAGTCCCCAGAAGATCAAGCGCGTGGAGCTCACCGAAGGCCCGGACAATACCCTCAAAGGCACCATGGTCGACGGCCTGGAATTCAAGCTCAATATCCCCCAGCATGACGATGATCTGATCAAGATGATCAGGGACAATGTTGCGCAATTCAGCGTGGTGCCGCCGGAATTGTTCTGGAGCCAGCTGTTCATCCAGCTGATTCCCTTCCTGCTTATTTTTGCCCTGATCTGGTTTGTCTCCTACCGCGGCTCGCAGATGGGCAATAAAATTTTCGCCTTCGGCAAGTCCCGCGCCCAGGTGACGGGCGGGGGCAAGGTCACCTTTGCCGACGTGGCCGGGGTGGATGAGGCCAAGGAAGAACTTCAGGAAGTCATTGAATTTCTTAAAGACCCCAAGAAATTCGAGCGGCTGGGGGGCAAGATCCCGAAAGGTGTTCTTTTGGTCGGGCCTCCGGGCACGGGCAAGACCCTGCTGGCCAAGGCCGTGGCCGGCGAGGCCGGGGTGCCGTTCTTCTCTTTAAGCGGCTCGGATTTCGTGGAGATGTTTGTGGGCGTCGGAGCTTCCCGCGTGCGCGATCTTTTTGACCAGGGCCGCAAGGCCGCCAAGGCCTCCGGCAAGGGCGGGATCATTTTCATCGATGAGATCGATGCCGTGGGCCGCCAGCGCTTTGCCGGCATCGGCGGCGGCAATGATGAGCGCGAGCAGACCTTAAACGCCTTGCTGGTGGAGATGGACGGCTTTAACACGGTCAGCGGCCTGATCTTGATTGCGGCCACCAACCGTCCTGATACCCTGGACCCCGCGCTTTTGCGGCCCGGCCGCTTTGACCGCCAGATCACGGTGGGACTGCCGGATATCAACGGCCGCGAGGGGATTTTGAAGGTCCATGTCAAAAACATCAAATTAGGGGATGACGTGATTTTAAGGCGCATTGCCCAGTTGACCGTGTACTTTTCCGGCGCAGACCTGGCCAATGTCTGCAATGAGGCGGCCCTGCTGGCCGCCCGCCGCAACAAGGAAAAGGTCGGCATGGACGAGATGCTGGCCGCGGTGGAGCGCGTCACCATGGGCCCGGAAAAGAAAAGCCATGTGACCTCCAGGAAGGAAAAGGAGATGACGGCCTACCATGAGGCCGGGCATGCCCTTCTGTCCTTGCTCGTCGATGAGGTCGATACCTTCACCAAGGTCTCCATCATTCCCCGCGGCATGGCCGGCGGCTATACCCTGACTCCTCCTAAGGAAGACAAGCATTACATGTCCAAGAAGGAATTAAAAGGCATGATGGTGGTGCTGCTGGGAGGCATGGTGGGCGAAGAGATCTACATGGATGACACCACCACCGGCGTTTCCAATGACCTGCAGAAGGTGGCCCAGATCGCCCGCAGCATGGTCTGCCAGTACGGCATGAGCGACACCTTGGACAAGCTGGCCTTCGGCAAGCAGAACCACCAGATGTTCTTGGGCCGCGACCTTTTCGAGGAAAAAGACTACAGCGAAGAGACCGCCCGCAAGATCGACGAGCAGATCCATGCCCTGGTGCATGACTCCTATGAGAAAGCCAAAAAGCTCTTGATGGACAACCGCGATAAATTAGACCTGCTGGCCAAGCGCCTCATCGACAAAGAGACCATCGACATCGAGGAAGCCAGGGTCCTGCTGATGATCCCCGAACACAAGCTCAATCTCCACACGGACACGCCGCCTGCTTCATGACGAGGCCTGCCTATCATCTGTGCGCCCGCGATTATACGTTGAGCTTAAGGTCCGCGACACGGATCATGGGCATCATCAATTGCACGCCGGATTCCTTTAGCAATGACGGATTGCTTGCAGGCCACAAAACCCTTGCCCTTCCTGCCGCGGCCTTGAGATTGGCGCGGCAGATGGTCAAGGACGGCGCCGACATTTTGGATGTCGGCGGAGAATCCACCCGTCCCGGCGCCTTCCGCGTCGCGCTTGCCGAGGAGCTGGCCAGGGTCGTGCCTGTGATTGCCTTGCTCGCCCGATCTTTGAAGGTGCCCGTTTCCGTGGACACCTCCAAAATGGAGGTGGCCCGCGCCGCGCTGGAAGCGGGTGCGGCCATGGTCAACAATGTGCGGGCCTGCTCCATGGGCCCGGCATTCATGAAATTGGTGCGCGATGAAAAAGCGGCCCTGGTCCTCATGCATATGCGGGGCACGCCCGCCTCCATGTCCGCCCATGCCAGGTATCGGCATGTGGTCCGTGAAGTCATCGAGGAATTGAAAATATCCGTTGAAAAATGTTTGGAAATGGGTATAAAGAAAGACAGGATCATGGTTGACCCGGGGATCGGCTTTGCCAAGACCCCGGAGCAAAATCTCTGCCTGATCAATCATTTGGATCAACTGCAGGTGCTGGGCTGTCCCGTGCTTTTGGGCACGTCCCGCAAATCGTTTTTGGGAAAGGTCCTGCGCCGCGAGGCGGGGGACCGTTTGATGGGAACAGCCGCGACGGTGGCCGCGGGCATTCTGCGCGGGGCCCATATGGTCCGCGTCCATGATGTCAAGGCCATCCAAGAGACCGTGAGTGTTACCGATGCCATCCTTCATGCAACAGCCTGACATCATCATTTTCAGCCTCAAGGCCCTGGTGGAAATGGCCATTTTATGGGTGGTCTATTACCGGATCCTGTTGTTTTTCGAGGGCACCCGCGCCTTCCAGGTCTTAAGAGGCATCACCTACTTGATCATCGCCCTGGTCGTGTCCCAGGTCCTGGGCTTTGAGGTGCTCAACTGGCTTTTGCGCAATTTCTTTTCCATCTGGATCATTGTCATCGTCGTCATTTTCCAGCACGAACTGCGCTCCGGCCTGGCCAGGCTGGGGCAGCAGCATTTGTTCACGATCTCCCTGGGCGCCTCGGAAATCAAGGCCCTGGCCGACGAGATCTTCGACACCGTTTCCCGCCTTTCCCAACGCAAGACCGGCTGCCTTATTGCCATCGAGCGCGAGATGAAGCTTGACATGTACGTTGAAAGCGGCATCGTCATCGATGCCAAGGTCTCCTCGGCGCTTTTGCAGAGCATCTTCATGCCCACGACCCCTTTGCACGACGGAGGGGTGGTGATCCGGGGCGAGCGCATCGCGGCCTCGTCCTGCCTGTTTCCCTTGTCCGACAATCCCAGCGTGGCCAAGACCGTGGGCACGCGGCACAGGGCGGCCTTAGGATTGAGCGAGCACACGGACGCTTTGATCATCCTGGTTTCCGAAGAAACAGGGGAGACCAGCCTGGCCTTCGAGGGGCGGTTTATCCAGGTGCACAGCGAGGAGCATTTCATGAAGCTGATCAACGATATCCTGGTGCCGGCCAAACGGAAGAAACATGAAAAACTGGCTTAATTCCAATCTTACGCTGAAACTCGTGGCCCTGGCCCTGGCGGTCATCACCTGGCTGTACGTCAAGAGAATGCATGGTTAAATTAGGTGTCAATATCGATCATATTGCCACTGTACGCCAGGCCCGGGGAGAATCTGACCCTGATCCGGTCCTGGCAGCCCGTCTCTGTGAGCAGGCCGGCTGTGACAGCATCGTGGCCCATCTGCGCGAAGACAGGCGCCATATCCAGGACCGCGACATCGTCCTCCTGCGCAAGGCCGTGCGTACGCGCTTCAATTTGGAAATGTCCCTTGAGGCCGGCATTGTGCGCATGGCCCTGGCGGTCAAGCCTGACCAGGCGACCCTGGTGCCGGAACGCCGCCAGGAACTCACCACCGAGGGCGGCCTGGATGTGGTGCGCCATCGCTCCAGGATCAGGAAGGTCAGCCGCGCCTTGACAGCCAAGGGCATTGAGGTCAGCCTCTTCATTGCGCCGGACAAGCGGCAGATCGACGCGACAGCTGCGCTTGGCATCAAAACCATTGAATTGCACACCGGCGCCTATTCAAAAGCCTTTGCCGGCCGTATGGCCGTGGAGGAATTTGCCCAGCTTAAGGCCATGACCTGTTATGCCCGCCAATTGGGCCTCACGGTCAATGCCGGGCACGGGCTGAATTATGAAAATACCTATCCCGTGTCACGGATCAAGGGCATGCATGAATTGAACATCGGCCATGCCATCATCAGCAGGGCAGTTTTGACCGGCCTGAAACAAGCGGTTAAGGATATGCTCGCCATCGTCCGTTGAGATTGCCAAGGTATGCATACAAAAGTCCCTGTCAGGATCTTGGCCGGTTTATTCTTAAGCACCTTATGCACCCTCATTTTTGAACTTTTGATTTCCAGGGTGATGAGCGTGGTGGCCTGGTACCATTTTGCTTTCATGGCGGTTTGCCTGGCCCTTTTTGGGATGACCGTCGGTGCCGTGCTCGTTCATCGTTTCAAAGACATCCTGCTCGTACATTTTTCTCAGGTATTGTATCTTTGTTCCTTGTTGTTTTCCTACGCGCTGTTTATCAATTTATTGATCGTCTGTTTTTTGCCCGCCTTCACCAATGAGTCCGCGGGGGATTGGCGGCTCATCTATCATCCCTTGAATATCATCTTGATTTTTATTTCGATCGCGCTTCCCCTGATCGGATCAGGGGTGATCGTGGCCTTGATCTTCAGCCGGTATGCACAGCAGGCCAACATCATTTATTTTTATGATTTGATCGGAGCTTCCCTGGGATGCCTCTCATTTATTCCTCTGATCAATCAGCTGGGGGTCGTGCATGCCTATTTTGTGCTGGTCCTGATGGGACTGCTGGCAGCTTATCTGTTTCAAACGCAAGCCACGCGTTTTCAATTCCGTTCTCTTTTGATGCTGGCGGTCCTGTATTCCGTTTTTATGGCCGTCGGCATCAATGGCCATGTGCTGGAGCTTCATTGGGCCAAGGGCAAGCCTGATACAAAAGCGTTCTTTAAAAAATGGAATTCCTTTTCCTATATCAGGCTCGTGAATCGGGGCTATGATCAAAGCCCGGACGGGTGGGGATTTGCGCCCGCCAAGCGGGAGGAGATTAGAAAGACCAAGATCGGGCAAGTTTACCTGGACATCGATGCCATGGCCGGAACGGTGCTGACTAAGTTTAAAGACAGGGATGTGGGGAAATTGGGTTTTCTCAAATATGATATCACGGCGCTTCCTTATTATCTGGTCCATGATGGGCAGGTGTTGATCATTGGTATCGGCGGGGGAAGGGACATTCTCACCGGCCTCGTGTTTCATGAAAAATCGATCACTGGGGTCGAGGTCAATCAAACGATCCTGGATGTGCATCGGCATTTGCTGAATGATTACAGCGGTGATTTAAGCCGTTACCCGGGGGTCACATTCGTCAATAATGAGGCCAGAAGCTATATCAATGCCTCCGGCAGGGCCTTTGATTTGATACAGCTCTCCCTCATCGATACCTTTGCCGCCACCCAGGCCGGCGCTTACGCGCTGACGGAAAATAATCTTTACACCGTCGAAGCCTTTAAGACCTATGTCAGGCATTTGACCGGGCAGGGCATGCTTAGCGTTTCATACTGGATGCATCCTGGAAGTCCGGAAGCCATGTTAAAATTGACCGGGGCCGCTTCCTTAGCGCTTCAGGATTTGGGATTTCACAATCCCCTGGATCATATGGTCATTGTCCTTAAGGACGGTAAGCAGGACGGCCGGGGCGTGGCCAATTTACTGCTTAAACGCGCCCCGTTTACGGAAGCTGACATCCAATGGGTCGAGCGTTATTGCCGGGACATGGGTTTTCATTTGATCTTGTCCCCGCATTTTGTCATGGATGAATCTTTTGCAAGCATGTCCGATACGGCCTCGCTTAAGGGGTATGTCCAAAGGTATCCCTTGAACATTGCGCCGGCGACAGATGA
This sequence comes from uncultured Planctomycetales bacterium, assembly GCA_964483785.1. Lineage (GTDB taxonomy): Bacteria > Omnitrophota > Gorgyraeia > Zapsychrales > Fredricksoniimonadaceae > JABDGZ01. Next base: position 36,549 of record CAZACW010000006.1, read on the forward strand.
CCGTCCATTTTTCTTTTTGCTGACAAGGCTCAATGTTTTAAAATATTGGCAGCAGGGAAAATGGTTTGACTTCACGCCGGAGTACATATTGTTTTCCTTGTTGGATTTGATGCTGGTTTTAAGCATCGTATGTTTGGCCATACCTTTGCGGCAAAACATGGGCAGGCCCAGAGAGGGCCTTTCATGGGCGGTGTTTACGGTTTATTTTACAGCCATTGGTTTTGGTTTTATGTTCATAGAGTTGTCCCAATTGACGAGGCTTTCCACCTTTTTGGGGCATCCCATTTACAGCCTGTCCATTGTTTTGTTTTCCTTTTTGTTGAGCGGAGGATTGGGAAGCCATATGTTGGGGTCCAAGGATTCGAAAATTTTTGTGTTCATGTATTTGACTTTGTTTTTGCTGGTTTGTTTGTTCCTGGCAGCCACGATCAGGCCGGCGCTTGAAAAATATTCCAGCTTGGGTCTGCCTTGGAGAATGGCCATGGCTGTCAGTTTGGTTTTTCCGCTGGGATTTTTTATGGGATCGTTCTTGCCGCAAGGCATGCGTTTGTTGGGGCAAAGGCAGGGGGCCGTGGCCCTGTTTTGGGGAATCAACGGCGCCTCGTCCGTGTTGGGATCAATATTGGCCATGATAGTCCAGATCAGCTTTGGGATCAACGCGGCTTTTATCGGCGGCGTGGTCCTTTATGCCGTGGCCACTGTGTGTTTAATGGAGTTAAAATTCGGACGGTTTGCAAGGGTTTAAATCATGATCATAGGCACGGGTGTTGATATCATCGAGGTTGATCGGATCCAAAAAGCCGTGGAGCGCTGGGGCGATGATTTTCTCAAACATATCCTGACCCCGGCTGAAATCAAGCAGGCCAAAAATTTTAAAAACCCTTATCAGCATTATGCCGGACGCTTTGCGGCCAAGGAAGCCATTTTCAAGGCCGCCGGCATCCCTCATTTGTCCTGGCAGCATGTGAGCATCAGCAATGACCAAAGCGGCAAGCCGGTCTGCCATTTCCAGGACCTTGAATTCAAACACCGCCTGCTGATTTCCATTTCCCATACAAAATATTATGCCGTTGCCTGTGCCATTGTTGAAGATTGACCGCCGTTTTTCCAAAAAGGATTTCGGCCATGTGCTCGTCGTTGCTGGTTCCGCGCCGATGCTGGGGGCCGCGGCCTTGACATCCCTGGCCGCCATGCGCAGCGGGGCCGGCTTAGTCACAGCAGCTGTTCCTGAAAGCCTGAATCTGGCCTTGCAAAAAAAAGTTTCGAATGCCGTAATGACCATGCCCCTGGCCCAAGATAAAACAGGCGCGTTTTCCTTGAAAGCCTTTGCTCAAATTAAAAAAGGATGGGAGAAATTTGATGCCTTGAGTATCGGCCCCGGCATCGGCCGCAGTCCAGGGACCTGTCAGATGGTCCGCCAAATCATCAAGCACTGCCCCCGGCCCATGGTCATTGATGCGGATGCCTTGTTTGCCTTGGCAGGGCACACCGATATCCTGCTTAAAGCCAAGGGAGACCGGGTCCTGACACCGCACACCGGTGAAATGGCCCGCCTCACCGGACTCTCGACTTTAGCCATCGAGTCCGCGCGGACAAAGACAGCCGGGGATTTCAGCCGCCGTTTTCGCTGTGTCCTGTTGCTTAAAGGCCCGCGCACCGTGGTGGCTTCGCCCCTTGGCAAGGTCTATATCAACCGCACAGGACATGTAGGCCTGGCCACGGCCGGAAGCGGGGATGTTTTGACAGGGATGATCGCGGCCCTGCTGGGGCAGGGGAACAAGGCCTTTGATTCCGCCTGCTGGGGCGCCTATCTGCACGGCAAGGCAGGGGGCAGGGCGGCCCCATCCAGGGCCCCCCGAGGCCTGATCGCATCCGATATTATTGACCATATCCCCTCGGTATTGAAAAATTTCATGGTTTTTCGTGGCTGAAGCTTTTTGATTGATGTAAACTAAAATCATGTTTTTTGTCCACCGCGAGACCCAAGCCAAAATCTTCTGTATTTTTGGTTTTTTCCTCTGGTTTGGGCTCCTCACCTATAAATATTTTAATTTGAGTTATTTTGACTGGGATTTGGCCTTTTTTTCCCAGGCCATGTGGGGGATAAGCCACGGAACTTTATATGTTTCCCTTTTTGACAAGAATTTTTTGTCCAATCACGCCAATTTGATCGCCTATGTGCTTCTGCCTTTCTATAAACTTTACCCTCATGCTTTAACGCTTCTTTTTTTCAAATTAGTTTCCTTCTTTATCTCAGCCTACCTGCTTTATCTGGTGGCCAAGGACAAATTAGGGGAGAGGGTGGCCTTACTCATCCTGATATTTTATCTGATTTATCCGGCCAATATTTTCGGGTTGATCTATGAATTTGATTTCGAGAACATGGCCCTCATGTTTATCATGATGATGTATTATTTTTTTATGCACGACCGATGGCTGGGTTTTTTCATCAGCGCGCTGTTTTTGACGGTCGTCAAAGAAAACATGCCGCTGGTCGTGATTTTTTTCGGCCTTTATGGCTTAATGATAAAATCGGACAAAATCCGCTGGGGGCTCATCCCTATGCTCGCGGGGGCCTTGTCCTTTTATGCCCTGGCCTTTGTGTTTGTCCCCAAGATGGCCAATCTGTCCATAGGCCATCACCCCTACATGGCGCACTATTCCCAGCTGATGACAGATCCCGGGAAAACGCTGGCCTCGCTTTGGACCAATGACAACGAGAAGTGGCTCATCAATATTATGGGTCCGTTGATGTTTTTGCCGTTGACCGGTCCCAGGGTCTTGTTTTTGGCGGCGCCGATCATCGGCCAACACCTTTTGTCCGGGGTCCCGGAAGAACATTCGATCCGGTTCGCCTATGCCCTGACGCTGGCCCCATTTTTATTTTTGGCCTTGATCGATGGGTTGGCCTTTATCAAAACCAATTCTTCATCTTTGACCTATTATTTGATCCTGTTTCTCACGGTGATTGCCGGCGCGGATTATTTGATGCTGAACATGTATTACATCAAGAAGCAGTATGTTAATGTCCGCTTGGTTGAAAACGCGCCTTACCGATGGAAACTGCTGAGGATGGTGCCGCCCCAGGACCCGGTGGTGGCCACGTTCAGTTTTTTGCCGGAACTTTCCCAAAGGGCCCAGCTGTATTCTTTTCACAAGCTCTATGATGAGGATTATCAAAATAAGGACAGGAATTTTCAATTGCCCGCGCAGGTACGCTGGGCCCTGGTTGATTATGAAGATTCCTGGTTGATGGTGAGGGTCAAAAATGATTATGATTTTACGGTGCGGCATTTAAGAGCGTTTTTAAATGCGGGATGGGTCGAGCGCCGGCGTTTCGGTGATGTGGCCCTATATGCCAGAAAGTGAAGGTTGCGATGAAAACACTGATCAGTCTTTTGCGGGCCAGGCAATGGGTCAAGAACCTGTTTTTGGTCTTTCCCTTGATTTTTTCAGGAAAATTTACGGATGGCCTGCTGTGGATCCTGTGTTTGAAGGCCGTGGCCGCCTTTTGCCTGATCTCAAGCGGGATGTATATCATCAATGATATCCTTGATGTCAAACAAGACCGCCTTCATCCGCACAAAAACCGCAGGCCCCTGGCTTCCGGCGCCGTGTCCATGCCCTTGGCCGCGGCCGCGGCAGCCGCGGTTTTGGCCATGGGCCTGGGGCTTTCCTGGTCCATGGGCCGGGAGTTTTTTGTCCTGGCCCTTTCCTATGTGCTTTTGCATGCCTTGTATAATCTGCGCACCAAGCACCTGGTGATCGTCGACGTGCTGACCGTGGCCTTCGGGTTTCAGATCAGGATCTGGGCCGGTTCCGTGGCCGTGCATATTCTGCCCTCGCAATGGCTGCAGATGTGCGTCCTGGTTTTAGCGCTGTTTTTGGGATTCACCAAACGCCGCCATGAAATCGTCATGCTCAAAAACGAGGCCTCTGCGCACCGGGGCGTGCTGGCGCATTACACCTCCTATCTGTTGGACCAGATCATCATCATTTGCTCGACCTTGACCATTGTCTTTTACGGCCTTTACACCATTTCCGCGGAAGTGGTGCAGCGGGTCAACGGGTATGAAATGTTTTATTCGACCGCCTTCGTGATTTACGGGATCTTTAGGTATTTATACCTCGTCCACGTCAAAAAATTGGGGGGAGACCCGTCGGAAATGCTCTCGGATGTGCCGATGGTCGGCAATATCTTGGTATGGATCATTTTTTCTATGACCGTTATCTATCTTTCCCAGCATTGACCTGAAACATAAAACATTCCCATGGAGCGTATCGGGCTTAAAGATATCGTGGCCAGCATCGGCGGGTTGAGGATGAAGTCATTGAAGGTCTTTGACTATCTCATCGGCGGCCTCATGGCGCAAATCCTTGCGCCGGCTTTGCCAAACGCCATGACGCCGCAGGGCGGGGGCCGCATTTTGGTGATCCGTCCAGGGGGAATCGGCGATGCGGTTTTTTTATTGCCGATCCTGCAGCGGTTAAGGGCCCAGGGCGCTGCCCTTGATGTGCTTTGCGAGCCCCGTAACGCCGAGATATTTTCATCTCAAGGTTATCCGGTCTTTCTTTATACCCGTCTTGGCGACCTATGGAAACTGTCAAGGAAGGCTTACGATGCCGTGGTGGATACCGAGCAATGGCATTATTTAAGCGCGATTGTGGCCTATTTCATGAATACCCGCCTGCGGATCGGTTTTGCATCCCGTGTCCTGCGCAAAAAATTGTTAAACAGACCCGTATCTTATGAGGCGGATGCCTATGAGCTTTTGAATTTTTTAAGCCTTTTTGAAGGGTTGTTAAAAGGGCAGGAGGGCCTTGATGATATCAATCATTGTTTGGTCATCCCCCAAGAGGTGAAATCCTGGGCCGCGCAGGCCATCCCTTCCAACAGTGTCAGCGTCTTTTTGGGCGCCAGCATTGTGCTCAGGCGCCTGACCAGGCCCCAATGGTCAAGCGTGATTCAAGGGGTCTTGGCCAAGGACCTTCATCCTGTGCTGATCGGGGGCAAGGATGTCGCCGCCATCGCGGATGACATCGCCAGGGAAATGCATAATCCGCGGATATTGAATTTTGCCGGAGAGACCACCCTCATGCAAAGCGCGGCGTTGATCCAGCGCAGCCGCACCTTCATCGGCCCGGATTCAGGCCTGATGCACGTGGCCTGCGGTGTCGGGACGCCGGTGGTGGCGGTGTTCGGCCCGGGGAATCTCAAGAAATGGCAGCCTAAAGGAAGGCAGCATAAGGTCCTCTCGGAACATGTGCCCTGTTCTCCATGCACACGGTTTGGATACACTGTCCCGACCTGTCATGGCAGTTACCATTGCATCATGGACCTGAAGATTGACCTTGCCCACATCTTATGAAGGTCTCGATCATTACCGTTTGTTACAACGCGGCCGCGACGATTGAAAAGACCATCCAATCCGTCGCGTCTCAAACATATCCGGACATCGAATACATTGTGGTGGATGGCGCTTCCAGCGACAACACCTTATCAATCGTCCGGCGGTACAAGGTGTCAAAGATCGTCTCCGAGAAAGACCAGGGTATTTATGATGCGATGAACAAAGGGATCCGTTTGGCCGCCGGCGGCATTCTTTATTTTCTCAATGCGGATGATTATCTTTATGACCCGCAGGTGATCCAAAATGTTGTCGAGGCTTATGCCCAAGATGACCAGCTGCAGGTGCTTTATGGGAAGGTCAAGTATGTTGATATTCCTGTTAAGCTCACCAGGACCATGAAGCTGGATGATTTTGAATACAAGTCCGATCTTGACCTGGTCCTGAAGCGGTTCATTTGCCATCAGGGTATTTTTGCGCACAAACGGACTTTTGAGCAAATAGGGGTCTATGATACGAGTTACAAAATTTGCGCGGACTTTGAATGGTTTATGCGCGCGGCCCGCCGGGGGATCAAGCGGTCTTATTTGGACCGTTTTATCGCGGTGGTTTCTTCCGGCGGCGTCAGCTATACAAAGCGCTACGGCGGCATTCAGGAAAAAATCAGGGCGGTCTTTCACAATGCCAGCTTTGTTCATTTCATGGCTTATTTGGCGTACGCCGGCTTAAAGAAAATCAACCATATCTTTATGGAGGAGATCGTGGAACGCCTCCGGCCCAGCCGGGGCGGGCGGATGATCCGATGAGAGAATTCATTTTAAGAAAATTGTTTCAGTGGTTTCCCTTCCATATTGAAGGAAATTTAAACGGGGCAGGAGGGCCGGCGGCCAAAGGCGTTTTTTCCTGCATAATCTGCGCCTCACGGCCCAAGGAACTGGAGGAATTACTGCAAGACCTTTATCAATCAGCTTTTCCCAAGGAGAGGCTGGAAGTCGTCCTCATCAATGACGGCGCTGGACCAAAGGTCAGGAGGCTGGCGGATCAATATAAGCCTGTATTGAAGATCGCATATGCGGAGAATGAAAAGCCGATGAAGATCATGGGGGCTTTAAGGAACAAGGCCTTAAGTCTGTCCCGAGGAGAATATGTGCTTTTTTTGGATGATGATACGCGCTTGATGGATTACGCATTTTTGGACCAGGCTGATAAGCTTTTCCAAAAAGATTATGATGTGCTTCTGCCGACCGGCCATGCCCTTTACGGCCTGGTCAAAATGAAATATGATTATTTGGACGAATTCTCTTTTGCCAACCGCTGCTGCATGGTGCGCCGTACCTTTTTGGACCGCGTGAAAGGTTTTCAAGACGGATTAAAGGCCTATGAAGATATTGATTTAGGGATCCGTTTGACCATGACAGGCGCCAAGGTCCATCATGCCAAGGCATTGTCCTATTGGCACCCGCCTTTATATTTTGATTCCATGCGCAAACCCCTGGCTACGGGTCAGTCCATCGTCCATTTGAAATCTTTTTATCCTTTTGGGATATGGTTGATTCTTTATCTGAACGCCCTGCGGTTTTTGCCCTATATCCTGCTGCCCTCGGTTAAATGCCATCAATGGGCCAAGATCAGCTGGGGGGCTTTAGGGGCGCTCTTTATCAAAAAGGAAGAATACTATTGAATTTCATTAAACCCCTGTTTGATTGGCTCGGCATCGAGCATACCCCCAATATCCAAAAGGTGCTTCATAATACGGCCTGGATGACATTGGACAACGGCCTGCGCTTCGTCGTCGGATTGGCTGTGATCAGCTGCATGGCGCAGTATTTGGGCCCGAGTGATTTTGGGCTTTTGAATTACGCCCTGGCCTTAGTTTCCATATTCACCTTGCTGGCGAATTTGGGCCTGAATGAAATGCTGGTCAGGCAATTGGTGACGCATCCTTCCAGGCAGGCGGTTTATGTCACCACCGCATTTTTATTACGCTGCCTGTCCGGCAGCCTGTCCTTCTTTCTGTGCCTGGCCTTGGTCCATATGCTGCCTTTGTCTCACGACGAGCGGTGGCTGGTCGCGGTCATCGCCGTCGGCCTTTTTTTCCAGTCCTTTGATGTCATTGATTCTTATTTTCAGTCCAAATTGCAATCTAAATTTACGGTCCTGGCCAAGATTTTTGTGTTTTTGGGCTTGTCCGGCATCAGGATTTATCTGGTGCATATCAAAGCAGGTTTGGCGGCCTTCGCTGAAATGGCAGCGGCTGAGATCGCCTTGGGAGGACTGGGTTTATGGGCCGCCTATCGCATGTTAGGCCACAGCCTCTTGAGCCTATGGGACAGCGCCGTCGCCGGTCAGTTGTTAAAGACCTGCTGGCCGATCTGTTTGGCCGGATTTGCGGGAATGGCCAACATGCGCGCCGGACAGATTTTGCTGTTTCATCTTTCCGGGGGCTATGAAGCCGGCATTTATGCCGCGGCCGGAAGGATCATCGAGATGTGGTCCATGCTGGGCTATGTCCTGATCGCCTCAGCTTTTCCAATCATTGTCAAATTAAAGAATGAAGACGAGGCGCTTTACCGGCGCAAGCGCAAGCAGTTTTATCATTTATTGTTCATGCTGGGGTTGGTCATAAGCCTGGGGACCGTGCTTTTGGCCCGTCCGATCATAGCCCTCTTGTTTGGTCAAGATTATCAAGAGACTGTCCCGGTATTGCTGATTTATATTTTCAGCGTGCCTTTTATTTTTTTGGGAGGGGCCACGACCTATGTTTTGGTTGTCGAAAACCTTCAGCCTTATCAGTTGGGGCGTACCGTCTTGGGATTGGCCGTTAATATTCTTTTGAGCCTCGTCCTGATCCCTCTATGGCATGCCTGGGGAGCGGCCTTGGCCACCTTGGCCGCCTTTATCGTCAATGTTTACGGCGCTTTGATCTTTCGTCCGGCCAGAAAGATCTTTTAACATCAGGCAGGGGCATTGAAGACCTTACTCATCGTTTTATACGGTTTTATCCATTATTGGCTCGATCCTCTGGTCCGCCTTTTCGCTTCAAGGGCTCCCCAGGCAAATAGAAAAAGGGTCCTGGTATTACGCGTTGATGCCGTCGGCGATTTTGTGCTGTGGCTCGACGCGGCCAAGGAACTGCGCCGCATTTATCCTCCTGAAATGTTTGAGATTGTTTTGGCCGTCAATAAAAATGCCGAAGGCCTGGCCAGGCCCCTGCCTTATTGGGACAAGATCATCGGGCTGGATATGCATCCATTTTTCTGGAATATATCCTACCGTTGGTCTTTGCTGAGGCAAATCAAAAGCCTTGGCTTTGATATTGCCCTTAACCCCCACATGTCCCATATCATGTTCGGTGCAGATTCCCTCATCAGGTCATCCGGGGCCAGGGAACGCATCGGATGTGCTTTATATGATGAATTGAATGATCCGTTCTTTTTAAAAATCAAACAGGCCTTGATCAAACCTTGGTATACAAAGCTCATCCCTATAGAACATCGGCCGCCGATGATGGAATTGCAGTTGAATGCAAAATTCCTCAGGGGACTGGGCATCGAAGATATGAAGCCGGCCATGCCGCGTTTGATCATTGAAGATCAAGGAAAACTTCAGGATTTAAAAAAGGATTATTTTGTGATCGTGCCTCAGGCGGGCTGGGACGGCAAGGCCTGGCCGCTGGTGCATTTCAAGGACATTGCGCGCAGGGTCGGTCAGATGACAGGATGGCAGCCGGTATGGCTTGGTGTCAAAGACGGCATTGAGCTTGGTCCCACGGCACCCGGCGCCCTGGATTTGATCGGCAAGACCAGTGTCATGCAATACGCCGGGGTCATCGCCGGATCAAAATGCGTGATTGCCAATGATTCATCCGCAGTGCATATGGCCGCGGCCTTGAAGGTGACATCGTTTTGCATCGCGGGCGGGGGGCATTGGGGCAGGTTTATTCCATATCCCTCTGAGATTGAAAGTCCTTTTAAACCCAGGGTGATCCATATGGACATGCCGTGTTACGGATGCCGGTGGACTTGCATCTATCCCAGAGAACAGGGAACACCTTATAAATGCATAGCGGACATATCCATGGACTTAGTCTGGAAGGACATTGAAAATTATCTCAAACGTTAGATTGAATTTATGTTAGTCCTTTTTCCATTTATTTTTTTATTCTCTCTGGGGGTGCTTTTAAAACGCCATTGTGCCCTTGGCTGGCGCGTGTCCATGTTAGCGTCTGCTTCTTTGACCTCAGCCTATATGATCATGGCCACGGAAATATTGAGCTTTGGCCGTCATTTAAGCCTTCTGCCTTTATTGATGGTGTGGCTTTTGCCCACCCTACTATTGCTGGGCCGGGCCATGCCGCAGATACCTTCGGTCTTCAGTCGTTTCACATGGCCCCGGCCAAACGGAAATGAAATGATGTATTTGATTATGATTGGGTTTATTTTGGCTGTCACCTTAACGACCGCCGTCATCAGCGCTCCCAATACCTATGATGCCATGACGTATCATTTGGCCCGCGTCGAACACTGGATCCAAAATCGCGGGGTCGCCAATTATCCAACCCACATCATCCGCCAATTGTATATCACCCCTTGGGCGGAATACGCCTTGACGCAGGCGAGGATTCTATGCCACTGGGATGGGATTGTGAATTTATTGCAATGGGCCTCCATGCTCGGGTCCCTTGTCTGTGTGTCCTTGATCGTAGAGCAATTGGGTGGAGGCGCAAGGGCCCAAATTTTAGGTTGTTTGGCAGCGGCGGCCTTGCCCATGGGCCTCCTGCAGTCGGTCAGCACCCAGACGGATTATGTGACCGCGTTCTGGTTTTTATCTTTTGTGTTTTTTATCCTCAAATTGTCTAAAAAATTTAGTTTTACATTTGCGATCACGTCAGGATTGACCTTAGGGACTGCTTTTTTGACCAAGGGTTACCCTTATATTATCTGCATTCCATTTCTGGTTTGGTTTGTGGCCGCCGCACGTTTCAGCAAGCTTAAAGCCTGCGCGTCGCTTCTTTTCATCCTTCTTTTGAGCTTGGCCCTCAATTTCGGTTTCTTTCACCGCAACATGAAAGATTTCGGCGCCCCGGCCATCAGGCAGAAAGTCCTCCTCAATTCCTCTTTGGATGTGCAAAGCGTGGTGGGCAATGCACTGCGCAATTTCAGCCTGCATCTGGACACGCCCTTCCCGGCCATAAACCGCATGCTTGTCACTTTGCTTAATCATGCCGCGCATGTGTTCGGCGTTGATTTATTTGGTTTGCACGGCGTCTACAACGACGCTGTCTTGGCCGTGCCTGACTTTTCCAAACGCGAAGATTATGCGGGCAATTGTTTGCATCTGATCATGTTCCTGTCGGTCTTTGCGCTCATGTGGTTCAACTTTAAGCAGAGCAGGGGACTGAAAACCTATGCGGTTTTGATCATAGGTGCGGGTTTACTTTTGAGCAGTTTATTGCGTTTCCAGGTCTGGGATTCGCGTTTTCATTTGGTTTTATTTTTACTGTTTTGCCCGGTCTTCGGCGTCTTTTGCGACCGCCTTTGGGGCCCCAAGGAGGGTGTTGTATTGGCGGGATTGATGATGTTGAATGCCTTACCGTTTTTATTTTTCAATGCCCAGCACCCTTGGGAAGGGCCTCAAAGCATCTGGACCCTGCCCAGGGAAAAGCAATATTTCATCGGTGAAACGGGACTATTGGCGCAAACAAAAAAGACAGCTTTGCAGGTGCGGGCCATGAGGTGTGCCGACGTGGGTCTTATCCTGGGTGAGGATGACTGGGAATATCCTTTTTGGGTTTTACTCAAAAATCAAGACCCGCAGATAGCCTGGAGAATTGAACACGTGATGGTCAAGAATGAGTCTTCAGGAATTTCCTACCCCTTGGGGGATTTTCATCCCTGCGCCGTGGCCGGCTTAAGGCCCATGACAAAAACATAATCATAGTAGCGGGAAAAATCCTGGGAAGTTTCAACCTTGAAATGCCTCTCGAAGCAATCCATCAGAGCATCCTTGGTGTGCGGATGTTCACCCCTATCCAGGCTCCACAAAAAGCGGTTTAAGAAGGAATCTTTGCGGTAAACAGCATCGAGCAGAATGAATCTCCCCGAAGGCTTTAAGACCCGCGCCCCTTCCGACAACAGCAATTGCAGCAGATCTTCGGTCAAATGGTGGGTGAGGGAAGAGCAAAAGACCGCATCAACGCTCCGGGTTTTGAAGGGAAGGCATGTCGCGTCAGCCAGCATGGACAGATCACGGGGATGGTCCTTGGCAAAGCCCCCGAGTTTACGCTGGTCATTGTCCAGGCAGATGTAATGGTAATTCTTCGGCCACAGGTCACGGTAAAGGCCGGTGCCGCCGCCGACATCGATCACAACGGCATCTTGAGTCAAAAAAGGGTAATGCCTGGCCACCAGCTTTTTTTTGATATTGGTCCCGAAAAATAACTGCATTTGATTGTAGAAAAAGGGGACCGCGAAAATGGAATGCAGGAATTTGGTCATGAGGGCAGGCCTTCAGGCCCTGGTTTTCGGGCAATGGCCATCACCGAGGTCCCTTTGGGCGGAAAGGGAAACAAAGCTATTTCCGAGGAGATCATCAGGGTCAGCAAGGCGTTGAAGATTTTGTTTTGGGGGTTAAAGCCTTTTTGCACGATGGGCTCCAATTGATCGTCCTTGGCCAGGGCCCGCCGGCGCAGCATCAACAGCGGCAGAAAGCAGTAGCCCCAATAATGACAGCAGATGGTCGTTAATCCGGATGCCTTCAAGGTATCCAGCATCATGGCCGTGTCATAACGCCGCAGATGGCCCACAAATTTATCATAATTGCTGTACAGTGAGTTTAAAGCCGGCACATTGATAAAGACCAAGCCCGACGGTTTCAAATGAAACAGCGAGGCCTCCATAAAGGCCTGCACATCCTCGATATGTTCGATCACATCATACAGCAGGATAAAGTCGTAGCGTTCCTTGAAAGACTCTTTTTTGTCAAAGATATTGTATAAATAAGGCTTGCCGCGGCAGGGCGGGTTGCTTTTTAAGGAGTCCAAATCCAGATCAACCCCGTCGATGGTCCAGGGGGTGTTTTGTTCGATTTGATGGCGCAGCACCCCGTGGCCGCAGCCGATCTCAAGCCCTGTCAGGGGCCGGTCCCAGGGCAGATGATGCGCGTTTAATTGTTTCAACAGGGCGGCCAGGCGGCCGCGCATCCAGAAATGGGTGTCCTGGGCCAGTTCAAACCAGCTGGCAATAAATTCCTGTTGGCTGCCGCGGGATAAAATGATGACGTCGGATTCAGCCATACAATTTAGTCAAGCCCGATTTTTTCATCAGTGAGATAGGCGGGGCGGTTTTTGACCTCATCGAAGATATCGCCGATGTATTCGCCGACAATGCCCAGAACAAAAAGATTGATGCCTCCGAAAAACATGATCATCAAGGCCAGGGAGGTCCAGCCCAGAAGTTGGATGCCCTGGATGAATTTCAGGGCGATCAGGACCAGGCCGCCGGCAAAGGCCAGGACAGAAATCATCATCCCTGAAACGGAGATGATGCGCAGGGGAATTTTTGAAAAACTGATGGAGGCGTTTAAGGCCAGCATGATCAGCTTCACAAAGGTATATTTGGGCGGGCCGGACAAGCGGTTCTGGCGTTCGTATTCAAAACTGGTTTGGCGGCCGCCGTGCCAGCTGCGCAGGCCGCGGATAAAGGGCTTTTTCTCCGAGCGCTCGGCGATAAAATCAGCCACCTTCCTGGAAAAAACCGAGAAATCGCCGGCATCCAGGGGTACTTGAAACGGCACGATCAGCTTAAAAAGGCGGTAAAACAGCGCGTAGGCGCCGCGCTTGAAAATATGTTCCTTCCGTTTTTTGCGCACCGCGTAAACAACATCATAACCTTCCCGGCATTTTTGAAACATCTGCGGCAGTAATTCCGGGGGGTCCTGTCCGTCCGCATCCAGCACCGCCACAAAGAGCCCGCTGCTGGCCCTGATCCCGGCAAAGACGCCGATCTGATGGCCGAAATTCCTGGAAAAGCGCAGGCCCTTGACCTGGGCATGGCGTTGATGAAACTCCTTGATCAAGGCCCAGGTATCGTCGGTACTGCGATCGTCGATGCAGATGATTTCATACCCTTGGCCCAAAGGCGACAAGGCATCCATAGTTCTTTGCAGCACTTCCTTCAGGCAGGAAGACTCATTGAAGATGGGGAAGATGATGGAATAGGTGCAAGCATTGGATTTGGTCATAGTTTACAAAGGGACCGGAATGCAATCGGTCATCAGCACATAGGTGTATTTGACAGCCAGATAGGAGGACCATAATAAGGACGGCAGCAAGAGGGCATAGCCGCCCAAGAGCCAGGCCCAGGATTTGCCCGTGATGTTCTGGAAAACATAAGCCGCGCCGATGGCCATGGCCGGGTAAACCGGCAGCGCGTAGATATCATGGACCGGGATCTGAAACACCTTCGGTAAAATGGTCAAGACCAGCAAGGGCATGACAGCCCAGATCAACAGCATGGATTTTAAAGTTTTCTCCAAAGGGAAAAAGGGCAGCAGCACGCTCAAGGCCAGGACAGGGTTTTGGGCGAAGATGTCCACGGCATAGGTATACCAGGGCCGGTGCAGTTCAAAATTGACAAAGGCAAAGAAATGGGCAAAGTTCTTTTGGTAAGGCACATGCAGGGGGGTGCCGTACACTTGGATCACGGCTGAAAACCAGGGCAGGGTCAGGACCAAGAACAGGAGGGTGAAGGCCAGGGCCTTCAAATCCAGAAATCCCAACCAGGATTTTTTAAAATCGTCTTTGTAGAGGTACAGGCGATAGGCCATGAGCACGCATAAAAGACCCAGATTGGAAATGCGGGACATCACCGCAAGCGCCGCAAAGATCCCGCTTAGGATTATAGCAAAGACGCTGTTTCTTCGATAGGCGAGATAAAAGAAAATCAGGGTCAGGATATAGAAGGCCAGGCCGATGCTGTCTGTCCAGATCTTGGTCCCGGCCATGACATGGGCAGGGCTGACCGCCAACAACAGCCCGGCATAATAGCCGGTCTCTGCGTTGATGCATGTTTTGCAGAACATAAAGACCAGGACAATGGAGAGAATGCTAAACACAAACGGAACAAGGGCATAGGCCAGGTTGGATGGAAAGTAGCGGGGCCAGCTGTTTGTCCTTATTCTTTTCCATTCTCTTTTATCGAGATAAATGTAGGGTTGATGGGGTGACAAAAGATGATGAGACCAGGTGATCAGATAAGGAAAGAGGGGCGGTTCAAAAAACAAGGGTTCATCGTAATAATGAAATCCCATGGCGTTAAATTTTCCCAGGAGCGTGTTGTGGGGATTGTCATCCTTGTAGATGGCGTAGCCCTGGGCATAAGGCAATTTGCGAAAAGCCACTTTTTGCAGATTGTAATCGGCGAAGGAGCCGGTGTCTAATTTCATGGCCAGGGACACATAGTAACGCTGGTCCCAGCTGCTGTGCGGATAAAAAAATGTGCCTACCCTGAAAAAAACCGAGGTGATCAGGATGATCAGCAGATGGAAGATTACCAAGGTCGCTCCATGGCGCTGTTCAATTTTTCTGCGTGGGCTTGGATGCCTTGGGGCGCGCGGCCGAAACAGACGCCCATGGCTTCGTAGATGGCCGCTTGATGGGTGTTCACGAAATTTTGTTTGATCGCTTCTTTGGTGTCCAGATAGCGGATCTTGCCGTTGGTGATGCCGCTGACGGTGACGCCGGAGATACCCTGGTTTAACAGCAGGAAGGCCGCGGCTCCCGCTTCCTTGCCGAAATTGACATCATACGCGCTGGAATGTCCGCAGCGGACCAGGTGTCCCGGGGCGACCGAGCGCACTTCCGGGATTTCATTGATGCCTTTGACATAAAGTCCGGTCTTTTTCATCAGCTCTGGAATGGAAGCATCGGCTTTCAGGCGTTTGGTAAGCTGTTGGCACACATAATCGCCGGCGCCGGCCAGGCGCTTATGGCCAAAGGCGTCCGCGGGCGTGTTTTCATCCACGATTTCAGCCCCGGAGGCGTTTTTGATGCCTTCGGCAACCACGATCAGATAGGTGCCGCCGCGGACATCGGAGTGCAGGATGCGGTCAAAATAGCGCTTCTTCATGTGCTGGTAAAGAATGTCGAAATCGCAGGGGATTTCCGGGATGATGATGGCATCCGCGTCAGCAGCCGCGCCTCCGCGAAAAGCGGTATGGCCGACATAGCGGCCGAACACTTCCAGCACCAGGATGCGCCGGTGCGTTTTGGCCGTGGTTTTCAGGTCTTCTATAAAGGAAGCGATGCGGTTGATGCTGGAATCCGCGCCTACGGAATAGGTCTGCAGGTCCATGTCCATGGTTTTAGGCGCATGTACGCATTTGATGCCGTGTTCGTTGAGATCAACCAGCACACTGCCGGAATCATCGCCGCCGGAAATGACCAGGCCTTCCAGCTTGAATTTGTCCATCCCTTTTTTGATGCGCTGGTATTTTTCGGCATCATCGATTTTTTTGATTTTGACCCGGGAATGGCCGGCTTCTGACCCTGCCAGATTGGCATCGAATTGGTCCAGGCGCTCTGGGGTCAATTCGGTCAACTGATCGAATTCCACCAGATTGTACAGCCCGGCATAGCCGCTGGGGATCACATAGCAGGAGGCGCCGTGGGCCAAGGCCATGTAGGCAGCGCCTTTGACGACCCCGTTGAGGCCTCCGCAATCCCCGCCCGAAGTGATGATTCCAATGCGTTTCATGGAGCTCCTTTGGTAATGGTTTAGTGCGAAATAAATTACCATAAATGACCCTGATTTTCCATCAAATATGCAACCATCACAACCCCCGGGGTTGTGATGGTCCTGAAGTTAATTGGCAAAAAGTAAAAGAATATGGTATATTTGAGCCGCTCCCAAACTCATTTCAAGAAAGGTCAGAACATGAAAAGAACTTTTGTCGTGTGGGCAGTGATTACTGCTGGGCTTTGCTTTGTCTTGTCAACCCGCGCCTGGTCCATCCAGTCACAGGCCATGATCAAAAACCGATCGGATGGCAGCCAAACCTTGCTGAATCATGTGCCCCATGATATGGCGTCCTCCAAAATGCTCTATCATGCCGGCTTTTCTGAGAACCTCGATTTGCAGATCGTTTTGCCGGTACGCAATCAAAATAATCTCCATACGCTTTTAAACAATCTTTACGACCCCCAAAGCCCTGCCTATCATCAATGGCTGACGCCGGCCCAATTCTCCCAGCAATTCGGCTACAGCGGCGCTGAATCCGATTATGTCCAGGTCAAAAATTTTCTGCAGGCCAGCGGTTTATCCGTGGTCAGCCCAACTGCCAACGGCCTGGTGATCAAGGTGAGGGGACCGGTGCCGGCTGTTGAGAGGGCCCTTAACGTACATATCAACCATTATATGAGGAAGGACGGTCTGTCCTTCTTTGCCCCGGATTCTGACCCCACCATCCCAGCCCCCTTGGTCGGCAAGATTTTGGCCATCGGCGGCATGGACAATCTTCCTAAATTTAAGCCTAAAAGCCGGCCTGCTTCCATGTCTGCCCTGGCCGTGCCCATCGGCAGCGGTCCGGGCGGGTTTTTGGCCCCGAACGATATCAAAACAGCCTATAATCTAAATGCCATCCCATCCATTGGATTGAACCAGACCATCGCCTTGTTTGAATTGGACGGGTACAATCTTTCCGATATCGTGCAGTATGATACCAAATTCGGCGTTAACTTTGTCGGCTCCTTGACCAATATTCCGGTGGATGGATTTAACGGGGCCCCTGATTTCAGCGTGAACGGCGGCGGCAATGAGGTGACCCTGGACATCGAACTGCTCACAGCCTTTGCGCAGGGCAGTAATATCCTGGTCTATGAAGCTTCTGATACCTTCCAGTCCTGGGTGGATGAATGGACCCGGATCGCCACGGATAATGCGGCCAAGATCATCAGCGCTTCCTGGGGCCAGCCGGAAATGGATTCACCGACGATCAATTTTGACAATATGATCTTCCAGCAATTGGCGGCCCAGGGCCAGGCGGTTTTTGCCGCTGCCGGCGACTTGGGCGCCTTTGACGGCGGGACCGCGCTCGCAGTCAATGAGCCTGCTTCCAATCCTTATGTTACAGGGGTCGGCATCAGCGCCCTGACCACCAATGCCAACGGGAGCTATAACGCTGAAACAGCGTCGGTCAACGGCGGCGGCGGGATCAGCAGTCTCTATGCCATACCTTCGTACCAGGCGGCCCTGGCAGCCCAGGCCCCGGCCGCGGCCAGGCTTTCCACGGCCATGCGCAATGCGCCGGATGTTGTCCTGACCGGCGACAGTTCCACTTTGTATGCCTTTTATATCAACGGTCAATGGGTCGGACGCTGGGGGTCAAGCTTGTCAACACCGATATGGGCTTCCTTCATGGTTTTGGTCAACCAGGGCCTTGGCGTCAGCGGCCCGCTGGGTTTTGCCAATCCTGCTTTGTATCAAATCGCCCAAAGCCAAAATTACTCCAATGATTTTCACGATCTGACATCGGGCAATAACGGCTTTTATCCGGCGGAGCCGGGATTCGATGATGCCACCGGCTTAGGTTCATTTAACGGCCTGAATTTATACAATGATCTGATCAGCCTTGCCAAAGCTTCTTCCGTGCCTTCTGTACCCGCGGGGCTGACCGCCACGGCCGTTCCAGGGGAAGTGAACTTGAACTGGAACGCGGCCAACGGCGCCGTGTACTATACGGTCAAAAGGTCCCTGGTCAGCGGCGGCCCGTACACGACCATCGCTTCTTCCATTGTGACCGCAAGCTATACCGATGCCGCGGTCACCGACGGAGTCACTTATTACTACGTGGTTTCCGGCGTCAATTCCGCCGGCAGCAGCGGCAATTCCAGCCAGGCCGGCGTCCAGGCCAATGTCCCTGTCCCGGCCCCGCCGGCGCTGAGGGGTTTTTACGGCGACCATCAGGCGCAATTGGCCTGGGACCCGGTCCCGGCCGCGCTTTCCTATAAGATCGGCAGATCCTCGACCAAGGGAGGCCCTTACACAACGATCGCCGGCAATGTCGGGGACACCTCTTATTTTGATTATCTTGTCAGCAACGGCTCGACGTACTATTATGTGGTCTCCGCCGTCAATGCCAAGGGTACGGGCAAGATTTCGAATGAAATCAGCGTTGTGCCCAATCCCATCCCGCAGAATCTCAACGCGGTCGCTGAAAATAAGGATGTTTTCCTGTATTGGAGCGCCAGCCCCGGCGCACTGCTTTATCACGTGCAGAGGTCCGTCTTTAAAAACGGCCCTTATACCCTGATCGCAACGCCCTCCAGCACCAATTACACCGACACCACGGTCACCAACGGCACCACCTATTACTATTACGTTTTTGCGGTCAATGCCTCCGGCGGCTTCAGCCAGGGCTCCAACGGGGTCAGCGCCAGGCCCTTGCCGCAAGCGCCGACCGGCCTGACGACCTTTGTCGCGCAGGGACCGGCTCCGTCGGTGATTCTGACCTGGTCCCTGGTCCCGGGCGAAACCGTTTATTATGTCAAAAGATCCACGACGAGCGGGGGGCCCTTTACCACCGTAGGCACGGTGGTCACCAAGCCGTCCTGGGCCGTGGGCGATTTGGTCGATCATTTCGGCCTGAGCTACGGCACCACCTATTTTTATGTGGTCTCAGGGGCCAATAACGGCGTGGAAAGTCCGAATTCCATGCAGGTGGCTGTGACCCCGATTGCCATTCCCGCGGCGCCGACCGGCCTTAAGGCCTTTGTGGCTCAGGGACCGGCGCCGTCGGTTTCTTTCTCCTGGAACCTGGCACCTGGGGCCGTGACCTATTATCTTAAAAGATCCGATTCCATGGGCGGCCCATATACGACGGTGGCTACCATCAAACCAAAGCCGTCCTGGCCTATAGGTTCAGTGATCGATAATTTTGGATTGAAATATAATTCCAAATATTATTATGTCTTATCCGGCGCCAACGCGGGCGGGGAGGGTCCTAACTCCGCGGAACTTCCTGTGGTAACGCCTTCGCTGAACGCTACACCCGATTCCTGCCCAGGCACAGGCCCCAACGGCTTGTGCACGGCAACAGTCAACTGGCAATTAGGAAGTTTGGGCCAGGTCTGGGTTCAGATGGACAACAACAGTCCCCAATTGTTTGCATGCGGCAGCAGCGGCAGTGTGCAGGCGCCCTGGATCGCTTCGGGCCATCAATATGTGTTTTCGTTGTATAACGCGTCATCCTGTTCACCCGGCGGGCAATTCGGTTCCGCGGTCCTCACAGCCACGGTCAAAGGGGCTGTGACCATCAGCGCCTCACCCAATCCTTGCCTGACAGCTACGGCAGGATTATGCACGAGCAATATCAGCTGGAATGCCAGCGGTGTATACGAAATCTGGGTGCAGATGGACTCTAACAGCCCGCAGCTTTTTGCTTGCGGTGCTACCGGCAGCCAGGATGCCAAATGGATCCAGGCAGGGCACCATTACGTGTTTTCGATTTATAGCGCGACGGATTGCACGGCCAATGGGAAAACAGGTCCGGCCCTGGGTTCTGTGACGGTGACAGGCCTTGTTCCGGTTTCACCGCCCGCGCCTCCCGCAGGCCTAAAGGCTTTTGTGTTGGGCGGGACAGGACCGTCGGTGTCCTTGTCCTGGAATTTAAGCCCAGGGGCTTTATCCTATAATGTCAAAAGATCCACGGCGATCGGCGGACCGTATACCACCATCGCCACGGTGACGCCCAAATTGTCATGGCCTATCGGTTCCGTGATCGATTCTTCATCGGTAAGCGGCAATACCACTTATTATTACGTGGTTTCGGCTGTGAATGCGAAGGGCGAGGGAATTAATTCTGCGCCGATCACTGTTGTGATACCGTAAGGGATTAGAGGATTACTTGGCCTGGGCCAGCATGGCCTCGGCGTGGGACAGGGCAATCTTGGTGGTGTTGGCGCCGGACATCATCTGGGCAATCTCCTCGACGCGTTGATGACCTTTGAGCAGAATCACGTCCGTGGTGGCGCGTCCGGATTTGACGGATTTGATCACCTTAAAATGAAGGTCTGCAAACGAGGCGATCTGGGGCAGATGGGTGATGAGAATCACCTGGCGGTGGCTGGAGAGTTCTTTTAGTTTTTTTCCGGTGATCGTGCCCAAACGCCCGCCGATCTGGGCGTCGATCTCATCAAAGATCAAGACCGGGATGGGGTCGACCTTGATCAGGGCTTTTTTCAAGGCCAGCATCAGGCGCGCGGCTTCCCCGGAAGAAACGATCTGGGCCAGGGGCTTTAAATCCTCCCCGGCGTTGGGGCTGATAAAAAAGGCAACCTTGTCCTGGCCGTCCTTGTTAAACGGGGCTTTTTCCAGACGCGATTCAAATTTTACCTGCAGGATCCCCAATTCCTTCAATTCACTTTCAATCGTGGTTTTTAATGCTTCACCGGCTTTTTGGCGCAGTTTGCTGAGTTTTTGGGCGATGGACCCGAGTTTCTTCTCCTGGGAGCTTAAGCTTTCGCGCAATTTTTGGTCATTGTGTTCAAAATTTTTGATCAAATCCAGTTTTGTTTTGGCCTCTTCATAGAATTTCTGGGCATCGTCAAGACCAGGCCCGTATTTGCGTTTGATGTCCGCATAGGCATCACACTGGTCATGGATGCGCTGGGCTGTTGCGGCATCAAATTGCAGGCCGTCGCCGTAATTCGTCAATTGGCTGATCAGATCATTGGTTTGCTCTTGAATGCCGGATAATTGGTCTAAAAGGGCAGAGGATTTTTCATCGATTTGGGTCAGAGATTTCAAAGGATTAAAAGCCTTGCGCAAAAGCGTATCAGCGCCGGCTTCCTCATCATCTAAAAAGCCCAAAACATTTTGAATATGTTCATGCAGTTTTTCCGCATTATTAAGTTTGGTTTCTTCCTGCAAGAGTTCGTTATATTGCTCTTCAGACAGGGGCAGGGCTTCCAGTTCCTTGACCTGATGGCTTAGAAGGTCCAGGTCCCGCTGGCGCGTTTGGGCCAATTCCGCCAGAGCCTGAAGGTCCTTGCGGGTCCGTTCATAGGACGCAAAAGCCTCGGCATAATCTTCTTTCAAGTTTTTGAACGGGACCAATTGGTCCAGCATGGCCAGATGCTGGTCTTGGGCCAACAGCATTTGATGATCATGGGGCCCGTGAAAATCAATGAGATGATTGCCCAGGGCCTTGAGCTGTCCGACGGTGGCGCTGAGGCCGTTGATTTTGATTTTGTTCTGGCCCGCGGCTGAAGCCGTGCGCTGGATGATGATTTGATCATCCTCTGCGCTTAGAAATTCCTGGATGCTTTCCAATGCTCTTAGTTTTTTGTCCTTGATTGCGAACACAGCTTCAATCACGCAGGGTTGCTGGGGGTTGCGGATGGAGGAAGAGTCCAGCCGCTCGCCTAAGACCGAGCGCAGGGCATCGATCACAATGGACTTGCCTGCGCCGGTTTCACCGGTGAGGATGTTTAATTGATGGGTAAAATCAATGGAGATTTCATCTATCAAGCCGAAATTGCGGATCATCAGATGGGCCAGCATGCCTTGAATATTACCAAATAAATTGATTTTTGAGAAGCACATTCAGCCAGGCTGTGTTAAGATTGCCCCGATGGAAGCAGTGCACATCGTCCAGATCTCCAAGGAACTCGATCTCCAGGAAAAGCAGGTCTTGACTACGGCCGGCTTGCTGGCCGAAGGCTCCACCGTGCCTTTTATCGCCCGTTACCGGAAGGAGGCCACCCAAGGCCTGGATGAGGTGGCCATTACCGCGATCCGGGACCGTTTACTTGCGTTGAAGCAATTGGATGAGCGCCGGGCCGCTGTCCTTGAATCCATCGCCAAGCAGGGCAAACTCACCGACGATCTCAAGGACAAAATCAACGCGGCCCAGACCCTGGCGCTTGTGGAAGATTTGTATCTTCCTTATAAACCTAAACGCCGCACGCGCGCCACCATGGCCAAGGAAAAAGGCCTGGAGCCATTGGCCCGGCTGATTTTTGAGCAAAAACCTGATTTTGACCCTAAACTTGAGGCCGCCCGGTATATCAATGCGGAATTAAAGGTCGCGTCCGTGGAGGAGGCCTTGGCCGGGGCCAGGGACATTATCGCGGAATGGGTCAATGAAGATGCCGCGGCCCGCGCCGCCATCCGCCAGTTGTATTTAGAGAAGGGGACCTTTCATTCCCAGGTGGTCAAGGGCAAGGAACAGGAAGGCGTTAAATTTAAGGATTATTATGATTGGCAGGGGCCTCTGAAAAGCGCGCCGTCCCACCGAGTTTTGGCCATACGGCGGGGGGAAAAGGAAGAATTTTTGATGCTGAGGGTGCTTGTGCCTGCGCCAGAGGCTTTGGCGATTTTAAGAGAAATGTTTTTGAAGGGGACAGGCCTCTTGGGAAGCGGGGAACAGTCTCCGTCAGCTGTTCAAGTCGACATGGCCATTGAGGACAGCTTTAAGAGACTTTTGTCCCTCTCCATGGAAACTGAAATCCGTTTGCTGACTAAGGAAGCGGCGGATACCGAGGCCATCAAGGTCTTTGCGGAAAATCTGCGGCAATTGCTGATGGCCTCGCCCCTGGGGCAAAAGAATGTCCTGGCCATTGATCCTGGCTTTCGTACAGGCTGTAAGGTGGTTTGCTTAAATGCCCAAGGCAAGCTTTTGCATCATACCACCATTTATCTTGGCCAATCTGACGGGCAGGCGGTGCAGGCCGCGCAAATCCTCAAGGACCTTTGCAAGGCGCATCACATTGAATGCATAGCCGTCGGCAACGGCACGGCGGGCCGCGAGACTGAAACCTTTGTGCGGTCCCTGAAATTGCCTCATATCCAGACCATCCTGGTCAATGAAAGCGGGGCCTCGATTTATTCCGCCTCCGAGGTGGCCCGCGAGGAATTCGCGGATTACGATGTGACGGTGCGCGGTTCGGTGTCCATCGGCCGCCGCCTGCAGGACCCCCTGGCTGAATTGGTGAAAATCGACCCCAAAAGCATCGGCGTGGGGCAATACCAGCACGATGTGGACCAGTCCAAACTGAAACACAGCCTGGATGATGTGGTGATTTCCTGCGTCAATCAAGTGGGTGTGGAGTTGAATTTGGCCAGCAAGCAATTGTTGATGTATGTCTCGGGGCTTGGCCCGGCCCTGGCCTTGGCCATCGTCGAACACCGCCATGCCCATGGGGCTTTTGCGTCCAGGGAAGATTTAAAGCAGGTGCCCAAACTCGGCGGCAAGGCCTTTGAGCAGGCGGCCGGGTTTTTAAGGATCAGGGGCGCTCAAAATCCCTTGGATGCTTCCGGCGTGCATCCGGAATCCTACGGCTTAGTCGAGCAGATGGCCCGCGATCTGGGCGTGTCTGTGCTGGATTTGATGAAGGACGAGGGGTTGCGCGGCAAAATTGATGCCCCCCAATATGTCACAGCCAGCGTCGGACTGCCGACCCTGTATGATATCAAGGATGAGCTGGCCAAACCCGGCCGCGACCCGCGCGCCCGATTCGAGCCTGTGCAGTTTAAAGAAGGCGTTGAGAAGATGGAAGACCTGCAAGCCGGGATGGAACTCAATGGGGTCGTCACCAATATCACCAATTTCGGCGCCTTTGTGGATGTGGGGGTGCATCAAGACGGCCTGGTGCATATCAGCGCCATGTCCACGGCCTATGTCAAAAACCCGGCGGATGTACTTAAGGTGGGGCAGAAGGTCAAGGTCTGGGTCATTGAAGTGGATATTGCCCGCAAACGCATCAGTTTAAGCATGCTTAAAAATCATACGCCTGAGCACAAAACAGCCAACAGCCCTGCCAAACCCAATTATAAACCCTCAGAACCCAAAACCCCTCCCCGCAAAGAACTCTACCGCTGGTAAATTGGCGCTGAATTTTAAGATATGGTATCCTTTTACAAATGGACCATCACAACCCCGGGGGTTGTGATGGTTAAATTTAAATGATGTCTAACAGCGCCCTAAAAATCATTATAGCCGTTTGTTTTTTTCTAACCGGACTTGGTCCCAGTCCCTGGGCCCATGCGGATTTGGATGTGAACCTGCCGCCGCCGGGAAGCATGGTGGAGCTCGGCCCTGCCTATGAGCCTGTGATGATCAAAGGCCTGACCGTTCACCAGGACAATCCGTTTCTATTCGATTTTATCGTCAGCGCCGGCCAGGACCATGCTTCGGGCCTCGCGCTGAAGAAGGAAGGCGAACGGCTGATCAAATATTTTTTGGCCGGCCTTGCTATTCCTGATGAAGATCTTTGGGTCAATCTTTCCCCGTATGAAAAAGACAGGATGATCCCGGAACAATTAGGGCGGACGGACATGGGCCGGGCCCTTTTGGAAGAGGATTATATTTTAAAGCAGATCACCGCGTCCTTGATGTATCCGCAAAGGGATTTGGGGAGAAAATTCTGGGAAAGGGTCTATGCCAAGGCGCAAAAAAATTTCGGATCAGCCCAGGTGCCTTTGAATGCGTTTCATAAGGTTTGGATAACGGCGGAAAGGGCGCAGGTTTATGAGCAGGGCCAGACCGTGTTTGTCGTCGATAGCCATTTAAAGGTGATGCTGGATGAGGATTATCTGGCGGCAATAAAGGGGACGTCTCCCTTTTTTATGACTTCTCATGATTCGAAAAAAAGGGAGACGTCCCCTTTATTGAATCACACGGCCCAGACGTCCAAACTGATGCGGGAGATCATTCTTCCCGAGCTTGAAAAGGAAGTCAATCAAGGCCGAAATTTTGCCGCCTTGCGCCAGGTTTTTAATTCCGTCATTCTGGCAAGCTGGTATAAGAAAAACCTTAAATCAGCCCTGCTGAATCATGTGTATTCAGACCAAGGCAAGGTCAACGGTATTTTGGCTGAACATGCGCGTCAAAAACAGGACGAGATTTATGCCAAGTACCTGAAAGCCTATAAAAAGGGCGTGTTCCATTACATTCAAGAGGGCCCCAGGCCAAGAAGGTATTTTTCAGGCGGAATCACGGGCCTGCAGATGGATCCTGCCATGAGCTTTGACCGCAATGCGCTGAACAGTTTATTGAGATATCCTCTGGTTCGACTGCGCGCTATGTTTGTCAGGACCCGTCCTCAAGGGCCTTCCGCCAATGATGAACATATCAGGTCCATTGAGCCGGCCCTGGTTGCGATCGGCCAGCATTCTCCCAACTCTTTTCAAAATGTATTTCCTTTACATCAGATTGAAAATTTCGTGGATGATGTGATCCGCAGGGGAGGGGTTTTGCCGGCGGTGGCTGTCAATTCTCCGGATATCAAAATATTGAACAGCCTTAAACTCATTATCCCAGGCAGCCGGTTGGAGGATCATCAAGTTTACCGGAGTTTGACGGTCAATCAGGATATAAAACAGGAAACCTTGGCTTTGTGCAGAAATCTGAAAGAGGCTTTGCACCTTTCCCATCAAAGGGCTTTTGCGTATCAGAACGGTACGGTTTATTTATATCCTTCTGTAATCAGGTCGAATTATAATCGTGAATATTCCGCCCTGGAATTTATCCAAGCCATTCGGACCGTGCTAAGACAGCTAAGGTCCATAGGCAAAGGTTTAGTTGCGCAAAAGCCGGAGCAAGCACCAGAGTCTTATGAAGTCATGGTCGAAATGATCGGCGGATATATTCATGACCAGCTTGGCCTTCGGGTCGAGGCCCGGGAAGGACGCCTTAGCATTCCAAGTTCAAATATTCGAGCCATCCATGATGTTTTGCGAAAACTTGGACGAGAGATATTATATCCTAAAAATACGGACAATGCGCGTCCCATGCCTTACAAGAAGCCTGAAATACAGACTAAAAATCCGCATTATGAGCTCGAAGGCCTGGCGCAAAGAGCAGCTTTTGGAGGTGTTGCGCTTGTTGTATTATTAATATTTTTGACCAGAAATGAATTGCCTAAGCTGCGCTCAAAAGCTCCTGAAATTCCCATTCTCATCAATAGCATGGTCGAAATCAGGCCGATACAAATTTTTCAAAATAGAGACCGTATCACTTGGTCCAACCCGACTGTCAAATTTAAGCAAGCATTGCCGGCTGATTTGAACACACCCCGAAAAATCTCCGAACATTTAGGGATTCCTTTAATTAGTTTTGAGGTCATGTTACCCACAGTAACTGGAAGCGGGAAAAAAGAACGGATGGGGCTGGATGAACATTTTCAAAAAGGCGTGGCCTATGAATTTTCCTTTCCTGAAACCTATATTTTTCGCTTTCGGTCCATGTTTAGCGAAATTCAAGCCATGAACATACGCGCGGGCGGCCTGAGCCCCGGCGGCATCGATTTGAACGCCTCCGGCGGCATGCAATGGAAGGACAGCAAGGCCGGCCGCGGCGTTCACATGGACCTTGATCCTGCCGCCGCTGCCCGCATGGAAGCCCAAGGCATGGACGGTCTCTCCGTAGTGATCGATCAAGTCTTCCCTTATCATCTTAAAGTATAACTCCCGCATTGACGATGCCCTGATTTTCGGCTATGGTATAATGTCTTAAATCAAGGAAAGACCATGCGCATTGCCATTTCCGGTGCGACAGGGATGATCGGCCGCGCCTTGACGTTTGCCTTACAGGCCAAGGGCCATGAGATCCATCTTATCACCCGTCAAAGATCCGTAAAATCCCCGCATACGCCGGTGATTGTATGGGACCCGCAATTGGATTATATCGAGTTGGAAAAGCTGGAAGGCCTGGATGTGCTCATCCATCTGGCCGGGGCCAATGTCGGCGAGCCCTGGACACCCGGGCGCAAGATGGAAATTTTAGCAAGCAGGGTGGGGACAAGCCGCCTGCTCTGCGAAAGCTTAAGCAGGCTTAAATCTAAGCCGAAACTTTTGATCAGCGCCTCGGCGGTCGGTTATTACGGCAATCATCCTGCGGATCTGGTGCTGGATGAAATGAGCCCGGCAGGCACAGGATTTTTGGCGGATGTGTGCCGCCAATGGGAAGCGGAAATCAGCCCTGCGGCAGACATGGGCATCCGCACCGTCTTTATGAGAATGGGCGTTGTCTTAAGCCCAAAGGGCGGGGCCCTGGGCCAGATGCGTCTGCCGTTTCAGCTGGGCCTGGGCGGGCGCTTGGGAAACGGAGAACAAATGATGAGCTGGGTGGCCCTGGATGAAATCCCCCATGTCGTCGAGCATTTGATCAAGGACGAGGCTGTCTGCGGGGCGGTGAACGTGGTTTCGCCCTGCCCTGTCACCAATGCTTTATTTGCGCAGATGCTGGGTCAGGCCATGCATCGTCCGGCTGTTGTCCCGGTGCCGGATTTCATGGTCCGTTTGATGTTCGGGGAAATGGGCCAGCATTTGCTCTTGGAGGGTGCCCGCGTGCGGCCCCGCCGCCTGCAGGAAAGCGGATACCGGTTTCGCTATCCTGATATCAAGGAAGCCTTGGACCATCTATGTCATACCTTGTCTTAGCGCGCAAATACCGTCCTCAGAATTTCGAAGAGCTGGCAGGCCAGACGCATATTACCGACTTGCTGCGCAAATCAATCGAATCCGGCCGCATCGCCCATGCTTTTTTGTTCTGCGGGCCGCGCGGCATCGGCAAGACCTCCTGCGCCAGGATCCTGGCCAAATCGCTCAATTGCCAGAACGGGCCGACCCTCAAACCCTGCGGCCAGTGCCCGGCCTGCCTGGAAATCGCCAACGGCAACAGTTTCGATGTGATGGAGATCGACGGCGCGTCCAACCGCGGCATCGATGAGGTGCGCGCCTTGCGCGAGAACGTCAAGTTCGCGCCCGGCTACGGCCGCTTCAAGATCTATATCGTCGATGAGGTGCATATGCTGACCTCCGATGCCTTCAACGCGCTTTTAAAAACCTTGGAGGAGCCGCCGCCGCACGTCAAATTCATTTTCGCCACCACCGAAGTCCACAAGGTACCGGCCACCATTCTCTCCCGCTGTCAGCGGTTTGATTTCAAGCGCATTCCGGTTGAGATCATCATGGCCAATCTTAAAAGCATCTGCGTCAAGGAGCAATTGAAGGCCGACGAGGAGGCCTTGTTTGCCATGGCCAAGGCGGCCCAGGGCAGTATGCGCGATGCCTTAAGCATTTTGGACCAGCTCAGCGCCCTGAATGACAAGGGCATTGATGCCGCGGATGTTTTTTCCATGCTGGGCATGGTGGAGCTTGAGTATTTGTTTGAGCTCACCGATGCCTTGATCGCGCGAAACTGCGTCAAGGCCTTGGAGGTGTTTCATCAGGTCATTGACCGCGGCAAGGATATCAAGCAATTGGGCCGCGACCTTACCGAGCATTTTCGGCATATCATGATCGTCAAGGCCGGAGGGGTGGGTTTAAGCGGGCTGATTGATTATCCGGCGGCAGTCAAACAGCGGCTGGCAGACCAGGCCCAGAAAATCACCATGGCCGGGATCCTGCGGGCCATTGAACTTTTGATCGAGGCCCAGGAAACCGGCCGGGTCATGGAAACACTGCGCATGCCGCTTGAAATCGCCTTTGCGAAATTGACCTATGGCGGCGCATCGGGTGTGATCGCGCCTGCGGCATCCGCGGCATCTGCGGCACCTGCAGCTGCTGCTGTGCCCGCCGGGACTGCAGTCAAGCCGCAGTCTCCGGAGCCGTCCTTACCTAAAGTTTCTTTGAAAGTTGAGTCTTTGGAAGATATCAAGAAACACTGGAATGAATTGACGCATGAGGTTTCCCGCCGGAAAATGTCCTTGGCCACCTATTTGCAGGAGGGGACGCCGAGCGAATACAAGGCCGGCCGGCTGACCATCAGTTTTTCCAAAGGCCATGTTTTTGCCAAGGATTCGCTGAATACCAAGGAAAACCTGAAATTTTTGGAAGATGTGTTTTCAGAAAGGCTGGGCGGCCCGGTTTCCTTAGGGCTCAAAATGGCGGAGCATGAAAGCGCCGGCATCAAGGACGAGGAGCCGGTGGTCAAAAGCGCCCTGCAGACCTTTGGCGGCAAGGTCGTCAAAGAATGGCCTCATGGCCAAAAATGACGTCTATGTATCCTAAACTGGTCGAAAATTTGATTGAAAGGCTCACGCATTTACCCGGCATCGGCCGCCGCAGCGCCGAGCGCATCGTGTACTGGATGCTGGGCCAGGATGCGGTGCAGGTGAAGGCCCTGGCGGACAATATCCAGCAATTGAAGGACGGCCTGCGCTTTTGCGTCCAATGCAATCATTTAAGCGAGCAGGAATTGTGTCTGGTCTGCTCAGACCCTGGCCGGGACCGCAAGCTTATCTGCGTTGTTGAAAGCCCCAAGGACCTTTTGGCCATTGAGCGTACGGGTTCTTACCGTGGGATTTATTATGTGTTGCTGGGCAACATTTCGCCTTCGGAAGGCCGGGGGCCGGATGATCTGAAACTGCCCAAATTGCTGGACCGGATCAGGGATGAGGGCATTGCCGAGGTGGTGATCGCCACGGACCCTGACGCGGAAGGCGAGATGACGGCCCTGTACCTGGCCCGGGAATTGAAGAAATCAGGCGTGCGGGTCAGTCGCATTGGGCTGGGCATTCCGGTAGGCTCAGCGGTGGAATATGTCGACATTTCGACCCTGACCATGTCCATGAAC
>CAZACW010000006.1:66482-68295 GCA_964483785.1 uncultured Planctomycetales bacterium
TTTCTGAAGCTTTTAAAGTATAATAGCAAATTACAATTTTTAAGGCGTGTCGTTCCTGATTTTTGGGCATGTCGTTTCTGATTTTTAGGCATGTCGCCCTTAATTTTTAGGTATGTCACCCCTGAATGTTTTAATCGGGGGTCCAAATACATCTATAGATCATTTATTCCCCTGTAGCTCAGTCGGTAGAGCAGCGCGCTGTTAACGCGCTTGTCCGAGGTTCGAGCCCTCGCGGGGGAGTTTTTTAAAAAAAGTCTGTAACACATTGCAATTTAATGAGTTACAGACTTTTCAGTTTTATTCCGTCGAGAGAATTCGAACTTAGATAGGTTGGTTAAGAATTTTGGAAAATGATACTTCCCAGATTGGGAATTTGTGGTATATTTGAATTGTGAGAGTTATATCGGTTAAGAAGTTGAAGGATTTCTGGAATAAACCGGCTTATCGTGATTCCGAGCAGGCCCTGCGGGCCTGGTATGCGGAAGCCAAGAAAGGCAACTGGTCGAACTCTCATCAGATTAAAAATATTTATCGAACAGCCAGTGTGATCGGTAATGAAAGGGTTGTGTTTAATATTTGTGGGAATAAATATCGTTTAGTTGTTGCTGTGAAATATGAATTTAAAATTTTTTATATCCGTTTTATCGGAACGCACAGTCAGTACGACTATATCGACGTAAAGGAGATATGATCATGGAAATAAGAATCCATCCAATTAATACGAAAAAAGATTATGAGAAAGCTTTGAGCTTGATCGATCGTCTTTGGGATGCCAAACCAAATACCAAAGAAGGTGATGTTTTGGATGTGCTTACTACTTTGGTTGAAGCCTATGAAAACAAAAATTATCCCATGTTGCCCCCTCATCCCATTGAGGCTATTAAATTTCGCATGGAGCAGATGGCGATTGGGAAAGCCGATGTCGACAATATTCTTGGCGGGGCCAAAAGGGTTTAGAAATTTTGCATAAAAAAAGAAAATTGAACTTGAGAATGATCCGTAATTTGCATGATAAATTAAATATCCCCTATGAATCATTGATTCCTGCTTAAAGCCGTCATAAATGTGCAATGGTAAAGGGGCAAAAGGGATAGGTTAATGAAAAACTCTCAGCAGTGATGAGAGTATTCATGGCTTAATTAAAGATAACCCGTCTCTCCTTGCTTTTGGTATTGGTAAGGCCCAAAATGACCTCGTAGAAAAAGTTCGGATTTTGGGGGTAACCGGGGAGTTGTTTAATAAAAATGGGGACTGTCCCGCTTTTTGGGACTGTCCCCATTTTTATTAAACTTCTTCATTGAGCGAGGGCTCGAAGTGAGGCCTGTTTAGAAACTCCGACGAATAGGAGGAGTTTCTAGGGCGAGTGTCTGACCCGAAAGGAGTGCGCGATAGCGCACGACTGAAGGGCAACGAGCCCTCGCGGGGGAGCCAATTGTGACGAGAAGCCCCTTCGGCGAATATGTTGAAGGGGTTTCTTATTGCGGCATCGAGAGTTAACTTCATAATAAATTTATTTTGTGTCCTAAAATGGTGGATGTAGAATAAAACATCTTCAACAGATTTTTCATTTTAAAAGATTGGAGACAAGATGATCAGAATTTTGAATGTGACCGCAATTTTAGCTGATTTAGTTTTTATCGTGGCTTTAAAAAATCTCCCTATAGAATTTCGATCTTACATTGATGGGCCTTTGTTGATAGTTGTTATAGTCCTTCTTGCTGGTCCTTTTGTGATAAACTTGTTGACTTACCGCTCGTTTGACCTTGCCCCTAAATTAAACCGGATGCTCGTGGAGTTTCGGGGCGTTTTGGTT
>CAZACW010000007.1:0-64925 GCA_964483785.1 uncultured Planctomycetales bacterium
TCTTTCCAAAAAATTGGAATTATGCAGTGTTTCCCCCATGGGCAATTCAAGGCCGCCAATGTTGGATAAAATATATTTAAACAATTTGGCAATGAGATTGATTTTCATCAGGGTGTTTTTGTCATTCATGACGCTGCGGCGGACCCAGTCTTTGCGTTCCTCTGAAAGCCCCTCCATGTCCATGCGCTGGTACAAGGTATCAAAGCCTTCAAAGGTGTCCTGGCACAAGGCGATCAGGCGGTTGTATCCCTTGTTATGGTATTCATTCAAAAGCGACACGCCATCCTCTTTCAAAATCAAGTCCGGATCATATTTCATAATATGCAGGGCCTTGCCCGCGTATTCAATGATCTCGTTAAAGGCATTGAAAAATTGGTCCGGTGTCAATCTCCCTTGACGTCTCAGCCACAATTGTTTTTCATTCCAATTGTGCAAGGGCTGATAAACCCCTACATAGGTGTTATTTCGAGTGATGCTGACCATCGCCTGGTCTGCGCTTTCTTCAATGGATTGCTCATCTGTACGGTATTCTTGCCTGAAACTTCTCAATAATCTCCGATGCCCTCCTAATGGCACTAGAAATCTATTGTAAAACCACATGATCCTGGAGAATAAAATCACAAATGTAAAGATCCCGATGCCCAAATAGGTGCCCAATGCAAAAAGAGGAATCCTGGGAAAATACAGCCCTTGATATCCGATATCGATATCATATGCAAAATGCCTCATTTCGGAGGAAAATCTCTCAATCATCTCCGCATAGCTGTGGGGTATTTCCCAGTCGAATACAACTTGATTGAACATCCGGGTCACCATTTCCTGCCAACCCTCGCGCGGCACATTTTGGCGGATTTCTGCCACTGTACGCTGCATCATAAGGGGGTCAATGGTTGTGTTCACGATATCCATGATTTGAGGCAGATCTAATTCTTCATCATGGTACCTGCCTTCACGCGCTGTAATGGGCGATTGGCGGAATTCCTGGCTGGCAAAAATCTCTTGGGCCGCCCATCGGTATCCGATCCTTTCCATCTGTGCCCTAACGCGCAGATCCCCATCCGGACGCGGGTCCTTGTACCGGGATAATTCGGAAGCGCTCATGGTCTCCAGGACCACGTCCATCAAGGGCGCGACTTTTTTGAGCTGATCTGGATTTTCTTTGGGATTTTGGGCATGCCGATTATACACCATCGTAAGAGATTCGCGCAGCACCCTTTTCCAGGCCGCGTCGTTGCGGTGGGCATCATTCCAAAGATCATAGATGTCCAGTTTGGATTCAATCAGGTCCTGAAAATCATCGTCCGCGTATCGATAAGCGCTTAATAGCTTCAGACGAAATGCCGGGTCCTTCATATTTTCCTCCAAGGTATTTCCAGGGACATATTTTAAATATTTCAACAACCGCACCACTTCCGATGGACCTGACCTTGCAATATAGCCTGCTTTTTCCGGAGCTTCGTTCATTTCATAATAAATAATGGATGCGCCTTCCATGCTTGGAAGCCTGGAGAGATCATCGATAGGTTCCCCTTGAATGGCAGTTCCTGGAGGGACCCTGGCGATAAAATTCGAGGTGCGCGGAAGGGATCTTCCCAATAAGGTCGGGTCCTTAAACTCTGGAGCCTCCCAATTGGGTGAAGTCTCCAAAAAGCCTTTGGCATCCTCTCCCCAGCCGGTCAAACGTTCGCGGTTGCGCTCTTCAAATGGAAAAATCCAAAGCAAGTTTGGATTAAAGGGCCCCTTGTGCCAAATTTCGGGGACCAAATCAAGCTCAATGGACCTTTCCACCTGACTGCGTTCCGTGTTCATCAAATTTTCGATTCTCTGCCCTTGAGGGACCGGCTTTTGGTCGTTCTGCAACGTAAATACATAGGTATTAAGTGCATTTAAATCCTGAGCCCATAAGATCGGCGACATAAAAGGCTGTTGAGGCGAGCGGTCAGGGGAAAAAGGAGGCGGCAAACTGTTCTGTAGAAACCGGTCCATGTGAATGGTCCCCAGTCTCCAGGCTGTCTCGGTCCTGATAACGCGCCTGACAGCCTCAGGCGTGACCATGGGATAAGGTGAATTGGCGTTGGGGACAAAACTCAAGATGGATTTGCCCTTAAAAATATCCGGATGGTCCATGAGGATATCCTCAATATAAAGATAGACCAAGGCGGTCAAATCCAACAGCCTGTCCTTGTCATTCACCAGCTCCAGCTTGGCTTCTTCATTGATTTCGATCAAAAAATGGAGGTTCGGCTTATCCCCCCAGGCCATCCGCCGAAAAATTTCCTGCACAACATCCACCTTGCTGGAATGAAAGGTGATGTATTTTAAGGCGCTGATAAAACGCGGATCATTGGAAAATTCAGCATAAATGCTGTCTAAGGCCGCTATTCTCGCCTGCAAGGTTTCCCCTTCAATGGCCTGTCTCCGGTAATTCTCCAACATATTTTGCTGGCCCTCTCTCTGCTGGGTGGCCCATTGCTGTTGGGCGCTGTTGGGTACGCCTTGGCCCCAGAACGTCGACGGTAAGATGGACAAAGAGATGAAAATGACCCCTGCCATGGACAAGATCCTTTTCCTTAAATGTGATAATTGGGCCTTGTCTGTGCGTTCCTGCAGCATGTTTGCGTTTCTGACGGGGTAGGTAGGCGGATCTAATAAGTACAAATAAACCAAGTCTTCCCTGGCCTTGGCCCTTAATTCAGCCACCTTCTTGGCCTTTTCCGTGATTTTAAGCCGATAAGAGGCCAAGTCTGCGGCCACGTCGCGATGTCCGGCCAAGATCAAGGCATTTTGAGCATGGGCCAATTCCTGTTCTGCCTTAGGAATTTGATCCCTGACTAATGAATTATATTCATCTATGGTATCTCCAGCTTCTTGGGCGATGGCGATCCTTGTCCTTTCGATATCATCCAAGGAAGCCTGCGCATCTAAGGCCAATACCTTGCGTTTAATCCTGGCTGTGCCGTCATAAATGGGTAATTCTCCGCTTAAGACCCCGAAAATTTTATGGATCACCGAACTGATGGATGTGGCGCCCGGGATGATATTATATTGCGCATTAGACAGATCCGCTGTGCCCAGCAATCCTGTGCCGTTTAATTTTGGATAAAACTCCAATCCTTGGATCCTGATGTCTCTTTCGACACCCCTTTGCGCAGTTAAGACCGACTGTAATCTGGTATTAAGGCTTTGGGCACTCAAAATTTTAGCAATGAACGCTTGTTTGTCATTTCCCGCTATCGGTACCATTCTCTGGCTTAAATTGACAGTGGACAAAAGGGGGTTTTCCAAATGTTCCCATCCCTTGCCGGTCAAGTCATTGATCGGACGCATCAATTTTTGGGCCAGCGTTTCCAATCTGGCAATTTCACCGTCCACATTATCAATATTGCCTTGAGATTGCTCTATTTGAAGGGTCGGGGTCGAGGTTAACCTGCCCTTCATCTGCGCCAAGGCCTTTTCCAAGTCTATCTTTAAACCCCTGGACAACAAAATCTCATCCTGCACTGCGGCCAATTCAATCAAGAACCTGTTGGTTTCATAACTTTGCTTGAGCAAGGCTGTGACCCAATCATAGTATTTCACCTTGGTGGTGGTGGCATTGCTGTCGACCTTTTGGTCAACTTCACCATCCAATGCGCTGATCAAATTCCCTGTGGCCTGCACAGCGGCAGGGATGCTGGAACCGAGACTGCTTCCTCTGGTCACAGCCAGGTTAAAACCGCCATAACTGCCACTGATCCCGTAATTAAATTTACCATTAGAACTTATGCCGCCAAAAAGACTGACGGTCACGGCCGCCGGCAGGCCTTCCGAAGCAGCAGCCTTAAACATATCCACTTCTGTCCTGCCGCCGTTTAGCCGATAGGCAAGCACCGCATCCGTCGCTGCTTCAGGAGAGAGCCGAAATCCTTGGAAAGAATTAGGGGCCCGAAGTGTAATGCGGATCGGCGGATTTTGTAAAATTGGAAAGGCCTGGTTGGCTGGCTGAGCCGTCGGGCTGCCAGCTGGCGACGGCAGGGTTGCTGCAGCCAGGGTTGCCGCTCGGGCCCCGCCTCCTGGGGGCCTTCCTCCGGCTCTTCTTGGCGGTGTAAGGGGTGGAGCCGGGGGTGGCGGAGGCGCTGCGTTATCTAGGTAAGGAACAGCTCTTTGAGCAATATGTTTGCGTTGGGATGGCGGCACATACCCGGGTTGGGATTTAATGGCCCTCTGGACTTCAGGGGTTAAAAGAAACACACCAAACCCCCAATCCTTGCGCAGAATATGCTGAGGGTCATAGACCATGACAACCAAGGATTGTTCGCTGGACATAACCGTCTTGGAATGCTGGGCAGGCCTGTGATCAATCACCTCCCCCAACAACGGGACCCCATCCAAGGTTTTGACCACCACCAGATCGCCGTTTTCAATGTTTCTGCGGATATCGGCAAAAATGTGGTATTTATCATCAATACCGACATCATTGGTCCCTAATTCAACGACATCCGGCGCATAGGTGAAAAGAATGCCCCCCATTTGGATATTGTCTGACTCATCTTCCCCCGTTGAAAGGACGCGCAAATCTTCAGGGGCAAAGGTATCCGCGGAACGGATCAATTCTTCCAGCATTTCCTTTTGCGCTAAAAATTCTCTTTCCCGGCTGTCTAATTCCAGCATTTCCGGGACCTCGGAATAGACAATGCTGCCTTGCGGGGCCATCACAGCCTTTCTTTGCCTGACATCGATCAAGGCAGCCTTTACGGCAGCCAATTGGTCTTCGTAGGGCTTGGTCTCAACATGGGACATCCTCTGCCCGGCTTTGACAAAATCGCCTTGCTTGACAAAGTAGGTCACCTTGCCCGGAACCATCGCTGTAATGGGAAACTTAAACGTTCCAAGGACCAGGCCCGTTATGCGCGGGATCCCGTCAATCCCTGAAAAATTCAACGCATCCCGGCGGTCCGGCGGGCGGACTTCCATAGACAGTCCCACTGGATCACCCAGCCTGATCGGCGAACGCTCAGGAAGCGTGATATGAAGACGAAGGAAATTTTTTCGATGTTCCAGGTCTCCGACCGTTTGTTCACGCAGGATAGGGTCAAAATAACTTTTAACATCGACCTGGTTTTGCCGGTTTTGATCATCCAGGGTCAAATTCAGATTACCGAAATACGTGATGCCCCGAGGTATTTCCAATTCAACGCTAAACCGATCACTGGTGGGATGATAGCGGACAACGTGCCTTTCAGCATTGTGGTCTGTGTCTGACCTTTGCAAATCCTTGTCCGTGATATAGACCCCATCATTAAGTCCGCCCCAGGATTCAATGTCCAAATCATACGGGGCCCTGACCACCCCTAACTCGGCTTCGATCTTTTTTTCAGCCAGTTCGCGGGACAATTTTTGAAAATTCTCCCTGTATTGGGTCAATTTTTCCGCGGATAGGCTTTGGTTTCTAAAATCCACCTCCGCCTTTCTCCAGGCCTGCCTGGCCTCTTCGGTCCGGCCTTCCAGGATTTTGATTTGACGCCTCACCTCAAAATTATTGATCCTGAAAATAACTGAATTCTTTGCGTAGTGCATGATTTCAGGATGCAAATCATAGACCTGGCCAGTCAGTCTGGGTAAAATTTGCAAAGTTAATTGAGTCAAGGTCCGGTGATCGGGG
Source organism: uncultured Planctomycetales bacterium (assembly GCA_964483785.1). GTDB lineage: Bacteria > Omnitrophota > Gorgyraeia > Zapsychrales > Fredricksoniimonadaceae > JABDGZ01. Next base: position 5,642 of record CAZACW010000007.1, read on the forward strand.
ATATCAATATGTTGAGAACCCGCTTCAGGAGGACCTCCAGCAACCAAGGTCACCGATGATCCTTCGTTGGGAATGGTCCTGCCGAATACGGCGGGTTGTAAAGCTTGGGCGTTGCCATCTCTGCGCTGGGTTAACCATGGCGCTGCAGGCCGTCCGGGTTCCATCCCCATAGGAGGAATAACAATGGCGGCTCGGGCAGATCCTACTAAGCTGGGACCATCGCCGTTAGGCGGAGGCGGTTCTGGCATAGGTCTTGGTTCTTCAGGTGCTGGTATAAATTGTACATTGGGTGCATCGCCTGCAACGTTCAAGGACCCTGGACCTGGATTATCTCCCCTGGGTGAGGCTACAGGGGTGGGGGCATTTCTTGGTTTGTCTGTTGGTGTTGTTTGTGTAGTGCGTAGATCGCCTTGATCAGTCCTTGGCTCAATAGGTGCAGGTGGAGGCGGCGGTGGCGGGGCCGCCACTGTGGCAGTCCTTGCCCTATTCCTTTGATCTGCGAGCCGCTGTTGCCGCTCAGCCTGGGCCTTTTTTCTTTGATCAGCGAGCTGCCGTTGTCGCTCAGCCTGGGCCTTTCTGGTTTCTTCCGCTTTCCTCAGTCGTTCAGCTCTAGCGGCTGCTGCTTGAGCAATTTCTGCATCCTGCTTTGCCTTCCTTGCGATCTCTGCTTCCCTGGCAATTCTCTGTCGTTCGAGGGCTTGCGCACGCTGATCTCTCAAGGCATCAGCAGCCAACTGGGCCCTCCTTGTTCTCTCTAACCGGGCATCGTCAGCGGCTTTGTCTGCCGCTCGTTGCGCGGTCAATCTTGCTTCTCTCATAATTTGAGCATGCTGGAGCATGGCTGTTGTGCGCACAGCTTCAAACGCATCAGCCCTTGCCTGGGCTGCAGCTGTATCAGCAGCTATTTGTGGCGCAGGTAGAGCAGCTGGGGCCGCCGGCGCAGCAGGCAAATCGGCAACTGGAGGGGCCTGTGACGCGGGTGGCGGAGGAGGCACAGGGACAGGCTCAGGCGGTGGCGGAACTGGTCCTCTGGCTATTGGTGGAGATCCACCTGGCACAACTACTTGACGGGGTGGCTCCTCTCGAGGAGGAGGAGCCGCGGCCAGTGGCGACCGAAGTACTGCCTCCCCTACCAAAAATGCGATCGCTTTTTGATCTGATACAAGCGCGGTAATATTCATACGCCTATTTTCCAAAATAGGCGTATTACGAGTAACATTAAGTTGGGCTAAATAACTGGGAAGCTTTTGATACAATTCTTGCCTGCGATTAACATTAGATAGCTCCGGGTTCTGTGCATTCATTATGTCCAGAACGATTTGACTCAAGGTGCTGCCTTGTCTAGGTGTGGCAAATACTTGGCCGCCAGTGGCGCTATAGTGTGTAATTGTATGTTGAGGGACTGCTTGAGCAAAGGTAGTTCCATGCGCTACTGCGATTAAAGGTATGGCCAAGGCAACGGCCACGGCAAATTTGCCGGACAAGGATTTAAGAAGTGCGGGAGATAAAGGCAATTGGGCCGCGTCCGGCCGCAGGACCGGATTATTCATCAGCTGGGCCATGTCTCCCCCGATGGGCAAAAGCTCGACCTTGGCCACCCCGTAATCATGCGCTGCGGACAATTGGGCCGCGTCCAATTTGCCCCTGATGGCATCGAAGCTCGGCACCTGCAGGGTCTTCATGGCCAGGTCCGTTTTGCCGAAATTCAAACCACCGGAAAAATATTTCCGGGGCACCACCTGCTGGGTCAAGGGGTCCACGTCCTCGCGGATATAATTGTACGCGCCTACCTTATAAATACGCAGGTACTGCTTGTAAATGGCGTCCTTGGCGCCCTTGTCCACGTCGTCGATGCCGGCGATCTTTCTCTTATCTACATAAAAATTATTTAAAACGTTTCTTTTTAATGCGCGCTTAAACCAGGCCGCTAATATGAGAGAATGGAAAACCTGGCGCACCTTGGCAAAGTTCTTGCCCTCATTCACTTCCTTTTCCAATTGCGGAAGGATCAAGTCCCGGGTTATGCCGGCGCTGATTTGATGGGCAATGCTTGCCGCCTCACCTTTTGGGGCCGTATGGTTTTTCGTGGCCAGATAATCTTCTTCCAGCATCACCTTTAAATGGGTCTCGCCGATCAAGGCGGAATTGCCCATGTCATAAACAATGGCCTTGTCCGGCACAATCCAGACCTTGTTGTAGGTATTCACCGGCAGGTTGGTCGTGCCGAATTTGGCATAGGCCCTTTTGTAGACCTGGTCCCAGAATTTTTTACCCAATTCCGATTCAGGATAGGTCAGGGACGAGGCCAGTTGCTTTAAAAACTTGTCCTGGCGCAGTAAATCGTTGCCGGCATCGGTGAGCGCAAGCTCATCCGGGATGATGCGCCCGGATTCATACGGGGAAAGATTGACCCAGAGGTCTTCTTCGGGGATGGTGAGGCAGGTCAGAAAATACTTGATGAGGATGGAGGTCTCTTTCTGGTCAATGGCAAGGTGGCTGCCGGAATCGACCACAAAGTCAAACTCGAAAGGCTTGGCCGGGTACACGCGCATGCCGCGCAAAACAGGCAGGGAATAGGGCGTGGAAAGGTCTACGAAGTAATGGCCTGCGGGGAAAAACGGGGTGGGCTGGGCTTGGACGCTTTCCAGGCTGGTTTGAACCAAAAGAAAAGAAAGCAAACAGCAAATGGTCCGAAAAAACCTGGATTTTTTTATAACTATAGCCATGGCTGGAACTTATTGCGTTTGTTTGGGTTTGATCCTTAGTATAGAGAATGGATGTTAAAACCGTGTTAGGGAGCAGTTAATCTTATATAAATACAATGGCTCTATATAATATCGCGTAACCCGTTGGCTTGGAATAAGTTATCGGAATTTGACTGGGACCATCACAACCCCCGGGGTTGTGATGGTTATTAAGACTTGAACAAGCTGTAAGGGTAGATGCCTGAAGCATGGCCATCACTCCAGGTAATGCCTACGGCATAATTGCCTAAAGGAAGGATTTCCGTGGGGTTGATGTCCGGAGGGATTTTCTTGGGGTCCAGCAGGCGCTGGCCCGTGGTTTCCGAAATGCACAAGGCGCAGGCGCAGTTGGCCCGCAGATCAAAGGCTTTGGCAGACAATTCGCGGCCGTCATCAAAAACCAGCACCACCCTGCCATCGCGATAGCCGGCATCCTTAAGAAAGGATTGATGTATTTGGGCCTGTTTGATGGCTTGTAAAAGCCCCTCTGCCGCTTTTTGAATATAAGGATTTGAAGGAGGCTGTTCCCCGCTTTTTAAGGGGGCTGTTCCCTTTAACTGAGACAAGTCTTCCTGGATTGGGATCTCCGCCAGGGTCTTGACGCCGAAGCGCGCGGACAAGGCCCCGGTCTTGGGCTGGCCGAAAACATAATATTTTTGACCGGTGTCCGGCGCTTGAAAATACGCCATGTTTTCAATGACCCCTAAAATCGGGACATTGACCTTTTCAAACATCAGGATGCCGCGGGCCGTGTCTGCCAGGGAAAGGCCGTGGGGTGTGGTCACGATCACGGCGCCGGCGAGTTTCACCGACTGCGTGATGGTCAACTGCACATCGCCGGTGCCGGGCGGCATGTCGATGATCAAAAAATCCGCCCCGCCCCAGCCGGTCGGAAACAAAAGCTGCGGCAAATACCGCGGGACAATGGGCCCGGGAATCACCGCCGGAGCATCGCCCAAAAGATAGCCGAAGGACATCAATTTCAGCCCCTGGCTTTCCAGGGGCGTCAACATTTTGAATTCATTGGCCTGCACGCGGGCCTGGGGCATGGGAAAAAGCAGGGGCATGGAAGGCCCGTAAATGTCCGCGTCAAGCAAACCGGTCTTGAATTTGCGGCGCACCAGCTCCAGGCCCAGGGCCGCGGCAACAGTGGATTTGCCCACCCCGCCCTTGCAGGAAGAGACCGCGATCACGGATTTGATATTTTTCATTTTAAGGCAGCGGCCAGGGCCTGAGGGATTTCGTCGGGAAAGTCGATGACCATGACCCCGGCGTCGCGCAGCATCTGCATCTTGGCTTCGGCGGTGGAATCTCCGGACGAGATGATGGCGCCGGCATGGCCCATGCGCTTGCCGACCGGCGCAGTGCGCCCGGCGATAAAGGAGACCACGGGTTTGGTGACGTGCTGTTGGATGAACTCCGCGGCCAATTGCTCGTCCCCGCCGCCGATTTCGCCGACCATGACAATGGCGCGGGTGCCGGGATCTTCCTGAAACATTTTTAGGGCATCTGTAAACCGGGTGCCGATAATGGGGTCACCGCCCAGCCCCACACAGCTGGACTGGCCCATATCATGGGCCGAGAGATTAAAGACCACCTCGTAAGTGAGGGTGCCGGAGCGGGAGATGACGCCGATATCGCCGGGTTTATGGATATGCCCTGGCATAATGCCCACCTTGGACTTGCCCGGAGAGATCAGCCCCGGGCAATTGGGCCCGATCAGGCGGCAGGGGCTGTCCTTCAAAGCTTTTTTGACTTCCACCATGTCCAAAACCGGAATGCCCTCGGTGATGCAGACGATCAAGGGAATGCCGCTGGCAATGTCCTCCAGCATGGCGTCCTTGGCGAATTTGGCCGGGACATAGATCACCGCGGTGTTACAGCCTGTCTTGTCCCTGGCTTCCTTGACTGTATTAAAGACCGGGATCCCCTCGACATTCTGCCCGCCTTTGCCGGGCGTCACTCCACCTGCGACCTTGGTGCCGTACTCCTTCATCTGCTTGGCATGGAAGGAGCCGTCGCGGCCGGTAATGCCCTGGACAATCACCTTGGTGTTTAAATCGATTAAGATAGACATGTTATTTCGCGTCCTTCACAGCTTCGGTGACCGCCTGCCTCATCGAAGAAAAGATCGTTAAGCCGGCCTGGGTCAAAATGACCTTGGCCTCTTTTTCATTGGTGCCGGTCAAGCGGATGATCAAAGGCACCGGGATCTGGATCTGCTTTAAGGCCGTGACAATCCCGTTGGCGATATCATCACAGCGGGTGATGCCGCCGAAAATATTGATGAGGATGACCTTGATGTCCTTGTTGCGCAAAATGATCTTAAGGGCATTCAAGACCTTTTCCGGGTTCGAGGAGCCGCCCACGTCCAAAAAATTGGCCGGCCTGCCGCCCAAAAGATTGACCGCGTCCATGGTGCCCATGGCCAGGCCCGCGCCGTTGACGATACAGCCCACATTGCCTTCCAGCTTCACAAAGCTTAAGCCCTTTTGCTTGGCCTCCAGCTCGTCGGCATCCTCGTATTTCATGTCCCTTAAGGCGGCCAGCTCCGGATGGCGGTCCAGGCCGTTGTCATCGATGATCACCTTGGCGTCCGCGGCAATGAGATTGCCTTCGCCGTTGATGACAAAGGGATTGATCTCAGCCAGGGAACAGTCTTTCTCGAAAAATAGTTTCAGCAGTTTCTGCAGAATGGAGGTGGCGCTTTTTTGCAGGCGCGCATCGGGGAATAATTGGGCCACAATCGGCGCCCAGCGCGCCTCATCCAGGTTTTCCCGGCCCTGCATGTAAAACTTGATGATTTCTCCGGATGGGTCTTGGCGGTTTCCTCGATTTCCACCCCGCCCTCGGCCGAGGCGATCACCACCACATCGCCCTTGATATTGTCAATGGTGACCGCCAGATAGTATTCCTTGCGGATATCAATGGCCCGCGCGACCAGTAAGCGGTCAACGGCATAGCCCTTGATGTTGAGATTTTTGATGCGGTTGAATTCCAGGACAAGCTCTTTATCGTTGCCCACCACCTTGACCCCGCCGGCCTTGCCGCGGCCGCCGACTAAGACCTGGGCCTTGATCACCACCGGATACCCGGTTTTCTGGGCAATGGCCACGGCTTCCTGCGGCGTTTGGGCCACATCTCCTTTTGCGATGGGGATATCGTAAGCGGCGAATAAATTCCTGGCTTGGTATTCGTGGATCTTCATACGCTTAAGTACTGAGAACTCCTGATGGTCATAAATGTCTGAATATTATCACAATTTTAAACAAATGCGCCATAAAAATCTATTATAATAGGGGACAGCGCCCTATTTTTCAGCTTAGGGTAAAATAAAAATAGGGCGCTGTCCCCTATTATGAATGCCTTTCTTGATTATATCGCCACCAAACGATGGCCAGGTATTGTCCTTATTATCCTCTTCGGCGTCATCGCTTATCACAATTGCCTGCCCAATGAGATGTTCTGGGACGATGACGATTTCATCAACAATAACCGCTATATCCGCGATTTTCATGATTGGCCATTATGGTTTAGCCAGAACCTGGTGGCCGGCAGTTTTTTAGTCAGCAATTATTGGCGGCCGCTGTTATTGGCCATTTTTTCCGTGGAATGGCATCTTTGGCAGCGCTGGGTGTACGGCTGGCACGCGGTCACAGTCAGCTTCCATATCCTGGCAGCCCTGGCCCTTTATGCTTTGATCCACCGGCTTTTTAGCAGGCGCCTGCTGGCCCTTTTATGCGCCCTGATTTTTGTAGTGCACCCCGTACACAACGAAGCGGTCTGCTATGTCAACAGCATGGGTGATTCCCTGGCGAGCTTCCTTCTATTATCCAGCCTCGTCTGCTTTACCCGTTTCCGGCAATCCCAACAGCCGGCCTGGGCTTCCCGCGCATACTGGGCGGCCCTGCTTTTGTACCCTTTAAGTATGCTTTCCAAGGAAACCGGCTTTGTGCTGGCCGGCCTGCTTCCCCTGACCGATTTTCTCCTGCTTTCCAAGGACAAAAATTTTTGGCGCCGCGCCGGGCAAACCGCGGCCGCGGTCTGGCCCTTTCTTGTCCTTGCGGTCATTTACATTATCCTGCGCGGCACGGTGCTGAATTTTAACAACAGCTTTAATTTCTACAACGCCCACAATGATTTCACCAATCACCCCAGCATCCGGGTGATGACCTTTTTCAAGGCCATGACGCAGTATGCGGGCTTTTTGTTTGTCCCCTATCAATTGCGGGTGGAACGCAATATGCCCTGGGCCCAATCCCTGTTGGAATGGGATGTGCTTTGGGGCGGCTTGATCGTCGGGGCCATGCTTTGGGCCGCATTCAAATATTGGAGGACCAAGCCCTGGCTTGCCTTTGGCGTAGGATGGTTTTTTATCGCTATTGCCCCGGCTTCGAACGTTTTGGTGCCCATCAATGCCGTGATCTACGAGCATTTTCTGTACATGCCCATGATCGGCGTCACCCTGATCGCGGTTTATGCTGGACTGGACTGGGCCCAAAAACGCCAACGCACTGCGACGCTGGTCAAGGTCCTGGCCGTGATCCTGGTCCTTTTTTGCGCCATCAATATCCACCGCAATTTAGACTGGCGCACCTCCATCGGCTTTTACGAACAGCTGATCACCTATCAGCCCAATGATTACAGGGTCATCAATAATTTAGGGATGGAATACGCGAATAAAGGCATTCATGACAAGGCCCTGGCCACGTATTTGAAGGCCATTGCCCTGGACCCTCAAAACCCCGTGGCCTATCATAATATCGCCGGCACCTACCGCGACACCGGCCACATTGACCTGGCCCTGCAGAATTTTCAAAAGGCCATTGAGCTTAATCACAACTTTATTTTTTCCTACCGTTCCCTGGCGGATATTTACTGGAGGCTGGGGCAATGGGAGAACTGCCGGCGCTGTTTGCTGGCGATTTTGAGTTTCGACCCCACGGATGCCAATGTCCGTCAGGTCCTGCAGGAAGTGGAACAGAGATTAAAACCATCACAACCCCCGGGGTTGTGATGGTCTAAATTAAGATTTGTTTAAAAAATTTCTGCATTTCATCCCACGAGGCCTTGTCCGCGTCTGCGTTATACAAGGCGCCGGGCGGGTCAATGCCCTTATTGTCCGGGTTGGTAAAGCCGTGCATGGCGCCGGGGTATTTGATCAGGCGGTAATCGACCTTGGCTGTCTTCATCTCTTCTTCAAAGGCCGCCACTTCCTCAGGCTTGACATAGGGGTCTGCATCACCGTGCAGGACCAGGACCTTGGTCTTGATATTTTTAGCATCCTGCGGGGTCGGGGTGCTTAAGCCCCCGTGAAAACTGACAATGCCCTTAATATCCGCGCCGCTGCGGGCCAATTCCAAAACAGCGGTACCGCCGAAACAATAGCCGATGGCCGCCAGCTTGGATGGGTCCACGTTGGCTTGTGATTTGAGGGCATCCAACCCGGCATTGACGCGCGCCCTGAAAAGCGCCCGGTCGCCCTTGTATTTCCCCGCGGCGGCACCCGCCTCTGCCGTGGTTTGCGGTTGGGCCCCTTTGCCGTAAATGTCCGCGGCAAAGGCCACGTAGCCCAGTTGTGCCAGCATATCTGCCCGCCGTTTGGCATAGGCATTAAGCCCTTTCCATTCATGCACCACCAGAACTCCTGGGCGCTGGCCGCTCAAAGCATTATCATAAGCCAGATAGCCTTCTAAAACCGTATCGCCCTGCTTATAGTCCACAAGCCGGGTCGTTAAGGCGGCCCAGGATGTTGCGGCCGCGCCTGTCAAAGCCATTAAAAAAACCAAAAGTAAACGCATCTTAAGTTCCCCTTTATTTAACGTTCGACCATCACAACCCCGGGGGTTGTGATGGTCTGCTAAACATATCTTTACATGTTTAATACGACGTTGTCGAACCGACGTTATTTAATACTTTTTCCCCCATCAAAATGGGGTCCACCGGCTTGGCGTCGATTCTAAGCCCGCCGTCGTGCTCGATATGGATGGTGTAAAGATACCCTGGAATAAACACAACCCCCGGCGCCTCGATCTGCACGCTTTTGACACCCGCCTTCCTGGCCCTGACCTCATCAAAGGCAAAGCGCCAGAAATCATGCCAGAACCTGTTTTCAAAACCGCTGGTCTTGCCTGGCACCTTATAGCCGCCCGGCACCTCATCCACCTGGGTGATGGGAAATTCCTGGGTCTTGCTGCCGTCGAGCACAAAGGCCTTCCAGAACAGGTACACGCTTTTGCCTTTGAACAGATCGCCGGCAGCCACGAATTTGTCCTCGAAGCGCACCACCAGGGACTGAAACTGGATCAATTTTCCGCTGAAGGTGAAATATTTAGGGGCCAGGGGCTGATTGTCCGTGTCATATTCGACAAACTTGATGGTGGTTTTGTCGCGGCGGCTCGCCTCATCAAAATTCACGTCGGTGACTAAGACCTGCGCGGCCCGCGATTCCGCCTGCAGGCGCTGCAGCATCTCTTTGTACACATGCTCGCGCCTAAGATGCCAGACCAGCCAAAAACCGGCCAGGACCAGGAAAAAAACGATGATGAGCGTCCTGTTCATGGGCTTATTCTACTTGAAAATTCTATTGGCGTATCTTGTTTTTTTCGTTATCATTGGCTTTATGGAATTTGTACATCATGTGATCGGCTTTTTTGTGCATCTGGACCAGCACATGGCCTATATCAGTTCCCATTACGGCAACTGGGCCTACCTGATCATCTTTGCCATCATTTTTTGCGAAACCGGCCTGGTCGTGACCCCTTTTCTGCCCGGGGACTCCCTGCTCTTTGTCCTGGGCGCCATGGCCGCGGTCGGGGACATGCACCTGGCGCTTTTGATCCTGCTCTTGTCCGCCGCCGCCGTCGGCGGCAATTTGGTCAATTACACCGTCGGTGTTTTCCTGTCTGAAAAGGTGGTCCATAAGCAGGCCATCCCCTTTGTCAAGCAGGCCTATATTGAGCGCACCCATGCCTATTTTGAAAAATACGGGGCCAAGACCATTATCATCACGCGCTTTGTCCCTATCCTGCGCACCTTTGCGCCGTTTATGGCCGGGGTAGGGAACATGTCTTTCGGTAAATTCTTTCTTTATAATGCCGTGGGCGGCGTGGGCTGGGTCCTGGTGGGTGTATTAAGCGGATTTTTCTTCGGCAATCTGCCTTTTGTGCGGGACCATTTTTCGCTGGTGGTGCTGGCGATCGTGTTTATCTCCCTCATCCCCGCGGTCGTGGAATATATCAAGGCCCGTTAATCGCGGTCTGGCCGGTGTTTCCCCATCAAGGTCACAAATTTCGCAAACTGCGCGGGCGTTAGAATCGACCTGACGCCTAAGATGCCGTCTAACTTATTGTCCTCCATCTGGGACTGCAGGGCCTTGATCTGGCCATGAATGGCCATGACCTTAGGCATATCCAGCTGGGGTTTCATCAACTCCGCCTTCATTGATTCCCTGTCCTGCTTCATTTCCTGACGGATCACGTCCATTTTCCCGTGGTGCTTTTCCTTGTTGGCATCCAGCTGTTTCCTCTGCTCGTCGGTCAGGTCCAGCTGTTTGAAGACAGCTTCGATATGCTGTTTGAAATGCTCCTTCTCCTGCGGCCCCGGCTCCTGCGCCAAGCCTAACGACCAGGCGCCAAGCGTGTACAGCGCCAGGCCAAAGACCATGACTTGTTTGATTTTTCTCATAAGACCAACCCCCTTGATTTATAAAAAATAATGCTCAATGGCGGTTTTGCCGTCATTGTTATCATTAAGGGCCAATGGGCCTGTGGGCTCCAGCAGGGAACTTAAATATTCCCCTTGTTCCTTGTCCTTGGCCTGTTGAAGGCGCATGGTGTTCAAGGTCACGGACCCGGCCAAAAATATCAGGATAAAACTGGCCAAAACCGGGACCAGCCTCGGCCATATCAGCCATCCTTTTAGATTTTCGATGAATTCTTCCAAGGGGCCTTCAGCGGCCTGGCCCTGGCGCTCGAGCTTTTCCCTGATATTCTCCCAAAGCTGGGCAGGCACCGGCTGCTGGGGCAGGCCGGCAAAAGGCAGGACCGCATTGTTCCTGACCTCTTTGTAAAAGGCGCGGCAATCCGCGCAATCCTGCAGATGGGATTCCAGGCCGCCGCTAAGTTCCTGGCCGGCCTCAGCGTCCATATAATCCGTCAGGATCAGGTCTTTAAATTGGTCACACTTTTTCATAATCCACCTTCCTTAAACTCAGCAATTTCTCACGGGACCTTTTCAGGCGCGAGCGCACGGTATTGATGTTGATATTCAAGGACCGGGCAATATCTTCATAGCTTAGGCCCTGGATATCGCGCAAGACCACACAGGCCCTTTGGTCAGGGTTGAGCTCAGCCAGCAGGCTTTCCACCAGCTTGCTGCGATGTTCCGCGTCCATCCGGGCCAGGACCTCGTTGTCCACCGCGCCCTCGCCGAAAGCCTCTTCAAAAGGGGTGGTTTTGACCCGCGAGGCCTTTTTGGCGAAATTGATTGCGTGATTGGCCGTGATCCTGTAGGCCCAGGTCTTAAATGAAGACTCAAAACGAAAGGTCTTGAGCTTATGATAGACGGCCATAAAGACCTCCTGGGAGACTTCCAGGGCATCTTCCCTATTATTGACGATTCTCAGGGCCACGTTATAAACGAAGCTGCTGCTTTTCTGGTACACCTCTTCAAAAGCCTGCCGGTCGCCCTGGGAGGCCCTGATCAATATGTCCTTGCCTATGTCTTCCATCAGCACCTTCTAACCTTTAGACAACAAAAGGGAGCCTAAAGTTCCCTGTTCAATCGCCGTCTTCCCGGCTGATCTCCATATGAAATTCGTGCAAAAAGCGGTGGATCAGGGGCGCGAAAATGATGGCCAAAACCATGTAAAACACCACCGCGGTCAAGACCGCGTAAACCGTTGTAAAAATTTTGCCTCCATCCGTGTGCAAGGTATCGGTGAGCCCCAGGCCGGTCATCACCAGCACTGCGTTCATCACTGCATCCACCCAGGAAAAGCCCTCAACGCCATGATAAACAACGGCGCCCAGGGCAATGGTGGCAACCAGCATCAAAAGGGCCAGGCCGAAACACCTGGTGACCCTTTGCCAGAACATTTTCTTGGAAATCAGGGGCTGGCGGTGGTGTTCAAAGATCGTAAAGAATTTTCTGCTCATCCTTCCTCCTCGCTGTCTTTGAGAAGTTTCTTGATATGGTGCCGCTGGATTTTATTCGGTACAAATTTTCCCATAAACCACCTGTTGACCGTGACAAAGGTAACCCCAAGGATCCCAGCCAATTTGGTCTGTGATATCTTGTGCTCGAGGCGGTAGTCTTCCAATTTTTTGATCAATTTACTCATGATTTTAACATCATTTTATATCACATTATATCATTTTATAAAACAGAATTTTAAAAATTCAATATCTTTTTATAGCACAATAGATCTTCTTATATCCTAATTTTGCGTAGTTGGTCAGTCTCGATTATTGTAAGTCCTAAAGCTCAATAATACCATCTATTTCCCGAGGTTTCTTTGCCACCCTGCTGCCACGGCTGGTGTAGTTCCAAGGCTCTGATGGACGCGGCAGAAGTTATAATACATAAAGTGAAGGGCCACGGCACACGCTAAATTGTTCACCTTCTTTGAGAACGCATTGGTCAATCGAGTAAATCTTCTCATACTCATCCGCATTGTCAAGTTCTGTCTTTCAACAAAGTTTGTCGATATGTGGCGGCTCCCAGGGGTTCCGTTGATCTTGGTTTTCTCTGCACCAATGCAGACAGGCGGGCTGTATTTGCTTTTTCCTTCAAAGGCGTAATCAAGGTCGTAAATCTTATGGAGTTGGCGTAGTCAATCAGTGCCGAATACCTGGCCACAACATAGTGTTTCAGACCGTCTGTGGCCAGCTGTACCCTGTTTTTAAGGCTCCTGCCAGGTCTTGGATGAAAACCCCTTGCAGAAGTGGCATTCCTCTGCCCCCAATATACCATGAAGGCACCAGCTTGGTGTCCGCACATATAGCCGTCCAAGTCCATACATCCCCATAGCCAAATTGACCTCGCTTGTCTTTAGGGATATTCCGTTCTTTTGAGTAGCAGAATGACCAGATTTCGTCGCATTGGAGGCGTTTACAGGGCAAATCCTTGAATATGCGGTCTTGCTATTCCGTACAGACCGCCCCCAGATCGCATAATAGCTTCAATACTGTGCCTTTGGCGACGCCCGTCATACGGCAGGTGGCTCTAATGGAGTTCTCTTCCACTAAGGACGCTACTACCTGCTTACCCTTTTCTCTGGTCAATTGGTTCATGCTTCTACCCTCACTTTCTAAGGGCATCATACTTGAGCGGTCAAGTATTGTCAAAAAAATATTGCCTTATTCAGTAAGAATCATGTTTGTTCTTTACGATCTTTTTATTTGGAAAGGCGCTACGAATTCTTTGGTAAGGACAGTTCTTTCATCACAATTTTCCCACAATTCTCGATGGGGAGCGCATTCACCGCTTCCATGATAGAGATGGACAAATACCCCTTCCTTTCTTGCGACCTCGACTGCTGGAAGGAAATCACTATCCCCAGTAATTAGAATAGCATGAGAAATCATCCTCTTTGCAGAAAGCAACACCAAGTCCACTCCGAGGGAAATATCGACTCTTTTTTGTTCAAATATGGGCCTATTGTCTACTTTATTTATTCCCCTATATTCCAATTTGCCATACCTAACATCAAATCGTGGCAATTGTTTCAAATTATGGAAAAAGGAAGAAGCTTTTGAAAATCGAACACTTTCTTCTTGCGTTGGAGGATTGCTCTGATATGGCAAACAATTATAATAATGGGTCCTTAATAAATCCATGTTGCCTGCGAGCGCTTCCGCCAATTTCCCAAGATGGATATTAGGCAAACATAAGTCTTTCTTACCCACATAACTAAGATATGCCCCATCAATAAAAATGGCTACACGCGTTCCGATCATACACCCTCCTAAAGTTGTCATTTACAAAATAAAACGCCTCCCAACACAAAGGAGGCGTTATGTTTTACCGCCATTCAAGATTGCTCTTGGACGGCGGGGATTATCTTTAGGATGTTTCGTCTGCTTTAAGTATGCACTACAAAATTAGTTCTGTCAAGCTTAAGCAAATAATAATCTATGGCACATGCCATTGTCAAGGATTATTTTTCCCAGCGCTTTTGTGCGGCTTTTTGAGCAATTTCCCGACGACGTTTTGCAGAAAGGACTTCGGCCCTGGCCTTGCCCCCTTTAAGTCCCCCAAGACGGCCCAAGGCAACGGCGGCAGGATTTTTTTCAGGACTTGCTTCTGCGGATTGCATGACCTGCCCAAGCATGGAAGCAGCTATTTGATTTTCGTCTTTGCTTGAACGCTTAGGCATGGATGAATTGTATCACAATTTTTAAAATTTGCAAATTTAATTACCTGCCGAGACACCCCGTTTGATTATTGACAGCCCCTCTCACAAGAGTATAATAAATCGGGTTATTAAACCAAGTTAAATACACGGGAGGAGGAAATATGGGATTACAATGCGTAATTAAATTATCAGTCGCTTTCAGACAAGACCCGGAAACGAATCTATTCGTTGGGTTTTGTCAAGATTTAGGAGTTTATTCTCAAGGGATAACTCACAAAGAAGCAGAAGATGGATTGGCAAGCGCCATTAATTTATTCTTAAAACATGGCGGTTTTGAAAAATTGATGAAAGAAAAGGGATTTAATACCATCAAGGCCTGCCCTGAAAGGAATTTGGCCATTGCAGGAGATTTAATAGAAAATTACAGTAGCATAGGTAGCTTTGATTTACCTGCTCAAATCCGAAGGGAAGATGCTGTATGCCAGCCCTGCCACTAATTCCGCCTAAGGCATTATTAGAAATATTGTTAAAATATGCCTATGAAATTGTCGACGAAGATGCTTTTTGTTGGGTATTACGGCGAGGGGAGGAGCTGCCATTAATCCTAACAAAAAGAGGCCACGTGGTTACAAGAGACTTCATGGAAGCCGCCCTTAAGCAAGCTAAAATGGACAATCTTACGTATTTTAAATTTTTAAAAGAGGTTTGCCCAGAAACTATTGCTGGTATGACCATCGAAGAAAAATCTTGACCCCGTTTTGCATATCATTTTATATCATTCTTTCGAATTGACCCACTACCCTGATTTTGTGCAGCACGTAGCAAAATAGCTGTGTTTCAAGGACTTGGCGCGGTTTCTTCTTTAGGCCTCTTCGCTTAAGATACGTCCCAGGATCTTGCTGTCTAAGGCATCAGCCATCTGTTCCATATGGCCGTCCATCCACTGGATCCAGGGCCTGCTTTTAAGCGTCTCGATGGAAAAGAGCGCCCCGCACAGATAGCGCTCGCCCTGCGCCCCGATCCTGCGAAACCACACCAGGTTTCCTTGCGCGGGAAAGCTCGGCACGCCTTCCACACTGAAATTCATTTTCAATCCGTCTTCGGCTTTGAATAATCTGTCCGTGACAAAAAGCATTCCCGGCAGGCTGATGTTTAAAATAATGCCCTGGCCCTGCGCTTTTTGGCTGGGCACGGTCCAATGAACATCCAATTGCTTGCGCAGGCGGAAATGTTGGCGGCGGTTGATCATAACGTGGCCTCCTGATTTAATTTAACGGCGGACCGGATAGATATACGCGAGATCATTCATATCGATGACCACAGCGTTCGGCAGCAAAGAGTAAGTGTCTCCGGCGTTGGAATAGGTGACGATGCAATGAAGCTCAAAGGGCTCTCCCATGTCGGTCAAGGCCACCCGGATCAGGTCAGGGATCTCATAATCATTGATGGCCTTGTTGAAATTATCATAGACCGTCGGCATCCCATTATACCCTACGCCCATGTCTTTTTTGCGAATAATATGGATTTCTTGCGTTTGGCTGGAGACCTCCTGGGCGATGCGGCTGCGGACAAACATCAATTCAGCATGATTATTCATGACATTCAAGGTAGTGGTGTGATTGGCCATGACCAGTCCCCCGCCAAGCAAACAAGCCGGCCATATCAGGGATTTGAAGCGGTTTTCCCTTTTCCATAGCCCTGCCAGCCATTGGCCGCCCTTGTAAACCATGCCCAATATCACGGCCTGTGCTGCCATAAAATGCTGGGGCATATAATCTCCGTATACTACCCACATTATATTTAATATAAATAATATAGAAAGCAAAGCAAACATTCTAAGTATGCTGGTGCTTTTGAACATTGATAATTCAGACAGCACAAAGGCCCCCAGCATAAGATCAATGGCCAGGCCTATGGGTTTTGAACCGTAGATGTTCCATAAGCTGATGATTTGAGGCAGGCCCTGGGGTAGCAGCGTTCTTAGATGATTGAAGACCAGGGGCCAGCCGAAAAAAACATCATGGCTTGTTGATTTGATCCGGGCCCAAAAAAACAATTTCAGAGTCAAATAAAACAGCGCCGCGGCCAAAATCCAGATGACGATAAATTTCACCTGGGCGCGCGGGACAAACTTTTCTGGCGGCTGAAACAAAACCTGAAAACAGGGCGGCACCAAAATAAAAAAGGTCGATGGAGGGTAGGTGAAAAACGCGGCTTCCACAAGGGCCAGGGCCAAAAGATACCGCGGTCCTCCCCAAGACGTTTGGGATAAAATCAGGCCGGCGCATAAAGAAATTAACCCGGCCAGGACACAGGGCAGATAAGGGACAAAGATAAAATCCTGAAAGCCCGGCAGGGTCAGGACCGTTGTTCCCAGGCAAAAAGCCGGGACAGTTTCCAAGCCCGCGGCCCCGGCCAGGACAGCCAGCAGCGCCGCGCATGCGGCAGCGGCGGCAATGGTCATGAATCTGAGTCTCGCCAGGTCGGTCAAATGCTGGATGGTCTCATAAAAATACTGCTCTATCTCTGCCAGGATAAAACGGCCTTCGGAAAGGGAATACTCAAACAGCGGGCTGTTCTGGCGATCCAGCGCTTTATTGTAAAACTTATGGAAATACCGGATGCTGTCGTGATTGATGTAGGTGATATTGACCGTCGGAGCGTAGGCGAGGTACAAGCACAGCAGGCTCCCGGCCCATAGGAGGAAAAACCGTCTCAGGCCTTGAAGGCAGGATGCATTCGGCATGAATTAAAATCTTTGAAGAAAATAAATGGCTTCATTTAGACGAGTTGCGCAACTGGCCGATGAATTACAACACTCCATCCTTATTATCAATTGCATCTTGCAAGTAACCTAAAACTATCTTTATCATCTCTTTAACTTTATCATTACAGTTTTTAAATAGCATTATATCTAAAACATCATCCCCATATTGTCTAATTGGATCGCTAATGAGTGAATGAATGAAAGACTGCGACGCTCTATCTATTTTATCAAAATTTAGAACCACCTTCTCTCTCTTTTTTAATTCAGGCATGATCTCTTCAATACGAATATCTTTGCCAATATCCTTATTCTCGGCGAAGTCCTTATTTCCAATTCTTTCGTAAATATTAATTTCTTTCATATGAATTTTGCCCTTTTATGCGATTTTTTGGTTTTTCTTAATGCGTAATAAATATCCCTAATGGCATCCAGTAATTCCGAATATTCTCTGGTTTGGTCAAGACTTATGTCTATGCCGACGAGTGTCCCTTGCCAATAGGGTAATTGATCGGACTTGGAGTGTCTGTCTTCAAATGGGTCTGCATTGAGTTTTACTTTCCCTGTTTTTTGAGCCAATAACTTATAGAAGCCCTTTCCGCTGTATATAACAAAAAAATCTCTATTCAGATTTGCTATGGACTTGATAAAAAACAAACCCGCGCCGGCATTTTGCGCGGTCCCGCCAGGGGCACTGGTCGTACCGGTAATACCCGGCCACAATGCCAGGCGGATGGCTTCCAAATCCGTTGTTGCATTGTGCGATTGATTTATGGTTCTTTTGATTCCCAACCCTGTATCTGCTATTCCTATACGAATTGAATTGCTTTTTGTGTAAAACTGGGCGCACAGGATCGCTCCATTTTCTGACAAAGAATGTTCAAGGACATTCCTTCCAAGTTCACTGATGATGTATCCGATTGTTTTTGATTGTTCCGGATCGGAATGTAGAAGGGGTATCATATCTGTAATAAATTCTGCCAATTCGTCTGATGTACGGACTTGTTTTAATGGAATAAATCTTCCCTCAGAAGCATGTTCTTGTATAACCATATCACAAGGGATATTAAGCAACTTATAAAGCCCCATTCTAACTAAATAATGGCTTGATCTTGCCGTCAGTTTATCGATATGAATGTTTTCAGGCTTGACGGTTAGCCCTAATGATCCAAGCATTGATAACACAAGAGGATGTACCGATGTCCATTTAGGATTTAATGTTATTTGTAACGAACTTGGATCCATAGGATCAAACCCTTTAAGAAAAGGGTCTAAATTTCCAAGAAATGCGCTATTGGGGATATGAATTTTCATGGTTTAATTTTACCGGGAATCCCGGTAAAAATCAAGTCAATTTTACCGGGAATCCCGGTAAAATTGAAATAAATAAAAAATCCATAAAAAAAGACGTAACTTAATTATTTCTAATTAATTACGTCTTAATTGACTACTGGTTGCCTCATTTGGACAAGTTGCGTAACTGGCTAATGTTTGAAAGTGAACCTTTGCAAAGGAACGGCTGTCACGTCCTTCGATAAGGGATACTCCTCTTTGCCGGGGTAAACAATCCAAACATGCTTAAAAGATAGTTCCTGTATTGCCGATTTGATTGAGGCCGTGACCTCGGGGGCTTGGCTGTACTTGACTTCAATCCCATACAAACGGCCATTATTCTCAAAGACTAAATCCACCTCTCCCCCGGTGTGAACCCCCCAAAAATATGACTGGTTCTCCCGTATTCCTAAACACTTAATTACCTCTTCGAGGGCAAACCCCTCCCAGGAGGTCCCGAGTTTAGGGTGGACCAAAAGACCTTTTTTATTTTCAATGGATAATAGGGCGTGTGCGATGCCTGAATCGCGAAAATAAATCTTTGGGGTTTTGATAATCCTTTTCTTCGTATTATAAAACCAAGGCCGGACCTCCCGGATCATGAATGTGGCTGTCAATAAATCCAAATATCTTCGCGCCGTATGGTCTGAAACGCCCAGACTGCGGCCGATTTCAGAGGCATTGAATAATTGCCCGTGATAATGGGCCAACATGCTCCAGAACCGCTGCAACATCCGGGCTGGAATCTGCAAACCTAAATTGGGAATGTCCCTTTCCAAGAATGTGGCAATAAAATCCTGGCGCCAATGGAAGGAATCTTTGTCTGTCCGGGCTAAATAAGAACGCGGAAACCCCCCCCTTAGCCACAGCGCTTCCATTTTGCCTGGCGGGACAAGTTCGCGGTGAAATCCGGAAATCTCCATAAAGGCAATGCGTCCCGCCAATGTTTCAGAACTTTGTCTCAGCAGATGCGGCGAGGCGCTGCCCAAGATCAAATATTTAACGTGCTTGGCCCGGTCGGATAAAACGCGCAAAACAGGAAATATCTCCGGCGCCCGCTGGATTTCATCAATAACAACAACACCCTTCAGATCATTTAAAGCAGTTAAAGGGTCTGCCAGCCGTTGGATATCTTTGGGGTTTTCACAATCAAAGAAATGGACATCGGATTTGATTTGCCGCACAATTTGATGAGAAAGGGTGGTCTTGCCGCATTGCCGGGGCCCCAACAATGCTACGACGGGGTTGGATTTCAGCAGTTGTTTCGCTTGATCTATTTCAGCATGTCTTATTATCTGCATGCTATAAGCATACCATGAAAATTCGACATATCAATTCGAATTCTCATGAAGATTAAAGTTTTAATTGCCTCGCTTGGACTCGAACCAAGATACTGAGATCCAGAATCTCATGTCCTACCATTAGACGACAAGGCAATAGCTACACAAAGGTCTCTTTAAGCCGGCGCACGGTGCGTTCCCTGCCCAATACGGCCATGGTGTCAAACAGGCCAGGGCCCACGGCCTTGCCGGTCAGGGCCACCCGCACCGGATGCACCAGATGGCCTGCTTCAACGCCCAATTGGCTGACTACACCGCGAAACGCTTCTTCCGCGCTTTTGACGTTAAAATCACCGACGCTGTTTAAGCGGTCGGCCAGCAAATGAAATTCCTTGCCCAGGTTCTGGGCAAGGTGCTTGTCCCTGACCCCTTCCTCAAAAACCACCTTATCCTTAAAGAGAAAGCCGGTCCAGTCCAGAAAATCCAAAAGCGTGTTCATGCGGCCTTTGTACAATTGTACCACATGCTCAAAATCTCTTTCCTGGATTTGGGCCTCGGGATATTGGGCCGCCACCAACGGCCTTAATAACCCGGCCAATTGCGGCGTATCCATTTCCTTGATGTACTGGCTGTTGAGCCACTGCAGTTTTTCCAGCGAAAAGGCGGCGCCGGCCTTGTTGATTTTTTTGATGGAAAAATTCTTCAGCGCCGCGGCCATGGCGATTTTTTCCTGATTATTCCCCGGCGACCAGCCCAAGAGCATCAGGTAATTGACCACGGCCTGCGGCAAATAGCCCTGGGCGCGGTATTCGGTCACCGCGGTAGCCCCTGCCCTTTTGGACATGCGCCCGCCTTCGGGGTCCAGGATCAAGGGCAGGTGCGCAAATTTGGGCACTTTAAAACCCAACGCCTCATAAATCAAAATTTGCTTCGGGGTATTGGATATATGGTCTTCCCCGCGGATCACGCAGGAAATGCCCATCAAGGCATCGTCGATGACGCAGGCAAAGCTGTAGGTGGGCGAGCCGTCGGATTTCATCAGCACCTGGTCCTTGATTTCCTTGCTCTCAACGACAATCTCATCCCGGATCAGATCATAGACCTTGATGGTTTTCTCCGGCACCTTAAGCACCACGGCCTCGCCGTCCTTATAAGCCTTGCCCTCGGCCAAAAGTTTTTCCGCGTAAGGCCTGTAAATTTCAAAACGCTCGCTTTGCTTATAAAACTCATCCCATTCCAGGCCCAGCCATTTCATGCTGTCTAAAATTTCATCCAGATATTCCTGCTGGGAGCGGACCTTGTCCGTGTCTTCAATGCGCAGAATAAAGACGCCGCCCTGGGCCTTGGCGTACATCCAGTTAAACAGCGCGGTGCGCGCTCCCCCGATATGCAGGAATCCCGTCGGAGAAGGGGCGAAACGCACACGCAGAGGGGATGCCGGGGCAGGCTGGGTCATGCCTTGTTCCCTTTGTGCTCAAGGGCCAGGATCTCGGAGACCTTGCCCTCAAGAAAGGCGGTCTTGATTTCCCCTAAGGGCTCGAACTGAATGCCCACGTTGTGGAATTTTTTGCTTTCACTGCCGGAATGGATCACCACCCCGCTGCATTTGAAGGGGGTCGTGGTGTTGGAGAATAAAAGCTGGATATCGACCTTGGTCCCCACCCGGACCGATTGGTTTAGATGGACGCTTAAACCGCCCACGCCGATATTGGAAGTATTGGCCAGGATGGTCTCCTGCATGCCGCTGGCCACCCAAAGCGTCAGATAACAGGGATAATTGGCCCTGGGATATTTTCGCCGATTGTTGCTCAACATAGACGTCAAATGTAGGGTTTGGAAAGCGGCGTGCCCTTGGCCACCAGGCGCTGCAGAACATCGGCCAAGTACGCGCGGTCGTGTTTGGCCAAGTCCGTGAATTCGACGCCGATATCATAAAACATGGGCTTGACCTTTTCGATGGATTTGCGGCGCACGATCCAGACCACCTTGCCCTTGGCCTTGATGTGCTCGTTGCTGTCTAAAAGGTCCACTTCCAGCTCCACGGGGGTAAAGAGGCGGATCTCCTGTTTGAGGATAAAGCACAGGCCGCCCTGCCCGATATTTTCCGTGTGCGTCAACAGCGGCAGCTGCGCCCCGTCGGCCGAAAGCACCTTGATCATGCATGGATACATCACCCTGGGGAATTTCCTGCGGTCCATGCCTTCCCAGCTCATAACCTTCTCCGATCGTTGATGGTCTTATGTCCACCGCTTAAATGCGCTTGATCTGCCTGGCCCGGCCGCTGTTGGCATCCACCTGGACCATGACGCCGTGCAGCTCGGCCTCCCCTTGCGCCACATCGAATTTCTGGGGCATGCTGGTCAAAAAACGGGTGATGATCTTGGTCTTGTCCTGGCCGATCACGGAATCGTAAGGCCCGCTCATCCCCAAATCCGTGATATACCCTGTTTGCTGGGGCAGGATTTTTTCATCCGCGGTCTGCACATGCGTGTGCGTGCCGAAGACTAACGAGACCTTACCGTCGGCAAAATGCCCCATGGCCACCTTTTCGCTGGTGGTCTCCGCGTGCATGTCCACGATGATCACCGGAGTCTGTACAGCGATCTTGGCCGCGATGGCCTCCAGCGCCAGAAAAGGGCAGTTGACATTATAACGCATAAAGGTGCGGCCCAAAAGGTTTATTACGCCCACCTTGGCCCCGTTGGAGGCCGCGGCCACGGCCCAGCCCGCGCCTGGGGCCCCGTCGGGGAAATTGGCCGGCCGGATGATCTTGTGCGTGTGTTCCTGCAGGTAAGGATAGATTTCAGGCTTGTCCCAGGCATGGTCGCCCAGGGTGATGACATCGACGCCGCAGGCGAAGATCTCCTCCGCGTTTTTGGGTGTCAGGCCGCAGCCGCCGGAAGCGTTCTCGGCGTTGGCGATGACAAAATCAATGCTGTGTTCTTGCTTGAGTTTGGGCAGGGCCTTGGCCAGCGCCTCCCGGCCCGGCTGGCCTACGATATCACCTATACAAAGAATATTCATTGTGAGCGAGGACCGCCGGCGTTAAAAATTCGACCAAAAGCGAAAAACAATAAATTTATCCATTATTTGGCATATTCAATAGCACGGATCTCCCTGACCACCATGACCTTGATATGCCCGGGATATTCCATCTCTTCCTCGATCTTCTTGCGGATGTCCCGCGCCATGTTCACGGCCTCATCGTCGTTGACCTTCTCCGGCATCACCACCACGCGGATCTCGCGGCCGGCTTGCAGAGCGTAGGATTTCTCGACGCCTTTAAACGAGTTGGAAATCTTCTCCAAATTCTCCAGGCGCTTGATGTAGGTTTCCATGCTCTCGGCCCTGGCCCCCGGGCGCGCGGCGCTGATGGCATCCGCGGCGGAAACCAGGATCCCGTACACCGTGTTCATTTCCACCTCGCCGTGATGGCTTTCCACGGCATAGGCCACCTCTTCGGATTCCCCGTATTTGCGCGCCAGCCTTGCCCCCACGATGGCATGGGTGCCTTCTTCCACGTCGGAGGAAACCACCTTGCCGATATCATGCAAAAGGCCGGAGCGCTTGGCAATCTTGACATCCACCCCCAGTTGATGGGCCATGATGCCCATGAGCTTGGCCACCTCGATGGAGTGGTTAAGGCCGTTCTGGCCGAAGGAGGTGCGGTAGCGCAGGCGGCCGACCAATTTGATCAGCTCCGGGTGCATGCCGTGGATCCCCAGCTCCAGGGCCGCGCGCTCGCCGTCTTCCTTGATTTTCTTCTCTAGGTCGGCCTTGGCCTTCTCCACCACTTCCTCGATCCGTCCGGGATGGATGCGCCCGTCGGTAATCAGCGATTCTAAGGCCATGCGCGCGATTTCGCGGCGCATCATGTCAAAGCCGGAAATGGTCACGGCCTCCGGCGTGTCGTCGATGATGATGTCCACCCCCGTGGCCTGTTCCAAGGTGCGGATATTGCGGCCCTCGCGGCCGATGATGCGGCCCTTCATCTCATCCGAAGGCAGGGGCACGACGGAAATCGTGGTCTCGGCCGTGTGGTCCGAGGCACAGCGCTGGATGGCGGTGCTGATGATCTCCCGCGCCTTTTTGTCTGCATTTTCCTTGATCTCCTCGTTGATCTGGCGCAAACGCAGGGCCTTTTCGTTGAGCAGTTCTTCCTCGATGCGCCGCAGCAAAAGCTGGCGGGCCTCTTCGGCCGAAAGCTTGGCGATGGTGTGCAGGTGCTCTTTTTCCTGGGTCAGGACGCGGGTCAACTCTTCGTCCTTTTGTTTGACGTTCGTTTCATTGCGGATCAAAGACTCCAGGCGCAGGGCCATGTCCTTTTCCTTCTTCTCCAGCAAATCGACACGCTTGTCTAAGCTTTCCTCGCGCTGCAGGACGCGCTTTTCCATGCTGCTTAATTCGTCGCGCCGCTCCTTGGTCTCCTTCTCAAAATCCTGGCGCATCTTGATCAAAAGGTCCTTGGCCTGCAGTTCCGCTTCCTTGCGGATGGTCTCTGATTCGCGCTGGGCCATGTCCCTGATCCCGTTGGCGTCCTTGTGCGCCTGGTCCAGGCGGCGATGGCCCAAAATCCTGTTGAGGTAAAAACCGACGATGACAAAGACGATGGCGGCAAAAACAAAGACCAGTGCCTGGCCGATAGCGTAGCTTTCCATGGCTGCCTTTCCTTAAAAAATCTTGATTGATTTACCCTGAGATGACGTCCTGCAGGCGCTTATCATGCGCTTCGACGGGAAGGCGTTCGGTGATTTGAAAATCAAAGGCAAGGCCGACCGTGGCCACGCGCTCCGCAAGGGTGCTTAAAAAACGGTCGTAATAGCCCTCTCCGCGGCCCAGGCGGAAATGCCGCCTGTCAAAAGCCAGCCCCGGGACAATCACCGCGTCCAAATCCCGGACATCCAGCGTCCGGCGCGGGTCGTACGGGGGCTCGGCAATGCCGAGCGTGCGTTGGGAGAGGTCCTTCACGGATTCAATGAGCGTAGGGATTAATGTCCTTTGATTGCGTTCAACAACGGGTAAGCTTACCCGTTTTCCCGAAACAATGGCCTTTTCGATCATCTCCAGGGTATCCACCTCGTACGAGGTGGATGCGTAAAACAGAATGCTTTGCGCCTTTTGGATGGCCGGCAAATTCCACAGCTGCTCGGTAATCCGCCGGCTTTTGCGCAAAGCCTCCTCTTTGTTCTGCTCCTTAAGAAGCTTTAAAAAATGCGCCCTTAAAGAGCCTTTATCCTTCATGAATGGCGTATTTTATCATTTTTTCTTCAGCTTGTCCATTCTCTCCTTGATCCTGGCCTCATAGCCCTGCTGGGTGGGCTCGTAATACCGGGCCTGGGAAGGCATGTATTCCTGCTGGACATAATGCTGGGGATAATCATGGGCATATTTGTAGCCTTCCCCGTGGCCGAGGCGGCCGGCGCCCTGATAATGGGCGTCTTTCAGGTGCGCGGGGACCTCCTGCGTCCGTTTTTCCTTGACGTCAGCCAGCGCGCGTTCAATGGCCTGATAAGAGGCGTTGGATTTAGGCGCGCAAGCCACATACACTGCGGCCTGGGACAGGATGATCCGCGCCTCCGGCAAGCCGATCATCTCCGACGCT
Source organism: uncultured Planctomycetales bacterium (assembly GCA_964483785.1). Lineage (GTDB taxonomy): Bacteria > Omnitrophota > Gorgyraeia > Zapsychrales > Fredricksoniimonadaceae > JABDGZ01. Next base: position 30,723 of record CAZACW010000007.1, read on the forward strand.
TGAAAAGCGGCATTGGCCAACACAAGGGCCTGGGGATCGGCATTGCCCACGTCCTCCGCGGCGCAGATCACGATGCGCCGCGCGATAAAGCGCGGGTCTTCGCCGGCGTAGATCATCTTGGCCATCCAGTACAAGGCCGCGTCCGGGTCCGAGCCGCGCATGGATTTGATGAAGGCCGAGGCCGTGTCATAATGCGCATCGCCGTCCATGTCGTAATTGACTTGTTTTTTCTGGATAGACCCTTCTGCCGCTTCCAGCGTGATGACAATGCGGCCTTGCCTGTTCTTGAGGGTCGTCAAGGCCGCGACTTCCAGGGCATTGAGCGCCTTGCGGGCGTCCCCGTCGCTGATTTGCGACAAAAAAGCCAGGGCCGCCTCGTCCATGTCAATGGGCAGGGCCCCCAAGCCCCTTTCCTTGTCTGACAAGGCGCGGCGCAGCAGCACGGACAAATCCTGCGCGGACAAAGCTTTCAGTTCAAAGACCAGGGAGCGGGACAACAGCGGCGCCACCAAGGCGAAAAAAGGATTAAAGACCGTGGCGCCGATCAAAATGATACTGCCCTCCTCGATGTCCGGCATCAGCACATCCTGCTGGGCCTTGTTGAAGCGGTGGATCTCATCGATAAAAAGGATGGTCTTGCGGCTAAAGGAGGCCCTGCGGTGCTGGGCCGCGGCGATGACCTTACGCATCTCATCGACGTTGGAGGCCACGGCGTTGATTTTTTCAAAATGCGCGCTGGTCTGCCGGGCGATGCACAGGGCCAGGGTGGTCTTGCCGCTGCCCGGAGGCCCGTAGAGAATCAGCGACGAGATGCGGTCAGATTCGATGGCGCGCCTAAGCAGCTGGCCTTCGCCTAAAATGTGCTTTTGGCCCACGTACTCTGCAAGGCTCTGCGGCCGCAGGCGCGTGCTCAACGGCGCGTCGCTGCGGACCTGTGCCTCATCGGGAGAAAAAAGATCGGCGGACATAGGAGAAAGCCCCGCCTCTGCCGTTGAATCTGGTGTAAATGAGAACCATTATTCTCAAGTGGGTGCCAGTGTGAGGCGGCCTAAGGCGCGCCAGCAGATGACCGGCTCCCGGTGTATTGTTTTGTGGTTCAATACATCCGAGATCCTATCGAACAGCGCAGGGTTTAAGGCTATTATATCACTATTGAATTTTTATGCACGCAAAAGGTGCCCAAGGGGCATTCTCTTTTAAACCGGGCCTTGATGCTTAACGCCCAGAAAATTTTGAAGGTCTCCTAACGGCCGTATATTGATGATATCAAAATCAACGCCCTGAGATGACTGCCAAAGGGCCAGTTGGGCAGGGTCCATCTTTACCTGGATGGCCGCAGAGGCCTTGTCAAAGGCCATGACTTTGACGGGCCTCAAATCAATCCCGCCGTCGCGGCCGGTCATGGCGGCATTGACCATTTTCAAATAACCCGCCTCCACCCCTTCCATCACCTGGCGCTGTTTGGGGGCTTCGTTGTGCTCAATGCCTGAAAGGATGGTGATATTGACATCTTTTTTTAATTCTTCGAACTGCTTGCGCAGGGCGGGTGAACTGTATTTCCCGGGGTTGTGATGGTCGTTTTCCACCAAATACAAATGATACCCGCCTAAGGCGGCCCTGAACCTGGCATTGTCCGCGACGATCATTTTTTGGATCTTGCCGTGGGGGTTCTGAGAATACGCCACGCGTTTATGCAAAAAAATGGTGCTGGGCACGACCACGTTGCGGACAAAATAGTACCTAAGCTGGTCCGCTTTCGCGGAGCCGCCCAACGGGGGCGCGATCTCATCGTAAAATAGGCCTTGGTATTTTCTGGTCTGGTGCGTCTGTAAAAAAGCAAGGCGAAACACCGTCGTCCCGTTGGAAAATGCAATGACATGATACGGCGCTTTAAGGCCATGGGCGGTCAAAAGCCCGTGCCTGGATAGAAAAAGCGCCAATTGTTCATCAAATCTTTGGGAGGTGGTGAGGATATCGGCGAATTCATTGTATTCAAAAACGCCGATATTGTATTTGTCCTTCATGGCTTCAAACATGCCTCCAAAACTGCTGGTGGAACCTTCCAAAAGGCCCCTCACAAAAATTTTCAAAGGCTTGGACGGGTCATAAGCATCATTCAACAAATGGATGGTTTGGACATCCCGTAAAGCTTGGCGCACGGCATCGACGCGCTCGTCATGGGATTTGTGGGTCCCTGAGATTAAAACAGAGGACATCAGGCTGATGATCGGATGGATCACATACCCATGGGTGACCAAATCCTCGGCGATCTTTTTGCGCATGGCCTTAAACCATCCTGTATTGAAGCCCATGTATTTTCTTTGATATTGGTCTTCCCTGCCCAAGCTGATGGCTGTCCCCAAGGCGTTCATGAGCGGCTTCCATGTTTTGCGTTCTAAGGAAGGGACAAAGCCGATGCTTGGATCAAGGTCATTCCTGCGGACAAAGGCCTTCCATGCGTCTTTGACGCCGCCATATTGCGGCATAATGTGGTATTCGATCATACCCTTGGTCTCTTCTGTCAGCCATCGCACCGTGGCCCTGATTTTTTTTCGCTCGCCCTTGGTTTGGGCCTCGGCTCTTCTTAACTCTGCGGTGATCAGCTGGTCGTGCACATAGTCATCCGGACGAAAGTCTCCGGGTTTAAAATCCTCAACGGTGCGCATGGCCGCATCCACTTTAAGAGCAAACCCTCCCGAGAAATACTTGCGGGGCACAGCTTGCAGGGTGACTGGATCCGGCTCTTCCTTGATATAGTTGTAAACACCTTTCTTGAAAGCCTGCAGGTACCGATGGTAAATAACCATCACAACCCCGGGGGTTGTGATGGTTATTCCTTGGATTTTGTTCTGGTTGGCATATACGGCAGTCAGTATGCTGTCCTTGATCTTCTTCTTGTACCAGGTGGCTAAAATCAGGCTGTTGTACACCTGTCTTAGCTTAGCAAAATTGGCTCCGGTATTGACTTCTTTCGTCAATTCAGGAATGACAATCTCACGGATCATTTGCGAGCCCAGCATATGAATATTGGAACCCCTCAAAATGGGGACAGTCCCTTGGGAAACAATGTTAACGGGACAGTCCCCATTTTGAAGGACCCCAACATCCCCGTGCTTGGCTTGCGATAAATAATCCTCTTCCAGCATAACCTTTAATGTTGACTCAACAACATACGCCGTTCCTGCTTTCGCGTTTTCATACACTACAGCCTTATCAGGCACAATCCAGACCTTGTTGAAGGTATTGACCGCTATATCGGTTGTACCGAATCTCTTGGCCGCTTCAGCGTAGACCTTCTTCCAAAACTTCTTCCCTGTCTCCCCTTCCGGGTAAATCAAGCTGGCCGTGATTTGCTTGAGCATATAATCTTCAATAAGCAAATCGCGGCCCATCTCGGTCCGGCCGAAGGCCGGCGGGATGATCCTGTTTTGCTCATAAGGGCTTAGATTGACCCAAAGGTCATCTTCAGGGATGGTCAGGCTTGCCAGGAAATATTTAATGAGCTTGGCAATGTCCTTGATTTCAGCGGGATTCCGGCCTGCGTTATTTAAAATGAATTCCAAACGCAAGGGGTTGTCCGGATGGATCTTGATGCCTTTAAAGATGGGCGGATCAAATTCCGGGCTTAAGGCGATCCTTCGGCCGGGTTCTGGCAGCTGCAGGCAATTTTGCGCAAAAAGGGCCGGGTCCGAGGGACAAAGGAAGGAAATGGTTATGTTCAAAAAGATAAAAACTTTAATGAATTTATCATTCATAGATGGTTTTATCTTCTTAATACCAACGTATTATTTTAAAAATTTAATGTAGATATTGGGTTAAGAACAAATTAATTATTGGGTGGGATTTACGGAATTACCGACGGGTGGCCTTGAGTTCGCGGGTGAGGGCATCGAGCAGGCGCGCGTGGACGGCCGCGGCCTCGTCTTCGCGCAGGGTCCTCTCTTGAGACTGGTATTGACAGGAAAATACAAAGGCTTTCTGGGAAGGCTGGACCTTCTCCCCCGCATACTGTTCGATCAAATGCACCGCGTTTAAGATCCCCTGGCCCTGGGCCCGGCAAATGTCTTCGACCTGTTTCCAGGCCGTGTCCTTGTCAACCGCCAGGGACACGTCGCGCACGATGGCCGGATATTCAGAAACCGGCTGGTATTTTTGGTGTTTGGCCGGCAAGGCCAGGACCCCGTCCAAATCAAGGCCCGCATAATAGATGTCCTGGTGCTTGATCTCCCAATCCCTCAAGACCTCAGGAGCGACCTTGCCCAAAAGGCCTATGGGCGCACCCTTCATGATCACCGAGGCCGCGTATTCAAAGGTCGGCATGCTCAATGTTTCAAAAATAACTTCCGCGGACAAGGCCCCAAAAAGCCTCTCTACAATCCCTTTAAGATCATAGAAGTCCACATTTTCTTTTTTGTTCGAGCGCCAGTCCTGCCCGCGCCTCCCAGTCAACAAAATCCCTAACGCCTCCTGCTCCCCGTCGGGCAGATACCTTTTGCCCAGTTCAAAAAACCGAAGGTCTTTTTGGCCGCGGTTGATATTGGTCAAGGCCACCTGAAGCAGGGAAGGCAGAAGAATGGGCCGCATCAATTCCTGTTCCTGGCTTAAGGGATTAAATATCTTCAGGGCTTTGCGGTCTTGCTTCCTGATGCGGTCCAGGTCCTTGCCGCTGATCATCGAAAGGGTGATGGCCTCATCCAGGCCGCCTGCGGTCAGGACCCTGCGGATCGTGTCCTTGACCTGGCGCGGCCTTGAATCATGCGGGATATTGATGGATTTGACCGTCGGTAATCGGCAAGGGATGCGGTCAAACCCGACCATGCGGGCGATCTCTTCAACCACATCCACGGCCTGCCGGATATCGGCGCGATGAGACGGCGCAGTCACGGTCAGGGTGCTGGAACCTGTTTTGACCTTAAACCCCAGACGGATAAGCCAGGCCTTGATCTTGGCCAAAGACAGGCTCATGCCGAGCAAAGATTCAATCTCTGCTGTCTTGATGGTCATGGGCCTGGCTGATCTTGCCTGCCTGGCCTTGATCTCCTGGCGGCCGCTGATCTTGCCGCCGGTCATTTGATGCAATAAATCGACGGCGCGCAAAGACGCGGCCAGGACCCCTTCCATATCCACCCTGCGCTCAAAGCGGTAGGAAGAATCACTGCGCAGGCCGAGGCTCTGCGAGGCCCGGCGGATGAGGCCCATGTCAAAATGGGCGGATTCCAGCAAAATATTTTTCGTCTGGGGCGTGATCTGAGAATGCAAACCGCCCATGATCCCGGCAATGGCCACGGGTTTTTCCGCGTCCGCGATCACCAGGATGGAAGGATCCAGCACGCGTTCCACCCCGTCGAGGGTGATGAGGCGCTCCCCGGCCCTGGCCCGGCGCACCATGATCCTGCCGCCGGCCAAGGTATCGTAATCAAAGGCATGCAGGGGCTGGCCGCCTTCCATCATGACGAAATTGGTGATGTCCACCGCATTATGGATGGATTTAAGGCCCACCGCGGATAGGTATTGCTTCATCTCAGACGGGGCCTCGGCGATGCAAAGGCCGGTAATCAAGACCGCGATGTAACGGCCGCAGTCCTTGGTATTCTCGATCTGCACCAGGTCTCGACGGGAGACGGTTTGATATGTTTTGATTTTGGGATAGCGGACCGCTTTGGACGTCATGGCCCCGATCTCCCTGGCCAAGCCCAAAATGGAAAGACAATCGGGCCGGTTAGGCGTGATCTCGATGTCCAGCACCGTGTCCTTACCCGCAGCTTCCAGCGCACCCACCTCAAAGCCGGCCATGGTCAGCCGGTCGATGAGTTTCTCCGTCGGCAGTTTGGGGTCAATGTACTCTTTGAGCCAATTTAAAGAAAGCTTCATAATTAAAATTGCTTCAAGAAACGCACATCATTTTCATAGAAAAGACGGATATCATTGATGCCGTATTTGAGCATGGCCATGCGCTCCACCCCCATGCCGAAGGCAAAGCCCTGGTAGCGTCCCTTGGGATAGCCGGCCGCTTCAAAGACCTTGGGGTTGACCATGCCGCAGCCTAAGATCTCCAGCCATTTTTTACGCTTGATCCCCAGAATTTCCGCGTTGATGTCCACCTCGGCCGACGGCTCCGTGAAGGGAAAAAAATGCGGGCGAAAGCGCATCGCGACCTTAGGTCCAAAAAAACGGCGGCAGAATTCCGTCAACAGGCCTTTAAGCCCGGAAAACTGCGCTTTTTCATCGACGAGCAGGCCCTCGATCTGATGAAACATGAAAGAATGGCTGGCATCCACGGCGTCCGGCCGGTACACGCGGCCAGGCACGATCACCGCCAGGGGCGGCTTGTGCTTTTTCATGATCCGCACCTGGCCCGGCGAGGTGTGGCTGCGCAAAAGCAGGCGCCGACCCTTGGCCGAAGGGTCCACAGCGTCCAGATAAAAGGTATCAAAGGCATCGCGGGAAGGATGGTCGACGGGGATGTTGAGCCCCGTAAAATTATGGAATTCCGTCTCGATTTCCGGGGTCTCGATGGTGACAAAACCCATCTGCTCAAAGACCGTGATGATCTCCTGCATGGTCTTAGTCAAAATATGCGTGCGGCCAAGCGGCCTGCCTGTGCCGGGCAGGGAGATGTCGACACATGCGGATTTGGTCTGGGAAGATTGGAGCGCGCCGGATTTCTCGGCCATCAGGCCCTCGACGAGGACTTTCAGGTCATTGGCGCCCTTGCCGATGGCGGCCTTTTCCGGGGGGGCGGCCTGGCCCAGTGAAGCGAAGATCTCAGCCACCAGGCCTTTCTTGCCTAAATATTTCAAACGAAAGGATTCCAGGGCCTGGGGGCTGTTGAGCGCCTTGGCCTCGCTCAGGGCCTGCTCATGGATGTCCTGGAAATTCCACTTCATATTAACTCTCTGATAGGAGTTGGCGGACCCTCTCTTCGCTGCAGTCGAATGGTGGATTTAATCTTTTTCCACGACTTTTGCTTTGCGTGCAGTTTTCTTGGCTTCCTTTTTAGCTTCGGCTTTAGGCTCTGCCGGGGCCTGGCCCTGCCGGGCTTTGTCGACGAGCTGGGCAAAGACCTCAGGCTCCCTGACCGCCAAGTCCGCCAGCACCTTGCGGTCCAGCGTGATCTTGGCCTCTTTGAGGCCCTTGACAAAACGGCTGTAATTGAGGCCCGACTCGCGGCAGGCTGCGTTGAGCCGGATGATCCACAGGCTGCGGTATTCGCCCTTTTTCTTTTTACGGTCGAAATACGCGTATTGGCGGGAGGCGATCAGGGACTTGATGGCCTCTTTGTAGCGCTTGCTGCGGTCGCCAAACTGGCCCTTGGCTTCCTTGAGCACGCGCTTCTTGCGCGCGTGGGCGTAGACATTGCTTTTAATGCGTACCATACGGCAACACCTTCCTGATGCGCTTGGCGTCCGTCGCTGATACGTAGCCGCTGTGGCGCAACTGTCGTTTATGTTTGCGTGATTTTTTGCCCAAAATGTGCTGGCGGCCGGCGTTGCGTTTCTTCAACAGCCCGCTCTTGGTCATGCGCAGGCGCTTGGCCGCCGCTTTTTTGGTCTTTAGCTTTCTTTTTTTAGCCATAGGTGATCCTTCATCCTCGTTGGTCCGTCCCGCGCCCGGCGGCTTGGGAGGACGCCGGGCCTTGGTTGGGCGTCATTTTTCCGATTTGGGGGACAAGACCATCGACACGATGCGGCCCTCGGCCACGGGCGCTTTCTCGACGGTGGCGTACTGGGCGGTGGCGGCCACCACCTTTTCCAAGACCGCCTTCCACTGCTCGCGGAAACTCATTTCCCGGCCCTGGAACATCATGTTGATCTTGACCTTGTCCTTCTTGCTCAAAAACGCGATGGCCTGGCGCATCTTGGTCTCCAGGTCATGGTCGTCGATGTGCGGCTTGATGCGGATCTGCTTCAAGTGCGTCACATGCTGGTGCTTCTTGACCTTGCGTTCTTTTTTCTGCTGATCGTATTTATATTTGCTGAAGTCGATAATCCGGCACACCGGCGGGGCCGCGGTCGGGGCCACCTCGATGAGGTCCAGGCCGTATTCCGAGGCCAGCTCCAGGGCCCGGCCGATGTTGACCACGCCCAGCTGTTCGGAATTGGGGCCGATCACCCTGACTTCCTTGGAACGGATTTGATTGTTGATCCTGATGTTCTTTAAAATAAATAATCCTCCCGGATGATGGTTGGCCTTGCGGCTTTGTTAAAGAGTTTATTATTATCCCTTAATTTTATTGCTTGTCAATGATCTGCTGCTTCAGCCGCCCAAGCAGGGCCTCCAGGCCCATGCTGCCCAAATCCTGGCTGTTTTGCAGGCGCACCGCCACCTGGGAGGCCTCGACTTCCTTGTCCCCGATGATGATCTGGTAGGGGATTTTCTGCACCGAGGCTTCCCGGATGCGCTTGGCCAAGGACTCATTGCGCTCATCGACGATGACCCTGAACCCCTCCGCTTCCAAGGCCTGCTTGACCTTGGCGGCATGGCCCTGGTGTTCGTCCTTGATGGGGATCACCGCCACCTGATGCGGCGCCAGCCACAAAGGAAAATGGCCCGCGTAATGCTCGATCAAGGTGCCGATGAACCTTTCCAAACTGCCGAAGATGGCCCGGTGCAGCATCACCGGTGTCGCCGGCTGGCCGTTTTCGTCGATATAGCTTAATTCAAAACGCTCCGGCAAAAGAAAATCGCATTGGATGGTGCCGCATTGCCACTGGCGGCCGATGGCATCCTTTAATTTGATGTCGATCTTGGGGCCGTAAAAGGCCCCGTCCCCCTCATTGATCGCGTAGTGAAGCTTCTTGGCCTCCAGCGCTTCTTTAAGAGACGCGGTGGCCTTGTCCCAGTTGGCCTCACTGCCCATGAATTTCTCGGGCCTCGTCGATAATTCAATGTGCAGGTCGGTAAAGCCGAAATCCTTCATGACCGCAAAGACAAAGTCCATGACGCCGATCACTTCTTCCTTGATCTGCTGGGGCCGCAGGAAAATGTGCGCATCATCCTGCGTAAAGCCGCGCACGCGCAAAAGCCCGTGCAGGACGCCGGCCTTTTCCTGGCGGTACACGGTGCCTAATTCAAAATAACGGACGGGCAAATCCCTGTAGGAGCGGGTCTGGGACTTGAAAATCAGGATATGCCCCGGGCAGTTCATGGGCTTGACCGCGTAATCCTCGTCGTCGACCTTGAAATAATACATGTTCTCCCGGTAATTCTCGGCATGGCCTGAAATGTCCCACAATTTGCCTTTGAGCATGTGCGGGGTCATCACCATCTTGTAGCCGCGCTTAAGGTGCTGGGCGCGGGCATAATCTTCGATCACCTTCCTTAACATGGCGCCGTTGGGATGGTAAAAAATGAGGCCGGCCCCGGCGGTGTCATGGTAGATATGAAACAAATCCAGCTGGGTGGCGATTTTGCGGTGGTCGCGCTTGGAGGCCTCCTCGAGCATTTTTAAGTACGCGTCGAGTTCCGGCCGGGAAAAAAAGGCCGTGCCGTAGATGCGCTGGAGCATGGGCCTTTTTTCATCCCCGCGCCAGTAGGCGCCGGCAACGGAGAGCAGTTTGAAGCCCTTGATCAGGCCGGTTGAGGCCACATGCGGCCCTTTGCACAAATCCGCGAATTCATCGCCGGTCTTGAAAATCGAGACCTCCTTATCCGGGATGCCCTCGATCAATTCCACCTTGTAGGTCTCGTTTTTGGCGGCGAAAAATTTTTTGGCCTCTTCGCGCGGCATCATGGACTGCGTCAAGGGCAGGTCCTTGGCCACGATGCGGGCCATGGCTTTCTCGATCTTGCGCAGATCATCGTCGGTGAACGGCTCCTTCTTGTCGAAATCGTAATAAAAGCCGTTCTCCACGGCCGGGCCGATGGTGACCTTGGCCTCGGGCCAAAGTTCCTGCACGGCCTGGGCCATCACGTGCGCGCAGGTGTGGCGCAATTTATCGATGTCGCGGCTGTAATCCATAAATTGATGGTGGACTCGACAAGACTTGAACTTGTGGCCTTCTCCATGTCAAGGAGACGCTCTAACCAAACTGAGCTACGAGTCCATTGGAAATTGATCTTTAATGGGCGGGGAGGGACTTGAACCCTCACGACCTTACGGTCACAGGATTTTAAGTCCTGCGCGCATACCAATTCCGCCACCCGCCCAAATGCACTGTGCGCCAAACCCTGAAACTGGAGGCGTGGAGCGGAATCGAACCGCTGAATAGAGGTTTTGCAGACCTCTGCCTTACCACTTGGCTACCACGCCGCTAACCTTTTAAAACCGCCTTGACGATATCTTCAATCTCGGCCAAATGCCCGATCCCGACGGTGCCGCAGGCCAATCGGCCATGAACAGGCTCAATGAATTTAAATCCGTGCTTTTTCAATTTCGCGCAATTGTCCATCACCATGGGATTGGCAAACATCTGGTCGTTCATCGCCGGGGCCACCCACACCGGGGCGCGGCAGGCGGTCACAAAACTGGTGAGCAGATCATCGGCCAGGCCGTGCGCCAATTTTCCGATGATATTGGCCGTGGCCGGCGCGATGAGCACCGCCTGCGCCCAGCGGGCCAGCTCGACGTGGGCCATGGCCCACGCTTCCTTGTCGAACATGCCGCTGTACACGGGCTTGCCGGACAAGGTGGACAAGGTCAGCGGCGTGATAAACGCCTCGGCTTCCTTGGTCATGATCACGCTGACCTCGGCCTTCTCATCCCGCAGGCGGCGGATGAGGTCCCCCGCCTTATAGGCCGCGATGCTGCCGCAGACACCCACGACGATCCTGGTGCTTTTAGGACTTGGCATTCTTTTTGGCCTTTTCTTCTTTAGCTTCCGGCAGGCCGCTGCCTTTTTCGATGACTTTTCCGGCGCGGATCTCATCCAGCGCCGTGGTCGCCAATTTCTGCTCAGCCGGCGCGTGCACCAATTTGACGCCGGTGGCGGCCAATTCGGTGGCGCGGGTGGAGGCCAGGCGGACCAGGCGGTAAACGCTGTGGTTGGCCCTGGATAACAATTCTTCAAGCGGTTGATAAGCCATACGTCAATTCCTTCCTGTTAAACGACTTAAAAGATAATCGAGAAAACCATTTTTATAACATACAAGAGGGGGTATTGTCAATCTTCCCTACGGGCCGATCCCAAGCTCTTGGCAGACGATCTGCTGCAGGGCCTGCAGGGCCTTGGCCAGCTTTGCGTTGATGATGACATGGTCGTAATGCCCGGCCTCCTTCAATTCCCGGCGCGCCACCTGCAAACGCTTTTGTAAACTGGCGGGGGTTTCCGTGCCCCTGGCCTCCAGCCGCGCCTCCAGCACCTTCAGCGACGGGGCCTTGATGAAAATTTTCAGGGCCTGCGGGAATTCGCGGGCCACGGTCTTGGCGCCTTTGACGTCGATGCACAAAAGTACATGAACGCCTTTCTGCAGCAATTGGAGGGCGTGCTTTTTGGGCGTTCCGTAATACTGGCCAAAGACCTTTTCCCATTCTAAAAAATACCCCTTCTTGATCTTGGCTTCAAAGGAGCGCGCGTCCAAAAACAGATAGTCCCGGCCATTCCTCTCCCCCGGCCGCCGGGGCCTGGTGGTGGCGGAAATGGATTTGACCAGCCGGCCTTTCATCGCCGGGTCAGCCAGCAGGGCCTTGTGCAGGGTGGTCTTGCCGCAGCCGGAAGGGCCGGAGAGAATGACAATCTTGGCCTTAAGGGGCGGCGATGTTCTATTCGACATTGTTGGATTGTTCGCGGATCTTTTCAACCTTGCTTTTGATGGCGATCACGGCGGCGGCCACCACCTTGTCCTGCACCTTGGAGCCGATGGTGTTGGTCTCGCGCTGCATTTCCTGGGCGATGAAATCAAGCTTTTTGCCCGCCCCCTCGGCCTGCCTCAACAGCGCCTTGGCCTCGTCGATATAATGCTCCAGGCGGGCGGTCTCTTCGTTGATGTCATTGCTTTTTTGGAAGGAGGAAAATTCATCCGGGGCCATGCCGGCCTTGGCCTCTTTCAAAAGGGCGGCACCCCGCTGCTTGATCTGGCGGATATGCTGGCGCATACGCATCAACTGGCCGCCGATGTCCGCGGCCAGCGACCGGCCTTCCCTGCGGCGCATATGCACCACCCCTTCGGCCGCCTTGCGCAAGGAGCGCTCCAGGGCCGGCCACAGCTCGCCGGGCTGAACAAAGACCTCCTGCGCCACGATGACGCCGGGCAGGCGCAGGATGTCGGCGACGGTGATGTCGTTGCGGATGCGGTGCTTTTCTTTCAGGGCCCTGGCAAAACCAAGGTAGCGGCGCACCGCCTCCTGGTTTAAGGCAATGCTCGTCTGCGGCTTGTCCGTGATCTTGACCGTGACCGTGACCCGGCCGCGCTTGATGCGGCTGGAAATGATTTTCTGGATCTTCTCCTCGAGCGAGGAAAAGCCCGAGGGCAGATAAAACGCCACATCCAGATAACGGTGGTTCACCGTCTTGATCTCGACGATGCCCTTGACCCTGCCGAAGGTGATTTCCCCGGCCCCGAACCCTGTCATGCCTGTGATCATAACGCTCCTAATCCAATAGTTCCTTATTTTTAAACCAGAGGGCGATTTCCCGGCGGGCTTCCCTGGCGTCGGAAGAGACATGCACCACGTTCTCGAACACGCCCTTGGTCGTCACCCGGCCGAATTTGCCGCGCACGGACCGGGGGTCCGCTTCCTCGGGGTTGGTGGCGCCGGCAATGCCGCGGCAGACGGCCACGGCGTTCTTGCCCGAAAACACCATGGCCACGACGGGATTGTCCCCGTGCAAATGGCCCATCAAATAATTGACGATTTCCTTGAAAAAAGGTTTTTGACGCAAATGCCTGTAATGGGCCTGGGCCAGCTTGCGCGGGACCCGCACCAGTTTAAGGCCGCTTAAGCGCAGATGGCCGGCCAAAAACAGGCTGATCACCTCGCCGGCGATGCCTTTCTGGATCCCGTCGGGCTTGATCAAGACCAGGGCCGCGTGCGCCTTCATTGCCGCAGCACCCCGAGAATGCGGTCCAAATCATCGAGCGTGTAATATTCTATGACGAGTTTGCCCTTGCCCCGCCGGTCCTTGATGAAGACCTTGGTCCCCAAAATTTTGCGCAGTTCTTCTTCCAGTATCTCAATGTCCCGGTTTCTCGGCCTGGCCTTGGCGCCGGCAACCGCCTCATGCCCCTGCTGGGCCTGCTTGACCATGTCCTCGATTTGGCGCACGGAAAGGCCCTTGTCGATGACCGCCTGGGCCATTTTTTTCTGGATGGCCGCGTCGCCTAAGCCTAAAATGGCCCTGGCATGGCCCATGGAGATTTCAGCGTCAATGACCTGCTGTTGAATATCTTGCGGAAGCTTTAGAAGCCGTATGAGATTATGGACCGTGGCCCGGTCCTTGCCAACGGCCTCAGCCACCTCATCCATGGTAAATTTAAACTCATCAATCAGCTTTTTAAAGGCCAGGCCTTCTTCAATGGCATTTAAATCTTCTCTTTGGATATTTTCCACCAAGGCCAGGACCAGGGATTCCCTGTCCGTAACGTTCTTGATAATAACCGGTACTTCTTGCAGGCCAATGGCTTTAGCCGCTCTTAAGCGCCTTTCTCCTGCTACGACCTCATAATGTTCCCCTTGCTTGCGTACCAAGATAGGCTGTAATACGCCTTTTTCCTTAATTGACGCTTTTAAATCTTCCAATCTGGATTCATCATAGTTTTGCCTTGGTTGAAGTCTATTTTCCAGAATGGAAATTAATTTTACGGTTTTGACATTTGAAGATGCGGAAGATTCCAGATTGGACATTTCCAGATTGGACATTTTCTGTGCATTTAATCTATCCCTATCGGTTACAGATAAAAGCGCTGAAAGTCCCTTTCCTAAGACTTTTTTTTCCATTCTGGAATCTCCTAAGTTAATAACAAACAATTAAGTCGGAATAACCATCACAACCCCGGGGGTTGTGATGGTTTCTAACCTACGTTAAGTCAAATTGCCAATGGGTTTATTGGTCAATAAAAACTCTTCCGCCAGCTCCTTGTACTTTAAAGAACCAATGGAATGCGGATCGTAATAATTGATGGGCTTGCCGAAACTGGGCGCTTCGCTTAGACGTATGTTCCTGGGAATAATAGGCTTATAAACTTTTTCCTTGAAATAGTTTTTGATCTCATTGATCACTTCATTGGTTAAATTGGTCCTGAAATCCGCCATGGTCATAAGCACCCCTTCAATGTGCAGATCAGGGTTTAAGCCATCCTTGACTAAGGATATGGTGTTCAAGAGCTGGGAAACCCCTTCAAGGGCATAAAACTCGCATTGTATGGGCACCAGGATGGAATCTGCGGCCACCAGGGCATTCAGGGTCAAAAGGCCTAAGGACGGCGGAGAATCGATCAGGATGAAATCATAACGGTCCTTAACCGCTTCCAGGGCCTTTTTAAGGCGGGTTTCCCTGGATAAAACACCGACAAGCTCGATCTCCGCTCCGGTCAGGTTGATATTACAAGGAATAATGTCCAAATTATTGAATTCGGTCTTGATCAGGGCCTGGGCAGTGGATACGCGGTGGATGAGAACGTCGTAGAGGGAATCCTTGATTTCGTTTTTATTAATCCCCACCCCGCTGCTGGCATTGCCCTGGGGATCCATGTCTACGATCAGGACTTTCTTATTTAAAGCAGAGAGCGCCGAAGCCAAATTAATGGTGGTGGTCGTCTTGCCAGTACCGCCTTTTTGATTACAAACAGCAATAATTTTTGACATATTCCACGTGAAACCCCTCCACAACCCCCGGGGTTGTGATGGTTTTTTTATTTTATCGTGACCTTGATTTTTGCTTGCTTTGCTCCATGCATTCCAAACAGCCCCCTCTTCTCCTCACACACAATTTTAATGTCCAATCTGCTTTTGGAAACGCCCAATTTGACAACCGCCTTATTAATGGCCTCCTCTACCGTATCCCCTTCAAACTCGCTTGATTCAGATTTAATTGCCATACAATGATTATTTACTGCTGCTGGCCTTGGCTATCTTCCACTGGGTCAAGGTGGACAAAACGTAAAATACCAGGAAATAAATGGCCCAGGAACTGGCAAATTTATAGAACAAAAAAGTCATCATCACCGGCATTATATACATCATCATCCTCTGCTGGGTCGCCTGCTGTTCATCCATCACGATCATATTTTTGCTTGATATTTTCTGCTGGAAAAACATCATGCCCCCGGTCAGCACAGGTAATATATTAAGCTCATTCCCAAGCAAAGGCAAATAAAAAGGAAAAATTATCAAACGGTCCGGCTGGGAAAGGTCCTTGATCCACAAAAAGCCCTGGCCTTGAAAATACTGGGCCCGCCATAAAATCTGGTACAGGGCCATAAAAAACGGCATCTGGATCAAAAACGGCAGACAGCCGCCGAAAGGATTGATCTTTTCTCGACGGTAAATCTCGATCATTTCCGCGTTAAGCTTTTGGGGATCATTTTTATACCGCTCCTTTAAAGCAGTCAATTTAGGCTGGACTTCCTGCATTCTACGCATGGACATCATGCTTTGCATGGTCAATGGATAAGTAATTCCATAAATCAGCATACTGATTAGAATAATGCCCAGGCCCCAGCTTTTAAAAATATTATGGAAAAACGGTATAGTATAATAAATGGCCTGGGCGATCCACTCAATGACCGGGAAACTGCTGAAAGCAACAATCTTTTCAAATCCTTGATGATAGGTCTTCATCAGCCATGGATTTTGAGGCCCAAGATATATATTGAAATCATAAACAGCACTCTCCCCTGGCCCTAAAATTTTATCCTGGGGCTTGATGGATATGGACAGCTGTTTTTCGTTATCTGCTTTGATTTCATAAGATTTTGTCTCAAATCCAGGTTTTATGACCAAGGCCTGATAATGGCTTCTAAATCCAGCCCAAAGTACCGCGGCATTATCCGATTTATTATTCTTGTCCGAGAATTTAATGGCATTGCCTTTGCGTACTGTTCCACGATTAGATGAAACCGAGTACTCGTACAAGGCGCTGTCTCTGGAATTCTGATTAATGTCCATTCTGGAAACATCAACCGTATAAAGCCTGAAGCTTAGATTTTCCAGATTGGACATTTCCGTCAAATTTTTAATTTCCATTCTGACCTTGATCAGGTCCTGATCAACCAATTCATAGGTCTTGGCAATCTGCCAATTCTGATTTTTATAGGTCAAAAAGATCCTTTTCTCATCGATTCTTTGGCCTGAATAAACCCAATTATCTAACTCATCTATGCTGATAATATTTGTGACCGGGAAGGGAAGATTGCGGGTAAATTCTACTTTGTGGAGTGATCCACCCACATTTGTAAAGGAAATGTCCTTATCAGTGGATTTGATATCATAATCAGATGTTTTATCTGGCACATTTGTGGATAATTCATGTGTTTTTTGACTCTCCGCGATCTGATTGTCTATATTTGACGCAACATGTTGTTGTGCAGTATTTTGTGGATTATTTACGCTGGGGGGAGCTTTGGGCGGAACAAAGACCGTCTGATAGGCAAATAATACAGCGGCCGCAAGAACAATGGCTAATAGGGTGTTTCGGTCCATGGCCTTTACCTTACTGGATCATACCCGCCGTCGCACGCCGGAGAACAGCGCAGAAGGCGATAGAGGGATTGCATAATACCGGCGCGCAGGCCATGCCGCTCGATGGCCTCGATGGCATAGTGCGAGCACGACGGGTAAAACCGGCAATGCCTGACGCAAAATACCCGGCTTAGACACTGATAGGTTTTGATGCAAAGGATCAAGGCCTTAGTCAGCATGGATGAATGCGCCTGCGGGCTAACTTTAGGAAGATATGCGGTGGCGGCCCTTAGCTCGTCGACGGCTGAGCACTTTGCGGCCGTCCGAGGTCGCCATGCGCTTACGGAATCCGTGTTTTTTCTTTCCAACGATATTCGTCGGCGTCTTTAAATGCTTCTTCATGGTGCCATTCTTTCTCGATCATCTCCTTAGGGCTTAAATGTTGGGCAATTATAACATACCCCAAAGTGAAGTCAAGCGCTTTGAAGGCAAAAAACCATTGCAATCCAAAAATGCTTTGTTATAATGCCCATCGCATCTTAACTGGAGCTTAACACAGCCTCGAGATTGAGGTTTCGCCTCTCTTCGAATTGAATCCACAGCTGTGCATAACTTGTGATCTCGTCTCAAATGACCCTGAATGACGTCTGGCAGAAGGCCCAAATTCCCATCAAAACCACCATCGGGGAGACCTCCTACGGCACCTGGTTTTCCCACTTGAAAACCTGCGAAAAAAACCCCGGCGTGCTGACCATTGAAGCTCCCGACGAGTACTTCAAGAACTGGATCGACGAGCGCTACCGGGGGATCATCGAACGCTGCCTGCGCACCGAGGGGGGGCAGGGGATCGCCGTCGAATTTTCCGTCAATCCCGAGCTGTTGAACAAAAAGACCCAGCAGAAGCTCGACCAGATCGAAAAATCCTTCGCGCCCACGGACAAAAACATCCATTTAAACCCCCGTTTCCTGTTTGAAAATTTCGTGGTGGGCCAAAGCAACCGCTTCGCCTTCGCGGCCGCGCAGGCCGTGGCGGAAAACCCGGCCAAATCCTACAATCCTTTCTTTATCTACGGCCCGGTGGGCTTAGGCAAGACCCATCTTTTGCAGGCCATCACCCACGAGGCCCAGCGCAAAAACCCGGCCCTGAAAATCTGCTACCTCTCTTCCGAACAGTTTACCAACGAGCTCATCAATTCCATCCGCCACCACGCCTCGGAAAGCTTCCGGCAGAAATACCGCCACGTCGACATCTTGTTGATCGACGATATCCATTTCATCGCCGGCAAGGTCTCGACCCAGGAGGAGTTTTTCCATACCTTCAACACCCTGCATGACCACCACAAGCAGATCATCATCTGCTCGGACAGGCCGCCCAAGGAAATCGCCAACCTGGAAGAGCGCCTGGTCTCGCGCTTCGCCTGGGGCCTGATCACGGACATCCAGCCGCCGGACTATGAGACCCGGGTGGCCATTCTGCGCAAAAAATTAGAATTAGAATCTGTGGAAGTCCCGGATGATGTGGTATTATTTATAGCCCAAGAGATCAAGACCAATATCCGCGAGCTGGAGGGGGCCTTGATCAGGGTCGTGGCCTATGCGCTTTTGGAAGACAAGGTCATTTCCCTGCCCGTCGCTAAACAGGTCCTTAAGGACATGGTCAAAGAAACGATCAAGACCATCAGCGTCGACATGGTCCAGAAAGAAGTGGCGGCCTATTACCAGGTGGCTTTGGCGGACTTAAAAACCAAGAAACGCAATAAGAATGTGGTGGTGCCCCGGCAGGTGGCCATGTACCTGGCCCGCAAATTGACCACCCATTCCTTGCCGGAAATCGGGGCCGCTTTCGGCGGCAAGGACCATACCACGGTCCTGCATGCCTATAAGAAGGTGGAGAGGGACTTTTTGACCAATCAAGAAATCAAAAAAAGCGTTGATTATTTAAACGCGATCCTTTTACAATGAATTGATGTGGATAAGGCCTTGGGCTTATCCAAGGGTTATCCACAACTGTTAATAGCTCTAACCGTATTCAAATAATCAGGTTTTGTTCTTAATTCAACTTATCCACAGGCCCTATTACAATTTCTACTGATTGGCCCAAGGGCTTCCAAAATCATATTAGGCAAAGGTTGTGCATATGAAAATCAAGTCGAATAAAGAAGAACTTCAGGCCGCCATCGCAACGGTCAGCAATATCGTTTCGCCCAAAACCACCTTACCTATATTATCCAACATGCTCTTGGAGACGCATAACAGCGCTTTAAAGCTCAACACCACGGATTTGGACATCGGGATATCTTGTGAATTGCCTGTGCATGTGTATGAACAAGGGGCGATCACGATTCCGGCCAAGCGTTTCAGCGATATTGTGCGGGAACTGCCGGCCGGCGATGTGGTGATTTCCGCGCGCAAGAACAATCAGATTGAAATCGAAGGCCTAAACTGCAGTTTTAAACTCAACGGCCTGCCTAAAGAGGAGTTTCCCAAATTCCCGGAGTTTAAAGACAAGGACGCGGTGTTGATCAAACAGGCGGACTTAAAAGAGATGATCCGCTTGACCAGTTTCGCGGTCTCCTATGAGGAATCCCGCTATGTTTTAAACGGGATTCTGCTGGAAGTGGCAGGGGAGGTGGCGCGCATGGTCGCCACCGACGGAAGGCGCCTGGCCAAGATGGAAAGAAAACTACTGCACCCCGCGCACAAGGAATTCCATATCATCATCCCGATCAAGGCCATCCATGAAATCAACCGCAATTTGAAGGACGAGGGGCAGGTGAGCATCATCAACGGCACGACCCAAGTCCTGTTTAATATTGACGGGGTCTTAATCGCCACCCGCATCATCGAAGGGGAGTTTCCCAATTACAAGCAGGTGATCCCTAAGGAAATCCCGCACAAGGTGAGGCTTAAAACCGCGCATCATCTCTCCGCGATCCGCCGGGCCAATCTGCTTTCGACCCCGGATTTTCAGGCGGTGAAATTCGAACTTTTCAAGGACAAGCTGGTGATTTCCAAATCGACACCGGATATCGGCGAGCACCGGGAAGAAATCGACATCGCTTACGGGCACCAGGAGCTGATCGCCGGGTTTAACCCGCAGTTTTTCATCGATGTCTTAAAGCAGCTGCCGCAGGATGAGATTGAACTGGAATTTTTAGGGCCCGACAAGCCGTGCGTCCTGCGCACGCCGGACTATTTGTACCTGGCCCTGCCCATGAGGCTTTAAGATCAAGGGGAGGCGGCCTTGGATACGATCAAGGACATCGTGGCCCAGGTGATGGGGAAAATGGCTTCAGGCCAGGGGGCCTCGATCCAGGACATTCAGGAAGCCTGGGGGAGGATATCCAAGGACAGCGCCAGCCGGGCCACGGCCTTAAAAGACGGGTGCCTGACCGTCAGCGCGGATTCGTCCCTGCGCCTGGTCAAATTGAATTTAAACAGGGAAGCCCTGCTTAAAGATATGCAAAAGGATTTTCCGACGATCACCAGGATTCATTTTAAAGTGGAAGCACGGTAAATCATTTTATTTTAGGGAAGGACGTTATGAAGACCGAAGAAAAACCAGCCAAATCCAAAGGCGCCTACGACGCCAGCAGCATTACCGTTCTGGAAGGCCTGGCCGCCGTGCGCATGCGGCCGGCCATGTACATCGGAGACACCGCCAGCCGCGGGCTGCACCATCTGGTGTACGAAGCCGTGGATAACTCTATCGACGAAGCCTTGGCCGGGGAATGCGACACTATTGAGGTCATGATCAACCATGATGAGTCCATCTCCGTCATTGACAATGGCCGCGGCATTCCGGTGGGCATGATGGAAAAGGAGAAGAAGCCGGCCGTGGAAGTGGTTTTGACCACCCTGCACGCCGGCGGCAAGTTCGACAAGGACACCTACAAGGTCTCCGGCGGGCTGCACGGTGTCGGCATCAGCTGCGTCAACGCCCTCTCCGAATGGTTCGAAGTGGAGGTCAAGCGCGAGGGCAATATTTACCATCAGCGCTATCAGCAGGGCCAGACGGTCTCCAAGCTTTCCATCATCGGCAAGACCAAATCCACCGGCACCAAGGTCACGTTCAAGCCGGACAAGACGATCTTTAAAGAGACCCTGAAATTTTCTTACGATATTCTGGCCAAGCGCCTGCGCGAGCTTGCGTTTTTAAACAAGGGCACCTCGATCAAGCTCGTCGATAGCCGCGGGGACAAGCCCAAGGAATCCGTGTTTTTGTTCAAAGGCGGCCTGGTCTCATTTGTGGAACATCTTTCGGAAAACAAAACGCCCCTGCACAGCAAGGTCTTTTATTTCGAAAAAGAAAAAGACAGCATCGACGTGGAAATCGCCCTGCAGTACAACGATTCCTACAATGAGACCGTGTTTTCCTATGCCAACAGCATCAACACCGTCGAAGGCGGCACCCATCTTTCGGGGTTCCGTTCGGCCCTGACGCGCGCCATCAACAATTACGCCAAGGCCAAGAACCTGCTCAAGGACAAGGACGGCGTGGGCATCTCAGGGGACGATACCCGCGAGGGGCTGGTGGCGGTGATTTCGGTCAAGATCCCTTTCCCTCAGTTTGAAGGCCAGACCAAGACCAAGCTCGGCAACTCCGAAGTGGACGGCCTGGTCTCCTCCATGACCCTGGAGGCCCTGACCCGGTTTTTCGAAGAGAACCCGTCGGTGGCCAACAAGATCGTGGACAAGGTGATCATGGCCGCGCGGGCCCGCGAGGCCGCGCGCAAGGCGCGCGATTTGACCCGGCGCAAAGGGGCCCTGGATTCCGGCGGCCTGCCGGGCAAGCTCGCGGACTGCTCGGAAAAGGACCCGGCCATGTGCGAGCTTTACCTTGTGGAAGGGGATTCCGCCGGCGGCTCGGCCAAGCAGGGCAGGGACCGCTCTTTTCAGGCCATATTGCCTTTAAAGGGCAAGATCTTAAATGTGGAAAAATCGCGTCTGGATAAAATTTTAAGCAATGAAGAGATCCGCACCATGATCACGGCCCTGGGCACGGGCGTCAGCGAGGATTTTAACGTCGAGAAACTGCGCTATCACAAGATCATCCTGATGTGCGACGCGGATGTCGACGGATCGCATATCCGCACCCTGATCTTGACCCTGCTCTACCGCCAGATGCCCCAGCTCATCGAAAACGGCCATGTGTACATCGCCCAGCCCCCGCTGTATAAGGTGACGCGGGGCAAGCGGGAAGAATATATCCAGACCGAGAAGGAGATGAATGATTTGATCCTGGAACTGGGCACCGAGGGCGTTAAGCTCACCAAGATCGAGGGCAAGAAAATCTATACCCCGGCCCAGCTCAAGGACATCCTGCAGGCTTTGGTGGAATTGGAGATCTTAGTCGAGCGGCTCAAGCGCCGCGGGGTCGATTTTAGCGCCTACGTCGATAAATATGACGCCAAACGCAAAAGAATGCCCCGCTACATCGTCAAGTCCGGGACCCAGGACGAATATGTGTTCGACGACAAAGAACTCGCGGAAATCACCAAGGACGACACCGAGACCCAGTACATCGAGGTGTTTGAATCGGAAGACATCGAGCCCCTGCAGGAGCGGCTGGATAAATTCGACATTTTCCTGCAGGACTACAAGCGCAGCGTCGAGGAACAGGTGCTTTTGGCCAAGGACAAAAAAGAGAAGGGTAGACCTAAGGCCGACATGAAACCGCTGTTTGTGATCGAAGATGAAAAGACCAAGACCCAGGTGATGTCGGTCGTGGACATCCTGCATTATGTGCGCGAGTCCGCCAAAAAGGGCATGCACATCCAGCGCTACAAAGGCTTAGGGGAGATGAACCCCCAGCAGCTCTGGGACACCACCATGGACCCCCAGCGGCGCACCATCCTCAAAGTCGCGCTGGAAGACGCCGTCGAGGTGGACAAGACCTTTGCCATGCTCATGGGCGATGAAGTGGAGCCCCGCCGGCAGTTCATCGAAAGCTTTGCCCACGAAGTCAAAAATCTGGACATATAAACTGTAGAAAGGCCTTATTGTCATGTCACGCGATTTGAACAAAAAAGAACGGGTGATCCCGGTCTATATCGAAGAGGAAATGAAGAATTCCTACCTGTCCTATTCCATGTCCGTGATCGTGGGCCGCGCCCTGCCGGACGTGCGCGACGGCCTCAAGCCCGTGCACCGGCGCATCCTCTTTGCCATGAAGGAGCTCAATCTCGAGCACAACAAGCCCTACAAGAAAAGCGCGCGTATCGTCGGGGAAGTGCTGGGCAAATACCATCCCCACGGGGACTCCGCGGTCTATGACACCATGGTGCGCATGGTGCAGGACTTTTCCCTGCGCTATCCTTTGATCGACGGCCAGGGCAATTTCGGCTCCATCGACGGCGACGCGGCCGCGGCCATGCGTTACACCGAGGCCAGGATGGATGCCGTGGCCGAGGAAATGCTCAATGATATCGAGAAGCAGACCGTTGATTTCAGCCCCAATTTCGACGGGTCCTTGGAAGAGCCCGACATCCTGCCGGCCATGATCCCCAATCTTTTGGTCAACGGCTCCTCCGGGATCGCCGTGGGCATGGCCACCAACATGGCCCCGCACAATCTGGGCGAGATCACAGACGGCCTGGTGTTTCTGCTGGATAATCCCGAGGCCACGATCAAGGAATTGATGAAATGCGTCAAGGGGCCGGATTTCCCGACGGCAGGCATCATCTGCGGCCGGGAGGGCTTTACCGACGCCTACAATACCGGCCGCGGCAAGGTGATCCTGCGGGCCCGGGCCAGCATCGAGCAGCAGAAGAGCAACAAGGAAGCGATCATCATCACCGAGATCCCCTATCAGGTCAACAAGGCCAATCTGATTTTAAACATCGCGGACTTGGTGCAGAACAAGCAGGTGGACGGGATCACGGACATCCGCGACGAGAGCGACAAGGACGGCATCCGGGTGGTGATCGAACTGCGGCGCGACGTGGACGCGAATATTGTCCTCAACTACCTTTTCAAGCACACCCAGATGGAGATCACCTTCGGGATCATCAACCTGGCCTTGGTCAACAAGTCCCCTAAGGTCCTGAATTTGAAGCAATTGATGCACCATTACCTCGTCCACCGGCGGGTGGTGATCCGCCGGCGCACCCAATTTGATTTGGACAAGGCCCTGCGCCGCGCCCATATCCTGGAGGGCTTAAGGATCGCCTTTAAGCACCTGGATGAGATCATCAAGACCATCCGCGCTTCCAAGACCACGGCCGACGCCAAGGAAGCCCTGATGAAGAAATTCGAACTCACCGAGGCGCAGGCCGTGGCCATCCTGGAGATGCAGCTGCAGCGCCTGGCCGCCCTGGAGCGCGACAAGATCGAGGCGGAATACCAGCAGCTCTTGAAGGACATCGATAATTTCCGCGCGATTTTGGCCTCGGAGAAAAGGGTGGACGGCCTCATCAAGGAAGAGCTGGAGGAGATCAAGAAAAAATATGCCGATGAGCGCCGCACGGAAATCGCGGCCAAGGCCGAGGACATCGCCATCGAGGACATGATCGCCGAGGAGGACATGGCCATCACCATCAGCAACAAGGGCTATGTCAAGCGCCTGGCCGTGGACAGCTACCGCTCCCAGAAGCGCGGGGGCAAGGGGGTCACGGCCATGACCACCTCCGACGAGGACTTTGTGGAGCGCATGTTTGTGGCCTCGTCCAAGGACTTTTTGTTGATATTCTCGAATTTGGGCGCCGTGCGCTGGCTCAAAGTTTATGAAATCCCGGTGGCTTCGCGCACCGCCAAGGGCAAGGCCATCGTGAATTTGCTGTCGTTCAAGCCCGAGGAGAAGATCAGCGCCATCGTGGCGGTGAAGGAATTCAGGGAAGACCAATTCCTGGTCTTTGCCACCAAACAGGGCCTGGTCAAGAAGACCAAGGTCTCTGCCTACAACAACCCCCGCAAAGGCGGCATCGTCGGCATAGGCCTGGAGCCTAAGGATGAGCTCATCGGTGTTGCTTTAAGCAACGGCAAGGAAGATGTGCTGCTGGCCACGCGCGAGGGCATTTCCTTGAGATTTCCCGAGAAGCAGCTGCGCGAGATGGGGCGTTCGGCCAAGGGAGTGCGCGGCATCAACCTGGAAAAGGGCGACTTTGTCGTGGGCATGCTGGTTTTTGCGCCGGACGTGGACAAGACCGGCGCCAAACTGCTCTCCGTCTGTGAATTGGGCTTTGCCAAGCGCTCGGACTTTACCGAGTACCGTACCCAGGCGCGCGGGGGCAAGGGGATCATCAACGTCAAGATCACCGAGAAAAACGGCAGCGTGGTGGGCGTGATGGCTGTTTCCGACGGGGATGAGATCATGGCCGTGACCAAGAAAGGCATGGTGGTGCGCTCCTCGCCGGCCGAGATCCGCGAGACCGGCCGCAGCGCCGTGGGCGTACGCCTGATTTCCATGGAGTCCGGGGACAAGGTCTCCTCCATCGCCCACGTCGTCAGCCACGAAGAAGAATAGTTTCAACTTGACGAAAAGGGCCGCCGTCCTATAATAGCGGATTCCATCCGCAATTTTTTAGACCCCATCGTCTAGCCTGGTCAGGACACGAGCTTTTCAAGCTCGCAGCACGGGTTCAAATCCCGTTGGGGTCGTTAATTTTGAAAGGGCATTTTGCCCTTTCAAAATTAATAACCGCCTTCGCGTTTGAAGCTCTCAGACGAGTCAGATGCGGGAGGGTTGACGAGCAAGAGAGCGTTCACTGAAGCCTTTTCCCGTTGGGGTCGTTAATTTTGAAAGGGCATTTGCCCTTTCAAAATTGAGGAGGGCAACATGCTTACCATCTACGGTTCCGACCTTTCCGGCCCAGCCATCAAGGTCCGCTTGACCGCCGCTTATTTAGGGATTGCCCACCAATGGCAGGTCCTCAATCTGCGCGAGGGCGAGCATAAGCAGGAATGGTTTTTAAAGATCAATCCCGCGGGCAAGATCCCGGCCATCGACGACGACGGCTTCCGCCTGTTTGAAAGCAATGCCATCTGCCGCTATTTGTGCGACAAGCACAACGCGCCCCTTTACCCCAAGGAGACCAGGCCGCGCGCCGTCATTGACCAATGGATCGATTTTATTTCTTTTCATATAGGCGCCAATTTCATGCCCATTGTCTACAACCGGGTCTTTGCCCCGCGCCGCGGCCTGCCGGTCAATGCAGCCGCCATTGCCGACGGAGAAAAATTTCTCAAACAATATTTTCCGGTCATTGAACAACAGCTGGAGGGGCATCGCATGATCGCCGGGGACGAGCTGAGCCTGGCGGATATCATCCTTTTGGCCCTGCTCGAGCCTGCGGAGATGGCCCAATACGATCTTTGCGCCTACCCCAAGCTCTCGGCCTGGCGCGCTTTTTTAAAGAAACAGCCGTTTTATACCAGCTGTTATAAGGAATACGGGGAGATTTTAAAAACCCCTGCGGCGCGCTGATCAAACCGTGCGATGACCAAGACACCAGGAATTTTGAAAATTGCCCTTTTGCAGTTTAGCGCCGGGACGGACAAAGGTTCGAATCTCAAGACCGCCCTGGCGCTGACACAGGAGGCCCTGGCCAAGGGCGCCCAAGGCGTTCTGCTTCCGGAAGTTTTTAATTTTCGGGGCGATGCGAAGGACCAAGAAGCTTTTCGCGCGGCCAGGGAAAATATACCAGGCCCGACGGTGGAAGCCTTCCGGCCCCTGGCCCGGCGCGCCAAGGCCTTTATTTTGCTGGGCTCCCTGCTGGAGCGCGCGCCCCAAGGCCTTGCCTATAACACGTCGGTATTCCTGGATGGCTGCGGGCAGATCCAGGCCCGGTACCGCAAAATCCATTTATTCGATGCCCGGCTGGCGGATAAGATCATCCGGGAAGCAGAGCTCATGAAGGCAGGGCAGCGTCCGGCCTTGGCCAGGGCAGGGGCCTTTACCTTCGGCCTTTCCGTCTGCTATGATCTGCGTTTTCCTGATCTTTACCAGCGCTATGCGCGCCAAGGGGCAAAGGTCTTGACGGTCCCGTCGTGTTTTACCCGCAAAACCGGCGAGGCGCATTGGGAGCCCCTGCTGCGGGCCCGCGCCATTGAAAATTTGTCCTATGTGCTGGCGCCGGCCCAGGTCGGCACAGACCGCCGGGGCATCCAGGCCCATGGCCACAGCATGATTGTCGCGCCGTGGGGGGAGATCATCGCTGAAGGCAGCGGCGATCGGGAAGAGATCATTTTCGGTCAAATCGAGATGGAAGAAGTGCAGAAAGCCAGAAAGGCCTTGCCGGGCGTCTTAAAATAGGGGACAGCGCCCTATTTTTCAGCATGACGTGAAATAAAAATAGGGCGCTGTCCCCTATTTTTAAGCCCGCCGGCCAGACGGCTGTTTCCGCTGAGCTTATGGCCCATCCCTAATTTGTATTGAAGCTCATATTAGCCGCGGTTATAATCATTTAAACATAAATTGGTTGTAAATGAGGTGGCGGATGTTTTACGGAGAAGCATTCAAGGCGTTAAATAAAGCCAAGGTGAAGTATGTCGTTGCCGGAGGGGTGGCCGTTGTTTTATACGGATATACACGCAATACCGGTGATTTGGATTTAATTGTTTTTTTAGAAGAAAAAAATTTAAAGAAATTATATGATGCTTTAAAATCGGTGGGTTATTTGCCCAAAGTCCCTGTTACTCAAGAACAATTTTGTGATGCAAAACTGCGCCATGATTGGAAAAAAACAAAGGGGATGATCGTATTTTCATTTGTAGATAAAAATCCTCCATTCCAATTAATTGATATGTTTGTCGATGAACCCATAGACTTTAGAGAACTTTATAAAAAGAAGAAAGTCATAACGGTAGAAGGGGTTTCTATCCCACTCATTAATATCAATCATCTTATTAAGCTTAAAAAAAAGGCCGGCCGCTTTAAAGATTTAGATGACGTTCTTCAATTAAATGAAATCAAACGGCTCCAGAAAATATGAAAGCCATTAAAGTTAAAAAGAGAAACCCCAATATTTATGAACATCTGGAACATTACGTCAAGCATACGACCTATGCTCAACGCCTGCAATGGCTGGAACAAGCCAATGCATTTGTCCGCATGATTGGGCGCAAGCGCAAAAAAGGGACCTTGTTTGCAGATTGAATGCGGGCAGATTAAAGGCCAAGAAGGGTTCGGGGAAGGCGATTATAGCGACGGCACGTAAATGGTTAGGAATTATTTACAACACCCTTAAGAATAAGTGGGTGTTTGAAGACGTTGCAAGTTATAAACTGGCGCCGCAGTGCGCTTAATAACATCAGTTGAGTAGAATCAATTTTTTTTTAATATCTTAGGAGGGAGCATGTCCAATCGCATCAAGGTCGCTGTCACCGGTGCCGCGGGCCAGATCGGCTACGCGCTTTTGTTTCGCATCGCCGCCGGAGAAATGTTCGGGCCTGACACCCAAATCGATTTAAGCCTGCTCGAATTAGAGAAGGCCCTGCCGGCCTTAAGCGGGGTGGTGATGGAGCTTAACGATTGCGCCTTTCCCTTGCTGCGCTCGGTCGCCCTTTTTTCAGACCCTAACGCGGCGTTTCAGGATTTGGACTGGGCCCTTTTGATCGGCAGCGTGCCCCGCAAGGAGGGGATGGAGCGCAGCGACCTTTTAAAGATCAACGGCGGGGTCTTTACCGTGCAGGGCCGGGCCCTTTCTGCACACGCCAAGCCCGGCTGCAAGGTCCTGGTGGTGGGCAATCCCTGCAACACCAACGCCTATATCGCCAAAAGCGTCTGCAAGAATATCCCCCCTCAAAATTTTTTCGCCATGACCATGCTCGACGAGAACCGTGCCCGCACCCAGCTGGCGCAAAAAGCCAAGGCCCCGGTCAGCGGTGTTAAGAATGTGGCCATCTGGGGCAATCATTCCGCGACCCAATATCCGGATTTTTACAACGCGGCCATCAACGGCCGCCCGGCCATGGACAGCATCAAGGACGAGGCCTGGCTGCAGGGCCCCTTCATTGAGACCGTGCAAAAACGGGGGGCCGCAGTGATCAAGGCCCGCGGCCTTTCTTCCGTCGCTTCGGCCGCAAACGCAGTGGTCGATACCGTCCGCCGCATCATCACCCCCACCCCCGCAGGAGAATTTTTTTCAGCGGCAGTTTGTTCCGATGGCAGTTACGGCATTGAGCCGGGCCTGATCTTCGGCTTTCCGGTGCGCTCCAACGGCCGGGAATGCGCCATTGTCCAGGGGATCAAGCATAATGCCTTTGCCCAGGCCAAAATCAAGGCCACCTATGATGAACTGCTCGCGGAAAAGCAGGCCGTCGCTGAAATAATTTGACTTTTTATTGACCCTCACAAAATCTTCATATATCATTTTATCTATTGGGCGAGAATAAGTTACGATACAAATTTGAAGAATTTACAAGGAAAAATCAGGGCCGCGGCTTGTTTTTTTGCAATTGGCCGTATATACTTTAATAGATTTTTTATCATAGGGAGAGTTTTATGAAAATGTCTGGCTTGTCAGGTTTAGCCTTGTTTTCTTTGTTTCTAGTTTGTGTCAGTATTGCCGGCTGTGATTGGCTGGGCTTAGGCTCCAAAAAACAGGACAATGCCCAAAGCCAGCCTGCCGCTTCACCCACTGCGCCCGCCGCCCCCGCGCCTGCCGTTCAAAATATTTCAGACAACAGCGGTCCCTTGCCCGGCAATGCCCTGGTGCGCATCGGCAAATGGACCTTGACCGCCGAAGAATTCAATGACCGTGTCGCCCTTTTAAAACAGCAGCTGCCGGATTTCAAGGCAGACGATGCCAACAGCAAAAAGGCCGTCCTGGAAGAACTGGTCCGCCAGCAATTATTGGTGGATGACGCCGAGAATTCCGGCCTGGCGGATACAAAGGAAGTGAAGGACGCTGTGGAGGATTTCCGCAAGACCCTGCTCGTGCAGGAATTGGCCGGCAAGCTCACCAAGGAAATCGCAGCCACCGAGGACGATGCCCGCGTGTATTATGACGCGAACAAGTCCAAATTTGCCGAACCGGTCAAATGGAGCGTGCGCGAGATCATCGTGGCGGATGAGGCCACGGCCAAGGGCCTGCTGGTGCAGATTTTGCAGGGCGCTGATTTTGCCCAGCTCGCCCAGGCCCAGTCCAAGGGGGCCACGGCCGCCGACGGCGGGAAGCTGAAACCTTTCACCAGCGCCAAAGCGCCGTTTGAAGCCATGGATACCGCGATCGCTAATTTGGAAGAAGGCGGCGTCAGCGCCGCGTTTAAGGGGCCGCAAGGCTATTACATCGTAAAGGTCGATTCTAAAACAGGCGGCATGGTCAAGTCCTTCGCGGAAATCAAGAAGGACCTGATTTATGGGTTGACCCTGCAGAAACAGCAGGAGAAGATCCTCAGCCACCTGAGAGACTTGGCGCAGAAGGACAAGCCGGAGTATAACCAGGACTTGATCGTCCAAGTCGTCGGTAAATGAGAATACACACTGGAGGGTCCATTGCCTCTCGAGAATAGAAAACAGATCATCATCATCGCCGGTGCCGTGATCGCCGGCGTTGTGGCGGTTTTTTTGACCAGCAATTATGTCAGGGTCAGCATCCAGAAACAGACCGCGACCCTGGCCGAGCATTATGACGCCAAGCAAAAGGCGGCCATGGGCCAATTGGAACAGAAGAGCGCAATGCAGATGGCGGCCCTGGCGCAGGAACTGCAGCGCGTGAAGACCGAACAGGCCCAGGACACCAAACGCCAGATCGATTCCATGAAGGCGGCCCTGGAGCAGGCCGAGGCGCGCGCCCGCCAGCCTGTGGTGGTGGCGCCTGTCAAGGTCCGCAAGCCGTCCTTGGCCTTAAAGACGCCCGCGGGCAAACGCGCGGTGACCGTGATGATCAGTTCCCTGGAAGCCGTGGGCGGCCTGCTTAATCCCGGAGATTTTGTGGACGTGATCGCCCAGCTGAGTGTCCCGGCCCAGGATGTGGACAAGAAAAACGTCACGGCGATGATTTTTCAGGGCCTGCAAGTCTTGGCCATCAACACCAATTTGGATGATCCCGGGGCCTATGACGACCAGCAGGCGGCCCCGGCCTTAAAGATCACCCTGGCGGTGGACCCTCAGGAAGCCGGGCTTTTGTCTTTTGCCAACAAGAACGGTTCCATCCAGCTGGCCCTGCGCTCGCCGGATGAGACCGAACATCAAATGGTCAAGGCCTCCACCTGGAAGACCTTGGCGGATTATGTGATGAAAAACCAGGGCGTCAACATTCAGGACCCCGACGGGGAAAATGCCAACGCCAAACCCATCGAAAACAACAAGCCGGCCATCCAGATCTATAGGGCCGGCAAGGAATTATAGACCCTATGAAATCTCCTTTGATTAAAACAGCACTGGCCTTGAGCCTCGCAGCGGGCCTGTGCGCTTATTTTATGCCGCGGCTTTTGGCCGACGATGAGGCCGCGGCCCAGCAGGACGTCATTGACCTTGTCGTCGGCGACATCCAGACCGTGCAGGCCTCCGGCCTGACCAGGGTCTCGGTCACGAACCCGGACATCGCGGACATTTCCGACGCTAAAGAAGACAAGGTTTCGCTGTTGGCCAAAAGGCAGGGCAAGACCATCCTGTTTTTGTGGGATGCCAACGGCAAGCGCACCGTCATCGTGCAGGTGATCAATGAAGAGCTTGGCTCCGTCAAGGCGCGCTTGCAGAAGATTTTGGCCGAGGCCAATATCACCGGCGTTGCCCTGGAAGAAAACCCCGAAGAAGGCAAGGTGGTGGTTTCCGGGTCCATGTCCAAGGAAGACAAGGACAGGCTTAACAATGTCCTGGCCCCCTACAGCGAGGGCCTGCTGAATCTCGTGAAGACGCAAAAGGACGAGGATTTGATCCAGGTGGACATGGAGGTCGTGGAAATCCAGACCAATTATGAAAAGAGCTTAGGCATTCTCTGGGGCTCGACCAGCTCCGGCGCCAACGGCGGGGGCGGCAGCAGTGCCGGCAATATCACGCTCAATTATAACGAGACCCTGCCGCAGATGAACGGCCATCCGGACAATTTTTTTAAGATCGGCAATTTCCGCAGGACAACGCCCCTGGAAGCCACGGTGCAGGCCCTGATCCAGGACGGCAAGGCCAGGCTGATTTCCAAGCCCAGGCTCGTCGCTGTCAGCGGCAAACAGGCCTCCTTCCTGGTGGGCGGCGAGATCCCCATTGAAACAACGACCACCAATACGACGGGCAGCACCTTGACCCAAAATACGAGCTATGCGCAGTACGGTGTCAACATGATGGTCACGCCCACCATCCGCGGCAGCAAGATCGATGTTTTGCTTAACATGGACATCCGCGACATCGACGCGGCCAATTCTTCCAACGGCAATGTGGCCTTTATCACCCGCAATGCCACCACCGACCTTTTGATGGAGAACAAGCAGACCATTGTGCTGGCGGGCCTGATCAAATATTCGGACAGCAAGCAGATCACCAAGGTCCCGTTTTTGGGGGACATCCCGGTCTTGGGGCTGTTGTTTCGCAGTTCCTCCTATCCTTCCCCGACGAATAACACCGAGATGGTGATCATCTTGACGCCGACCGTGCTGACTGAAAAGAAATTCGAGCAGAAACAGCTGATCATGCCGACCCCTGAGGAGAACAAGGCCTGGAATGAGATCGACGGAAAATATCCGCATGAGGCCATGCACTCGGAGTGGCCGCATCCTAAGTCCTCCGGGGATGAGACCTCCCTGGTGCTTCCGGTGATGACCGCCTACGCGCGCACGGTGCAGGAGAAGATTTCCCGGGCCATCGCCTATCCGCCCGCGGCCCTGGGGCAGGATCTGGCCGGCACGGTGAAGCTTAAACTGCACATTCTTAAAGACGGGTCCCTGGATTCGGAAGAGCTTCTGCAATCGTCGGGCAGCAATATCCTGGACCAGGACGCCATGCAGGCGGCCAGGTCCGCGGCCCCGTTTGACGCGTTTGCCTCCGGCATGGACCAGGACGATATTGTCTTTACCATCCCCATCGTGTACAACCGGATGATCACGCAGGGGCAGGCCGCTCCGGAGAAGGTCATCGCCTCGTATTAGTCCCTTCCAACCATCACAACCCCCGGGGTTGTGATGGTTTCCTTTAAAATCGTCAGTGACAAAGCCGGGATTCATGGTAAAATAGAGAGCCATGTCCTCCAAGGTCATCACCATTTTCAGCAATAAAGGCGGTGTTGGGAAAACCTTTGTCGCCGTCAATATCGCCTGCGCCCTGGCCTTGAAAGGCCGGCGGGTGTTGATCGTGGATTTGAACCTGCAGGCCAGCCAGGACATGGCGCGCATGCTCAATCTGCCGCCCGCCTATTGCCTCATCGACATCCTGGCGGACATGGACCCTCCGGATGCCATCCGCAAGCACGTGATCAACCACAGCTGCGGCCTGCATTTTCTGCCCGGCATCAAGTCCCCGCGCCAAATCGGCCATATCACGGCCGACAATCTGCGCCTCTTTTTCAAGAAAGCTTCCAACCATTACGAATACATCATCGTCGACGGAGGCAGCACCTTCAGCGAGATTTTGATCAGCATCATGGACTCCTCCAACCTGATTTTTCTAGTTGGCACGCCG
Organism: uncultured Planctomycetales bacterium; assembly: GCA_964483785.1. Classification (GTDB taxonomy): domain Bacteria; phylum Omnitrophota; class Gorgyraeia; order Zapsychrales; family Fredricksoniimonadaceae; genus JABDGZ01. The sequence continues at coordinate 63,830 of CAZACW010000007.1, forward strand.
GACATTTTGGCCGTGTACCAGGTCAAGACCAGCCTGGAGATCATCCAGAGCCTGCATTTTCCTTTAAAAATGGTGCGGCTGATCCTTAACCGCGCCGAAAGCCGCGGCGGGGTGGCCTGGCAGGAGGTGAAAAACGCCCTGGCCTGCGAGGTCTTTTCCCTGATCCCCTCCGATGGCAAGACCGTGGGCATGGCCTTAAACCGCGGGGTGCCCTGCGTCATCGACAGCGCCAAGACCAAGGTCGCGGAAACTTTTTTCGAGATCGCCGACCATTTGGGCGACGAAAGCCTGTATATGCAGGCCAGCGACGTGATCAAGGTCCGCAGTTCGGACCACGCCTCCAAGAAATCCGACGAATTCTGGGAAAAATTCGGCATCACGCCCAACATGTCCGAGGGGGTGATGGATTTCAAGAAGGAAGAGGACGAGGTGATTAAGCTTAAAAGGGCCGTGCACAACCTGCTGGTTGAGCGCATGAACCTGCAAAAAATGTCCCCGGAGGTCTTGAACGACCCTTCGCAGGCCGCCAATCTGCGCAAGGCCGCCCAGAAAATCGTCACGGACATTCTGGCGGAGACCTCGGGCTCCTTCATCTCCAGCCACGAGGAGCGCGGCCGGCTGGTGAGAGAGATCGTCAATGAGGCCTTAGGCTTAGGGCCCATGGAGGAGTTTTTGTCGGACGACACCATCACGGACATTTTAGTCAACAACAAGGACGAGATTTTTGTGGAGAAAAACGGGAAGATCCTTTTGACCAACAAGCGCTTCATCTCCAACGACCAGGTCAGGGCCTGCATTGACCGGATCATCGCGCCCTTAGGCAGGCGCGTCGATGAATCAACGCCCATGGTCGACGCCCGCCTGCCCGACGGCTCGCGCATCAATGCCATCATCCCGCCCTTGTCCTTGAACGGCCCCATGATCACGGTGCGTAAATTCTCCCAGGACCGCTACACCATCGAAGATCTGCTGACCCGCTTCAAGAGCCTTTCCCAGCCCATGGCCAATTTTATGAACGCCTGCGTCCTGGGCCGCAAAAACATGGTGGTCTCCGGCGGGACAGGCGCGGGCAAGACGACGCTTTTAAACATCATTT